>CAZOKH010000051.1:0-26648 GCA_964580315.1 uncultured Anaerolineaceae bacterium | reverse complement strand
CTGCCGTGTCCCCATTTATCATTTTATACCTTTGGGTTGATCATACTAATGACACGAAAGCTTAGATCTTAAAAATCTTTTCGTGTAGTTCATATCTTTCGATGTTTGATCGGTGTTCATCCGTGTTGTCTGTGGTTCCCATTTTGTAGTTCGTTTCTTTCGATGTTTGATCGGTGTCCATCTGTGTTGATCTGTGGTTCCGTCATAAATTCTTAAATCGCCGCCAGCGCAGCCGCAACCATCAGCACCGCCGTCAGGATGCTGCTGCCCACCACCAGATAGGTCACCAGGTGATTCTCGCCCTTGCGATACAGGTATAACCCCACCGCCAGATCGACTGCATAGGAAATGATGCTTAACACCGGCAGCAGCAAAAGACGCTCCGCCGGTACCGGTGGCGTGGGATTGCCAAAGCGGTCGAACCCCAGCGACACACTTTGCCGGGTGGTGGCCAGCACATTCACACCCAAAAACAACAGCACATTGCTCAACAGCCCGGTCACAGCCAGTGTGCGCACCAGGATATCTGCCCACACGTCCTGGAAGAAAACCACCGGCGCCGTGGAACGCGCCGCAATGGGGCTGATGCTGCCCATTTCCACCGCGTGCTGAAACTCGCGCAGAAAAGCGTTGGTCTCTTGCGGTGAAATGACAAAAATGTGCTGGCGTGTTGCCACCAGCACCAGCGAGTTTTCGCTGTCATCCGACGCCAGGTATTCCACACTGCCCAGTTCGGGGGTCTGAATTGTGCCCAGCACCGAGCCCGGCCAATGCAGGCGCGGCAGTGAAAGTAGAAAGCCCAGTTCGCTCACCGGGCGCACCCACTCCACGTCCAGCAGGGGAATATCCTCGCTGCGCCATCCCCAGCGCAGCCGCAGGCCGTCGCGGTCCAACATATAACGCGCCAGAAACAGGGAAACCCCGCGGTAAAGCACAAACGGCAGGGGCGCCAGGAAAACCAGCGCGGTGAACAGCAGCAGCGAAAAAGCCGGCCCGCTCACCTGCTGCAGCGCCAGCCAGAACATGGCGCCACCGCCGCCGGCCAATAAAACAGCCGTGGCGCTGTGCAAAATCAGTCCCTTGCGCCGCACCGGTAAGAATTCCAAAGCTGTTCCTGCCCGTCTTTTTTACAACACCGACCGCAAAACGCGGCAAACGATGTCCACTTCCTCTTCACTCATCACACTGGAGAACGGCAGCGCCAATCCGCGCCTGCCCAGGTCTTCGGTCACCGGGAAATCGCCCTCGCGGTAGCCAAAACGTTCGACCATGTAGGGTTGCAAATGAATGGGCAGGAAATAAGGGCGCACACCAATGCCCTGTTCTTTTAACCGTTTTGCCACCCCTTCCCGGTCAATCTCCGCCGCCAGGCGGATCACATACACAAACCAGCTCATGCGGGTGGTGGTATCCACAATTTGGGGAATCTCCACGCCGCTCACACCATTCAAACGTTCGTTGTACCAGTCCGCCACGCGCTGGCGGGCTTTCATAAAGGTATCCAACCGCTTTAGCTGCGAGTGCCCCAACGCCGCGCTCATCTCATCCATGCGGTAATTAAACCCCAGGTAAGTGTGATTGAGCCACTGGTCGCCGGGGGCGCGCCCCTGATTGCGCAGCGCGTCCATCATCGTTCCCAGGCGCTCATCGCCGGTGACGATCATGCCGCCCTCGCCGGTGGTGATTTGCTTGTTGGGATAGAAGGCAAACGCGCCCACATCGCCCAGCGTGCCCGCCTGCCGTCCCTTATAAACCGCACCCAGCGCTTCGCAAGAATCTTCGATCACAGTCAGCTCATGACGGCGTGCGACTTCCACAAGGGGGTCCATATCAGCCGGCTGGCCGAACACGTCCACCGGCAGCAGTGCTTTTAATGCCCCGTGGTGTTCAGCCCCGCGGCGCGGCAGCCAGCGCTGCGCCGCGCTGCCGCCAGCCAGCAGGTCTTCCACCGCCTGGCGCACACTTTCCGGGTCAATGTTCCCGGTCAGCGGTTCGGCATCCACATACACCGGGATGGCGCGTTCGTACAGCAAAGCGTTGGTCGAGGCAACAAACGAAAAGGGCGTGGTGATCACCAGATCGCCGTCGCGGATACCGGCTGCCACAGCCGCCAGGTGCAAACCAGCCGTGCCGGAATTGACTCCCAGCGCGTAAGGCAGGCCGATGAGGCTGCGAAAGGCTTCTTCAAACGCCCTGATTTTGGGTCCCATGCTGAGCCAGTTGGTGTTGACCACATCCATCACTGCCGAGCGGTCTTCTGCGCTCAGGTCGGGAGAAGACATATTGATTTTTCGAGGTTGAGAATCGTTCATGACAAAATTGTACTACCTCGCAGCGCTTTCATTCAAAATCATTTGAACGCGCCGAATCACATCAGCCAGCGGGACGAATTGGTTTTCCGCCCCGCCGCGCAATTTCAGCTCCACGCCGCCCTGCTGCAGGGCGCGCTCGCCCACCGTCAGGCGCACCGGCATGCCCAGCAGGTCAGCATCGTTGAACTTGACCCCGGCGCGTTCGTTGCGGTCGTCAAACAGGGGTTCCACTCCAGCGTCGCACAGGGCGTCATATAAATCCTCTGCCGCCCGGTCAGCGCTGTCATCCTTGCCTTTCACCAGCACCAGCGCCAGCGGGAAAGGCGCCGCAGCCATTGGCAGGCGCAGGCCGTAATCATCATGCTTATCCTCCGCCAGGCACAGCAGCACGCGGCTCAGGTCAATGGTCAAGGCAGCCAGGTGCACCGGCTGCGCCTTGCCGCTGTCATCCACAAAGGTGCAGTCCTGGGTTTGCATCAAATCGTTGCTGACGCAATGGCAGGCTGCCAGCGGGGCGCCGCGCGCACCCTGCAGCGCCGCACCGCAGCGCGGGCAGGGGTCGCCAGGCCGGGCGGCGGCAATTTCAGCCACCCATGCAGCCTGATAATCGCGCCCATAGTTCACGTTCAACAGGTGATAGCCTTCTTCATTGGCGCCCGACACCAGGTTGGGCGAGCGGGTCACTTCTTCGTCCACCACCACCAGCGCGTCTTGGATGCCCACCGGCGAGGCGTAGCCGGGTGTCGCCCCCACCGCCCGTATTTCATCGTCGGTGGCCGGGCGCAAACTGCGTGCGTTCAACAGGCGTTTTAATGCAGCTTCGCTCAGGTCGCGGTCGCCGCGCACCACAGCAAACACCAGTTCCTCATTGCGTTTACCCCGCCCGGCCATCAAGAAAACCGCCTTGGCGGTTTGTGCTGCTGAAATGTTAAGAAAATCGGCCAACTGCTGAATGGTGGCACAGTGCGGAGTGGCAACCTTTTCCATCGGCAGCGGGGCTGCACCGGCTGATGTTTGCAGCCGTTGAAACTGCGCCATTTCCGCGACGGCGGCATAGCCGCATGTGCAGGTCAACAGCTCGCGCTCGCCTGCCGGGTGCAGGTACATCCAATCGGTCAGGTCGCCCGCCGGGTCCAGGGCTGAAAAGCCGCCAGAGCGGACAACCTGAAGGTCAATCCTCTCAAAAAACCGTTCGGCAGCAGCAGCCATATCATGCGCGGCTTGCCCGGCAGCATCAGTTGAAGCATGCAGGGAATAGATTTCGAAAATACGCGACAGGCGTCCCGTCCACGGGGCGGGCTGCCCCGCGGCAGCACTTTGCCAGCGGTCAGCGCAGTGCAGCAGGGCTGCCGGAAGCTGGCGGTAGGAACGCACCTGGCGGCGCGCCACTTCCAGGACGGCAGGCAAATAGCTGTGCGCCAGCAGCGGCGAACGCCCGCCCCCCTCGCTGTTTGGTGTTGGCAGAAAACCGCTGTTTTCCCACAGCTCCAGCGGCTGCGCCAGCGGGAGCTGTATTTCTTGCGGTTGAAAATTTTCCAGTTCGTTGTGGATAAGCTCTGCCAGGCGCTGCAAGGCGTGCACGCCCAGCGGCAGGGCAGCATATACCGCCGGGGCAACCGCCTGCAAGTAACCGGCGCGGATGAGCAACTGCATCCCCACGCGCTCCACATCGGCGGGTGCTTCGCGGCGGGTCTGACTGAAAAGAGAGGTCATGCGCATGGATTCACCCCGGGAAAATACCGGTCAGAAATCTCCGGTGGTTTTTACTCGACTAACGTTTATCTGCATCAGTCGAGGTTTTGGATTTTTTGGTTTCCTGGCTGGTTTCAGGCTGTTTTTCAGGCAGCGGCACAGTGGCCGGTGAAATCGATTCGCCGGCTTCCGTTTCAAACTGAAGTTGAATCTGCTCTTCCATGCGCACCTGTCCGCGCAAGAAAGCGCCCTCTTCGGTGCTGAAGGCGGCGGTTACCACATTACCCCACACCCTGCCGGTTCCGCGAATTTCCAGTTTTTCAGCCGTGATGGAGCCGCGCACCGAACCAGCCACAATCACCACGTTAGCCTGCAAGTTCTCACAGGTCACGCGCCCGGTTTCACCCACCACCACCATGCCCTGGATGTTAATCTCGCCTTCAAATGCGCCTTCAATGCGCACACCACCGCTGCCGCGCAAATTGCCGCGCCAGATGATGCCGGGGCCCAGCACAGAAGTAACGCGCTCAGTGGGTTGCGGTGCAGCCGCAGATGAAGGTGCAGGGGTTCTTCGAAACATAAGTCAATAACTCCATAATCAAACTGGATTTTATCTTTAATGGTTATACCAGAGAAATCCAATGCATGGAATACAAATTTTTTAAGAAAAACCTTGAAAATTCGGCGTCAGACTTCGAATTTTCAAGGTTTTTTAGCATACACAAAGCGCCACGGCAGGCTGCGCCAGGGTTCAGGTGTGCGATCGATGCCGATGCGCGGGGTGGTTTTGACCTGCCCATCCTGCACCGGCTCGCCGCGCTCAACCCACAGTCCATTGTGGGCATCGGTCAAATCGGCGCCGTTCAGGCTGCCGTCAATGCCCAGGGCGCGGGTCAACTTAGCCGGGCCGTTGCACCACTGCGCTTCAGCCACGCCGCTGCGCCGCGCGGCAATCACATGCAAACCTTCCACCGGCTGCACGGCGCGAATCAGCACCGCCGCCGGGTAACCTTCTTCGCCGGTCACACAGTTGAGGCACCAGTGCATACCGTAGGTGAAATACACATACGCGCGTCCCGGCGGCCCGTACATAACCGCCGTGCGCGCAGTGCGCCCCACGCGCGCATGGCAGGCCAGGTCTTCTTCGCCGCGATAGGCTTCCACCTCAGTGATAATTCCCGCCAGGCGCACGCCGTCCAGCATCCGCACCAGGCGCATGCCCAGCAGGTCGCGCGCCGCCAGCAGTGCATCACGCTGATAAAAACCAGCCGGTAGAATTTCGGATTTTAAATTCTGTTCCAATGCTATCTTCAATGTTATACCTCGTACTATGTAATCCAATTTGCCGCTATAAAAATCTCGTGCAATTGTGACTGCGAGGAGGGCGGGAGTCCGACGTGGCAGTCTCAAAGCCAACAATTGGGATTGCCGCGCCCCGAAAAAAACATCGGGGCTCGCAATGATACATGGGTGGCAACTTGATTTTTTTTATTCCAACTCGCTGGTGCAGTACGAGCAGCGTTTGGCTGTCTCTGGGATTTCCATAGAGCAATAGGGGCAGTTTTTCGTGGCAGGCGCTTCCGCCGGCTCTGGTTTCTCCAGTCGGTTAACCGCCCGCACCAGCAAAAACACGGCAAAACCCACAATCAACAGAGAAATGATGGCATTGATGAACAGCCCAAAGTTCAAGGTTACGGCGCCGGCTTCCCGGGCAGCCGCCAAAGTATCATAAGTACCCGCCGGGTTCCCCTCCTGCAGCAAAAGATACAGGTTGACAAAATCAATCTTGCCCAGCAGCAAGCCAATGGGCGGCATGATAATGTCATTGACAAACGAATTGACCACCGCCCCAAATGCCGAGCCAATGATGATGCCCACCGCCAGGTCAACCACGTTACCTTTCATAATAAATTTCTTAAATTCAGCCAACATTTTCACCTCCTGAATGGAATGCTGCCATTATCCAAGATGATGGATGAAACACAACCGGTTGTTGTGCTGCTTCGATTACAATAAACCTGTTGATTTTCATTTATTAAAGCACAGAAAGTGATTCCTCATGCCCGCTTATGTTTACCTGCTTATTGCGCTGCTGGCGCTGGCAGCCATTGTTTTGTGGCGAACTGTGAATTTTGGAAAAACCAATCCGCCGGTTGAACCTTTCAATGCCGAACCTGTTGATGTGAACGCCGTCGCCGAACACCTGGCCAGCGCCATCCGCTGCCAGACGGTTTCCAATGAGAACCACCTCCCTGCCGCCGACGCCCTGCATCAGCTTCACGGCGAACTGGAGCGCATGTACCCGCGCATTCATGCCACCCTGCAGCGCCAGTTGATCAACGAATTCAGCCTGCTGTATCACTGGCAGGGCAGCGACCCGGCGCTGAAGCCCGTCCTGTTCATGGCACATCAAGACGTGGTGCCGGTGGATCCCTCTTCCCTGTCTGAATGGCAGCATCCACCTTTTAGCGGCGAGATCGCTGATGGCTTTGTGTGGGGGCGCGGTGCACTGGATATCAAAAACCAGTTGATTACCGTGATGGAAGCCGTGGAAACCCTGCTGGAACGCGGTTTTCAACCCCGGCGCAGCATTTATCTTGCATTCGGGCACGATGAAGAAATCAGCGGGCACCAGGGAGCAGCCAAAATTGCCGCATGGTTTAAAGAACAGCACATTGAAATAGAAGCCGTGGTGGACGAAGGCGTGGCCGTGGTGAAAGGCATACTTCCGGGTGTGTCTTCACCGGTGGCGCTGGTTGGCAATGCCGAGAAAGGTTATCTGACGCTTGAATTATCTGTGGAGCAGGCGCCCGGTCATTCTTCCACCCCGCCAAAGCACACCGCCATCGGCATCCTGGCATCGGCGCTCACCCGCCTGGAAGCAAACCCGCTTCCTGCTCATATCCAATACTCCATGCCCATGTTCGAAGCCGCCGGTAAAGAATTGCCCTTTGCCTACCGCCTGGGATTTGCCAACCAGTGGCTGCTGGGCGGGGTGATCCGCCGCGCGCTGGAAGCCCAACCCGCCACCAACGCCGCCCTGCGCACCACCACCGCCATCACCATCATCAACGGCGGCCTAAAAGATAACATCCTGCCGCCGCGCGTCATCGCCTCGGTCAACTTTCGCCTGATTCCCGGTGAAAGCATCGCAGATGTGATTGCCCACGTGCAGCGTGCTGTTGATGATCCGCGCGTCAAAATCCAGCCGGTGCACGGCAACGGTTGGGAAAGCTCGCCCGTGTCGCCGATTGATTCTCCAGCCTTTAAAGCCATCGATGAAACCACCCGGCAGGTTTTTGGCAACGTGATTGTGGCGCCTTTCCTGATGCTGGGCGCCACCGATGCCCGCTATTACAGCGGCATTTGTCCGCAAGTTTACCGTTTCAGCCCGCTGCTGTATCAAATGGAAGATATGAAACGCGTCCACGGCATCAATGAACGCATCAGCCTGGACAACCTGGAACGCATGGTGCAGTTTTTCACCCTGTTGATGCAGCGCTGGGGACAGGCGTAACCTACCCAAGACAACAAAAAAGCGGGCTTTCATGCCCGCTTTTTTTGGTTGCTTTGAAATTTCTATTTGGCCATGCTTGCCACAGCTTGCAGCAAAGCATTTGCCACCAGTTGGCCCGATTGGCTGCGGTAGGGCGAATTGTTCAACTGGCTGCCGCTCAAAACAGCGCTGACCAGAGCCTCCAACGTACTTTTGCCCTGTTGTTTGGCTTGCATAAAAGCCAGGCCGGCGCTGAGCAGATCACTGGCATCCAATCCATCCGATGCCTGCTGCGAACCGCCGCCGCCCAAAAGCCCGCCCAACAGCGAATTGAGCACATCGCCGTCTGTGCTGGCAGCCGGTTGTTGGCCTGGCGCAGCCGCTCCACCGCCCAGCAGCGCGCCGAGCAAATCAGCCCCTGCGCTGCCAGACGATTGCTGACTTGTTGCAGCCCCTCCACCGCCCAGCAGTGCGCCCAGCAAATCAGCCCCTGCGCTGCCAGACGATTGTTGACCTGGTGCAGATCCTCCACCGCCCAACAGCGCGCCGAGCAAATCAGCCCCTGCGTTTCCGGATGGCTGTTGGCCGGTCTGTCCACCTCCCAGCAATGCGCCAAGCAGGTCGGCGCCGGCATTTGCAGCCGGCTGCTGGGTTGCCTGTGCTGACTGTCCACCGCCCAGAAGTGACTGAATCAATTGCACAGCATTATCTTTGGTAACCTGCTTACCCTGAAACCTCTGGGCTGCATTTGCCAGACCCTGCGAATACAATTGCGCTGAACCACTTTTTGAACGCTGCTGCAGCAACTCAGCCGCATAGGCTAACTGAGTTGAAGGCTCGGCTTTCTTTTTGGCTTTCACGGCTTCAGTGATCACGTTAAAAATCTGCACCATGTTATCGCCGTGATCATGATTGTATTCATCCGCCTGGTTCAGTGATTCGCGATTCTTGCCAACAGTTTTACTGGTGGTCTGGAATAATTTGACTAAATCAATGTTTGAGGTTGAAGGCATGAATCCCTCGGTTATTTCTTCTTCTTCAAGGCTTCGGGCAGTTCAGGGATTTTCACCACCAGGCCCGGGCGGACATGGGCAGGGTTGTCGCCGATCACATCCTTGTTGGCTTCGTAAATCACCATCCAGTAGTCGCGTACCGCCGAACCATAATATTTCAATGACAGGTGGCTGAGGGTTTCATCCGCTGTCATGGTGTGTTCTTTGATAATTTTGGGCTTGGCGGCTTCGGCTGCTGCCGCAGCGGCGGCCTTTTGCCGGGCGTTCTCTTCAGCCCAGTTTTTCTGTGCTTCAGCCAGCATTTCTTTGCGTTTTTGCTCTTTTTCTTCTTTCTCCATTTGTTCCATCTTAGCTTTAGCTTCGGCCACTTTCTTCTCGGCTTCAATCACTTTCTTTTCGGCCTCGGCAGCTTTTTGCGCAGCTTCGGCAGCCGCAGCTTTCTCATCACGGTTGGTGAGGGCATCAACCGCCTTATCCAGCAAACTCTTTTTCTTATCCTGTTCTGGCATGACACTTTCTCCTTTTTTGAAAAGTTTATCCGGAACGTTATTTAATATTATAGACATAAAAATCAAGAAAAGGTTACCCCCTTTTCCTTAAAGTTTTTCACTTTACAACCGAATGAAAAGTTATCCGGTGTATAGTTAAGCAAATGAAATCCATCTGCCAGCACCGCACCATTTTTCAGGTTTTCACCGGCGCAGTGATCTGCACCTGCCTGGCCGCCTGTTCGGTCGCGCCAGCCGCACCCCCGGCAACCGCAACCGCCCCAACAGCCCCCCCGACTATTCAGCCCACAAAAACCCGCCCGGCAGCCACGCTCACCGCCACCCTGCCCTTGCTGGCGCAGTCTGGCACAGCTTTGCCGCCCGTGAGCGGTGTGATCCAACCCGACAATACCGGTCAATTGAAACTGATCGCCCGCCTGGGGCACGGATTCGCGCAGCAGGCTGCCTGGAATGCCAACGGTAGTCAATTGGCTGTGGCCACCACCCGCGGGTTGTATTTCTTTAATCCGGTCAGCCGCCGCCTGGATCAGTCCCTTGAAATTGGCGCATCTTTTCGCTGCCTGGCGTTTTCACCGCAGGGCAACCTGCTGGCCGCCGGCAGTGAAGACGGCCGGCTGTTTTTGTGGAATGCAGACGAAACACAGCCCAGGCTTGTGCTGCGCGTTCACAATTCGCCCGTGTTGAGCCTGGCTTTCTCGCCAGACGGCGGGCAAATTGCCACCAGCTCATGGGATCGCCTGCTGCGCGTGTGGAATGTTGCCAGCCTGCTGCGCCCGCTGGATGAACAACAGCTTAAACTGGACGCTGCCGCGCAGGCTCAGGAAATTCGCAACGCCTCGCTAATGATGGAACTGGACGATCATCTTTCCGGAGCACAGGCGCTAAGCTACACAGCCGACGGCACCAGGCTTTTCTCCTGGTCAAGCCGCGATGCCGTCAAAGTCTTTTCTTTTGAAGAATTTCGCCGCCTGAAGGATTGGTATATTGGTACAGCCGGCGGCGGAATCACTGCTTTTCGAGGCGCATTTGCCGAAGACGGATCACTGTTTGCCGCAGCACAAACCGGGCAGGTGCGCATTTTTGATACCTCCAACGGCACAACGCACGCGCTGCTGCGTTCTTTTCAAAACCCACTATTGGCCGTCGCAATTTCGTCAACCGCTGACCTTACCGCCACCCTTGAAAAAGATGCATTGAAAATCTGGCAAACCAGTAAAGGGACACTGCTGCGCACCTACAAACTTACCGAAGAGACCTCAGACAACCCCGGCCTGACATTCTCGCCCGACGGGAAAACCCTGGCGCTGATCAACGGCAACCTGAGCTGGTGGGACCCCACCACAGATGAGGGCTTGCTGGAGACTCTACCGCCGTCCTTTGCCAGTTCTTATCAATTCACCACACAATTTACAGGCGAATCCAACAACTTGCTTGCCAGCCTGATTGACGGCCGCATCCTCTCGATGGATTTACAGGACGGCTATTACAACAACCTGCTGCACCTGAAAGACGCGGCTCTTAACCAGTTGGTGTTCACAGATGATCAGACCCTGGCAGCAGGCAGCACCGCTGATGGGCGCGTGCTGTTCTGGCAACTCCCTGAAGGCACTCTGCTGCCCTCACTGCGCGGTTTGCGGCGCAACATCCACAGCCTGGCGCTTTCTCCTGACGGCGCACTGCTGGCTGCCGCCACCACAACAGATGCCGTTTCCATCTGGGGCGTGGCAGATGGCAAACTGGTGACGAAACTGAGCTTTGCCGACGGCGCCGACAACCTTGCTTTTTCGCCCGACGGCGTCTGGCTGGCTGCCTCCAATTCGCAGCAAACCACCCTGTGGCGCACCGCTGACTGGCAGGCAGAGCAAACCATGCCGGGCAACCGCCTGGTCTTCTCGCCACAAGTTAGTGTTTTTGCCCTGTTGTCTGTTCAAAACGGTCAACAGCACATTGAGATTCGTTCGCTGGATGACATGCAGCATGTTCACAGCGAATTTGACGTGCAAGGCAGCAGCCTGGCATTTTCGCCCGACGGCAGCCTGCTGGCGGTTTCAGGCGCCCAACTCACTTTGTTTGATCGTGCCAACGGCAAACCAGCCTGGCGCATTGACAGCCCGTCTCCCTACGGGCAGCCTGTCTTCTCGTCAGACGGGAAGCTCTTGGCATTATCCGGTTGGGACGGTACACTATTTTTATACGGCATTCCCTGATTTTTCTCTATGGAGGGTTACATGAGCGAACTGACATCCAATACAGTGTATTTCAAAGAAGCGGGAAAAATGAATACCTCCCGTACACTGGAACTGGCTCTTGCTCGCGCCCGCGCGCTAAAACTGCGCCAGGTGCTGGTCGCCTCCACCAATGGCGACACCGGCGCCATGGCTGCCCCCGTGTTCAAGGAATTTGATCTGATTGTGGTCTCGCACTCGGCCGGTTTTCACGGACCCAATACGCAGGAACTCACCGATGTCAACCGCAGCGCCATCCTGGAAGCCGGCGCAAAAATCCTCACCTGCCAGCATGCGTTCAGCGGCGTGGCGCGCGCTGTGCGCAAGAAAATGAATACCTACCAGTTGGAAGATTACATCGCTTTTACCCTGCGCATGTTTGGACAGGGCATGAAAGTGGCGGCTGAAATGGCATTGATGGCCGCTGATGCCGGCATGCTGCGTGTGAGTGAGCCCACCCTGTGCGTGGCAGGCACCATGTACGGTGCCGATACCGCCGTTGTGTTATTGCCGGTCAATTCGGATAACTTTTTTGAATTGCAGTTTCTTGAAATTATTTGTCTACCCGCTCCCGCTCATCCCCTGTTTTCCAGGAGATAGCGACAGGCAGACATTACACCTGGCGGGGTGTATTTACCGAATCCATATTCAAACGATAACCAAAACCTCTCACCGTAAGGATGTAGCGCGGGTTGGTGGGGTCATCGCCCAGTTTGTTGCGCAGCATCCACACATAACGACGCACAGCGGCGGTTTCTTCCTGCCGGTTGCCCGCCCAAACCTTGATAATTAATTCGGGCTCTGCCACTGCCGCACCTTTCTTTTCGGCCAGCACTTCCAGCAAACGCAGTTCAGTGGGCGTCAATGCAATCACTTCATCTCCACGGCGCACTTCGCGGCGGTCCATATCCAGCAGCAAATCACCAATGGGCACCAGGTTGTGATCATAACTGGACTGCGGCTGCGCCCGGTTGAGCACTGCCTGAATGCGGGCAGTCAGTTCGGCAAAACTGAACGGCTTGGTCACATAGTCATCCACCCCCAGCCTGAAGCCGCGCAGTTTGTCCAACTCCGAACTCTTTGCCGTAAGCAAGATAATGGGAATATCCGATAATTCGCGCAGGCGGTTGGTCAACTCCCACCCGTCCATGGCCGGCATCATTACATCCACCAGGGCCAGGTCGGGATGCTCCTGGTAAGCCATGCGCAGCGCTTCCTGACCGTTGGAAGCTGTCAGAACATCAAAGCCATCATTTTCCAGGTATTCCTGGATAAAACGCACCAGCGTGGTGTCATCATCCACCAGCATAATTCTCGGTGTCATCGTGATTCAGTCCCTCCCTTCTCATCAAAGACCTTCAACCAGAAAATGAAGCGGGCGCCGCCCTCTTCCCGGTTTTCAGCCCGAATACGTCCATTCATGGCCTCTAAAAAACGCCGCACGGTATAGAGGCCCAATCCAAATCCATACACATCCTGTGAATCTTCTTCGTTTGCCCGGTAGAAGCGGTTGAATAACAGGGGAATCGCTTCGGGAGATATTCCCGGCCCCTCGTCCTCAACCGACACGCTCACTTCATTTTCTTCCGCCCGGGCGCTGATGATAATCCTGCCGTGGGGAGCATATTTCTGGGCATTATCCAGCAAATGGAACAGGATGCTGGTGAGCGCTTGTTCATCCGAAGAGATATACGGCAGGTTGTCGGGAATGTGCCATTCCAGGCGATCACCTTTTTCCAGACGTTCCAATTGCAATCGCAGGGGCGCCACCACTGCCGGCAGGGAAACCGGCGCCGGATAAATGGGCATGTGGCCGCTTTCCAATGCAGACAGGTCAAGAATTGTCTCGACAAAACGGGCCAGCCGGGTAATTTCCGCCTGAACCAATTTCAACGTATGCCGCGGGCGCTCGCTCAAGCCAGATGGAGACGCCAGCAGCAGTTCGATGCCGCCGCCAATGTTGGTCAGCGGTGCGCGCAGCTCGTGCGAAACCATCGAAACAAAATCAGTCTTCATTCGATCCAATTTTTGCAGGGCACGGTTTTGTTCCTCCAGTTGTTGATAGGCCAGGGTGAGGTTGGCTGTTTTTTCATTGACCTTCTGTTCCAACATGGAATTCAATCGAGCCAGTTTCTGGCGGTCAGCTTCAATTTGCAGGCTGGCTTTTTGCAATTCAGCCTGATGATGTTTAATCTCAGTCAAATCATGGGCTGTGCCAGCCAGGGTGTAACGTCCGTCGCAGCAGGGCTGCACAGGGCTGAGTGTGAAACTGATGGGCACTTTACGTCCATCCCGGCGGAGCAGCAGCACTTCACCTTCCATGCCGTGATTTACCGCCCGATCGATCCACGCTTCTGACTGCGCCATTCCCGAAAACAATTTGGTGATCTGCAAACCAATCAACGCCCGGCTGTCGCCGTAACCGGCCAGCCTTGCCATTGCCGGGTTGACCAGTTGCAGCACGCCCCGGCTGTCGCAAATAAACACCGCTTCAGCCAGGCTGTTTACCAGGCGGGCATATTGCTGAATTTCAATCTCCAGCTGTGCATCGCCCAGGTTCAAATCAGGTGGTTCTTTCATATTTCCATTCTACACAACCCTATCACCCTCTGCAAGCTATTTATAACCTCAAAAATTATTAAAAAGGTTAATCACCCTTGATTCTAAGCTGAGATTCCTCCAAATTTGTTTTCCATTTGCAAAACTATTCTTAACCCGGTGTTGAAGGCTGGTTAATTTCATTTCTGTATAGTTATTAAAAAGATCAATTGTTATTTTGACGGGAAAGAATGAGGACAATTTATGGGACTGGCTGATTTGCACATTCATTCCATCTACAGCTACGACGGTACCGCGTCCATTTCTGCCATTTTACAGCATGTCATGCTCAACACGCCATTAAATGTTATCGCCATTACTGACCATGATTCACTGGAAGGTAATCAGGAAGCCATGAACCTGGCCCCGAAATATGGCATTGAAGTGGTCCCTGGTTGTGAAATTTCAACCAATGATGGGCATTTGCTTGCCCTGTTCATTACCAAACCCGTCCGGGCTGGATTATCTCTCATTGAAACCGTTCTGCGTGTACGCGACCAGGGCGGGTTATGCATTGCCGCCCACCCCATGGCGCGCGGAACAAACAGCCTGAGTTTTGAGTGTATTCGAAATGCGTTGTTACATCCGCATGTGGCAGAAACCCTGTTGGGAATCGAAGCATTCAACAGCGGACTGGTATATACACAGCGCAACCCGCTTGTTGCCGCCATTGCTCAAACCTTGCCGCTTGCCCAGGTGGGCAACAGTGATGCACACATCCTTTCGATGATTGGACAGGCTGCCACTGAATTTGAAGGAAAAACGGCTGCTGATCTGCGCCGGGCTTTAGAAACCGCCACAACCCGGGTGCGGCAGATCAACACATACGGCGGTTTGGCGGTTTTACGCGATTACATTCCTCGATTCGTACTGCGCAAGTTGGGCTGGGTAACCTGGAACGAATCTCCCCGGTCGCCGGCTACGCTGGTCAGGCTATCAGAAATCAAACATCAGCAATCATTTCATTTATCCTAACTGGTTTTTCCCATGTCTATTCAAGCGCTGTTTATCTGCGGCTCTCTTAATCAAACTCAAATCATGCATCAAATTTCCAATCATCTAAGCGATTGGGATTGCCGGTTTACGCCATTTTATGTGGACGGCTGGTTGGAATCATTTGGCAGCAACCAGCTTCTAAACCACACCATCCTGGGCGGTAACCACCGCAGATCTTCTGTTAAATATTTAATCGATCACAATCTTCCCATCGATGAAAAAGGCAAAACCGGAAATTACGACATTGTCATTACCGGCACTGATCTGGTCATTCAAGAAAACATCCGCGGTCAGCGCCTGGTTTTGGTTCAAGAAGGAATGACTGAACCCGAAGACTGGATTTATCAACTGGTGCGCAGCTACAACCTGCCGCGCTATTTTGCCAATACAGCCGCCACCGGTCTTTCTGATGCCTATGATGCTTTCTGCGTGGCATCGCGCGGCTATCGTGATCTATTCCTGCGAAAAGGGGTAAAGCCCGATAAAATGGTGATCACAGGCATTCCCAACTTTGATAACGCCCAGGCTTACCTTCAAAATGATTTTCCCTATCAAGGCTACGTTCTGGCGGCTACATCCAGTTTGCGGGAGACTTTTAAATTCGATGACCGCTTTGGCTTTTTACGGCAGGTTAAAACCATTGCCAACGGACGCGAAGTTTTCTTCAAGCTGCACCCCAACGAAAACCACCCCCGCGCCATCGCCGAAATTCGGCTGTTATTTCCTGATGCGCCCATTTTCATCGACGGCAATCTTCATCACATGATTGCGAACTGTTCGGTTTTGATTGCCCAGCGCACCTCGGCCGTTTACACAGCCCTGGCATTGGAAAAAGAAATTCACTGCGAATTTGAACTTTCCCAATTAAAGCAATTACAGCCCATCCAAAACGGCGGTACATCAGCGCAAAAAATCGCCGGGGTATGCCGGCAACTGTCATCCATCCCTGTTGATGACTTAAGGAGCCCGGCAGGGAAAATTAAAACAGGCAATTTTTCCCTCTAAATTCGATCACGCATTTTTGCCATAACCCCCATTGATCCTGCTGACCCATTTTTCACGCAGGTATTTTCACTTTATACTAAAATAGATATCAGAATAACTTGGTTTGCAGGGAGCTCATTTCATGGAGAAACCACAAAGCATAAACCAGCCTGTTGCCCGTCCCGTCATTCCAGACGACTGGGGACCGCGCGCATTCTGCCCCATATGCAGCCAGCCCGGTTTGCGTGTGCGCCACTTTCCCGATACCGCCGACCGGTTATCCTGCAACCGCTGCGGATCGTCCTTTGAAATCGAACAAAACGGATCGCTCATTCGGCTGGTTGAAACCGCCCCGGGATTGCAGCCGTTCATCGGCGGCAGGTGGATCAGCATGGATGAGGTGCGCCTGGCTGTGCGCCAAAAATCAAAACCAACAACACAGCCCCAACCCGAAGTGCAACTGCCCCCACCTCGCGGCATCCCGCCCAACCTGGCAACCCTCACCTCCACCGCCAAACAACTGCACCGGCTGGGCACCTCCACCGCCGAAGTGCGCAAGTCTTTGAAAAACACCGTCACACTGGCTCCCAGGCAAGTGGAAGAAGTGATGCAGCAAATTGACGTCATGGAGCGCCAGCGGATCGTCCAAAAGCGGCGTACCCTTCTTGTTTACGCCATCATCGTTTTGCTCATCATCATGGTGGTGTTTTTCTCGGTTTGGGTCGCAAACACCCTGTTAAAAGAAATCATTTCTTCGGTTAATCTTCCACTGGCAGCGCGATGGATTCATACTCTGATTTAAGGAGTGATACATGGAACTGAATGTTGTTCAAATTTCAAAACCGGATGACACCAATTTCATCCTGGGGCAAAGCCATTTCATCAAAACTGTTGAAGATATTCATGAAGCGCTGGTCACTGCCGTGCCGGGTATTCAATTTGGCCTGGCTTTCTGCGAAGCCAGCGGCGCATGCCTGGTGCGCTGCACCGGCACCTGTGATGCAATGACCGCCCTGGCGCGCGATAATGCCCTTGCCATTGGCGCCGGGCACAGCTTCATCCTTTTCCTGGGAAACGGTTTCTTCCCGGTGAACGTACTTAACACCCTGAAAATGATCCCCGAAGTGTGCCGCATCTTCTGCGCCACCGCCAACCCCACCAGCGTCATTGTGGCGCAAACCGAACAGGGGCGCGGCATCCTGGGCGTGATCGATGGCTCCAGCCCGCTGGGCGTGGAGGATGAAGAGGGCGTAACCTGGCGTAAAGGCTTCCTGCGTAAAATTGGTTATAAATTCTAATCGCGGGAATCTCGGATCGATCTGGCACGCCTATTGCACACTTCCAAGCACTGGCTTTGTCAGCGATTTTTTGTTTGCAATTTGAGGAGAAGCGCCCCATGAAGAGAATTCTGATCGTACTGATGATTGCCGCACTCTTAACTGGCTGCGGAGGATCGGCTGGCGACCCGACCCCCTCTGACGCCGAAATGGCAACCCGCGTTGCCCAAATTTTAACCCAGATGCCCGCCCCTACCAGCGCCATTGAACAGGTTGCCACGCTGCCGCCTGTTGTTGCGGTTGAACCCACTCTGGGCGTGACGGTGATTGCCAACCCGCCAACCGAACCGCCCACCGCAACAGCCACCCTGCCTCCCACGGAAACGCCGCTGCCCACCGAAACCCTGCCCCCCACCGAAGAGCCCACCACCACCGGCACGGTTGAACCCAGCCCAACCCCCTCCAAGGGCGACCCGCGCGTGGCGCTGGGCGATCCCACCGCAACCGATCCCATGGACAATGCCCAAAAATGGAACTGGTACGAAGGCGAAGATCAATTCACCAAGCTGCGCTTTTTCGACGGCTCGCTGGAATTTACCAGCCGTGACAATGTGTCTGGCTGGCGTTTGCCGAATCTCCCCCCCGCCCAGGATGTTTACATTGAAATGGATGTCGAACCGGGAAAATGCACCGGCAAAGACAATTACGGCATCATTTTCCATGTGCCGGTGCGCCATGAAGCCGACCGCGGTTATTTGTTTGGCATCTCCTGCGACGGCCAATATAACCTGTGGAAGTGGGACGGCAAAGCCGGAGAAAAAGGTCAGCGCAATATGCTGGTGTGGTGGACCGCACCCAAAGATGATGCCAAGGGAGCCCTTAAAGCCGGTGAAGGAAAATCCAACCGCATTGGCGTCAAAGTTGTCGATGGAAAGATTGGTTTATACGCCAACGGTGTTTTGCTGCAAGAGGTGTTTGACCAGACCTACCCATCGGGTTCATTTGGCATATTCATTGACCGCGAAACCACTGAAGATTTCACCATCGAAGTTGACGAAATGAGCTACTGGCTGTTGAAATAGAGCCTGACTGTTTTCAAAAAAGAGAGAAGGCGTTGACAATCGCCTTCTCTCTTTTTTAACTTAACTCAAGTTGCCACCTATGTGTCATTGCGAGCCCCGATGTTTTTTCGGGGCGTGGCAATTTCAGATTTTGGCAATGAGACTGCCGCGTCGGGCTCCCGCCCTCCTCGCAGTGACTGACAATTCTAAGAATTTTTCAAGGGGGCAACCTGGCGAAATTTACAATTGCGCAATCAGCTCGCCGCGTTGGAAGGATTTCACTCCCAGCCAGATCAGCACACCGTCCACCAGCCACAGCGCCAGTCCCAGCAGCGCCGCCACCAGCGTGCTGAAATACATCACCCCAAACGCCTGGGTAAGAATGAGCAGCAAAACCGGGAGAACCACCATGCCGCCCATTTGATAGGCTTCCTGGAAGGTTTTCATCTTACGCGACACCAGCACCATGCTGCCCAACCCCAGACCAGCGGCAGGCGGCACCACCCACAAAATCAACACAATCCACATCCCGTTGGGAAAGAAGATGCGTCCCATGATGTGCCAGCCAGCCGCATTGCACACCACAGCATAGATCACAAAGCCCAGCAGCGCCACAGCCAGCGCCGGCAGCCACGCAGACAGCATTTTTGCAGTGAACAATTCCAGGTCAGTGGCGGGAGTGTACAGCAGCGCCTCCATCGTTTTGCGTTCTTTCTCGCCGGCAAACGAATCAGCCGCAATCACGCTGGCCACCATGATGGGAAGAATCAGGAACATGGGCGCCAAAAAATAAATCAGCATAAGCGCGACAGGCTGCTGCTCAACCGTGTAGCCAGACAGCTCTTCAGCCAGTCCCGGCGGCATCATCTGCATGTAATCATCCAGATTATTCATAGATGTTCCGCCGGTTTCCACCATATCCGGTAAATAAACCATCATCAAGGGCATGGCCACAAACATAATCAACGGGACAATGATCAAGGGCATCAGCACGGCTTTGCTTTGGAACACAGTTTTCAAATCGCGCTTCACCAGCGCGCGGATAATTTGCATATTCATGGTTTCACTCCCTGTCTGCCGTGTGCAGCGCGAAATAGGCATCTTCCAGGGTGGGTTCCTGCGCCGCCAGGCGATAAACGTTCACCTGCACCTGCACCAGGGCCGCCAGCACCGCCGGGATTTTCTCATGATGCAGGGCGGTCACAACCAGGGTGCCGTTTTGCCCCGGCTCACTGAACAGTTGGAATTGATTTTTAATCACATTCTGCGCGGCCGTTGCCTGCCCTTTTTGCACTTCAATCTCAACTTTGGTTCCATGCACCAGCCGGTGCGATAATTCAGCCGGCGTACCCAGGGCAATCAACCTGCCGTGTTCCATCACACCCACCCGATCGCACAGTTTTTGCGCTTCTGCCAGGTTGTGCGTGCACAGGAAAATGGTGCGTCCCTGTTCGCGGCTCAATTTGAGGATCAGGTCATGCAAACCGCGCGCGGAAACCGGGTCCAACCCGGCCGAAGGCTCATCCAGATACAGCACCTCGGGGCTGTGCAGCAGGGCGCGCACCAGCGCCATGCGCTGCTTCATGCCCTTGCTGAAACCAGCCAGTTTCTCGTCAGCCCGGTCTAGCAGATCAAACGCTTCCAGCAATTCCACTGTGCGGCTGCGCGCCCGTTTTTCGTCCAGTCCGAACACCTGCGCGTAAATCTCCAGCATCTCGCGGGCGGTCAGGCGCTCATCCAGCGACGGCGATTCGGTCAGCACCCCGCTGCGGCGGCGCAGTTCGGCGCCGTCGGCTGCCGGGTCCAGGCCCAGCACGCGCACCTGGCCCGCGTTGGCATTGAGAATGCCGTTCAGCAGGCGCACGGTGGTGGTTTTGCCGGCTCCGTTGTGCCCCAAAAAGCCAAAAATTTCACCAGCCTGCACCTGCAGCGAAAGCGAGTCCACCGCGGTTAACTCGCCGAATTTTCGGGTTAAATTCGTGCAGGCAATCACACACTCAGTCATACCATTCTTTCCTTTCCGTTTGATGACCCCACAGGTTGCTTACCTGATCCTTTCCAGTATTTTAAAATTGAAGAAAGATTATATCACCATCAATTAATGAAAAATCTTCTTCCGTTTTTTTTTTACAAACGGAACTATGTTCTCATCTAATCTCTGATTTTTGTTCTAATCAGGAAATAATTTCTTTTTTTAGCTGAGCGTAAACCGTCTGGGTTGGATATGGAATCTGGATGCCCTCGGTCTCAAACCGGGTAAGGATTCCCATCAAGATGTGCTGCTGCACATCCATAAACAATTCATAATCCGGGCTTTCGACAAAATAAATCACTTCAAAGCTTATGGAAAAATCTCCCAGGTTGTTCAGATGCGCGCGGCCAAACGTAACCTGTTCCTCTTTTGAAATAATCGATTCAATCATTTCTGGTATGCGCTGCAATTGCTGCAAGGGTGTTTGATAATCCACATCAACATTCAACGCCACCCGCCGCCGCTGCATCGATTGATAATTGTGAATACGGCTCGCCAGTAAATCGGAGTTGGAAAAGATCAACTGCTCGCCCGAAATGCTGCGCACACGGGTACTCTTCAAACCAATTTTCTCAATAGTGCCAATTAGATCGCCCACTGCGATGGTATCGCCAATTACAAAAGGTTTATCGAGGGCAATGGAAAGCGAAGCAAACAAATCACCCAGGATATTTTGCACCGCCAACCCTACCGCGATACCGCCAATCCCCAGGCTGGCAATTAACGTGTCAACGTTTACCCCGGGAATATTATCCAGCACTAAAATCAACACGATTGACCAGATGATGCCCCTGATAATCAACCCTAATACACTTAACGTATTGGAATCGCGCCGCCCGTCGTCCAGGGATTTTTTCACCTCCCGGCTGATCCAAAAATTCACCAGGCTGTTCGCCCAAAAACCAATTTGGACAATTAGAATCAGCAACACAATCACGCGCGCTGTTTGTATCACCTGATCAACAAAAACCAGGTAATTCATACCGATATAGAGCGCCAGTGCCAGGAAAAAAACATCTTTGGTCTGCTGAAAAAGGTGAATGACGAAATCATCCAGGTTATTGGTGGTCTTCTCAGCCAGTTTTTTGAAATGCTTTATAACCAGACGTTTGATCAGCATTAGCAATCCAAAACTGATTATTGTCGCCAATAGAGCAATCATCCATTGCCAACCTGAGTTACCCCACAGGTTTCCGTTCATCAAATTCATGTGTTCACATCCATATTAAGTAATCTCATTACCTTATTATACTGGTAACGATTTTCGGTCTCCATTTTTCTGCACTGCCAACAATGGACAGTGATCAAATAAAAAAGTTGCGGGAGTTGTTCCTTCCCGCAACTTTTTTGCAAATCGGGTGTAAGTGATAGCCTTATGCGCGCTGCACGCGGTTATTAATTTGCTCATGCATATAAAGCTGCAAATAATACGGTCCGCCGGCATTCTTGCCGCTGGCGCCCGAGGCTTTCCAGCCGCCAAAGGGTTGGAAGCCCGGCCAGGCGCCTGTGGATGCCCCCTGCGGACGGTTGGAATAAGCCACACCCACTTCGATCTGATCGAAGTAGCGGTCAACCTCGTCCGGCGAGCCGTAAATGCCGCCAGTCAGGCCATAATCAACCTGGTTGGCAATTTGAATGCCCGTCTCCAGGCTGTCGATGCGGGCAATGGTGGCAATCGGCAGAAACATTTCGGTTTTCCACAGGGGATGATCCAGCGGCAAATCGGTGGCCAGGGTGGGGGCGCAGAAGTAGCCTTTGGCCATTTCGCCATTGGTCAGCACCCGGCCGCCGGTCACCACTTCGCTTGCCTGGTTCAATTGCCTGGAATATTCCTGGTAATCCTGGTAAGCATTGCGGTTGATCACCGGGCCAAAGCTGATTTCGCGCCGGGTGGGGTCGCCAATGGTCAGCTTTTCGGTTTGCTGCACCAGGCGCGAAACCATCTCGTCATACACCGGTGCTTCGATCAGGACTCGCGAGCAGGCTGAACATTTCTGTCCCTGCAGCCCAAACGCCGAGCGCACAATGCCGGTGACGGCGTCATCCAGGTTGGCGTTGCGGGTGACAATGGCCGCATTTTTACCGCCCATTTCCAGGATAACCGGATGAATGTGGTTGCGCTGCGCGAATGAACGGTACAACTTCATCCCCACCGGGTACGAGCCGGTGAATGTGACTCCATCCACCAGCGGGCTGTCGGTGAGCGCCTGCCCCAGCGTGCTGCCGGGGCCTGTGACGAAGTTCACCACACCCTCCGGCAGTCCGGCGTCCTGGAAACACTGCGCCAGCAGGCGCGGGGTCCAGGGCGTGTCGGTGGCGGGCTTGATAACCAGCGTGTTGCCTGCCACCAGCGCTGCGCCGGAAGGCCCGCCGGTCAGTGCGCCGGGGAAGTTGAACGGGCTGATCACCACCCACACGCCGTAGGGGCGCAGGATGGAAACATTGCGTGATACATATCCTTGCAGTGGATCATTGCCCATTTGAACCATAAAACCGTCGTTCTTTTCCATCTGGTCGCAGGCATAGCGCACCAGGGCAGATACTTCAGCGATGTCACCCAGGGCTTCCATGCGATTCTTGCCCACTTCCAGGGTCATGGCAGCGCCCATATCAAAAAGGCGTTGATCGATGATATCGGCCGCTTTGCGCATCAAGCGCACGCGCTCCTGCCAGGGAGTGCGGCTCCACTGCGGGAAGGCTTTTCTGGCAGCCTGCAGGGCAGCCTCGGCATCTTGCGCGGTTCCTTTTTGGAATACACCCAGCACGAGGTCGGTGTTGGCAGGCGAGCGTTTTTCGAATTTCTCTTTTGAAAAAACTTCCTTGCCGTCTATCAAAAGGGAGTGTTCTTTTCCCAGGCTGGATTTGGCTTTTTCAAGGGCTTGCTCAAACCGCTGGTGCAATTCTTCCGGCGGATTAAACATGGTTGCATAGGTAAGCTGAAAGGCTTTTGTATCGGACATTCCGTAATCAATCCTCCTGATCATCAAAGTTGTATCAATTGTATCCCTACACTTGAAACATTGCCAACACCTGGGTGATTGTAATCCGGTTATCAGTACAATTTCAATGGCCTGAGTGGGTCATTTTCAAAATCAATTCCCCTGCCAGATCATCAGGGGAATTGTCCTTTAAAAAAGACCGATTAACGTAAGACGTGGGCATTAAGATGTCATTGCGCATGAGCGCCGTGAGGAAGCAAGGTCAAATCACCTTATCCCCAACTGACATTTAATATCCAACTGCCAGTGCCTTTTCGGTCAGCGTCAAGCCGTTGGCCAGAATTTCAAGGTCTTTCAACGCCGTTTCCGGGTCTGTGGTCAATTCAGATTCAGATAAGGATAAACGCAGTTCAATCTGTGCAGCATTGTCCTTGTCCAACATCTCAAGCGCAGGCAACGCTTCACCCAGGATTTTTTTGGCTTCATCCAGGGCAGTTTGCGCCGCGGCGGCATCCTCGTTCAACAAAGCCGCCCGTGCATCGTTTACCTGGCTCAACATGCCCATCACCTGGTAGCGTGTGCGCAAATTATCCACTTCGCCGGCGGCTTTTTCATAGTCCACTTTTAAATCTGCCAGTTCGCTTTCAACCCCGGCCAATTCCTGGCTGGTTGAAGCCAGTTCGTCCTGGCTGGACTGCCAGGCTTGCTGCATTGGGCGGTATAACCAGAAATAGACCAGCATGGCGCCCGCCGCAAATAACACCACGGCAAAGGTCAACACGCGCAGCGCAGCCCGGTTGAATTTGCCAACGCGGGTATCAGGATTGAACAACCAGTGACCAAAGCGGGTAAACCAGGACGGTTTTTTGGGCGCTTCATGCAAAGAGGGTTCAACCGCAGGCGTCTCAAACGGCGGAATTTCATCGGCAGAGGTTCCTGTCACTGGCGCCTCCAACGGGGTCTCCAGACCGGGCACCGCAGATGTCCCCTCGGACGGTTGTTCTTCCGGCGGCACAGGTTCATGTGTAGAAGATGGAACAGGTTCAACGGGAGGAATTTCAGTCATTCTAGCTCCTTAAATGATTGGATATTTCGCACAGTGTTTTTTTCTGAAGGATAACCCCATTATCACAGGGCGGGCACAGTTTCGCTGACCGTCGGCTTTGATGTGGGTGAAACTTGAGGTGTGGTGGTGACGAACGGCGTCGGGGTGTTCAAGCCCGGCGTCCCGGTGATGTAGGGCGTGGGGGTGAAAGTTGGGGTAATGGTCTCATCCATAAGGCTGGCCTCAGCATTGGGCAGGTTGCTCAAGAGCAGCCCCCAGGCAATTTCCAGGTCATCCGAAGCCATGCCCGGCGCGGTTTCAATGTTAAGCAGCGCCAGTTCCAGCCGCTGCAAAATGAGATCAATCGTACCTTTCGACTCGGCCGGCAGGATATCACGCAGCGCCAGCAGGCTCTGGTGTGCTTCTTCAATATCATTGGCAGCCTTGCCGTAATTCTCCTGTAAGATATACAACCTTCCGCGGTTGATTAATTCCAACGCTTTCAAGGTTTTTAATTCACGCTGCATTGAGAGCATTTCAACGCGCAACTGCTGGTTAGACGCCACCAGCGTCTCTTGAACCGTGCCGGTCGCCAGTGGAGAGATCAATTGTAAAACTGAATCCATTTGCCCTTCCAGCAGCTCCAGGCGTTCCAAAGTGTTGGTCTGACCGCCAATGGCCCGGTTAAGCGCCTCAACATCACCTGCCAGGCTTGAGAACTGTTCATTATTCAGGTCTTGCTGGCTTTCCAACTCGGCCAGGCGTTGGCTCACTTCATCCAACCGTTCATCTGACTTTTCATCCCGATCGGCCTGGCGTGTGCTCAGGTCGCGCAGTTGTTCAGCGTTCACCCGAGCGGGTTGAACCGCGTTTTGCAACAAGTAAACCACTCCCAGGTAAGCCGCTGCCGCAAGAATGGCCACCAGCATGCCGAAAATCATCAAGCGCAGCAGCGCCCGTAAAAACCTTCCGAACCCGCCGGGAGCGGCGGGAGTTCCTGTTGACTCACTCATGATGCCACCTCATTTCGATTGCGCCGGGGATGATGATACTTCATCCAACAAACCCGACAATCCGCCCAGGAAACGTTCAAATGCCTCGGTGCGCTCCTGCACCTGGCTCATTTGCCCGTTGATTTGATCGACTTGTGCCTGTATGGTTTCAACCTGTTGAGCTTTGGAATCCAGTTCGCTGCGCAGCGCCCGGGTTTCTTCTTCCAGAGCATCCACCTTCCCACTGACCGCTTCCAGGTTGTCCAGGCGGATACGCAGGCCGTCCATGTCTTTTTGCATGGTCTGCGCATCATCAGCCAGGCTGTCCACCTCGCGCTGCAGGGCGTTCAAGCGTTCAGAAGTCGGGTAGGTCAGGCCGCCGTTGATCACCGCCAGCAAGCCCAGCGCAAACGCCACCGCCAGGATCAGGCTGATCAAAGCCGCGCCAATGGTGTAGGTTAATAATTCCCAGCGGGTGATGGCGGCTGCCGGCGTACTGGCGGGCGCTTTTTCCTGGCGGGGGGCTTCGGTCTGAACCACGCGCAGGGCTGAAGGTTTCTCCTGGGTTTCAGGTTCCTGCCTGGCTGCTTTTTCATCCATCACAGTTTCATCCAGTTCAACCGGCTCGCCTTCCACCACCTGCACTTCATCAACAGCCGGCATCTCTGTTTCCAATTGGGGCTCAGGTTCCACCGCCTGTTCCACTTCCGGTTGTGATCCCAGTATTCCTTCAGGCTCCGGTTCAATTTCTGCCTGCGGCTCTTCAACCATGCTGGCAGGCAGCTCAATCACCGTTTGCGATTCTGGCGCTTCCGACACGCTCAAATAGCTGTTTAGTTTCTCCAACAACTGGGTATTGATGCCCTGCACACGGGTCAAATCATCCAGGCTTTCAAACGGCCGCTTTTCAATCAGCCGGGCAGCCAGCACAGGGCCAATCCCTGGCACAGCCACCAATTCTTCCTGCGAAGCCTGGTTCACATCCACACGGTTCACTTGCTGTTCACTCATAACAATCCCTCCAGAAAAAATTCAACGATGATATTCAATCAAGCCTTGGGCTCACTGCTTTTGGGCAGCGCCGGGCGGGCAGGATAAGGCAGCGGGATAAAATCAACCGAAGGTCGGCGCGTGGCTGCCTGTGGGTAGAGATTCATTAATTTATAGATTTCAGCCGGCATTTCTGATGTAACCAGCAACCCCAATGACCTGGCTTCATCAATGCCGATCGGATAATCATGCGTCCACTGTCCTGAGGCTAATTCTTCAGCCAGTTTATCAGCCTGCTCTGCGCCGTAGCGTTCGGTGGCAATGCGGCGGATGGTATTTTTCACCTGCTTAATCGCCTTGCGCGACATATCTGCCCAGATCAGGGTCTGGTCATCAATCTTGTCAACATTCTTGTCTTCGACCACTTTGAGGATGGAAACCGCCGGGAACTGCCCGATCTGCGGATCAACCGGCCCCAGCACGGCGT
>CAZOKH010000050.1:0-26918 GCA_964580315.1 uncultured Anaerolineaceae bacterium | reverse complement strand
AAAGAACTGTGGATATTTCTGACTCGAATTTACAGAAAAAAGGTTGCGTAATCTTCATAGAACCCACTTTGTAATTATTTTATATAAAAAAACAGACAAAGTCAATAACTTAGGACAATTGTCAAATATCAAGAATAATATTTATATCGAAACATCGAAAAGTCTTATGCTAAAGACGATAACAGACAATTTTTTAAGAAGATTATTCCTATTGCCGTCAGGTGGCGCGCATCGAAAAGGACAAAGGGGCCGTATGGGTGTTCTTTTGCAAAAAAAAATTCCATCAGTCGATTTTCTCCCGGGTATCAGTTAGGATGATAAAAAGTTGACAAACAGGTTTATATATGATAATATTTATCTAAATAATCATATATCTTGTGGATAATTCACAAACATTTTATTGTAAATAATATAACAGATGTCCCCTTTTTTCGTTGCGGTGGAAAATTGAATTTTGAAAGACCAGTTCTTTAAAAATTGAGACGAAAAGTGATTCGCTGTTTTTCAGGTAGAATTATTTTAATGCGTTTGTTGGATGCATAGATTATGCTCAAAAGGGAAAACCATGCAACCGATCCTTCAGTGGCTAAAAAAATATATTCTGCTTGCCGTTGGTATTGGGCTGCTTGTGTGGGGGGGGATAGGGATCATCCAGGTGAGCCGTGAAGCAGGCTGGCTGCTGGACGAAGCTGACCAGATGGATTCAGAAGGCTTTCTACCGTTTGATTTTCCTTCACTGGTTGCCCAGGGAACACCGCAGGTCGCTCCAACTTTAATGCCGGAAGCGGACAATGAAGCCGCTGAAGCCATACCAACATCTTTCCCCACACCGCAGCCCGAGCAAACAAAGCAACCTGCCGTTCCCGAGCGGATTGTTATTCCCTCCATTGAGTTGGATGCTCCGGTTGTTGAAGCAAAAACCCGCAACACCTGGCTGGCAGCCGAACCCGTGGAGCAGTGGCTGGCGCCTGATGATTATGCCGCTGGCTGGCACACCAATTCAGCCAGACTGGGCGAGGTCGGTAATGTGGTGCTCAATGGGCATCACAACACCAACGGATCGGTTTTCAAGGACCTCGTGAAGTTGAATAGCGGCGATTTAATAATCGTTACTGGTGGCGAGCAAACCTCTTTTTACCAGGTGGCGAATAAGATGACTATGAAAGAACGGGCTCAACAGCCGGAAGTGCGCTGGGAAAACGCCCGCTGGATCTTGCCTTCAGAAGATTCAAGGTTAACCCTGGTGACTTGCTGGCCGCCCGAATCGAATACGCATCGTTTGATAATCGTGGCAAGATTGCTTCGATAGTCCAAAAATGGATTGCTGAATTCCCACTATTTTCGCTACAGGGGGGTACAGCCCTGATTTCAAACTCAAATATAATAAAATATAATGATATAATCAAACCGAAATATAACTTATGGTTTGATTGTTTGTGTCGAAAATTGTCAAATGATTGTCCTATTTTGGTTTGAAAATGCCGTATCTTTTTATCAAAAATCGCGTCTTATATAGTAGAAAGAGAACAAAACCCCTCAAGAATTCGAGGGTAGTGAGTACTTAATCAATTTTGGACTGTTTTTGATTGGTCAGGATGAAAAAAGGAAAAAAACGAATAGATATCCGTTAGAACATTCCAACAAAAATTTAATATCTTTTCTGTAAAAATTAGGAAGCAATAATCCGGGTGCGTTTGGTGGTCGCTAGTCTCAACTTTGTAAAAGAGTGAGAAAAGCACCCGGGGAGCGAATAGCGAAACCGGCCTAAAGATGTTTAGGTCGGTTTTTTAATTCTTAATCAGATCCAGGTGCAAAAACGGGAGGCCGGTAATGAAAAAACACATGACATTTGCTCAGGTGGTAACCAGGTTTTTTTACAGCGTTGGCAGCATGCTTCTCATTGCCGGGCTGTTGTTGTCATATGTGACAAAATCAGCCTTCGCCAGTGAAGAAGAACCGGGAAGCGAACCCCCCGTGACCCAGGAAGGGTCAGGCGCGGAAGGAGAACCGGGCGCTGGTGATGGCGACGAGGATGAAATGGGAGAACCGGGCGCTGGTGATGACGGCGAAGATGGAACTGAAGAACCGGGCGTTGAAGATGGCGGTGAGGATGAAACGGGAGAACCGGGTGTTGGAGATGGCGGCGAAGATGGAACGGGAGAACCGGGCGCTGAAGATGGCGGCGAAGATGGAACGGAGGAACCGGGCGCTGAAGATGGAACGGAAGAACCGGGCGATGACACTCTAGAGCCGACAGAACAAGATGATGAGAATGGAGCGCCTGAAATTGAGGCACCTGCCGCACCCGAAGGGCCGTCTGAACCTGAAGCACCGTCTGATCAACCTGCAGCCATGTCAGGCGCACCCATGATGGCGTTTTCGTCTGTTGATGAAACGTTTGATGATCCTGAAGATGTATTAGGATTGCCAGATCCAGGTACAAATGGTCTTCACAACGATGAGTGTTCTCAAGCGGGTTCTACAGTTTGCAAAAAAGTTGAAGGATTTGGGGAAAACACTACTACTTTTACGTACGCTCCTGGTTTCTTGCCTGAGGTTGTGGTCATAAAAACGGGTGGAAAAAATGGGATGGAACATTTTTATATAAAAAATGGCCCGTCTTGTAATACGGGGACGGCTTTGTATTGCGTCGAATGGGATGAACAAGCGAATACAGTTACAGTTTTTCGATATACTGGACAGGCAATATCGCATGTACAATACTGGAACCTGGAACAACCAACTGCAACGCCCGTAGTGACCGAGACAGTTGTAGTAACGGAAACGCCTGTGGTGACGGAAACGCCCGTAGTGACCGAGACGCCCGTTGTGACCGAAACGGTTGTGGTGACGGAAACGCCCGTAGTGACCGAGACGCCCGTAGTGACCGAGACGCCCGTTGTGACCGAGACGCCCGTTGTGACCGAGACGCCCGTTGTGACCGAAACGGTTGTGGTGACGGAACCACCCGAAGTTACAGAGACGCCTGAAGTGACGGAAACGGTTGTAGGGCAAGGCACTCCAATTGTAGAAAACGACCCCGGCGGCGATCCCGGAACAACAGTCAGTGCTGTTATAGTTCCTACTCTGGCAGTACCTGCGGCACCTGTGGTTGTTCAAAGCGCGCAGCTCATCCCGGTAACTGGTGCGCAATTATCGCGACCAGGTTTCTCTGAAATGAAGTTATCACAATTACAAACAATATTGGATAGTTTCGGCTTAATTTTCCTTGGCGCTGCGGTGGTTGTTCAAACCATAAACCAGAAAAAAGAAGATTAATATTCAAAAAATAACCATTCAATGTAACAAGAATTCTGGTGTGTCTCAAAGTTTCACAGGACACACCAGAATTTTCTAATAATGTTGATCTGGATTATTATCTTTATCAAAATATCCTGCTCTACCTTTGATATTTAGCTGTTTAAATTCTCCATGGATCATCATTATTACCTGCCGTTCAGGATATTTTTTCATAAAGTTTTGGCTTTGGTTCTGGTATTTATCATTGACAACTATGATTTCATTTTTAAAAAATGGGTCTGTAACTGACAATAATGGGCCTATGTCTCGCCAGTCTGGATGGTCTTTGTAACATGTCTTTTGTTCTCCAGAAACGATAACCAATACAGGTGTTTGAGGCGTGTAACGCAAACTCTTTACCTGTTGAATTTGTTGCTGTGAAATGCAACCAAATTGCTGTAGTCCAAGTAAACGATGAGGGGTATAGATTAAGCTAGCTCTTATTAGAATAAGGCAAAGCAAAAAATAAAAAGGATAAAGAGCTTTTAAACGTTTAAATTCATTGGCTAGAGCACTGAATCCAGCGCCTGCAAGGATGGCTAATCCAGCGGCACTTTCAAAATAATAGCGAGCACTATATACTCTTGCACCAACCCAGTATCCAACATGAATTAAGATTAGACAAATTGAGGACGCAAAAATAAGCAAGGACCATTTTGCTGGATTTTTCCAAAGATCAATAGGGCTTTTATCATAAAAATCTCCCTTTAATCCCTCCCCTTTCTTAATCGAAAGATATGTTCTCCAATCCATCGAGCGAATAAAAAAGAATGAGAAGACAATAGGAATCCAGCTTATTCCAGGTTTATCAACCATGCATTCATTAAAAGGATATTCCGGCTTTGAAGGGGGGGTATCTCCAGGCAATGTCCAACCGAATAGATCTCTTGAAAAACACTTCCAGTCCAACTTTAAATTGTTGATACCAATTTTGAGAGAATGTTCTGCTGGACCATGATTTGAGCCGAATCCGTACTGATCAAATTCCCAGATTAATCGATATGTATTCGTAAAGGGATTGCCTGTTGAAATGTAATTATATGTGGGCCAAATGGATGCTGCAATAAATGTAAAAAGAATAATGAATAAGTAATTTTTCGAAAACATGAAGAATTTTGATGATTCACGAAAAAATGGGATTACAACTCGGAACAAACAATAGATCATAAATGGTATTGCAATTCCCAGGGCTGTCAGGGGACGAATAGCAATCACTATACCCAATGCTATGCCGGCAATTGCAGCCCACAAGTTTTTATGTCTATTTTGATCAGCACGCCAAAAACCAAAAATGAACAGCAATACAAAAAATTGTGATGAGGTGTGTCCCATGAATGTTCCATTGAGTAAAAGGGCAATTGGGCTTAAAGCCATTAGTAAAGCAGCAATCAGGCCGGCTTTTTTATCATAGATTTCTTGCGTCAGTTTATAGACCATGAATATTGTTAAGCCGGAGAAAATGGCATTAATGAGCCAGGGAGCATTTATAATGAAACCTAAAGACAGTAATAAAGGCCAACCGGGTGGATATTTTCCAAACCGTTTTCCCTCACAACTAATATTGAACTTTTCTTCAAGCTGTTGGTTACAATCGATAACGAATGGTTGCCAGTAAGCATAAGCTGGTTCGGGTGTTTTTACATAAAAATCCCCATGTGCAAAAATTTTTGCTTGGTAGATATATGCCATCTCATCTTCAAGGTGAGGTAGTCCATCAAATATTCTAAAATGAACCAGGGGTGAAGCCACTGTGGCAAATATTATTAAAATAGCAATCAGTAGATACAAGCACAAATCAGATCTTGGCTTAAAAATTTTTGAAATTTGTGAAAATGAAATTCTCTTTTGGTGATTATTCAATTTCTCAGTTGATGAATTTTCATCATATCCCATAAATTTCATCATTAAACCTTTGTAATAAAGAATTGTGTGAATTTATTGTATAACAAGGTCAAGAAAAGGGGGAACTGATTACCAAATAGAGAACCATAACTTGAATATGAGCAAGCATGTGAGAAATCCATCTGATTTTCTTAAAATATTTTTTGTTCCCCCCAAAAAAACTGGACAAAGCGCATCATTTCGAGTAAAATCACCAATCGCAATTATAGGATTGAATAAGTAAGCGGAGGATTATCTTGGCTAACATCAAGTCAGCTATCAAACGAAACAAACAGAATGAAAAACGCCGCGTGAGCAATCGAATTGTTCGAGGGCGTGCACGTACCTTCATCAAAGAAACCCGCTTTGCGGTGCAGGGTAACGACCAGGAATCAGCTGCAAAATCGGCTGAATTGGCAATCAGCGCGCTGGACAAGGCAGCTCAAAAAGGCGTCATCCACAAGAATAACGCTGCTCGCCGTAAAAGTCGTCTGGTTAAACTTCTGGCGTCACTTAAAAAATAGCCTTTGCACAACTAAACCCATGCTGGTTTTGGTTTGCCCAAACGCGGGAGTCTGATACTTGCTCCCGCTTTTTGTGTTTCAAACCAGGGATAATTTCGGTTTGAGAAACAATGTTAGCACGGCCGGTTTTGAAGATCATTACGAACGGTAGGTCAGCATGTTTAAAAACGAGCAGCAATTCATCGAACAACAAATCCATCAATTTTGCATCCAGGAGGGTATTCCTGAAATTCCCATAGCCTGGAAATGGATTCCATTCAGCGGGCACTGGGGAATTTCCACATCCTTCTTCCAAACGGCTGCACTCGAAGCCCGGCAGGGGAAAAAAGTGGTGGTGGCGCAACGTGCCCAAGAGATTGCTGAACAGGTGGTGCGTTTCCTGGGCAACCCGCAGGGTTTCTCGCGATTGGAAGCAGTGAACGGTTACCTGAACTTGTATTTCTCGACCGGTGAATATGCTCAACGCGTGGTGGACACCGTGCTGCAGGAGAAGGACCATTTTGGTGAAGGCGTTGAAAAGAAGCAAAAAGTGATGGTCGAGTTTTCACAACCCAACACGCATAAAGCTTTCCATGTGGGTCACTTGCGCAATGTGATTTTGGGGGATGCGGCCTGCCGGCTTTTGGAATTTTCAGGAAACGAAGTGGTGCGTGCAAACTATTTGGGCGATATCGGCCTGCACGTTATCAAGTGGTTGTGGAATTATCAAGAACACCACAATGGTGAGGAACCCGGAAAAGAGAAGATTCGCTGGATGGGCGATATTTACGCCGAAGCGGATAAATACTTTGAAGGTTCTCCCGGGGTGGAAGCAGAAGTGCGCACCCTGTTCGCCCGCTGGGACCGGCGAGACCCGGATGTGGTGGCATTGTGGGAAAAAACCCGCCAGTGGTCGCTGGAGGGATTCCAGCAAATGTATGACCGCCTGGGAGTGCGTTTTGACCGCTATTATTTCGAAAGTGAGATGGAAGATTCGGGCAAAGAACTGGTCAAAGACCTGATCCAACGCGGCATTGCGCGTGATGAACGCCCGGAAGGGGCGGTCATCATCCCGCTGGATGAAATCTTGGGATCAAAAGAAAAATATCGTGTGCTGGTCATTTTACGCTCAGACGGCACGTCGCTGTATTCCACCAAAGATTTGCCGCTGGCGATTATGAAATTTGAAGAATACCATCTCGACCGCTCCATCTATGTGATTGATGTGCGCCAGTCGCTTTACATGCAGCAAATTTACAAAACACTGGAGTTGATGGGGTACGAATGGGCAAAGAATTGCTATCACCTGGCGTATGAAATTGTCAACCTGCCGGGGAATGTAACCATGTCATCCCGTGACGGCACGGTGGTGCTGTTGGAAGATTTGATCAATGAGGCTGCCAACCGCGCGCTCGAAATTGTGAAAATTAAAAACCCCGACCTGACGCCAGATCAACAGGCGCAGATCGCTGAAGCAGTGGCGCTGGGTGCCATTAAATATTCCATGTTGTCGCGCGACAATACCAAAATTGTGACTTTCGACTGGGAATCAGCCCTGGACTTCAACGGCCAGGCGGCGCCTTATATCCAGTATGCTTTTGTGCGCGCCAATTCCATCTTGCGCAAAGTGGAAGGCAGTGTGCCGGAAACCGGCCAGCCCATGGAGAACCTGACTGAGCCGGAAATCCAATTGATTGATTTAATATCCCGTTTTCCCAACGAAGTGCAGCGTGCAGCCAGTGAAATTCGCCCATTGTACATGGCAAATTATGCGTATGAACTGGCGCGTGGTTTCAACGATTTTTACAATCAATGCCCGGTATTGGCGGCAGAAGAACCGCTGCGCAGTCAGCGTTTGCGGTTGACCGCAGCCGCCCGGCAAGCCATTCATAACAGCCTTGATCTATTGGGAATTATCACACCCAGTGTGATGTAAAGTTATATTGTAAGGAATTTTCAAATGTTTATCGATGAAGCGTTAATTTACGTACGAAGCGGGAAGGGCGGTGATGGAATGATGCATTTTCACCGCGAAAAGTATGTTAACCGCGGTGGACCGGACGGCGGCGACGGCGGACACGGCGGCGCTATTATTTTTGAAGTGGTTCCAACGCTCAATACGTTGTCTGCTTTCCGGCAAAAAATGCGTTTCATCGCTGAAGATGGCCGCAATGGGGGACCTAATAACTGCAGTGGAAAATATGGAAAAGATCTGTTCATCAAGGTGCCCCCGGGAACGCTGATTTATGATGCAGATAGCGGTGAGCTGTTGGGAGACCTGGTGGGGGCTGGTCAAACTCTGGTGGTTTGCAAAGGCGGCCGCGGCGGACGCGGCAGCCAGCATTTTGCTTCGCCCAGCAACCAGGCTCCGCGTACGGCTGAACGCGGCGTGCCGGCAGAAGAACGCAATATCAAGCTGGAATTGAAATTGATCGCGGATGTTGGTCTGGTGGGGGTGCCGAATGCCGGCAAATCGAGCTTGCTGGCGGCAGTGTCAAATGCCAAACCCAAAATTGCCAATTATCCCTTTACCACCCTGGAACCTAACCTGGGGGTTGCAGACCTGGATGAAGAAACCAGCCTGGTGCTGGCAGATATCCCTGGACTGATTGAGGGCGCTCACCGCGGCGCCGGCCTGGGAGATGCTTTCCTGCGCCACATTCAACGCACAAAAGTATTAATTCACTTGCTGGATGGTTTGTCGGAAGATCCGATTTCTGATTTCAGCCAGATCAACAGTGAAATGGCATTATTTGACAGCCACCTGGCGAAAAAATCGCAAGTGGTTGCATTGAATAAGATTGACCTGCCCGAGGTGCGTGAACGCTGGCCGATCCTTAAGAAAGAACTGCAGAAACGCGGGGTTGAGCAGCCTATGGCGGTTTCGGCAGCCACTGGCGAAGGCGTGCGTGAATTATTGTGGAAGGCGGTTCAAGCGCTGCGCGAAGCGCCCGAGCCTGAGGTGGAGGAAAAGATTCCCACCTATCGTCCTGAAGAAGACCCGCGTGAATTTCGTATTGAAGTGGTTGTAGACGGCTGGCGCGTGCATGGAGCTGCCATTGAACGCGCTGCCGAGATGACCTACTGGGAATATGAGGGGTCTGTGCGCCGCTTCCAACACTTGATGAATGCCCTGGGAATTGAAGATGCCCTGCGCAAAGCGGGTGTCGAAGAAGGTGACACGGTCTATATTGGCGATTTTGAGCTGGAGTGGAGAGACTGAGAAAATGCGGCTGGGTGTTTTTGGCGGGACTTTTAATCCACCTCATAACGGCCACCTGATTCTGGCATCCGAAGCCTTTGGCCAGGCGAAACTGGACAAGGTATTGTGGGTGCTTACGCCGCTTTCTCCCTTCAAACTGAATCAGGTTTTACCCTCTGTAGAAATTCGCCTGAAAATGCTGCACGCTGCCATCGATAACGACAGCCGTTTTGAAATTTCATTCATGGACATTAACCGGCCGGCTCCGCATTATGCCTCTGACACGCTGCAGTTGCTGCGCAAGGTTTATGCGGATGATGAATTGTTTTATATCATGGGGGCCGATTCATTGAACGATTTACCCACCTGGCATGCCCCGCGGGCGTTTCTAGCAGCCTGTGATGGGCTTTTGGTGATGCACCGCGAGCAGGAAGAAGTGGTGATGGGCAACCTGGAAAGTTCACTGCCCGGCGTTACGCCTAAAATTCAATTGCTGGCCTCACCAGTGGTGGATATTTCTTCCCGTGAAATTCGAGAACGCATAGTACAAGAAAGACCGGTGCGCTATTTATTGCCGGACGGGGTGCTGTCACTCATCCAAGAATATGGTTTGTATAAAGAATAAATCATAATCTAAATGACATGAGTTTGTAAAAAATTTTATGTGATTGCGAGAGAGCGCAGCGAGCGAAGCACTCTCATCTTTTTTGACTTGTTATGAGATTGCTCCGTTGGTTGAAAGAGGAAAAGGCGTTATTTCAACATCCTCATCATGACAGATTACCCTTTCCTAAATTGAGTTAAATAAAGCAACCGGCGAGAATTCAGGGTCTCGCCGGTTGCTTTTTGTGTTTTGATTGGTTAATCGTCCGTTTGATCTTGCTGCTGTGGGGTAGAAGCAGGCTCTTGCGGCGGCACAACCGGAGTGGGCATGACCGGTGCGGCGGCGATGTGGAAACTGGTTGGATAGTTCCCCTGCGTTCCAAACCGGCTGATCAGCACACCACCCAGACCAACCATGGAAACCAGGAAGGGCAGCACCCAGCCCACGCAGGGAATGATGCCGACCAGGCTGCCCACCAGGCTGAGAATGAAGGTGCCAATGCCTGCGCTGACCGGCGGCGCCCAGTGTTGTTTGAGGCTGCTTTCCATGCGGCGGCCGACCTCAAGCCCCAGCGCAATCCAACCATACAGCACCGCCAGCCCCAGCACTAAAAAGCCAATGATGCCAACCGGGGCCAGGCAAATGGTGATCAGCAAAATCATCAACAGCATGGGCGCCACGATGATGGTGAGCAACCCCAGGCCGCCTGCCACAATTGGTTCGCGCACAATGGCGCCGGCAACTCGTTCGGTGTTTTCAAGCAACAGCAGGGCGATTAAGGCTGCCAGGGCTGCGGCGGCAAATGCTTGCATAAACACCCACAGGATTCTTCCAACCGGCTGCAGCAGGTTGGAGATTCGTGACAACCCGTCGGATTGCGGAAAGTTGAAGCCGGAGAACGGCATGATAATGGGCGGTTTGATATCGAGGTTGTAATCTTCGGGTTGGCCTGATTTGATTTCACCTTCCACCACGGCGTTATCTGCGCGGCTTAGTGATGCTCCAACCGTATTGATATCGCCGCGTACCACGGCGTCATCGTCCAGGATGATGGAACCGCCAAAGGCAACCACATCGCCGTCAATTTCTCCATCAACAAACAGCGAGCCGCCGGCGATGAAAACATTTCCATCCACTTTTGAATTCTCTTTCAGGGTGGCAGTTCCACCAAAAACTGCCAGGTCGCCATCCAGGCGGTTACCGCTTTCCAGGAAAAAACTACCTCCCAGCACCAGTTGACCATCCTGTTCAGGTGTTTGCGCCAGTGCAACACCCGGGAATGCCAGCAGCACAGCGCAAATGATGGTCAGACATAGAATTACCTTTAATCCCAAATTTTTCATCTTAGTACTCCTTTAACAGAAATCCGCATCACAGCCAGACTCCAAATGAAACTTAGTATTGAGAAAGTGCTAAGGATTACCGCAATGAATGTGAGGGGGACGATGGGGGGCAAGGCATTTACGGCAATGCGCAGCACATTTTCAACTTGTTGAAGAAAAAGCGCACAGCGGGCGACGATTTGCATGGCGCTTACCAGAATCTCCAGCGGAGAAAGGAAAAGAATCATCCCTGCTGTAAGCGCCACGCTGGTGACAGCCAGAAAAACGAATGTAAAAAGCAAAAAGCGGCGGGTTTGCAACTGATGCTCACGCTGGCGGCGTTTTACCAGCCCTTCTTGTGCTCGCTGGGCAAACCCCAGGGGGGCGCTGACCATGGGGGTGCAAACCAGCAGGCTTTCAACATTTGCCCAGTTTGTGTCCAGCTGCTGGCAGCGCGGGCATTCATCCAGGTGCCCTTGCAGGTCAGTCTGCTGCTGCAGTGTAAGATTCTCTTCTCTCTGCGATAGAATCCAGGTTTCAAAAGGCTCGTGATTCATATTTCTCCTTTTCTGAATTGTGCGCGTCAGGATGTAATGATGGCCAACTCTTGGCAAGCTGCAAACGGGCGCGGTGCAGGCGGCTTTTCACGGCGCTTTCCGTCAATGAAAGGGTTTGCGCAATCTCTTCATGCGACATTTCATGCCAATAGCGGAGTATGATGACGGCTCGATCTTGCGGGTTGAGTTGATTGAGCAAGCTGTGCAACATGCGCTGTTCTTCACTGCGATAGGCTTCCTGTTCCGGGTTGGGAGCGGCATCTGGAATGTCTTCATCCGGCATCCATTCAATCGATAAGCTGGGGGGCGTGAAGCGCCGCTGCTGGTCAATGCAATAGTGGGCTGCAATGGACAGCAGCCAGGTGATGAAGGACCGATTGGGATCGTATCTGCGAATGGCTTTATAAGCCCGCCAGAAGGTTTCCTGTGCGGCATCTTCAGCCTCTTCCATATTGCCCAGCATCCGGTAACAGAGGTTATACACCGGGGTTTGATAGGCTTCCACAAGACGGGCAAAGGACTCTTCGTCGCCTTTCAGCACGCCCTGCAGCCAGCCTTCTTCTTGAACGTTCACAATTACTCCTGGTGGTATGTGTTTCTACAACATATACGCAAAAAACATTGTCGGGTTGCAAAAAAAGAAAAACATCCCGCCTGATTGTAATGCCAGGTGGGATGTTCGTGGATGGCTGAAAAGTGGTTTTTCAGGCTTTCATTAACTCTGGGATTTGAGAGGCTAGAGGTAATACTTCTTCCAACAGGCTATCCAGTTTATCTTCCGGGATGCCCAGTTTTGGAAACACAAATGGGTCAATGGAATATTGCAAGCCGTCGCGGCCAATGCCAATGCCCAGCATGGTGACCAGGGCGTCTGCCAGGTGAACGGTGGAGGGCAGCAAAGAGTTCACTTTGCATTCTGAAGGTGCGTGGTGATAGGTGATGGCAAGCTGCAAGCCTTCGGGAAATTCCCATCTACGCGCCATTTCAGCGCCCAGTTCAGCATGGTTAACCCCAAAGTAATTGCTTTCCAGTTTGTGGAACGGCATTTGCTGCAGCGCCTCATCATTTAATACCACATCACGCAAAACAATTTCAAAGGCCATTTTGCCAATGTCAGCCAGCAAGCCGGCAGTGTAGGCTTCTTCAATGACCAGGTTGACTTCGCCGTGTTTCTTCATGATCAGGCGCGAAACCATGGCGACACCCACCGAGTGCTTCCACAATTCACCGCGGTCGAGGTAATAACCCGGCAGCGGTCGATTCATATAGGTATTCAATGAAGCAGTGAGCACCAGGCTGCGCACGGTGTTTTCGCCCAGGTAGGTGATGGCTTGATGGATGGTGGTGATGGGGTATTTTAAACCGTAGTAGGCAGAGTTTGCCCAACGCAGCAGAGTGCTGGCAATTGCCTGATCGGTGGCCAAAATTTCAGCCAGTTCTTTCATGTTAAAGTTTGGATTGTTCATCAAGCGCAATGATTTCATTGCAACGGCTGGCAACGGCGGAATGCGCTCAACCTTTTTTAGAACCTGGTCCAGGGCTGCAGATTTATTAAAGTCCATGATTTATTCCTGTACCCCCATTGTTGAGATGGTGATTTTTTCATTCATTGACTGTAAATCCATATTTTTCACACAAATAACCCCGCCTGTTGCACTGAAACAGGCGCCTTTACTTCAGTATAATGTAATTACCCCAATCTGACAATTTACAAATTTATTAACTCCTTCATTATTGTAATATGAATATCGGCATGATATGCGAACCCATGAATGTTTGAACTGAGGAGCGAAAAAATGCCCACAATTTCCACTTTCAATGCCAACAATTTTTTCCTGCGCTACAAGTTTACACAAAAATATCCAGGGGATATGTCTAAAAACTCGATGATTGAAGCCAACGCGGTGCTGGGCGAAGCCATCGGCTATATGCCCGGCACGGTGTTTCAAAATTACACCAAAAACAGCTATATCGTGTGGGATGCAGCCCGGCGTGAACTGGCTGCGCGCGCATTGGCTGAGCCAGACGGCGTGCTGCCCGACATTCTTTGCCTGCAGGAGGTGGAAAACATGGCTGCTTTGCGTGTTTTCAACGGCCGATACCTGCATAACCATTATCCTTACCTTTTGCTGATCGATGCCTATGATCCGCGCAATATCGATGTGGGGGTGATGTCCCGATTTCCAATCACACAGATTCGGACCCACATTGACGATAAGGAAAATAACATTCGAATATTCAGCCGCGATTGCCTGGAAGTCGATTTCCTATTGCCCGATGGAGATACACTGACTGTGTTTGTAAATCACCTGAAATCCAAATTCAGCGGCAATGAAACCGATGAAGAATGGCGGTTGACCAACTTGCTGGAGGGACACAGGAAACGTTTGCGGCAGGCGCAGTATGTGGCTGATCTGGTGGAAAAGCGCTTTGCCGGCAGCCTGGACACGGCTTTGTTCGCTGTGGTGGGCGATTTTAATGACACGCCGTTCAGCCCGTGGGTGGCTCCGCTGGTCAATTCACCGAACCTGGTGGATGTGGTGCACAAGTTTTGTGAGCCTGAAAATCAGTGGACTTTTTACTGGCGCAGCAAGGGCAGGGTTTCGCAAATTGACTATATTCTGGCTTCGCCGGCGCTGGCCAGACGTGTGGAAACAGTGTGCCGCGGAAATGCCCTGTGCAAGCCGCACATTGAACGGCGCGGGCTATCGTTTCAGCGGTTGAATGCCAGGGGGGCGCTTTTGCCTGCCACGGTTAAAATGACCTGGTTCGAGGAGGATGAAGTCACCACCGCGCCGCCCAACCTGCCGGAAGCACCGCGTTATGATTTTCGTTTTGAACGCTATCCCGAGGTTCTGACAAATTGGAAGAATAACATCTCAGATCATTGCCCGGTGAAGGTGTGGTTTTAGATGAATTAATCAGATTTTGGGAAAACCATTTCTTCCTTGCCGGCCAGTGTGTAATTGATGCGTTCAATCACACGGTTGAGATGATTGGATTTGTGGACAAAGTCCAGGTCATCGGTGCGAATGGTGAGCACCGGGCAGAGATCAAATGAGTGCACCCAGTCTTCATAATAAGATTCCAGTAAATAGAGATAATCGGCTGAAATTCCCGATTCCATGTTGCGGGCACGGTTTTGAATGCGTTTTAACAACACGGGAACCGGTGCTTTGAGATAGATTAGAAGGGAGGGGGCCGGTAAACTATGCACGACCAGGTCAAATACCGAACGATAGGATTGGTAATCCAATTCGCTTAAATTTCCCATGTGATGCAGGGCGCGTGAGAAGATGAAGGCGTCTTCATAAATACTGCGGTCAATGATGGCAGAGCGCGGATCTTCCCACATTTCCAGATGTTGGCGGGCGCGGTGCCCCAGGAAAAACACCTGGAGGTGGAAAGACCATTTTTTCATATCTGCGTAAAATTCAGGCAGGTATGGATTATCTGCCACTGATTCAAAGGCTGTGCGCCATCCCAGGCGTTCTCCAATGCGTTCGGTGAGCGATGTTTTACCCGAACCAATATTTCCGGCAACCAGAATGAGTTTTTTAGCCATGCTGCACCTTGTTACAAAATTTTTAGGATGAACCAATTAAAAATTGGAAGAAAGTTTAGGATGTTCCATATTCAATTATTGCGTTCTGTTGCGCGGGCGTCGCGAGCGCCGGCTGCGTGAAGATCCGCTGCTGCCAGTTGACCGTGCAGCAGGTTTGCTCTCTTCAATCTCTGGCGGCGCCAGTGGGGTGTGGAACGTTTCCTGGTAGAAATCATCCAATAGCATAGCCAACAGCGTGGGCTCTTCTTCGCTTTGTCCCAGGCTTTGCGCCAGCGGGTAAAAACGCTGCATGCGTTCGGTTTGCAGGCGGTCACGGCTGCGCAGGCGGGCTTCCAGCAGGGTGATGGTACGCTCTGCGACAATCCACTGTACATCTTCATCGCCGGGCAAGGTGCGCTCTTGCAAAGGCACATTGAATTGACGGGCAATGCGCAGCAGGTCGGTGCGTTCGAGGGCGTTAACCAGGGTGATGGCGGTTCCGCTGGCGCCAGCCCGGCCGGTGCGCCCGGCGCGGTGAATGTAGGCTTCATTATCTTCGGGCGGTTCGTACTGGATGACATGCGATAAATCGGGCAGGTCAATGCCGCGGGCGGCAACATCGGTGGCAACCAGGAAGCGCAATTTTCCCTGGCGCACCCGGCCGAGCACTTTTTCACGGGCAGCCTGCGACAGATCGGATGTCAATTCGTCAGCATCGTAGCCAAAGCGCTGCAGCACAGTTTTAACATAGGTGACCCGGTTGCGCGTGTTGCAGAAGATAAGAGCAGTGGGCGGGTTTTCAACCTCGATGATGCGCACCAGGCTGCGGTCCTTGTCCATGCCGGGCACTGTGTAAAAGACGTGTTCGGTTTCGGTGACGTGAATGTGATCGCTGCTCAGGTTTAGAAAACCAGGTTCGCGCATGAACTGGCGGCTGAGGCGCAACACGGCAGTTGGAAAGGTAGCCGAAAACATGAAGGTGTTTATGTCGCCTTCAGGTAGATAGGATTGCACTTTGCGCATGTCTGGGTAGAAACCCATTGAAAGCATGCGGTCGGCTTCGTCGAACACCAGGAATCGTAAATGTTTCAACGTAAGCGAGCGGCGCAGCAAATGGTCGAGCACACGCCCCGGTGTGCCAATGATGAGGTGCGCTCCAGATTGAAAGGCCGCCAGTTGATCACGGTAACCTACGCCGCCGTAGACGGCGATGCTGCGAATGCCGGCCGGTTGACCCAACAATTCGGCTTCGGCAGCCACTTGCAGCGCCAGTTCGCGGGTGGGCGCCAGCACCAGGGCTTGCGCCGCCTGTTTTTGTGCATTAATCATCTGGATGATTGGCATCAAATAAGCCCCGGTTTTGCCGCTTCCTGTGCGCGACTGGATCATCATGTCGCGGTGTGACAACAGGTAGGGGATGGCTTTAGCCTGTACGGGCATTAACTGTTGCCAGCCAGCCCGGGCGGCTCCCTGTTGTATGGTTTCGGGCAATTCTGCCAGGCTGATTTCGGGCAACAGCTCGGGCAGTACGGCTCCTGCCGGCGGTTGCGCTAGATTGTCTAGGGATTGATCGAATGCAATAGAATCGTTATTTTCCATAAGTATCTCCACGTTGATTGTAGCACAGCGTTGGGCTTTGATTCCCATTTGTTTGCGTGTAGGTTAGAATAGTAACTATGATGGAAGATCGCCTAAAGATGGATCAATCCTCTTCAATATGGCAAAAAATTGCCAACCGGCTGCACTGGACGCGCACCAGCTATGCAATGATGAGTGCCTTTATCCTGCTGCTGGGCTTGATTGGTTATGTCTGGCGGCCTCTGGTGATTGAATATCTCAACACGTATGATCCATCTGTTTCTTTCTGGCTGCAATTCGACTGGCTGCTGCTGGGAATTTTTCTTTTTATGTCTTTGCTGATTATGGCTGATGCCAGCCTGGTGGAAGATTTGCCCATTGTGGCCATTGGCCTGGCGGGCGGGCTGGTGATTGAAAGCTGGGGAACCCAGACAGAGTTGTGGACTTATTACACGCTGGAGCGCCCTCCATTGTGGATCATCCCGGCCTGGCCGATTGCCAGCCTGTCGATTGACCGCCTGTACCGCTGGCTGAGCCGGTTGGTCAAATCGTCGCCGGGTCGATTCTTCCCGGTCGCTTACCGGGCAATATTCATCTTGTTTTATGCACTGATGTTGCGGTTTGTCGCGCCCACTTTTGATAAATCTCTAACGATCATGGCGCTGATCCTGTGCGCCTTTCTAATTCTTACGCCGGTGGATGAACGTGAGACGGTGCTGGTGTTCCTGGCGGGCAGCGGGCTGGGATATTTTTTGGAACGGTGGGGAACCACGCGTTTATGCTGGGTGTATTACACGCAGCAAACGCCGCCGTTATTTGCCGTGCTGGCGCACGGCATGGCAGCCGTGGCTTTCTGGCGGGTGCTGCTGCTGTATAAATTATTCATTTCGCGCTGGACAAACGCATCACGGGGAATTGGAAAAAATGATGCTGAACCGGGCAGCGTTTGAAGGTTTAACCACCGGCTAACTTGACTGTAAACCCGCGTTTTTTAAGTTCGGAAAACAGGGTGTCGCGGTGGTCACCCTGAATTTCAATGATGCCGTCTTTCATTGAACCGCCTGCTCCGCAAGAGCGTTTCAAGTCACCCAGCAAGGTTTTCAGGGCGTCGTCTTCGAGGGGAATGCCGCTGATCAGGGTGACGGTTTTTCCTTTGCGGCCTTTTGACTCGCGCTGCACACGTACAATCCCATCGCTTTTTGCATGTGCAACTTTTTTACAGATACATTGTGCCTTAGGCTTGCCGCATTTGGGGCACATTTCGCCCCATTCAGTGGAATAAACAACAGGGTTATGAGATGACATGTTTTGATGGTCTGGTTAATTCTGAATTAGCCAGTCTCTGGCAGCCTGAACTTCGGAGAAAATGCGAAAATCACTTCCGCGGTTGGTTTCAAGAACAAACTCTTCAAATTTTCCTTTGCGAATATTCTCGCGGGAAATGACGGCAGCCGCTTTGACATGGTAATTTGTAAATTTGAGCAGGATTTTCCCCGCCAGGCCGCTGCTGAGATCCAAGAAAGATTCGGGCAGCACGCCTTCATGCAGCAACAAGAAAGGGGTGCGATATTCACCACAGGCAGCCACCAGGTCCAGCGCTTCGGCTTCGCTGTTGAGAAATCCCTCACCGGGCAGGCACTCGATGATGAGAGAATCGTTGATTGGAAAGGGTTGAATATTCATAAGCATTCGCTTTGAGGTTATTGCAAAGGAATCGAAGCAGCCTGGAAGGCCGGGTTGTTGATCAAATCGGAGACGGGGTAAGTGTGCATCAAATCGGCGGGGTAAGGCTTTAGCAGCCGGCTTGCCTGTGAAAACGCCGGGTTGGTCAGCCATGCCCACATGTTCTCACTGTCAAGCATGACGGGCATGCGATCGTGCACCGGCGCGACGCATGTATTGGCGGGGCAGGTAATGATGGTGCAGCTAATCACTTCTTTATCCGGTTCGGGCTGCCAGTGGTCCCACAAACCGGCAAAAGCAAAAGGTTTCTCATTTTTCAATTGAAAAAAATAAGGCTGTCCTTTGGCTTTTGGCGACTCTTTTTTTTGCCATTCATAAAAGCCGTTTGCCAGGATGAGGCAGCGGTGTTTTCGCAATAAAAAGCGAAAAGAGGGTTTTTCTTGCAGGGTTTCGGCGCGGGCATTAATCATGCGGGAACCAATGGAGGCATCTTTCGCCCAGGATGGGATTAGCCCCCAACGCGCCCATTCCAGGTTGCGGCTGTCAAAATTGCGAACAATTGCCACTGGCTGAGAAGGGGCAATGTTAATGCGCGCCTGATAATCGGCGGGAATTTCACCCAGCCCGAGATCAAGCTGCATTTGTTCAGCAGGCAAGAAAAGCGTGAAGCGACCACACATCTTGCCTATTATTGTAGCATAGTCGTCAAATTCTTCCCTATTAAGTTGAAAAGAATGAGCAATTCTCAAAATATTAAAGAAATATTAACCAGTTTATTATTGATCAATTAAGTAAATTAGTATATACTAAATTCTAATCTATACCATTCCGAATCATTCGGAGCGTAAACTGCAATGGAGATTCACAGGAGAAAACTATGTCTGAAAGTCCTTTCCCATTAAGCAAACTCAAAGTTGGTGAAAGCGGGGTTATTGTTCAGGTGAACCTGAAAGGATCAGTCCGCCAGCGTTTTCTGGCAATGGGGCTTGTAAAGGGAGAAACCGTCAGTGTTGAGCGTGTGGCTCCGCTGGGTGATCCCATTGATTTTGTTGTAAAAAATTATCATCTCTCATTGCGGAAATCAGAAGCCAATGAGATTCTCGTTCAAGCTGTGTAAGCATGAACAATTGCCGAATGCCATTGTCTATGGTTTCGCAGGGAGAACGGGTGCGCCTGGTTTGCGTTAATGCCGGCGTGGGTGTCACCAATCGGTTGTGTGCGATGGGCTTAACCCCGGGCGTGGAGCTAATGATTGTCCAGGATGCCGGCGGCCCCATACTTTTATCGGTGCGCGATTCACGCCTGGCAGTGGGGCGTGGGATGGCGCAAAAAATCGTCGTTGAACCAATTTCAGGAGAAGCAGCATGAATCAAATTCACGTGGCGTTGGCTGGCAACCCCAATGCCGGTAAAAGCAGTATTTTCAATGCCCTGACCGGTTCTCATCAGCATGTTGGGAATTGGCCTGGAAAAACTGTCGAAAAGAAAGAAGGGCGTTTTCAGAAAGGCGGCTACGAGGTTAAAGTGGTCGACTTGCCTGGCACTTACAGCCTGACGGCTTTCTCGCCGGAGGAAGTGATCGCCCGTGATTACATCATTCACGATAAGCCGGATGTGGTTGTGACCGTGCTGGATTCAGCCAATCTGGAGCGAAATTTATACCTGGCTGTGCAGGTGTTGGAGCTGGGTGTGCCGGTTGTGGCGGCATTGAATATGTGTGATGTGGCTGACTCGCGCGGGATTCAAATTGACCAGGAAAGATTGAGTTCGGCTTTGCAATCACCCGTGGTGCGTACGGTGGCAAGCAAGGGTGAGGGTATTGATAATCTGGTTGAAACAATTCTTGGAACCGCGAAGGAGAAAGTAGCATGAACGTCTCAGCTTCAATGGCATCTCGCAGCTTTGTAATTGATTATGGACGCGAAGCTGAAGAAGAAATTTCCCGCCTGGTGGGATTAATTTCCAATACACCGGCAATTGCAGCGTTATTCCCGGCGCGTTGGCTGGCGATCAAATTACTTGAGGCAGATGAAGATATTGCCCTGCGCCTCAAGACCTTGATGGGCGGCGCTGATCTGTTAGAGGAGGCCCAAAAGAGCATTACTCGCTTGCAAGAGATTTATGGCGATGAGGTTGATGTTGCAATAGCCGACCGCCGCTACGGCTGGATTAATGGGCTGGTGCGTGAAACCGTGCAGCGCCCTGCTGAAAACCGTCTCACTTCATCAGATAAGATTGACAAAATTGTCACAAACCGCCTGCTTGGTATCCCAATTTTCCTGGCAGCCATGTGGGTGGTTTTTAAATTAACTGCGGATGTTTCGGCGCCGTATTTGGACTGGGTGGACGGCGTGATCAATGGACCGATTGCTCGCTGGGTCACTTCCATTATCGGCGCACTTGGCTTGGGCGGCGGCTGGGTTGAAAGCTTGTTCCTGGATGGAATTGTTGCCGGTGTCGGCGGCGTGCTGGTCTTTGTTCCGGTGTTGATGTTCTTGTTTGTTGCCCTGGCAATCCTGGAAGATTCGGGCTATATGGCGCGCGCGGCATTTGTCATGGACCGCCTGATGCACACTTTTGGTTTGCACGGCAAGAGCTTCCTGCCTATGCTGGTTGGTTTTGGTTGTACCGTACCAGCTTTTTATGCCACCCGCACATTGGAAAATAATAAAGATCGCATCCTGACCGGTTTGCTGGTGCCTTTCATGTCTTGTGGGGCGCGCCTGCCGGTTTATGTTCTGTTTGCTGCCATTTTCTTCCCACAAAATTCCAGCACCGTCATTTTTTCCTTATATTTGCTGGGTATTCTCACTGCCATTCTGCTGGGGATTGTATTGAAAAACAGCCTTTTTAAAGGCAAAGAAAGCTCAACCTTTGTTATGGAACTGCCGCCATACCGCCTGCCCACTTTGCGGGGTATCTGGCTGCACACCTGGGAACGCACCAGCGCTTTCCTCTATAAAGCCTGGACAACCATCATGGCGGTCAGTGTAATCTTATGGCTTCTCATGGCTATCCCGGCAAAGGGAGAGGGTAGTTTCGCTGAAACCGACGTTGACAAAAGCGCTTTTGCCACTGCCAGCCAGGTGATTGCCCCGGCATTTCAACCGCTGGGATTTGGCAGTTGGGAAGCCAGCAGCGCCCTGGTTACTGGTTTTGTAGCCAAGGAAGTTGTTGTCAGCACCATGTCACAGGTTTACGCGGTTGAAGAAGGGGAAGCGGAAGAAGAAGGTGCGACCCCAACATTCTTCGAGGATATTGGCGAAATTGTCACCAGTTTTATCGGCGCCACGGTGGATACGGTTAAATCGCTTCCGTTGATTGTGGGCGTCAACCTGTTTGAGGAAGAGGAAGAAGAAGAACTAACCGCATTGATGGCGGCAGTCCAGGATAATTTCAATGAAACCAGCAATGGTCACGGCATGCTGGCAGCCCTGGCTTTCATGGTCTTTGTGTTGATTTATACACCCTGCATGGTGGCGGTGGCTGCTGAAGCCCAGGAGTTGGGAATTAAGTGGACACTGGTGAGTGTTTTTGGACAGTTGGCTTTGGCCTGGCTGATGGCGTTCCTGGTATTCCAGGGCGGTCAACTGCTTGGACTGGGATAAGGTCTATTGTCAGTATTGTGCATCTTATTGGTGAAAAAATTGGAGTAATGAATGCTAAACCAGGTCTTGTACGAAATCAAACAATCCAAAGAATCGATCTCGCTGACAGTGCTTGGACGAAAGTTGGGCATTGAGCAGGGCGCCCTGGAGGGCATGCTGATGTACTGGGTGCGTAAGGGGCGATTGAAACTGGAGGATGACCTGGCTGAAAAAAAGGACGAAAAGAATTGCGCCATGGGGGGTAGCTGCTCTGCTTGTAGCGGGGCAGCTACCTGTCCTTTCATTGCCAGGGTTCCCAAAACTTATTCGTTGTCTGTGGTGGACAGGAATAACGATCAGGCTAAATGAAATCGGCCATTGCAACCTTCTCTGGTTTGTTCCGTATATAGTTAGGTCTGTAAATGCGAACAAACAGGAGGTTCCATCATGATTACACCGAATGCACTACTTGCCGGGATTGGGATGATTGTCGTTTCGATTGCTTTTGCGATTTATGCGCTGCGCCGAGGCGGCGGCTGGGGTTATTTTGGGCTGGGGGCGTTGGCCTGGACTGTGACCGTGGTTGTGAAGTTCATGATCGCCATCCCGGTGAATCCGCATCTGTATAAAGCGATTTTTGTTCCCGAGGCGCTATGGGCGCCGGGCAGCATTCTTTTCTATGTATATGTGGGACTGATGACCGGTGTGACCGAGGTGCTGATGACCTGGCTGCTGCTACGTTATACGCGCCTGGGCAAAGTTCCATTCAATAAAGCGCTGGTTTTTGCAGTGGGGTTTGGCGTTTTTGAGGCGTTGTTGTTGGGGCTTTCTTCACTGGGCACAACAACCGCCGCATTGATTTCTCCTCAAGCACTGCCGGAAGAGGCGTTAAAAAGCCTGTCTGTGCTGAATGATCCGTTGTACGCGCTGGGGCCTGTGGCTGAGCGGTTTGGCACCATCCTGGTTCACATGGTGTGCAATTTGCTGCTGTTTTTTGGGGTGCTGACGGGTAAATCGCGCTGGATGTGGGTTTCGTTTGCACACAAATCTTTGCTGGATGCAATGGCAGGCTTCGCCCAGTTTTGGGGTGTGGAAACGGTTGGCAAACTGTGGACGATTGAAGCGATTGTGCTGCTGTTTGGTTTGATTTCGTGGTGGGGCATTCGTCAGATTGCTGCGCACTATCCCAAACCCAATGAAGTACAACCGGCGGTCAGTGTGGATACGCAAACGGAAGGTTAATGAAATTTATTCTTATTTGTAAACAGCCGCCGCAAGGGTTTTCATACTTGCGGCGGCTGTTTTTTTGTTTCTCACGGCAGCCATTTTGGGAAACTGGCATTATTCGCCAGAGTGCTCAATTTGTTTTCCTGGTTGAGATTCCATAGAACGATTTTGCCCTGGCCGGTTATGCCAGACAGGGTGCCCGTCTTGAAGATCAACTTTTGACCATCCTGAGACCAGTCAAAGAAGGATGCGATACTGGACAGATCTGATGAAATTGTTTGCATTTTTTCACCATCTGGTGAAACCAACCACACTTCCATGCCCGGGATTTTCGGGTTAGGCTGGGCAGCGATTGCCAGCCCGATGCCGGCAGGATTCCATGCAGGGGTTTTGTAGTTATAACCGGATAGATCCAAATTGTCGCCCAGGATGGTGGTGGTTTTCTGGCTTTCAATTTCAGCGCGCAGAATGGTGCTGTGATTCCTGGTTTCACCGATGACAATGCCTTCATAAAAAAGCGTCTTGCCATCAGATGTCCAACTGCCGGTGTCGCCGCTGGCGGTGGGCACTAGATATGTTTTTCCACCGGCGCGGTTCACAATGAGAATGCCGCCGTCAATCCCGTTCCAGAGAGAAATCCATTCCCCATCCGGCGAGAAGACGGGGTCGTAACCAATTTTTTGCGTATCGCTGAAAAGCGGGTAGGTGTCGCCGGTGATGAGATGATAAATCCAGGGGCGGGGTGCACCGTGCGGGCTGGCAGTGGCGACTGGCGCCTGCTCGCGGGTGTAAGCCATTTCGCTGGTTAACAGTGACCAGCTTGGCGTCGTGCAGCGGTCTTCGCCGCAATCGATCAATATCTGTGTGTTGTTTCCATCACGATCCATAATCCAAATATCAGTCCCTTTTTGTTCGTTGACTGCCGAAAAGGCGATCCATTCACCGTCGCTTGACGGCTGGTAATCGAAAATCCTGTTATCGGTGTGGGTCAACTGCACAGGTTTGGAAGGATCGTCTGGATCCACTTTGAATAGTTCTTGCACATCGCCGTTTGATAGGTATAAAACTTGAGGTGCGCGAACGTCAGCCTGCCATTCATAATTTTGCGCCAGCGTTTCATTGTTTTTACCGACGTTGGATTTTTCAAATTTGAAGGTAATTGAATTTTGAGATTGAAAAGGCGATGAAGCTATCCATTGAGCGCGGCGGTTGTCCATCCAAATCCATTTTCCGGGTGTGGATGGATTGGTTGAGAAAGCCTGTTCGATTTTTTCAGATTCCACCGGGCGTGAAAATGTAAATGTTACCGAGCCTTGAAGACTGATGGCTTCACAGTTTGTGGCGTTGGAACAGGTAACATGCACCGGGGTCAGACTCTGCGATGCAATGAGACCCGCCAATAGCGCCAGTGAGAGGACAATAACCAGAAGTGCGGAACGATCTAAAGGTTTCATGGGAAGAGGTAAGGTTGGTCGATCAATTTATAAAAATCCCGAATTTTTCATCCAGTAAGCCCACCATGTTTGCCAATAATATTTCGGCTGTTGCATTTAATTCAGACAAATAATGGTGGGTTGAGCGATTCTAACCGACAACAAATCTGTGTCAAGCCCGACGGGTTATCGATGATCAAAAGTTCCAATCCGGCAGCCAGGCATTCATCCGGCGTGGCGTGATAAAATCACCGAATGGATTATTGATAAAAATGGAATGGAGATTTTTTAATGGCGGCAACGATTCGAAAAGCAATCATCATTAATGGGTTACCTGCATCCGGAAAAACAACAATCGGAGTGCCTCTTACAAATCACTTTAATGCTCCCCTGATCACCCTGGATACCATCAAAGAAGCCATGTTTGATGGTTTGGGTATTGGCGATCGTGAATACAACCGCAAACTCGGCTTGATTACACGCGACATTATCTGGCGGCTGATTGCTGATTTTCCCAGGGATGTGTTGACTGTCCTGGATATCTGGATGGGCTTTCCGCCTTACTATAACTTCAAGGAAGGTTTGGAAAAAGCAGGAATTGACCAGTTTGTTGAAATTTGGTGTCATGCGCCGGGTGAAGTGCTGGCGAAACGCTACCTGGACCGGGTCGATAAACGTCACAAAGGGCATCCGGGTGCTGACTATGTGCCCGAATTGATGGATGTTGCCCTGCGCGCCCAGCCCATGCGACTGAGCCCCTGCCTTGAAATCGATACCACCGACCTGTCCAATATCGATATTCCCATGGTGATTGACTGGGCGGCAAAAGAATTGGATCTGCGATAAAAAAGGGGAGATTAGCCGATTACGTCTTCAATAACCTGCTGGAGGGTGACCGCGTCGAGGTCTTTCTTATCGAGGAATGCGATGGCACCGGCTTCCAGGCTGAGGCGGTGAAATTCACGGTCAGGATAGGCGCTGATGGTAACAATGCGCGATTGAGGTGAGACGGCTTTGATGCGCCTGGCGCAGCGAATGCCGTCTTCTTCTCCCAGGGCTACATCTACCAGCACAAGCTGCGGCGAGATGCGTTTTGCCAGGTTCACCGCCTGGGCAATGGTTTCAGCTTCATACAGAATGGCCTGCGGGCACACTTTTCCCAACACACGCTGCAACTGGCGCAGATAGCGAACATTGTCATCCACCAGCAAGATTCCAATGTCTTTGGAAACGGTTGTGTCTTCCTGGGTGAGTGCTTTTTGCCCGCTCACTCCCAGAACTTCAGGATTTTGCAGGGCATAATTGACGGCTTCCAAGCGGCTTTGTACTCCCAGGTGTTTGTAAAGACGGGTAAGGTGATTTTCGACCGTCTTAATACTTAATCCCATTTCCTGGGCGATGCTCTGGTTTCCGTGACCTTCTTGCAGCAGGCGGAGAATCTTCTTCTGCTGCTCTGTTAAAAGGGACGAGGCGACAGAAGGCTGGGTGGGGCCCACCAGTTTTGAAATCAACGGGCTGGAAATCCAGCGTTCACCGGCCAGCACGCGCTGGATGGCCAGTTTTAAATCGCTTAACGGCTGGTCTTTCAGGTGATAGCCGTTTACACCTGCTCCCAGTAAACCCTGCACATAAACATCGTCATCATAAGCGCTGACCACCAGGATTTTTAATTCTGGATTTTCGGTGCGAATATTGCGGATGGTGTTTACCGGGTCGAAATCCGGCATGGTCACATCAATCAGAATGCAATCGGGCTTAAACTGTTCCAGCCCTGCAATGAGCGCAGGACCATTTCCCACCTCTGCCACTACCTCGAGATCGGTGAATTCTTCAACCACTTTCCGAATACCGGCGCGGACAATGGCATGATCATCAGCGAGCAGAATTCGTTTTTTATCCATATTCTCATTTATACCACAGCCTATTAGGGGGAATCCCCTAACCAGATTAGGGGAAATGAGCTTCAATAAGCTCGAGTTTTTTGTTAATCTTAACATGTCGTTATCAAGGTTAAGGGCTAAATTAACCTGCGATTATCGTGTGTTTCTAATTCGTTAAATCAAACATGGAGTGGAAGCTTGCTGATAATCAAACGAACATTTGATATGTATCGAAAGGGGGTGGACCGTAAGTAGGATACGGAAAATTCTTTTTTGCTGCATGTCACGAAAAACCAAAACCAGTTATATCAAAATCAGGAGGATCAAGAATGTTTAAGAAGAGTACGTTGTTTGTTCTAATAGCAGTGTTGCTCGTGGCTGGGACAGTTCTCTCAGCCTGCGCGCCTGCCGCCGCACCTGCCGCCGAAGAAAGCAAACTGGCGGTTGGTATTGTGCTGCCGACCAAAGACGAGCCGCGCTGGATTCAGGACGAAACCCGCTTCAAAGATGCCTTGACACAGGCTGGCTATGAAGTGGAAATCCTGTTCAGCCAGGGTTCCTCGGCTAAAGAAAAAGAGAACGTTGAAGCCCTGATCACCAAAGGCATCAAAGTTCTCA
>CAZOKH010000049.1:0-27391 GCA_964580315.1 uncultured Anaerolineaceae bacterium | reverse complement strand
CGCAGCGTGTTGCTCAGGTTCATGGCAAACGGTTGGGTGGGCATCAGGCGCAGGTACCCGGTCTCATTCATGCGTTGATCCAACTGGCGCACCTGTCCCATGGGGCGATCCATGGTGAAAGGCAAAAATTGCAGCAGCACCTCTTTGCGCGCCATGAACTGCCAGTGCGAACCTCCCACGATGGCCTGCACACCCTGATATTCCAATTTCACATCTTCGCTGCTGTCGTAGTGTTGGCGGATCTCTTCTTCGCTCTGTCCCAGGCTGAGATCAAACTCCCGGAATGTTTCAAAGGGAATGAATTGCCCATGCTCCACTTTAGCCTGCTGGTCTTTTTCAGCCCAGGCCACTGTGCTGCTGTAAAGCTCCGGTTTGGTGCGGAAGGGACGCGCCGTGACCATGCCCACGTTGGGATAGGTTTCCAACAGTTTCAGGCTGTGCGACAGCCAGCCGGGGTAAAACAGGCAGTCATTATCCGCATAGACGATGATCTCTCCCGGCGCGCCGCCGAAGATCATATTCCACGCCCCGCCTTTGCCCAGGTTCTTATCAGAAAGGATCAGGTATTGAATCCGCCCGGCTTCATACTCATCGGCCAGGTACTGGCGCACTTCGGGGCAACTGGCATTGTCGAACACCAGCAGGTCAAACGGCAGGTCAGCCCCTTCGCGCAGGCTGTTGAGCGATGTTTTCAACACCTCCAGCAAGTCGGCGTAATAGCCGCTGAGAAACGGGATGTAGTTCAACACCGCCACCGTGATTCGTTCCGGTTTGGCAACTTCTTTAACAAATTTTGCCGGGTTCTGTCCAATACGCATAAAAAGTTCCTCGCTGCCAGTTTTCAGGCAGGTTTCGTTTCAGATTGATTTGCTTTTTGCTCACGCAGCCGGGCGCGCCATTCGCGGTAAGCGCGCCGCGGGTGAAAGATTGCATAGAATAACTGTCCCAGGGGGAGTGAGTGCAATTTGCGCAGCGGGAAGGTTTCCACTTCGCGCCAGAATTTCTTTCCATCCAGCGGGAAAGGTTTTACCCTGCCGTTTTCCAGCACGCAATCGGCGTCTTCCAGGGTGAAAATGGTGCGGTCGCCGCCCGCCAATTTCACGTTCACCTTCGTCTCCGGCAGCCGATAGTGCGGCTGCCCATCGGGCAGGTGGCTGTAATCATGATCTTGATGCACAATGTTCACCGCGCTGCTGGTGTCCACCACCGCCCAGCCGCGCTGGCGTGCTTCGTAAATCATCCAGTTGTCCCATCCTGCCCTGCCAATGGCAAAAGCCGGGATGTGCTCGAAACAGGCGCGCGGGTAGAGGAAATAATCACTGCCGCCGCGCGGATGTCGCCGCCCGGTGGATTGCAGTTGTTTCAACAGGTCCACATTCCACCCTTCGGCAGTGTCCAATTCGGTTTCCTGGTGAACATCCCAGCGCTGCCCCACCATCAAGAATTTTTGGCGCTGCTCCATCACTTGCCGAGCTGCGCTCACCAGGTCGGGCAGCAGGATGATGTCGGCATTGACATAGGCCAGCAGCGGGCTGCTGCTGTGCTGGCGTGCCAGGTCAAAGATCGAGCTGACCAAAGGTGTGCCGCTTTCGTTGCGAGTCACCTGCGGCAAATGCAGCACACCCAGTTCGCGTGCTGTCTCGCCCAATCCTTCTTCTTCACCAATCACAATCACCTGCACATCGTCGCCCAGCGCCAGCCAGGAGCGCAGGGCATTACGCTGAATCAACGCAATGTGCGGGTTGGTGAAGGGTTTGGGGGCTGTGAACAGGGTCAACAGGCTCATTTTCCGTTTGCCCTTTCGTCCACGTCCAGCGCGGTTTTGTGATGAATGCCGGCATTGATGGCAAACCATTCAGGGTGCAGGTTTTTGAGTTCCAACACGTCATACCACGTGAAATCATCGCGATTGCCGAAATGAGCAAAAATCAAACGCACCAGTTCCAGGTCTTGCGGCGTGTCCACCGTCCAGCGTTCGGCGCCGTAATCCGGGTCATGATTGACCAGCAGCACCTTGAAGCGCCCTTCCCGGTCATAGAAATATGGCATCACGTGCTCGCGCTGGTGCGGCTGGTCGGCTTCCTTCCAGGCGCGTTCCAGGCCGGAGAAATAACATATTTCCGTATCCAGCCCAATCGGATAAGTTCGTTTCCAGGGTGGCGGCAGGCGATTGGCCGCAAAATCGGCTCCACTTTTAAAGAATTCTTCGAGAGTGTGATCCACCACCTGCGGGTCAAGCAGCGGGCAATCGGCAGTTAACCGCACCACAACAGCCGCTCCGCGCTGGCGCGCCGCCTGGTAATAGCGATCCAGCACATCAAACTGGCTGCCGCGATAGACCGCCACGTCTTGCTGGAGGCAAAATTTCTCCACCGGGTCGTCGCTGGCGTCATCGGTGGTGGCAACCATCACCTCATCCACCAGTTTCGCCCTCCGGGTGCGCGTGATCACCCGCTGCAGCATGGGTTGTCCGCCCAGATCGAGCAGCACTTTGCCCGGCAAGCGGCTGGAATTCATGCGCGCCTGGATAATGGCGACTGTTTTTCCTTTACTGTGCTCATTCATAAATCAAGGTTTTGACCTTTTCACCAGATCGCAGGCCATTTGATAGGCTTGCAGTAATTTTTGAAAGTTCACTTCCCAGTTGGCGCGCTGTTCAGCCAGTTTGCGCGCTGCTTTGCCCATGACAGCCAACTGGTCGCGCTGACGGGCAGCCTCAATCATTTTCTGCGCCAGTTCCTCCAAATCGCCGTCGCGGAACAGCCAGCCTTCCTGCCCCGCTGAAACCCATTCCAGGTTGCCGGGGATGTCCGAAACCAGCACTGCTTTACCGCAGGCTAACGCTTCCATCAAAGAAACGGATGAGCCGTCGCTGTGCGAGGCGCTCACATACACATCCGATGCCCGGTAGTAATCCGGCAGGCGCAGGTTGTTCACCTGCCCGCCGAAATGCACCCGATCCAGAAGATCGTGGCGCTCCAGTTCGGCATGAATCCACCCGCTTTGCGAACCGCCGCCCAGCAGCGCCAGCTTCAAGCCGGGTTCTTGTTTCGCGGCGCGGATAAAGGCTTTAACCACCACATCCACGCCGTACAACGGCTCCCAACTGCGCGTGCACAGCAGCACACAATCCTCTGCCTGCCACCCCCTGCGCTCGCGGAAATCAGCAGCCTCACCGGGCGTGAAATGCTGCAAATCGACGCCCCACGGGAACAAAACCACCCGTTCCGCCGGGAAGCCAAAACTTTGCGCCTTGTGCTGCACCGCCAGGCAGTCGCCCACCAGCAGGGTGGAACGCTGTAAAGCAGTTTTAGTAAGGTACTGCATCCATGCGCTGCGGTCTGCATCCTTCAACAAGTCAGATCCCCACGACATGGTCACCAGCGGCTGAAAACCGCTCATACCAGCCAGCCAGGCCGCAGTTTGCACCGGGCCGGCATGGATCACATCCGGTTGAATGCGCCGGATCGCCCGGCGCAAATCCCACCACAGAGCCGGGGCTTTGCGCCATGCAAACGGCTGATTGCCGCCGTGCCAGGCCACCTGCTGCACCTGCGGGGTCAGGCTGCGATCTTCCGTCTGTGCGGCGCGCCGTTCCAGGCGCAGCCAGAAGGTTTCCTGTCCGCTGCCCGCCAGTGAGCTTAAAAAGCGGTGGTCGTGCGGGGTGTAATCCCGGCTGAAATACAAAACGCGCATCAGGCGCCCAGCATTGTCCAGCGCAATTCTTTGCCCGCGGGAATATCTTCCAGTGCGTGCGTGCCCACCACCTCTTCAATGGCCTGCGGCAAAATCGCCCCGGGGGACACCGGGCGCAGCACATCAATCATCTCGCGTGTGAACAACTCACCCGCTTTGATGTCACGGGCAGCCCGCAGGCAGCGGCGCTGCACATATACGGTCTCTTTTTCGTTGTCCGCCACAAACTTATCGGCGCTGCCCAGCGCCCGCTCCAGGCGGCGGGTGTTTTCCACCATGGCCGCCCAGGTATCGGGGTCCATGGCAAAGGCATGATCGGGCCCTTCACGGGTGGTGTCGTCGGTGAAGTGCTTCTCAATCACGCGCGCCCCCAGCGCCACCGAACCCAGCACCGTGGCGTGCCCGGGGGTGTGATCAGACAATCCCAGTACCACATCGGGAAACATGGATCGATAAGTTTTCAATACATTCAAATGAATGTGATGAAAGTTCTCCAGGCTGGCGGTGTAGTTGGTGTTGCACTGCATCAACACCAGTTGCGGATTGATGGCCTGAATGCGGTGTACCGCCTGCTGCACCTCGCCTATATCCGAGGCGCCGGTTGCCAGCAGCACCGGCTTGCCTTTGCGCGCCATGTGTTCCAACGCTTCATACCAGGTGATGTCGCCGGAGCCGATTTTATAGGCCGGCACATAATCATCCAGCATATCGATGGCTTCAAAATCATAGGGTGACGAGAAATAGTCCAGCCCAACCTCATCACATACGGCTTTTAGTTCAGGCGTCCATTCAAACGGGATGGATGCGCCCTGGTACACCTCGAACACTGATTTTTTCCATTTGGCCTGGTGCGACAACTGGCTGCCGAAACTGCGAAAGCCGTAATCGGAGACAATTTTTGGGGCGCGGAAATTTTGAAACTTGGCCGCATCAGCGCCGGCCTGCTTGGCCAACCGGATCAATTGCTTGGCGCGCTCCAGGTTGCCGTCATGGTTGGCAGCAATATCCACAATGAAATAAGTGGGATGATTCTCACCGATCACACGATTACCAATTTTGATTTCCATCGACGCCTCCAAATCACCAAAAAATTTGACCACTGATGAACACAGATATACACGGATAAAGTGCTTTTATCTGTGTACATCTGTGTTGATCTGTGGTTCCATTTTCATGCCTCTTATGATCTCAGGCAAGCCGTCAGACAAGGATTGTGCAAAACGCGCCATGCCGTGCGCCTGGTCTGGCAGAGAATGTTGTAAAGCATTGCGAAGTTTTTCAGTGTTCAAAGTCAACTCCGGCGAGCGGGCCGCCTGCAAACCGGCATCCCGCCAGGATATCGGCTGGATCAAAGACGCATCCAGGCCAAATTGCTGCGCCAACCGCCGACCGAAGTCAAACTTGCTCAAGCTCTCGCTGCTCACCACATGATGAATGCCCCGCAGGTCCTTCGCCGCCATTTCCAGTAGCAAATCGCTCAAATCATGTACTTCCAGCGGGCAAAAATGCACATCGGTGAAACCTTTCATGGTTTCACCGGCTGAAAGATGGCTGTAAAAGAATTCTGCCAGGCTGCGCCTGCCGGTAATGCTCCATCCATAAAAGTTGACCCGTGCCACAATCGCCCGCGGGTTGGCTGCCAGCACCGCCTCTTCACCGGCCAGCTTGGTGCGTGCATACACGCTCAAAGGCGCTGGGGCATCCTCTTCGCGATAGTTACCCTTTTCTCCATTGAAAACCGCATCGGTAGAAATGTGCACCATCTTGCAGTCAAATTCAGCCGCCAGTGCTGCCAGTTCACCCGGCAGCTCGGCGTTCACACGCTGCGCCTGCTCCGGCTGACTTTCGCATGCGTCCACGTTTGCCATGGCGGCGCAGTGTAAAATCACCTGCGGACGAACCGACTGAACCAGTTGCCTGGCAGCGCCCGGCTGGTTCAGTTCAAGCTGGTGAACGGCAAACGGCGCATGCTGTAAAGCATGCTGATTGACCACGCCGATCACCTCGTGCTGTTGGCAGGTGTACAACGCAAAATTCAATCCCAGCAGTCCGCTGGCGCCGGTCACCAGGAAACGGGTCAATCCAGTTTTCCTTCCAGGTAGGCTTTTTCAATCGGGGCGACAATGTCGCGGATTTTTTCAATGGTCAACCAGTCCGGGTTGTCATTGCTGGCATAGCTGAACGAATCTTGCAGCAGTTTGCCGCGTTTTTCCCATTCATGTCCAAACCACAACGCCTCGGCCGGTTGCACCACAAACATATCGTCCAGTTCCACCGTGGTGCGGGCTTCATCTTCTGAAATCAACAATTCGTGCAATTTCTCACCCGGGCGAATGCCAATCACATTCACTTCAGCCTGCGGGGCAATGGCATGCGCCAGGTCAACCACCTTCATGCTGGGAATCTTGGGTACAAACACCTCGCCGCCGTGCATCTGTTCGATGCAGCGGATGACGAACCGCACACCCTGTTCCAGAGAAATCCAGAAGCGGGTCATGCGTTCATCGGTGATGGATACTTTTCCTGCGGCGCGCTGCTTCAAGAAAATGGGAACAACTGAACCGCGGCTGCCCACCACATTGCCGTAGCGCACGCAGCTAAAACGGGTGGCGGTGCCACCCGCGTAGGAATTACTTTGAACAAATAGTTTCTCTGCAGCAAGTTTGGTTGCACCATACAGGTTAACCGGGTTGACTGCTTTATCGGTGCTTAAAGCCAGCACTTTTTCAACTCCCGTATCCAAAGAGGCATCGATCACATTGCTGCTGCCCAGGATGTTGGTCTTGATGGCTTCCATCGGGTTATACTCGCAGGCTGGCACCTGTTTGAGCGCCGCCGCATGCACCACAATATCCACTCCGTTCAATGCCCGGCGCAGCCGCTGTTGATCACGGATATCGCCAATGAAATAGCGCAAAGAGGGATGGTCAAAACCGCCCACGCGCATTTCATGCTGTTTCAGTTCATCGCGGCTGTAAACAATGATTTTTGCGGGATGATACTCTTTAAGCATGATCTCAACAAATTTTTTTCCAAAAGAACCGGTTCCACCGGTAACCAGGATTACTTTTTCTTTCCAGTCCATGTTTGCTCCAATTCAGCAAAAGTATTCAACCAACATTCACTCCGCAGTTGCGGGTTTCTCAATCACAATCAGGGGGTATTGCCCGATCTTTCCAAAATAATGGGGGAATTTTTCTTCCAACCAGTATAAAACCTTCAAGATCCATTTTCCACCCAGTTGGCGGTGAATTAAGGCACGCAGCCAGTACACACTGACACTGCGCCACACAAAAATGGTGTATGGTATCTTGCCGCCCAGCTCGCGCTGCAGCCAGGCAGGGTCCATCTTTTGAATATAAGTGCCTTCCCCATCTTTTGCCGGCGCGGCGGTGGTCTTTTTCCCGGCTGCCGCCTTTTTCGCTTTTTTCGGCGGTTTTTTGCCTTTCAAAGCCAGGTACTGCGCACCCAGCCATTCGCTCAATTGCACCAGGCCGTAGAAAAACGCCATCAAAGATGAATCCGTCCATCCGTTGACCACCACGGCGCGGCTGCCCTTGCCCATCACCCGGTACAGGTCATAATATGCCCGGCAGGTATCTTCAATGGGAAGATGATGGAAAGTATGCAGCGTCACAGCGCCGTCAATGGATTCATCTTTGAAAGGCAAACGAGACACATCTGCCACCACGTACAATCCGCGCTCGCCCAGACGCTTGCGGGCTTCGCGCAGTGCAACAATGGAAAGGTCCACACAAACCCGGTAATCATAATTCTGCGAGTAGGTGAGATATTCGGGATATTGCACCGGACCCGAACCGGCGTCCAGCAGGAATCGCCCTTTGGCAGGCAGGTAGCGGTTTACCCGCAGGTGGCAGCGGCGAATATATTCGGCTGAAACCGGGCGCAAATCTTCATAGCGCGCGTTCTGATAATTGCCGTCTTCCACCTGCTGCCAGCCCACCTGGTCGTAAAACTGGCGCACCTGCTGCTTGACTTCACCCTCGTTCATGCATCCCCCTGGTCGCGTAATTCATTCCAGTCCAGAGGTTCGCCCACCAGGTATCGGAAGGTGTTTCCGTACATAGCCTGTCCTTCAGGGCTGAACACCTTTTTCAAGGAGCGCTCTTCATAGTCATCCCAAACTTTCACCAGGTGCCAGGGAAAAGGACGCGGATAGTCGAAGAAGAAACGGTAGGCATAACGCCAGGCCAATTCCACCTGTTCTTTGGTTAACCGGTTTTCTTTGGGATCATTCAAAATCTGTCCCAGCATTTTAAAATAGCGCACCCACGAATCAGGATCATGTGTGAAACCCCGCTCGCGGTAATGGGTCTGTCCGTTGACAATCACCGGCAGCCCGCTCATGGCCATTTCCAACCCAACCGTGGTGGTGTAAACCAGACCCACATCGGCAATTTCGATCAGGTCATAGGTATTGATCTTCTCTTCCGGTCCAATCAAATGAATATGCTCGGGCAGTTCTGCCAGCATTTCGCGCACCAGGGCTGCCATCGATTGCCCGTGCATCAGCACTTCTCCCGGGTGAACACGGATCACCAGTTGAGTATCCGGTCTGCCCACAAAATACTGCACGGTGCGTACAATCCAGTTCGCCATGCTGGGGCTGAATACCTGGCGACCCAACGTCAGGCTGTCGCCCAGCACATTGGTAGGCAGCAGCACCACCGGGCGGTCATCCAATCCCAGTTCAGCGCGCACCTTCTCGCCGCCTTCGGCCGGCGCCCCCTGCCATAGCCGTGAAAAATTCTTCCACAGGTCAGCCCGACGGCGTGAACTGAATAACGCCGATACCTGTTTGAATTGATCTTTGGTCAAAGGGGTATCTTTCCAGGCCTCCCACATGGCGCCGGTTTCCTGGCGCATCACTTCACTGTTCTGCGCCAGCCAAATGCGCTCACGCTGATCACCAAATTCGTAGGTGACAGTGGGGATTTTCAGACTTTGCGCCACGCGATAGACGATGCCGAGTTCCTGAATGGTGCCATTGGGCACAATTACCACTTCCGGTTTTTCACCGGTCAGCAGCGCCAGGGCTGCTTTGGCAGCCTGTTCGTTGCGTTTGTGGCGCAATTTGTAGATATTGTTGTTGGTATCTTCATCTTCAACTTGCAGCGTGTACTGCGTGTCATAAAGCGTCACCTTGTCAACAGCAGCCTGCAATTCGGCTGATAGAGGCCGTAACGATGGGCGAACATTCAAAAGGGAAATGCTGTTGATAAAAGGTGCGGTTGGCTCCAATACCTTTTTGGCATACAAATTCTGGCGGCGCAAATCAAACTGATTGATCGGCGTTTGCCACTCTCCGTAAGGCAGATAAGCCAGAGTCACCCGGTGTCCCTGCGAAGCCAGCGCCATCCCCACCAGGGCAGCGTGTTCGATCCAGTAGTGCAGCGTGGCAAAAATGAGCACATTTTTTCCCGGTTTAGCATTTTCACGAAGTTCACTGGTTTCTTTCAACAATCTGGGCATTGCCCGGTTTAAATAAAACAGTGAAAAGCGGTGCTTAACCGGCTGGTCTTTCTGCCGCATCAGCCAGTACAGTTCAGCAGTAAAGGGAATTTGTCCCAACAGTTCTTTTAAGGCTTCTTTGTTCATTGGAGGCATAGTTATACCGTCTCAATCTCCCAGTTCAATCGCGGGCGAAGCGGGCCAACACGAGGCTCAGGCCACTGCATTCCCGGCGCACCGGCTGCATCAACATTGAAGGTTAACGCCTGTTCATCATGGAAATAGCGTTTAATGCGAAACGAACTGGCGTTCACACCCACTACAAACCTGCCCTCGTTGAGCGTGTCGGCGGGTATGGCGCAGCGGCTGACATAATGCCCGGCAGGGCGCGTGCCAAAACGCTCGTAATCTTCTGGTTTATCCGTATCGAAAGAGTTGAAGATATATTCACCGCGTGTGCTCATCAGGTAAATGCCCACCCGCAAACCGGTGATGGGCTCATCCAGTTCATATTCCACTTCAAGGAAGTTGGGCTCGACTGAACGCACGGTATCGACTACGCGCAGCTTTGAGTCGCACACCCGGACGGCAATCGGGCGAAACGGCGGCACAGCCCGCGCCACTTCATCTTCCGTCCACTTGTGCTGCCCTTCCATTGACAACCCGCGTGATAAATAATAATCAACCGCCTGTGCAGTGGGTGCGCGCATCACCATTGTGCCTTTTTCCAGCACAATGGATTCTTCGGTCAAGCGCAGCACAGCCGACATGTTATGGCTGACGAACAAAACCGTGCGTCCCTGCTGGGCAACATCGCCCATCTTGCCCAGGCATTTGCGTTGAAACTCTGCATCACCCACGGCCAGCACTTCGTCCACAACCAGGATTTCCGGCTCCAGGTGAGCCGCCACGGCAAACGCCAGGCGCAGATACATGCCGCTGGAATAGCGCTTGACCGGCGTGTTGATAAATTTTTCCACCTCGGCAAAGCTGACAATCTCATCGAATTTCGATTCAATCTCTTTGCGCTTCATTCCCAGGATGGCGCCGTTCAGGTAAATATTCTCACTGCCGGTCAATTCGGGGTGAAAACCGGTGCCCACTTCCAGCAGCGAACCCACCCGTCCGTGAATTTCAGCCCGCCCTTCAGTGGGGTCGGTGACGCGCGAAAGAATTTTCAGCAGGGTGCTTTTACCGGCGCCATTTCTGCCAATGATGCCCAGCACCTGACCCTGTTTCACATCAAAAGAAATGTTGCGCAGCGCCCAGAAAAGGTTTTCATCATCCGTTCCAGAGGGCAGCGCATTGCCGTTTGAACCCATTCGTTCACTGAGCGTTTCGCGCAATGTACGATATTGCACTACACCACCCCCCAGGCGGTAGCGTTTACCGATGTTTTCAACATGAATTGCCAGGTCTGTCATTCAAACTTTTCCATTCTGCTGCATTTCTGGCTATACCATATCCGCAAAGAACCGCTCCATATAGCGGAAGTAATACAGTCCACTGATCAAGACGACCAGGGAAATCGCGGTGGAAACCACCAGCATCCCGCCGGGGGCGCTTTGCTGGCTGCCCAGCATCGCCCACCGAAAACCTTCCACCACGCCGGTCATGGGATTTAAGGCATACAACAAACGCCATTTCTCAGGCACCAGGCTGGCCGGGTAGGCGATGGGTGTGATGTACATCCAGAACTGGGTGAGAAAAGGCGTTACATAGCCCACATCCCGATACATCACATTCAGCGCCGAAAGCCATAACCCCACCCCCAGGGCAGTGATCAACGCCAGCAGTAAAAACAGCGGCAGCGTCCAGATGGCCGGGGTGGGAGCAAATTTGTAGAAAACCATCATGCCCAGCATGACCACAAACGCCACCAGGAAATCGACCACACCCGCCAGGATGGAAGACAATGGCAGGATGATGCGCGGGAAATAGATTTTGGTCAGCATGTTGCTGTTTTGCACCAGCGAATGACTGGCAACCGTCAGCGCGGTGGCAAACAACTCCCAGGGAAGCAATGCCGTGTAGGTGAAAATTGGGTAGGGCACATTATCGGAGGGAACCTTGGCCAACCCGCCGAAGAAAATGCTGAACACCACCATGGTCAGCAAAGGCTTCAAAATCGCCCAACTGGCGCCCAGCACGGTTTGCTTGTAACGCACCTTCAGCGTGCGCCAGGTCATAAAAAAGATCAGCTCGCGGTACAACCACAGATCGCGCAAGTTTAACGGCGTCAATCCGCTGGCGGGTTTAAGCACCACTGTGGGTACTTCCGCACCCAACGCATGGCTGTCTTTTGTTTCTAATGTGGCATTTTGTGCCATAAAGTCATCATCCAATCTGCTTAGTTGGGTCGATTCGCACGGAACCATTCAATGGTTTTTTGCAAACCTTCTTCAAAATCCACCTGCGCTTTAAAACCAAACATTTGCTGTGCACGGGTGATATCCAGCGCGCGCCGCGGTTGGCCGTTAGGCTGGTCTGTTTGATAAACCAGTTTTCCATTAAAACCTGTCAAACGCGCAATCAAACCAGCCAGGTCTTTGATCGATATTTCAAATCCCGATCCCAGGTTCACCGGGTCAGCGCCGTTATATTTTTCAGAAGCCATCACAATTCCTTTGGCGGCATCTTCCACAAACAAAAATTCACGGGTTGGCGAGCCGTCGCCCCAGATTTGCACTTCGCCCTGGCCGTTTTCCTGTGCTTCAACGCACTTGCGGATCAACGCCGGGATTACATGCGAAGACCTGGGATTAAAATTGTCGCCCGGACCGTAGAGATTAACCGGCAGCAGGAAAATGGCGTTATAGCCATACTGTTGGCGGTAGGCCTGCGCCTGCACCAGCAGCATTTTCTTCGCCAGGCCGTATGGCGCATTGGTCTCTTCCGGGTAACCGTTCCAGATATCGTCTTCTTTAAAAGGTACAGGGGTGAACTTGGGATAAGCGCATACCGTTCCAATTGCGACAAATTTTTCCACACCGCGTTTCCACGCCTGGTGCATCAATTGCACACCCATCATCAAGTTGTCATAGAAGAATTCAGCCGGGTGTTCGCGGTTGGCGCCAATGCCGCCCACATGCGCCGCCAGGTGAATAATTACATCCGGTTTAGCATCATCCAGCACGCGTGCCGCATCGGTGGGTTCCACCAGGTTATAGTCTTTGATTAACGGCACAAAAATTTCTTTCGCTCCGCGTTCCCGCAGTTGGCGAACCACATTTTTCCCCAAAAATCCGTCACCACCAGTGACGCATACTCTTCGATTACTCCAAAACGAATCCATATCTACCTGCCCTTTCATTTTTCAGCATCCAGAATCTGGTGACCATCGTTCCATTCGACAAAAATTTTCAACCCGTTCACCCGCAGCAGCGGCGCCTGTGAATCCTCCACAATCTGAATTCCCTGTTCCAGGCAGGTTAATCGACACACATCTGCCACATCCCCATCACCCTGTAAACGCACGCTTTTCCAGCCAGCCGAAGTGGTTTGAAGAATGGCCTCCAGCACACGCTGGCGCACCAACCGGTAAATGCGAAATGAGTTTTGGACATAATCCAGGGTGAGAGATGCACGCAGCGCCAGGCCTTCAGGTGTAATGATGTACTTCAGCTTCCGGCGTTCGATCCGTTTTGCTTTAACATACCCCTTGGCAATCAGGCGCTTCAAGTGCCAGTTAACAGTACCCACAGCAACGCCTAACTGATCAGCCAGCGATGCCTGGGTGACATCCGGGCTCTGTTCAATTTGTTCCAGCAAAATCAGGTCGCGGTCGTGAGTGGAGAGTTGTTCCATAGGACTTCAATATTCAACGGTTGAATTATAAATCCCGTAAAGACTTCGGTCAAGGGGCGCATATATTGAGCAAAAATTTCATGGGCAAGCACTTCGTTGACAGCCGATTATGGGCATGATAAAATTTGTTCATTGTCCGCCCCCATCGTCTAGTGGCCCAGGACGTGGCCCTCTCAAGGCCAAAACGGGGATTCGAATTCCCCTGGGGGCACAATTTTTTCAAAACGGTGATCCCCGCAGGGGGGATGTTATTCAAAATCCCCTGGGGCACCTGAAGAAAGCCATCTCACAAAGGTGGTTTTTTTGTTTCCAAAACGGTGATCCCCGCAGGATGTTATTCGAAAAGCCCTCGTGAGGGTTCCCCTGGGGGCACAAATGAATCCCGCCTCGAGCAAATTTCGATTATTTCTTAACCTCAAGGTTCATAAACGCCAATGAAGTATTCAAGAACGATTAGACTGCACCAGCATCTCCGAGTCGTTAAGAATCGTTTCAGCCCAGTGAACCACATCAGCACAATAATGCTCAGCAGTATCTGACCGAACATCCATGATGGAAAATGTCCAGCGAATTTTTTCGACACCGGGCAATTTCTCCCCTTTGGTGAAGCTCCAGTCACGTTTGCCGCTGTCAGCCTTCACCCGATTCTCTCGCCGCGCCATGGCAGGCGTCCAACCCTCATAAACAAATTTCTATAACAAATCCTGCACTTCCAACCAACCTTTACCCGAGTATAGGTTGTGTTGTAAATAATAACAGGGCACACTCAAATGATGCACCGCATAATACGCCGCATCACCCTGTTCTTGCAATTGAGTGGCATAAAAACGGTCCAGGCAAGTCTCACCTGGCTTATACTCACCGCCGCATTGTGGGCAATATTTTGTCAAAAAACCTCTAGTATTTAAACTGATTTGATGAAATTTTTTAAAAGCACCAAATAGTAGGACGATATTCTAACTGATTTAGCACCATTTTTTAATGAAAAATGATCTTTATGCTATAATCACAATTGGGAGGGAAAAAGTCTTCATTAACAAGGTGGTCGAGTGAAGATTACATGCATTGATCGATTCTTGGATGATGAATCCAAATCTGTTTTCTCGCTGCGCTGGAAAGCAGCCTTATTAATTGCGTTCATCATCACCCCTCTCAGCATTCTCCTGTCATTCCTTGTAAAAAACTTAATTGAATACCGATTTTTTCAGATGGAACAGCAGCAGGCAATGGAGAGTCTATCTACATTTGAGCAAACCCTCAACCTGGAAGTGGAGCGTATTGATCGAACCGCAGGAGACTGGGCATTCTGGGATTCCACTTATCAATTTGCCAGTGATTTGAACAATGCATATATAGAAGAAAACCTGGGGTACGATTCCTTTCTTGTGCTTGGCATTGACACTTTTCTCATCTTCGACATTGAGGGGAATTTGGAATACTCCAGGGCTTATGACTTCAATCTGGAGGAAATCGTAGCGGTAAATCCAGCGATTCTGAAAAGCATTGCATATCACCAATCTGTTTTTGATAATTATTCAACCAGTAATAATCCCAAAGGTATCTTTGCCGTCGGCGACCAGGTTTTCCTTTTTAGCGCCAAACCCATATTGCGCAGTGATCAGCAAGGGCCCCAACGCCATTTCATGGTCATGGGAAGGATTCTGGATCAAGAGCTTGTCTCAAGCCTGCGCGAGATAACCCACCTCGACGCTTCGGTTATCTCCTTCAACCAGATGAATTTGGATGATCAATGGCGCCAGGCAAAAAGCCAACTTCTAGGCGGATCAGACCACTACATTGTTCCCGATGGTCTCACATTGACAGCCTATTCAAAAATGGATGACTTCACTGGAGCACCCGCCAGCATCATAAGAATTGATAATTACCGCGAATTGCTTCTCGAAGCACAGAACATCAACAAAACATTTATTATTCTTTTCCTGCTCTTTGGACTTATCCTGGGCGCATTGATAATTCACAGCATTGACACACGCATCATATCGCGCATTAAAACGGTCAATTCAGGGTTGGAGAGTATTCGCGATCTGGGTGATCTGTCCAAACGGATCAAATTGCCCGGCAACGACGAACTCACCATCCTGGCTGCCGGCATCAATGCCACCCTTGATCAACTGGAAAAATCAGCCGGGGAATTGCAGAAACAGAAAGACAAACTAAGTTATGAAGCCACGCATGATTCATTAACCGGGTTTGTCAACCGCAGTTCATTTAATCAAGAACTGTCAACAATCCTGGCGCACTCAACTACCCCGCCTTCTTCTCAAGCCGCAGTCCTGTTCCTGGATCTGGATGGATTCAAGATCATCAATGACAGTTTCAGTCATCAGGTTGGCGACCAGATCCTGATCATCTTTGGTGACCGCATCCGAAAGTGCATTGGCGATCATCACACCCTGGCGCGCCTGGGCGGTGATGAATTTGCCATTCTCATCCACCCGTTAGAAAGCCCGAATGAAGCCACCCTGGTAGCGCAGAAAATTCTCGATCAGATGACGATTCCGTTTGAATATGACCAACGGCGCATTTTTCTATCAGTGAGCATCGGCATTGCATTTACAGAATCGCACAAAAAGCCTGAAGACGTTTTGCGTGACGCAGACCTGGCCATGTATCGCGCCAAGACAAACGGCAAAGCCCGCTATGAAATTTACGACCAGGAAATGCATTCCACCCTGCTCAACCGTCTGCAATTGGATTTAGACCTGCGCAACGGCATCCAAAACCATGAATTTCACAGCGTTTTTCAACCCATCATCAACCTGGAAAACGGGCAGATATGCGGCATTGAAGCACTGGTGCGCTGGAAACACCCGGTTCGCGGAATTGTTCCCCCCGATCAGTTCATCCCCGTGATGGAAGAAAACGGCTTGATCCTTCCCATGACGGAGATTGTGTTGATGAATGCCTTGAGGAACCTCAAGTTATGGCATGAAATCTGTTCTCCAGGCTTCTTCGTTTCCGTGAATATCCCCACAGTCTTGTTGCGAGACAATCTGTTCATTCAGCTGGTGAAAAACCAGCTAAACACTTCTGGTATTTCACCGGCGAATTTGCACCTGGAGATAACGGAAAGCGGTATGATCCAGGACTATGAGATCACGTCAAAAAATATTGATGACCTAAAAGCCATTGGCGTTCATTTTAGCATTGATGATTTTGGCACGGGCTATTCCTCGCTTTCATACCTGAGGCGATTAGGAGCGCACACACTGAAGATTGATCGGGCATTTATCGCCGATCTTGAGACCAGTTCAGATGGAAGGAGTATTGTTGCGGCCATTGTGGCCATTGGACAAAAACTGGATATGGACATTGTTGCCGAAGGTATTGAAAACCAGAAACAGCTTGAAATTCTAAAGGTTCAAAAGTGTAATAAAGCCCAGGGATACCTGTTTAGCCCACCAGTGGAAGCTCAAAAAATCACTGAATTTCTCACAAGTCGTCCCACATTCTTCTAAAAACATCCCTGTCAAACGGTTCAAAATAGGGGGTAGTTTTGATTGATCATTCTCTATATAATGATTAAGAGAATGATTAGTGAAATTAGAATAAAGCCCCGCCTTCAAAAAACCCGGATCATCACTGATTTCTAACTGAACGGATTACGGTTTGTCAAGTCAGCATCACAGTGCTGAATGACCGGCACTTTTTCCCCCCTTATATTTGTCTCACCAGGAGGAATATTATGCGCCAATCAAAGTTCGTGTTCCTTTTGATTGTTGTGTTGGCTTTGCTTTGCCTGGTTTTACTGCCGGCCTGTAACCTGCCAGTGAAATTGCCAGCAGAAATCAGCCAAAAGCCAACCGACACATCCGAACCGCCGCCAGCCGCCGAAGAAGTAGTTGATGCTTTGCCCAAAGCACAGGAAGAAATCAATAACACCAATGCCGCCCCAACCCCCACCGGCGACAATGATTTTCTAAAATTCATTGAGGGCGGCAAGTTCATCATGGGCAGCCTGGAAAATGATCCAGACTCCAAACCCGATGAACAACCGCAGCACGACGTCTATATTTCTCCATTTTGGATTTACAAGAATGAGGTTTCCAACAGCTTATACGCCGAATGTGTCAAAGCGGGGGCTTGCACGCCGCCTGTTGTGCAGGCCGAAGGCCCCAGCAGTCATTATAACGATCCCAATTACAAAGATTGGCCGGTGGTAGGCGTCACCTGGTACCAGGCACAGGCTTACTGCACTTACGCCCAGGCGCGCCTGCCAACCGAAGCTGAATGGGAAAAAGCTGCCCGCGGTACCGATGCAGAGTACTACCCCTGGGGCAATGATGAGCCCGAATGCGACCTCCTGGTAAATATGGAAGGCTGCAAAGTGAACAGGCAGGCTGATGAAGATGACACCCAGAAAGTGGGCACCTACATTGCCGGTCAAAGCCCGTATGAAGTGTTGGACATGGCAGGCAATGTGCGTGAATGGGTGACCGACTGGTACGCCGATGATTACTATCTGACCGCTTCCGCCTCCAATCCACTTGGCCCGGCCGGCCCGCCAGAGCACAAAGAAAAAGTCATTCGCGGCGGCGGCTGGATGGATGCCGCAGACGATGTGCGCAGCCCGGCCCGCTTTATGAGCCTGCCCGACAAAACCTTTGAAGATGTGGGCTTCCGGTGCGTTCCCATTGGCCAACCCCAGGGCGCCATTTGCAAAGTTGCGCATCCGCCCCTGTGCCGCACACCCGATGAGCCGCCCTGCGACCCAAACAAACCTCTCAAGCAACGGGATGAGCCCAAACTGGTTGTCACCAATCTTTCGTGCCCATCTTTCCGCGATGAAATTGTCACGCTTAATCTATCCACCGGATCGCTTTCTGCTGAAGGTGTGGTGGTCACGGTCAACGGCGAACCCTGGACATGCAGAGACAATCCCGGTTACCCCGGCAGATTGATTTGTGAGGGCCCACCGCTGCCCGGCAACTCTTATGCTGAAATTGAAGTCTGTCTGAATGGCGCCGCCAGCGCCGGTGCCATTAACACACAGGGCTTAAAACTGGTCAATTATGGCCTGGAAAAACCCATTAATTCCAGCCCGGTCAACCTGGCAGCCTGGCCTTCTGGTCTCAAACAAATGCTTGTCACAGTACCCACCTGTGCAGAAGGAGAAGTCTATAACTCTGAAACCGGCCTATGCGAACAGGACCCCAACCACAATCCCTGTCCTGAAAATTGGTCACTCAGTGCCCTGCGTTACAACTGCGAGCCTGATGAAGACGGCTGCCCGGAAGGAACAGTCTTCAGCACATTGGAAACCGGAGAAAGGGTATGTGTGCCGGTTGAGGATGACTGCCCTGAAGAGTTCCAACTCACCGCACTGGTTGATAACACCATTTGTGAACCAGAAATCAATCATAAAGATCCCCGCTGTGCTGAAGGGTATTACTGGGATGAAGAATCGGGCTGCTGCGAACCGTTCAAGCCTGATAATTACGGATGCGATGAAACAGCCATTTTCAGCACCGTGTTTAACCACTGTATCCCGCTGGATCAAAACCGCTGTGAAGAAGGCTATCATTTTGATCCTGTGGTACAGGGATGTGTTGAAGATTTCACACCCGACGGAATGAGCACAAGAAGACTGGCAGTGGAAAATGGCGATGATTGCCCGCCCGGAACTGAACTCAACCCCGACGGCCTGCGCTGTGACCCTGTGGCCGGAACAGCCAATAACGGCACGCCAGAAGAACCACCCTGTCAGCCCGGTTACCATCACGACGATGCCGGCGCATGTGTTCCCGACGAGGGCAGTGAGGAGAATAACTGCGGCCGGGGTTACTACCTGTTGTTTGGTCATTGTTACCCTTATGACGAACAGGGCTGCCGGGAAAATGAATTTTGGGATGAGGCCCTGAAAATTTGCCGCCCCACCACCGGGACCGGCAGCCCCTGCAACCCGGGATTCACCTACAATCCCGAACTGCTGTGCTGCGAACCTTCACCTGACGGTTTAAACCGGTGCCCACCCGAAGAAGAAACGCCCCCTGATGAACAAACACCCAACAATATGCAGGTCAGGAGTATGGTCATTACCTCAGTCGGAGAAAACTATAACCCTGATGATGGTCTGTGCACGCCCCCCACTGAAACCGGCTGCCTGCCCGGTTATCAGCCCGGCGCAAACAACATTTGCGAACAAATACCCACCGGCGACGATTGCCCTCCCAACACCACCCCCGACCCGCAAACCGGTCTATGCCGGCTGAATGAGGGCAGAGAATGCCCCGAAGGGAGCATTTATGACCCATCCAACAATACCTGCATTCAAACCGAACTGAGGATGATGGTCATCCCACAATGCGACGAGGATGAATACTACGATACTCAACTGGGGTATTGCGTTCAACTCACCAGTGACTGCTGCCAGTTGGGCTACTTCTGGAATGAGCAAACCGGCGTGTGTGAACCCTATCCAATTCGAATTTCCGCGCAGAGCTGCCCCCCTGGTTTTGACCTGGTTGATGGCGCCTGTGTTCAACCTGGCGGCGCGTCCAGTTGCTGGTCCACTCGCGCCTCGGTGCCGGTTTGCAACGGCCCCTGCCTGGCCCCGCTGGTATATAACAGGCAAACCGGTCAATGCGTGACGCCCGAAGAACCTGAGGAGCCTGAAGAAGAACCCGCGCCGTGCAGTTCCTACACCAGTGAGAAAACGTGCTTGAGCAAAGGATGTAGTTGGAGTGGAAAACGCTGTTACGGGACAATCACAACTCCAGATTGATCGGGAACACGAAAATAGTAAATCAAACACAACAGCCTGCCTGAATTGAGCAGGCTGTTGTGATTAATGCAAGATTAGGATTCGCTTTAATAAAGACAATCAGGGTTAGAATTAGGATGATTATTGGAGTTCAACAGAAAGACTTTTTCATGCTACCCTTGATCTTGATTGCTGATAGCGACCCGACTAACCTCGAAATCTGTACAGGTGTGCTTTCAAAAACCTACGGAGATCGTTTTCAGGTGCGTTGCGCCAACCAGCTTGCCTCCACACGCAAAATCCTAGAGCAAATCCATCAGCAATCCGTCCCGCTGGCGTTGATCATTGTTGATCAAGAATTGCTGGGAGTGGAGCAGCAAGTATTTTTTGAAACCATCCGGTCGCAATTTCCAACCAGCCGGTGCGTCCTTTCAACCTCATCGATTCCAAATTCAAACAGCATCACCCCTGATGACGATTTCCTCATCCATTATTTTTTTCAAAAACCCTGGCATCCACTGGAAGAAAAACTCATTCCCGTTATCGATGATTTGCTGGACGACTGGCAGGCAACCTGCAATCCGCAGCAATGCGAATTGAAAATACTCGGGTTGCGCTGGTCACCAGAAACGCATGAGATGAAAGATTTTCTGGCCCGCAACCTGGTGCCTTATGAATACCTCGACATTGAAGAAAACACTTCCGCACAGTCCATCATGCAGCAGTATGACCTGGAACGGCAGAATGTACCCTGCGTCTTGTTACCCAACGGCAAGGTACTCATCAATCCCACCAAACTGGAACTTGCACGCAAGGTGGGGCTTTCGACCCGCGCCCAAAAGCCCTTCTATGATTTAGCCATCATCGGCGGCGGGCCCGGAGGGCTATCGGCCGCTGTTTACGCCTCTTCTGAAGGGCTGCGCACAGTGATGATCGAGCGTCAGGCGCCGGGAGGCCAGGCAGGAACCAGTTCGCGCATTGAAAACTACCTGGGCTTTCCTTCCGGTTTAAGTGGGGCTGACCTTGCGCGCCGCGCGGTGGTGCAGGCGCGCCGCTTTGGTGTTGAAATTCTCACCCCCCAGGAAGCAGTCAATCTGAAAGTAAACGGTCCCTATCGCATCATCACATTGAGCGACGGCAGCGAAATTGTCTGTCACGCTGTGGTGCTTTCCATGGGACTGTCCTATCGTGAGCCGGCCATTCAAAGGGCGCGTGAAATGTTGGGTGCAGGCGTCTATTACGGCGCCACTTATACTGAAACCCACACCTGCCGAGACCTGCCGGTGTTCGTGGTTGGAGCAGGCAATTCTGCCGGTCAGGCAGCGTTGTTCCTGGCGAACCATTCTTCGCAGGTAACCCTGGTGGTTCGCGGCGAATCATTGGAAGCCAAAATGTCGCAATACCTGGTTGACCGTATTGATAACCATCCCAAAATCAACGTCAGGCTGAAAAGCGAAGTGATCAATGTTTCTGGCAGCGACCACCTCGAAACCATCACGATTCAAGACAATCAAAATCAAACTGAAGAAACCTGCGAGGCAGCCGCCTTGTTTATCTTCATTGGGGCGCATCCAGCCACCGCCTGGTTAAACGGAATCTTGCTGCTTGACGAAGAAGGGTTCATCCTGACCGGCTCTGCCGTTCCCCGCGATAATCAAATGCCTGCCAGTTGGACAGCGGACCGCCAGCCCTATATGATGGAAAGCAGCATACCTGGCGTGTTTGCCGTGGGTGACGTCCGTTCCGGATCGGTAAAACGGGTTGCCTCAGCCGTTGGCGAAGGTTCCATTGCCGTTCAATTCATTCACCAATACCTGAGCAAATTACACTGATCCCCAAAAAGGCAATTTGACTTCGGAGAATAAGTTATACTTGTCCGCATGACAGACTACACTACCATACTCTTTGATCTGGACGACACGCTTTACCCGCGCGGAAGCGGGCTTTGGGATGCCATCGGCAATCGCATCGATGACTTTATTCATCTCCGGCTAAAAATCCCCCGCGAAGAAATTCCCGCAATGCGCCACGAGCTCTTTGAAAAGTATGGCACCACCATGCGCGGCCTGGCTGCCATTTACGGAGTCGATCAACAGGAATACTTGAATTTTGTTCACGACCTGCCGTTGCGAGATTTCATCAGCCCCAATCCCTCAACCCGCGAAATGTTGTTGAAAATACCGCTGCGCAGGGTAATTTTTACCAATGCTGATGTTCACCACACCCGCCGGGTTCTAAATGTGCTAAATCTTTCAGACGTTTTCAGCAGCATTATTGATATCAACGATATTGATCCCTACTGCAAACCCATGCCCGAAGCCTACCCGTTGGCATTGAAAAAATCAGGAGAAGTTGACCCATGCCGCTGCATCATGATTGATGACCGGGTATCAAACCTGGTGACAGCCAGCGAGATGGGAATGTACACCATCTGGGTCGGTCAAGAGGAACTTCCTGATGATTTGCATGCACAGATTGAGGACATCGACGGGTTGGCTGAAGTGCTTGACACGCTGAACCTTTGCGCCCCATAACTTTTAACCGCAAAATTCAAAAATCGCCGCTTGAATGTTTGTGTGTTTGGATTGCAGGAGTTAATTGAATGAAAAAAGGCAATTGCGTCATCTGGGTTTTAGTGGCCTTACTGGTGGTTTCCATCACATTTAGCGCCGGATTATTCATTGGCTGGATATTACCCCAATCGCAAACCGGTCTTGATCTCTTGCCGCAAATTCCTGGAATAACAGATACGCTCACCAGCCGCACCCCCAGAGATGAAGAAATTCAAAACCTGTTTATTCCTTTCTGGAAAGCCTGGGATGTGGTTCATAACCAGTATGTTGATCAACCAGTCGATGACGAACTGCTCATGCAGGGCGCCATTCGCGGCATGTTGGAAGCGCTGGACGATCCATACACCGCTTATATGCCCCCAACTGAATATCAACAACTAAATGAGTCCTTACAGGGAGAATATGAAGGTATTGGCGCCTGGGTAGATATTAGCGGCGACTTTTTGCGGATTGTCAGCCCGATGCCCAACTCTCCGGCTGAAGAAGCAGGCATCAAACCAGACGACCTGGTTATCGCTGTCGATGGCGAAGACATGACCGGCATTGACGGCGATATAGTCTTGCAAAGCATTCGCGGCCCTGCCGGCACCACCGTCAATCTGACCATTCAGCGCGGCGGCTATGTTCCCCCGGCAGACGAGGTTTCAACCACGGTTGAGCCTACAGCAATTCCCGCATCAGAGCTGGAAATTTTGGACATTTTGGTCAGGCGCGATAAAATCACCGTTCCCAGCGTGGAAGGTGAAATGCTTGAAGATGGCGTTGCCTATTTGCAAATTGCCTCCTTCAGCGACAATACCGCTGAAGAAGTGCGCGCTGAACTGAAAGAATTGCAGAAACAAAATCCCAAAGGAATAATTCTTGACCTGCGGTTTAATGGCGGCGGCCTGTTGAACAGCGCCATTGATGTCATCTCAGAATTCATCCCCGAGGATACCATCATCATGTATGAACAATACAGTGATGGAATCAAGAAACCGTTGAAAACACACAACGACGGGCTGGCAACCACCATCCCGCTGGTGGTGCTGGTCAATGAGGGTTCAGCATCAGCTTCAGAAATTACCGCCGGCGCCATTCAAGACCTGGATCGCGGGGTGCTGGTGGGTGTTACCACTTATGGTAAAGGTAAAGTGCAAAACTGGCTTGAACTGCCCAATCAACAGGGCGGCATGCGCGTGACCATTGCCCGCTGGCTTACCCCCAACGGCAGCCAGATTAGTGATGTTGGCCTGACCCCCGATTATATAGTTGAATTCACCGAGGAAGATATTAAAGCCGAGAAGGATGTCCAACTGGAAAAAGCCATTGAACTATTGAACAACGGTAATTGACAGTTATTCTTCTAATGGTTATAATCAAAACTTGCGAAAAAACCATGAGGAGTGTGGCGTATGGAATCAAACGCTGTGAGCGAAACTCAACAAACCGTTGAGGTTAAACAAAAGACGGCTTTCATAGGAAAAGTCATCAAAGTCAGCCTGGCAGGCGCCGTCATCGACATTGGCAGTGATAAACCCGCCGTCCTCCACATCTCTCAACTTCCTTTAGTCAATAATGAGCCCGTAAAACGCGTTGAAGAAGTTCTCGAGCCCGGCAAAGAGGTTGAGGTGTGGGTACGACGAGTGAAAGACGACCATGTTGAACTGACCATGATCAAACCGCTTGACCTGGAATGGCGTGAGATCAAAAAAGGCATGACCGTAAAAGGCAAAGTGGTTAGACTTGAAAAATTTGGCGCATTTGTGGATATCGGCGCCGAACGACCAGGCCTGGTGCACATCAGCGAGATGGCGCACGGATACATCCGCGAACCCGGCGACCTGGTCAAAGAAGGCGAAGAAATTGAAGCCCAGGTGCTTGAGGTTTCCCGCAAAAAGAAACAAATCAAACTCAGCATGAAAGCCCTTGAACCCGAACCGGTTAAAGTGGTTGCAGAAGAGGCTGCTGATGCAAAGGGCAAAGGCCGCCGCAAAAAAGGCCGCAGAACTGAGCAGGACGTTGACAGTGAGGCTGTTGAAGAGACCGTCAAAGAACCCGATCCTACTTACATGGAAATCGCCCTGCGCACCGCCATGGAAAAGGCTGACCGTTCAAAACACCAGCGCGATCGCAACAAGAAAGCCAAAAGCCAGCCCAGCGAACGCGATGAATTGTTATCGCGCACCCTGTCCAATAAAGTTTCGTCCTAAATCATTTACCGGCACGATTTCCATACCCACATCTTGGATCTCCTCCGGTTAAGAAATACTAAAAATCTCCTGCAATGCGGGAGGTTTTTTTTGCACTTCGCCCGACTTTATGGTAAACTAAATTTCAGTAATCAGGCTTGGCATTGTAGCTCTTGAGATTGTTCGGGCGCAGCAGCCAGGCTTTTCTATTGAATTTTTCGAGGTGTTCATTGCTTTTGGATTGGGGTGTCATTGTTCAAACCAGGTTCGCCGCCATGCGGGGAGGAGCCAGTAAAACTGCCCTCCCCGCTTCTTTATTTAACAACCAGTTTGTAATTATTCATCTTTAGCTGCACAGGAAGGAGCATACTTATGGCAACCAAATACATTTTTCTCACCGGTGGTGTGGTCAGTTCTGTTGGAAAAGGCGTCACTGCCGCCGCTGTTGGTCGAATCTTAAAGGAACGTGGTTATAAAGTAGCTGTTCAAAAACTGGATCCCTACATCAACGTTGACCCGGGCACAATGAGCCCTTACCAGCACGGCGAAGTGTTTGTGTTGGATGACGGCGCCGAAACCGACCTTGACCTGGGTCATTATGAGCGATTCATCGATATTCGCCTCAACAAGATGTGCAACACCACCACCGGACAGGTGTATGCCGAAGTGATCAGCAAAGAACGCCGCGGCGACTACCTGGGCGGCACCATCCAGGTGATCCCGCACATCACCAACGAGATCAAGAAACGCGTGGGCATGGTAGCCAAGACCACCGGGGCTGAAATTGTGCTGGTTGAAGTGGGCGGCACCGTGGGTGACATTGAAGGCTTGCCCTTCGTGGAAGCCATTCGCCAGTTGCGCAGCGACCTGGGCAGAGAGAACACGCTTTACATTCATGTTACCTGGCTGCCCTGGATTGGCGCCACAGCCGAGTTGAAAACCAAGCCCACCCAGCACTCTGTGCATGAGCTGCGCTCCATCGGCATTTCACCCGACATGATTGTCGCCCGATCGGATTACCCGGTGGAAAATGACCTGTGCGAAAAAATCGCCCAGTTTTGCGACGTTGAAAAACGCGCCGTAATTCCCATGGTCACGACCCCCAATCTATACGAAATCCCCCTGGTTTTGGAGCAGGCAAAAGTCGCCGATTTCATCATGGAACGCTTGAATCTTGAAACCCGCCAGATTCCCAATTGGAAAACCTGGGAAAAACTGGTTGAAGAAGTGCATCGTCCCAAACCCGAAATCGTCATCTCGCTGGTTGGCAAGTACGTTGAATTGCACGACGCATACATGAGCGTGCGGGAAGCATTGAAACACGCTGCGCTGCACCTGGGCGTTGAAATAAACATCACCTGGGTACAGTCGGGCGAACTTGAAAAAGCGCCCCCGTCTGAAGTATTGAAAGATATTCACGGTGTGATTGTCCCCGGCGGGTTTGGCGGGCGCGGCATTGAAGGAAAAATCGAAGCCGCCCGTTATGCCCGTGAAGAAAAAATTCCTTATTTTGGGCTTTGCCTGGGAATGCAAATGCTGGTTATTGAATTCGCCCGCAATGTGTTGGGCAAAGCCAACGCCAATTCGACCGAATTTGACCCCGGCGCTCCTTATCCGGTGATTGACCTGATGCCCGACCAGCGCGAAATCACCGATATGGGTGGAACCATGCGCCTGGGGTTATACCCGTGCCAATTGCAGCCGGGCAGCATTGCCCAAAAAGCCTACAGTGTTGACCTGGTGGAAGAACGCCACCGCCACCGCTTTGAATTTAACAACGATTTCCGGAAATCATTCCAGGAACACGGCGTGGTCTTTTCAGGTCTCTCGCCTGACGGCAAACTGGTTGAAATTGCTGAAATCGCTGACCATCCCTTCATGCTCGGCACCCAGTTCCACCCCGAATTCCTTTCTCGCCCCAACCGGCCGCATCCGCTCTTCACAGCTTTCCTCAAAGCCGCCTGTGAACGCGCCAGTGTTCCCTACCGCAAGCACAACCTGGGTGAGAATAATAACCATTAGAAAAAATTGACCTGATCAGCGGGCATTGATTTAAGAAAACTACGGTATACTTCATAATTGCCTGTTGGCATCAGTTTATGAGAATAAGGAAAGAATTATGGACACAACAATTGAATCAGTAACCGCTCAAGAAATTCTTGACTCTCGCGGCAATCCCACTGTGGAAGTCGAAGTTACCCTGGCCGATGGCAGTTGGGGACGCGCCGCCGTTCCCTCCGGTGCATCCACCGGCATTCACGAAGCCCTTGAACTGCGCGACGGCGACAAAAGCCGCTACCTGGGTAAAGGCGTTTTGAAAGCTGTCGAAAGCGTCAACAGTGAAATCGACGAGCATTTGTACGGTTGGGACGCCCTCGAACAACGCGCCATCGACCTCTCATTGATCGAGTTGGACGGCACCGAGAACAAATCCAAGTTCGGCGCCAACGCCATTTTAGGCACCAGCCTGGCTGTTGCCAAAGCAGCCGCCAATTCACTGGGCATGCCGCTCTACCGCTATATCGGCGGCGTGCACGCCCATGTGCTGCCCGTTCCCATGATGAACATCCTCAACGGCGGCGCTCACACCGCCTGGCAGTCCACCGACGCCCAAGAATTCATGGTCATGCCTCTGGGTGCCCCCTCTTTTGCAGAGGGTTTGCGTTGGGGTGCTGAAATTTACCATGCCCTCAAAAGCGTTCTGAAATCTCACGGCTATATCACCCTGGTTGGCGACGAAGGCGGCTATGCCCCCTCGCTCAAGTCCAACTCCGAGGCCGTCGAAGTCATTCTGGAAGCCATTGAAAAAGCCGGCTTCAAAGCTGGCGAACAGGTTTCCATTGCCCTCGACCCCGCCGCTTCCGAGCTTTATGACGAAGAAACCAAGAAATACAACCTGCGTAAAGAAGGCAAAATGCTGACCAGCGAACAGATGGTCGCTTTCTGGA
>CAZOKH010000048.1:0-27419 GCA_964580315.1 uncultured Anaerolineaceae bacterium | reverse complement strand
GACTCACCGCTTTTGTTAAGGTTCGCTATTTTACAGAAAGAATGTTACACCAACAGAAAACCTGCCAATGGATAACAATATTAATCAACCTGTTCCGACAAAACAAAAATATTTACCAGCGGTTCTATTATTTGTCTTTTTAAACCTTGTGTTAATTGCCCTGGTAGTCTTATCCGTCAAAAACAAATCGCCAGAATCACAATCATCCACTCCCATCTCAATTTCGGGAAATACCCCGGTGAGCACCTTACCGGTTGTCAAAACACCCCGCCCACACAACAGCATTCCCAATTTACAGATGAATTTTTCATCTGACCCAAATTCTGAACTGGGAATTATTGTCTTTTCAAAGAGCGATGGAGAGTTTTTTCATATCTTTGCCTACCAGCCCTTATCCATGTCGCAGCGCAGGTTGATGAATGACGATGCCGACGACATTCATCCTGCCATTCATCCCGATGGATCCAGGATAGCATTCAGTTCCAACCGGAGCGGCTTTTGGGATCTTTACATCCTGGATTTGGCTGATGGGAAAGTCTTTCAATTGACCAGCACACCTGAATACGACGGTGCCCCCACATGGTCTCCTGATGGTAAATGGATCGCTTTCGAATCATACCTGGATGATAATCTTGAAATCCAGATTTTATCTCTGGATACAAACAGTCAACCGATTCGCCTGACCGAAGACTCGTCGCGAGACCATTCTCCCAGTTGGTCACCCAACGGCAGAGACATAGCCTTCGTTTCAGACCGAAGCGGAGAGGACGAAATCTGGCTAGCAAAATTGGACCAGACTGACCAGCGCTTTTTCAACATCAGCCAGAATCCTACATTAATTGATTGTGATCCTGATTGGTCGCCGGATGGCGCCAGCCTGGTTTGGACTGCCAATGAAAATGGCGTGGATCGATTATATTACTGGGAAGAGACAAAAAAAGTATCGCAACCATTTATACAAGTATCAGGCTCCCGCCCCCGCTGGGGATCATTTCGCAACGCACTCCTTACACAGGCTATCAGTCCCAACCAGGTTGCGATTGCGGTTATGAATTTAGACACAGAAGCCTGGTTTCTATCGCCCCAACCAATTAATGGGTCATTGCAAGGAATGGATTGGCAGGCTGAAAATTTAGCCCCGCTTCTTCAAAGTTACCCTTTCCCTGCCGATTCAGACGCTCCGGCCAGTCCAATCTGGGAACAGCGCCTGTCTTCGGCGCCCAATTTGCCCACCGGTAGATACAGTGTATCCAAATTAAATGATGTTGCAGCGCCCTATCCATATTTGCATGACCAGGTTGACGAGTCTTTTATTGCGATGCGAAAAATGGTCGGTCAGCAAACCGGATGGGATTTCCTCGCCAGCCTGGAGAATGCCTATTTACCGGTCAGTGAACCAGCCACACTAAATATCCGCGAAAATTGGCTTTATACAGCGCGCGCATTTGATTTTAACTCCATGCCCATGTATGCCGGTTGGCTGGTATCTGCGAGAGAAAATATCGGCGGAGATACCTTCTGGAGAGTTTTTATCCGCGCCCGCAAACAAGATGGCTCACAGGGAATGCCGCTTCACCAGTGCATTTGGGATTTCAATTCCCGCTATTCAGGCAGCACCGAAACTTATGAAAAAGGTGGAGAATGCGTCCCGCCGCCACCAGGGTATTGGGTTGATTTCACTGAAATTGCTTTGCGATTTCACTGGAATCGGGTTCCTGCCCTGGGGAATTGGAAAACCTTTTTTCCTGCCGCCCGGTTCAATCAACTGGTAAACAATGAAAAATTAAGTTGGGAAGCGTCCATGTCTCAACTCCTCCCGCCCGAAGCCCTGGTTACCGCAACATATATCCCAACACGCACCCCGGCTCCCCTTTCCAATGTTGAGCCTTTACCCACCGCACGCCTGGTGGCAACACAAACACCATGAAAGTAAAATTCTTAACCAATAAGCGCATTTTTTGGCGGTTCACTCTGCTGATACTCTATTTGGTTGGATTATCAGGTTGTCAATCCAATCAGCAATCCGTCCCTGTATCTTCGATAAGAAAATCAACTGACCTGGCTCCCATAGTCACACCGCAACCCGATGCTCCTTACCAGGCGGCATCTTCCCTGGTCGAACCAACCGTAGTCAGTGAAGCCGATGAAATTTTAAAATTCACTTTCCCTACACCGGGTTCCAAACCCATCTCCCTGTGGAGACCGCCGCTTTCCCAGGCGCCATTGGCAGTCAACCCCATGGATCATTTCTACTTTGTCCGTCCCATTGCAGTGGACAAACCCAATTGGCCTCTGGCTGATTATCGCTATGGAGGGATTTTCCCGGGAACGGATATTGTCCACACCGGCATTGATATCCCATCTCCCCGCGGCACCACTGTCCGTGCATCCGGCCCCGGCAAAGTCATTCACGCCGGATATGGCCTTTATAACAATAGAAATCCCGATTCTGACCCATACGGATTAGCCGTCAGCATCCAGCATGATTTTGGATATAAAGGATGGCATCTTTACACAATTTATGCACACATGGACAGAATCGATGTTATCGTTGGACAACGGGTTGAAAGCGGCACCCCGCTTGGAATTGTGGGGATCACTGGTAAAACCACCGGTCCACATCTCCATTTTGAGGTTCGCGTCGAAAACAACAGTTTTTACACCACCCGCAACCCTGAACTCTGGCTGGTGCCGCCCGAAAACTGGGGAGTGCTGGTGGGACAATTCCGAAACACCAATGGTTCATTTCTCACCCGGTACACCATTCATGTTCAATCCATCGAAACCGGGCAAAAATGGGAAGTGGCCACTTATGGCGAAACCATTGTCATTCGAGATGAGTACTTTCAGGAGAACATGGCATTAAGCGATTTGCCGGCCGGGGAATATAAAGTCTGGCTGGATTATCTGGAAGAAGATATGAGTACAACGGTAACCATCCACCCGGGTACTACCACTTACCTCAAATTTCAGGGAGAACTGGGATTTGACCACACCCCTCCGCCGTTGCCCGGGCCGTCTCAATGGCTTAAACCAGTCGAAACGAACGATTAAGAAATACTTTAAACATCAATCTTAACTTGACAATTTCGAGCCTGAGGCTGAAAATTGCAAGGTTTTTGGCAACCTATTTATGATATGATACCAACCATGGAGGTGAATCATGATTAAAACAAAAACAATATCCATGTGGGTGATGGCTCTCACCATCCTCATGGTACTTACCGCCTGCGCCGGTGAACCTGCTGAACCAACTCCCGATCCGGCAGCTTTATTCACCCAGGCCGCACAAACGGTCGTGGCCCAAATCACCGAAACGGCTTTGGCCAACCCAACCGCCACCAACACCGCCACCGTGGCTCCCACCAACACCATGCCACCCACGGCCGTAGTTGCTACTGACGCTGGTGTCGGTGGACAGCCCGTCAGCGGAGTTCCCACCATTTCCTTACCGGGCATCTCAACCCCCACGTCCTCTGCGGTCACTGCAGGTGATAAATGTCAGTGGGTAGCCAACTATCCAACAGACGGGGAAAAGGTATCTCACTACAATGCATTCGACATGTATTGGATCATTAAAAATGTCGGAACAACTACTTGGACCACCAAGTATATGTATCAACAATACCCTAACGCTGAAAACAACATCCCGGTTGAGAAGAAAAAATACAATCTTTCCAAGGAAGTGAAACCTGGAGAAGAAGTGAAATTGTATGTTGATATAAAAGACATGGACAATGATGAATACTACAATCTATGGGTGCTTACCAATGAGCAGCTCCAAAATTTCTGCACCTTTGATATTTCATTCCAGATCGGCGACGCTCCCACCAAGACACCATCTCCAGATGACCCGACATCAACGCCGCGCCCTCAAGGTTATGTTTGTTGTAGACTTGGCGCCAAACCACTTAATGAAAACGCGACAACCGCATGTAAGGATGAAGCATCAGACAACGGTTATCCCGATGATGTTTTGGGCTATTGCCAATCTCTCGGTTATGAAGACTTATGGTAAGACAAGAAACCTGTCTGCCAATTTCCTAGAATAGTCAATTTCTCAGTTTGAGAATTAACCGAAGTTATGGAGGAACACCCAATGAATTCCTGGAAAAAAACTACCATCACGGTAGCCATGATATCCATACTGCTCATTTTGTCAGGTTGCAGCCCGGCCGCTTCTGAACCCACTTTACAGCCGACGGCGGATGTAAATGCCCTCAGTACGCAAATTGCTGCCACCGTTGTGCAGCAAATCACCCTAGATGCGGCATTGCAGCAGCCCAGCGCAACTGCCACGGTTGTGCGTATTCCAACTAACACGCCTGTTCCCACCGATGAAACCACCGCAGGGGGAACATCGGCCGTGGTCAAGACCGCAACCGTAAAAGTGGCAGTCTCCGGCGGCGGTAAACCAGCCCCTACAAAAACCCCTCGTTCTTACACCGATCAGGCCAAACTGGTTAGCGAAAGCATTGCCTATGGGCAGGTTATGGAACCCGGCGAAGATTTTGACGCTTACTGGTCATTCAAGAATGTGGGACACAGCACCTGGAACAGCGAGTATTATGCAAAATACATCGACGGTGATCTCGTCCCGCGCGAAACCTTTATCAGGTTTGATAATTACACCGAGGTGGGCGATACCCAGTCTTTCACTGTGGATATGCTGGCTCCCCAGGACCCGGGTATTTATGTTTCCAACTGGGCGTTGTACACCGAAGATGATTCCATTTTCTACACCTTCTATGTAGCCATTGAAGTTCGAGAGTAACCATGCTTTCTCCAACAGGTACGTTGCATGTGCCCTTTGAAAGATGAACTAAAAGCCGAGGCGCAACGCCTCGGCTTTTCTCTTTGTGGAATTACCACACCCGACCCGCCAGATCACATATTTCTATATCAGCAGTGGGTTCAGTCAGGCCGCCATGCGGCCATGTCGTATCTCGCCCGTGAAGACAGCCTCGAGAAACGAGCCAATCCCAAATTGATTTTGCCTGAAGCGAAATCGGTTGTTGTTTTGGGCGCCTGCTATCCATTTGCTTCTTCTGACGATTCCCCGGCCAGTCCCCTGCAAGGGCAAGTCTCATCCTATGCATGGTCTGCCGATTATCACCTCGTATTAAAAGAAAAAGCTCAACTTCTGGTGAGTTGGATAAGAGAATTTACACAGCAGCCGGCTCAAGCAAAAATTTGCATCGACTCGGCGCCAGTGCTGGAACGCAGCCTGGCCTGGCGCGCTGGTCTGGGTTGGATCGGCAAAAATGGTTGTCTCATTCATCCTCAATGGGGATCATTTTTCTTCCTGGCTGAAATTTTCCTGGATGTTGAAATCTTGCCTGATGAACCAATGACCAGAGACCTATGCGGCCGTTGTCACCGCTGCATGGATGCCTGTCCAACACATTGCATCTTGCCAGACCGAACCATTGATGCCAACCGCTGCATTTCTTATCTCACGATTGAAAATCGCGGATTCATACCCCGCGATCTTCGTTCATCCCTTGGAAACCATATTTTTGGATGCGACATCTGCCAGCAAGTTTGCCCGTGGAATCAAAAAGCTTATCAGGCTAGAGTGTTTGACGGTTCCCTGTTTCCTTCACAACCGCTCCAGTTGTCATTAATGGCTGCTGTCAATGTGACAGAAGAGGTTTTTAAACATTCATATCAGTTCAGCCCCATTCTTCGCGCCCGTCATGATGGGTTCATTCGAAACATTGCCGTTGCAATGGGCAATTCAAAGGATGTAGCAGTGATTCCAGCCCTGCAAAGGTTAATTATGCATCCCAATCCAATCATTCGCTCTCATGCCGCCTGGGCATTAGGTCAATTCGATTTAAGCGATTCTCGACGCTCACTCCAGCAAGCGCTTCTACAGGAACAAGACCCCGCAGTGCGGGATGAAATCCAATTCGCTTTAACAAAATAAAAACCTCACAGGTTTGCAGCCTGTGAGGTTTGTCAAAGCAACTTCGCGCGATTTACGGCGTATTGGTTGCGGCTGGTGATCCGGTGGCCTGTGGTGCGGTTGTGCTGGCTGCCGAGGTGCTGGTGGGCGCCAGTGTGGGTGTTGCAGTCACCAGGTTTACTGGAACGACAAGTTTCTCGCCCGCAAAAATATTGTTGGCTTCATCTTCAGCAATATTGTTTTCTTTTAGAATGGCTTCAACCGTGCTGTTAAATTTTGCCGCAACAACATCCAGGGTGTCGCCAATCTTCAAGGTATATTCAATCTTGGTGCCGCGCGCAATATTCGTGGGCAATGGTGTTTCAGTTGGAAGCGTCTGATTTGGCGCCGGTATGAGTATCTTATCGCCAGGCTTAATGGGACAGCCACCGCCAAAATTGTTCAATGCCAGCAAAACATTCAAATCAACCTCATATTTTGCGGCAATATCATAACAATTATCGTTTTCCAGAACCGTGTATTCAAAAGGCCCTGACGGCGTCAGCGTTACCGTTGGCTCAGGTGTGTTCGTTACAGTGGGAGTCATGGTCACCGTGGCCGTTGGCGTGATGGGAGTGGGTGTATAGGTGATGGTTGGCGTGGGGGTTTTGGTTGCAAAAAGAGTAACGCCGCCAGAGCCGCTCATCCACATAACCAGCACAATGATCCCGACAACAACAAGAACAACCGCAATTCCCCCAAGTACAAACGGCATCCATTGCTGCTTCTTTTTATAGGACTCAATGAATTCCTGAGGATCTTTATCTTCAAGCATTTTATTTCCTCTCGATCATTTTTCTTTTGAAGGTAGTGTATTCATCATTGACCAGTGAAAGTGCAAAAAAAGCACAATTCAAAGCAATTCTACAATAAAAAACCCATTTGGGCGAGAGTTTACAACCTGGTTTAAACCTGATCCTACACGTGATTTGATTCCAAATAGCTGCGCAAAAATTGCCCTGTGTATGATTCGGGTACACTGCAAATTTCTTCTGGTGTGCCGGTGGCAATAATCTTCCCGCCGCGATCTCCACCTTCAGGCCCCAGATCAATGACATAATCTGCGACCTTGATGATATCCATATTATGTTCAATGATCAAGACCGAATTGCCCGCCTCAACCAGTTGCTGCAGCACTTCAATTAACTTGTGCACATCGGCTGCATGCAGCCCCACTGATGGTTCATCCAGTACATATATTGTCTTTCCGGTAGCCCGGCGGGATAACTCCTTTGCCAGTTTCACACGCTGAGCTTCACCACCCGAAAGCGTCGTTGCAGATTGACCAATTCGAATATAACCCAGACCGACTTCATTCAGTGTTTTTAATTTGTTGGCAATGGAAGGAAATGCGGAAAAGATTTCTATGCCGCTTTCAACAGTCGAATCAAGCACATCTGCAATCGATAATCCCTTGAATTTCACCTGCAAGGTTTCACGGTTGAACCTGGCGCCATGGCAAACGTCGCAGGGAACATAAATATCCGGGAGGAACTGCATTTCAATGCGCAGTTGTCCCTGCCCCTGGCAGGCTTCACAACGCCCGCCGTGCACGTTGAATGAAAAACGCCCGGGCTTGTATCCGCGAATCTTGCTTTCGGGTAATTCGGCAAACAACTTGCGCACCTCATCAAAAACGCCAGTATAGGTAGCCGGATTGGAGCGCGGGGTACGCCCAATGGGAGATTGGTCAATGTTTACGATCTTGTCCAGGTATTCCACACCTTCTATGGCTTCGTGGTCGCCCGGGATGGTGTGCGCGCGGTTTAGGGTGTGCGCCAATGAGCGGTACAAAACATCAACGATCAAGGATGACTTACCGGAACCTGAAACTCCAGTTACACATACCAATCTTCCCAGTGGTATGCGCACATCCAAATTCTTGAGATTGTTCTCTTTCGCTCCACGGATGTTTAACCACTTGCCATTACCCGGACGGCGTTGTTTGGGCAGTGGAACCTGCAAACGGCGGGAAAGGTAAGCTCCCGTGAGCGATTCTTCTGATTCAAGGATTTTCTCTATAGGCCCTTCGGCAATGATCCTTCCGCCGTGCTCACCCGCGCCCGGCCCCAGATCCACAATCCAGTCAGCTTCGCGAATGGTTTCCTCGTCATGTTCCACAACCAGAACCGTATTGCCCTGGTCGCGCAAGCCCTTCAGGGTATCCAACAGGCGGGCATTGTCGCGGGCATGCAAACCAATGGAAGGCTCATCCAGGACATACAGAACGCCCATCAATCGCGAACCAATCTGGGTTGCCAATCGAATGCGCTGCGCCTCTCCACCCGAAAGTGAACCCGCCGAACGCATCAAGGTCAAATAATCCAACCCCACATCAACCAAAAATTCCAGGCGTGACCGAATTTCTTTCAGAATTCGATCCGCAATCACCTGTTCCCGGTTGGAAAGCGGCGATTCATTGCCAGATAATTTTTTAATCCACTTCAGGGTGTAATTGACTGCCCAGTTGCTGACCTCAACGATATTAAAACCATCCACAGTCACCGCCAGCACTTCCTTGCGCAAACGATTGCCATTGCAAGCCTGGCATGGACGGTCACTCATATATTCGGTGATTTTGTTGCGCACGTAATCGGAAGGTGTCTCTTTGAAACGACGCTCCAGGTTGGGAATCACACCTTCAAACGGCGAAACGATCGTTGACTCCCGTTCATTGCGTCCACGGAAATGAATTTTTACTTCTTCATTTCCCGTGCCGTATAAAATTTTCTCCAACTGCGCCGGCGTCAATGAGCTGACAGGCGCATCCAGGTTGATATGGTAATGGTGCGCCACTGCTTCCACCATTTGCCAGTAATAGCCGCCCTGATCACGGTTTCGGGTTGAATTCCATTCCACAGCAACAATTGCGCCCTCGTTTAATGACAACTCGGGGTTCGGAATGAGCAAATCCGGGTCGATTTCCAGTTTTGATCCCAACCCCTGGCATTCGGGGCATGCGCCGTGCGGGGTATTAAATGAAAAACTGCGTGGCTCAATTTCGGTCAGGCTCACTCCATGTTCCGGGCAGGCTAAAAATTCTGAAAATAACATGTCGTGCGGCGGGTTCTGGGTAATATCCTGGATGGTCACGTACCCTTCGCCCACCTTAAGGGCAGTTTCAATTGAATCAGTCAAACGGCTGCGAGCAGATCGCTCTTCTTCTTCATTATGAGAATGAGATATCACCAACCGGTCAACCACTGCCTCAATGGTATGCTGTTTATAACGATCCAGGGTGATTTCCTCATCGAGGTTGTAAACGGTTCCATCAACTCGAACGCGCACAAAACCCGCTTTACGAATTTCATCAAAAACCGCCTGGTAGGTGCCTTTTCGTGCACGCACCACCGGCGCCAGCACAAGCAGTTTGCTCCCTTCGGGCAACTTCTCAACAGCATCCACAATTTCTTGCGCCGACTGGCGGGTAACCACCCTGCCGCAAATTGGGCAATGAGGAATTCCAACCCGTGCAAACAACAAGCGCAGATAGTCATAAATCTCAGTGACCGTTCCAACAGTTGAACGGGGGTTATGCGAAGTGGCCTTTTGATCAATGGATACCGCCGGAGATAATCCCTCAATGGCATCCACATCCGGTTTTTCCATCTGCCCCAAAAATTGACGGGCATAGGCTGAAAGCGATTCGACATACCGCCGCTGCCCTTCAGCGAAGATCGTATCAAATGCCAGAGATGATTTTCCTGATCCCGATAACCCGGTTATAACCACCAGTTTGTCCCGGGGAATTTCTACGGTAATATTCTTGAGATTATGTTGCCGGGCGCCGACAACGCGAATTGTATTATGTGACATAATAACCAGACCTGAATTTTATTTATTGAACAATTGTACCATTAATTCTGGAGCAACTATTTATTATAAATCAAACCAAAAAGTCAATCGGTTAAATCACAGAAGCCATTTATAATCAAGCATTCTTTGAGTCATGTAATCATAGAGGAGCAATCATGGATAATTCCACTCATACACGAGCAATTCGCGCCTGGGTCATGTATGACTGGGCAAATTCGGCTTTTGCCACTACCATCATGGCAGCCGTACTTCCCGTTTATTATTCTTCTGTTGCATCTGCCGGTTTGCCCGCCAATGAAGCTACTGCCAACTGGGCATTCACCACAACCATTGCGTTATTATTAATTGCCATCATGGCTCCCATTCTGGGCGCCATGGCTGATTTCTCCGGCTCGAAAAAACGGTTTCTAAGCCTGTTTGTTTTCCTGGGTGTCACAGGTACCAGCCTGTTATACCTGGTGAACACAGGTGACTGGTTTAAGGCTTCCATTTTTTACATCATGGGAAGCATCGGCTTCTCAGGCGCCAATGTATTCTACGACTCACTTTTACCGCACGTCGCCCGACCCGATGAAATGGATCAGGTCTCCTCACGCGGATATGCCATGGGATATCTGGGGGGCGGTTTATTGCTGGCGGTCAACCTGGCTATGATTTTACTGGCGCCAGAAGAACTGACCGGCCTTATGTCCCGCTTGTCTTTCTTGATGGTGGCAATCTGGTGGTTCGCCTTCACCATTCCGCTCTGGAGGCATGTTCCGGAGCCCCCGCGGCGGATTAAATCAGGAGAAGAGAAATTTAATCCCATTCAGGCAGCCATCAGCCGCCTTACCAGCACTTTCAAAGAAGTAAAAAAATTCCAGCATTTGCTCAAGTTTATCATCGCGTTCTGGCTTTACAACAACGGCATTGGTACCATCATCTACATGGCAGGTATTTACGGCGCCGAACTGCAATTCAGCCAGACCACCATTATTGGGACGCTGCTTATGGTGCAATTTGTTGCCATGCCGTTTGCACTGCTCTTTGGCAAACTTGCGAAAAAGATCGGAACCAAACCCTCCATACTTCTAAGCCTGGGAATTTATACGCTGATTGCCTGCGCCGCTTATTTCATGCAAAATGAAATTCACTTCTGGATGCTTGGATTTGCCGTTGCCACCGTGCAAGGCGGCAGTCAGGCTCTTAGCCGTGCCCTGGCCGGACGCATGATGCCCGCCAGCAAATCTGCCGAGTTCTACAGCTTCTTCGGCGTCAGTGAAAAAATCGCCGGAACCGCTGGCCCGTTATTATTTGGCCTGGTCAGCAAATGGATGCAGGGCAGCCGTTTGGCCATCGTCTCACTGGTGATTTTCTTTATTCTCGGCGGTAGTTTGTTAGTTACCGTTAATGAGCAGGAAGGCATACGCTCTGCCGAAGAGGAAGAGAAAAATCTTTTACAAACCACCACTGCCTGATTGATTGGGGTTTTAAACCGAGAAGTATTGAAGTGCAAACCGCAGCCGCGCCTCAACTTCCTGCGGTGCATCTTTGGGAATGGATTGCAGGGCAGCCTGGGCTTCAATAACACTGTACCCCAGCCCGGTTAGTGCTTCAATAACCTGGGTATCCACATCCAGGGTCGGCAGCCCTTCAAGTCCCGTCAAATCGCCCAGTTTGTCATGCAAATGCAGCATGATGCGCTGGGCGGTTTTTTTACCAACCCCGGGCACACGGCTCATCACATCCACCTGATCATGCAAGATTGAGCGGCGAATGGCATCCACCGAAAGTGTAGAAATCACAGCCAGGGCTGTTCGCGGGCCTACGCCGGTCACGCTTAGCAGCAGCTCAAAAAACTCCAGCTCATCCTGCTGTTGAAATCCAAACAGTGTCAGTGCATCTTCTCGCACCACCAGGTGCGTGTGCAAATGCACTTCCTCTCCAGGCATTGACTCATTCACCAATCCTGTCGGAACGAAAACACGCAAACCAATCCCGCCCACCTCAACAACCAGGCTGTTTTCACCTTTACCCTGCACTCTTCCACGCAACGAAGCAATCATCTGGTAACCCCTGTCTGCTTATCGAATATCAATTTTGCATTCTTTTTTGATGGTTGATTTCAAACAGCACCACGGCCGCCGCAACCGAAACATTCAACGAATCAGCAATACCCTGCATGGGAATGGATACAACTTCGCGGCACAATTTGAGATGCTGATCCTGCAAACCTTTCTGCTCGCTGCCCATCATCAGTATCAGCGGATTGGGATAATGGTAATCGTGATAATCCTGTGAAGCTGCATCGCTCGTGCCAATCACGGCATACTGGTTTTTGAAAATCCAACTCGCGAAATCATTAAAACTCGCTCGCACCAATTTCTGGGTAAACAGGGTGCCCATGCTGGCTCGCATCGCCGTAGGGTCATACGGATCAGTGGAATGATCCAGCAGGATTACCCCCTTACCCCCTGCTGCATCCATGGTGCGCATGATGGTTCCCACATTACCCGGGTCTTGAATGCAATCAAGTGCAATCCAAAGGTCGTCTTTCGATAAAATAACCTCATCAAGATCCACCCATTTCTGTCTTGCCACTGCTGCCACACCTTGCGGGCCGTCTTTCAAAGCAAAACTCTGAAAAACCCCCGCGCTAACTTCCATTTGAGGGATTCCCTTTTCCGCTGCACTACGCCGCAGTTCCCGGCCAAAATCACTGATCAATAAGTCAGGGGCAACGATCAGGTATTCAAGCATCGCATTACACGCCAGGGCATCACCGACTATACGCAATCCCTCAACATAAAACAACCCAGTTGTATTGCGTTCTTTTCGATCGCGCAACTTCCGAATAGCTTTAATACGGTCATTTGCTACACTGGTAATCATGGCTGTTGAATTTCTCTTTGCCGCCATTGTGAACTGTTGAGACAACAAATGGCTATCGCCAGCGCATCAGCAGCATCATCAGGTTTGGGAATTTCATCCAGGTTCAGGATGATGCGCGTCATCTCCTGCACCTGTTTCTTATCAGCCGCACCGTAACCGGTTACCGCTTGCTTCACTTCCAGGGGAGTATATTCATACAGCGGAATGCCGGCTCTTCCCACCGCCAACAAAATTACCCCGCGCGCCTGCCCCACGGCAATGGCAGTGGTGACATTTCTCTGAAAAAACAATTTCTCCACCGAGCAGACTTCTGGTCGGTGGAGAAGAATTAATTGTTCAATCTGGTCAAACAAGAGATGGAGCCGTTTCTCCATGGGCATTTTCGCCGGGGTCTCAATAACACCATAAGCAAGTTTTTCCAACTCGCCGCCGGGTTGCTGACCAACAACCCCATAACCAGTGGTGGCTGTACCCGGATCAATGCCTAAGGCAATCATGGAAGCTCAGCTCATAGCCTCCATTGCCTCCTCGGAAATTTTCAGGTTTGAATAAACCTGCTGCACGTCATCCAGTTCTTCAATGGCCTCAATGGCGCGCAAAACCTGCTGGGTTTCTTCAATCCCCAGTTCAGTTTCCTGGTTGGGAAGCATGCGCAGCCCGGCTTCTTCAGGGTGAATCCCCATTTTGTTCAGGGCATCACTCAAGGCTTTGAATGATTCAACAGGGCCAACGATCTCAATCTCGTCGTCTTCTGAACTGCAATCATTTGCGCCATTGTCCACTGCCATTTCAAAAACCTTGTCAAACTCAACACCTTGAGCAGGGAAGCTGAAATAAGCAGCGCGGGTGAACTGCCAGGCAACCGATCCCGCTTCACCCATCGACCCGCCAGATTTGGTAAGCAAATGGCGCAAATCAGCCACCGTTCGATTGCGATTCTCGGTATAGCACTCAATGATCAGGGCAATTCCATGTGGAGCATATCCTTCGTAAAAGATTTGCTCAATCACTGTGCCGTCTTTGTTTTCACCGGTGCCGCGTTTGACAGCACGTTCAATGCTGTCTTTCGGCATGTTTTGTGCGCGTGCTTTGTCAACTGCCAGTCGTAAACGGAAGTTGCTATCCAGATCACCACCGCCTTCACGGGCAGCCATGGCAATTTCTCGAGCTAATTTTGTGAACATCTGACCGCGCTTTGCATCTGCAGCGCCTTTTTTCCGTTTAATTGTTGACCACTTATTATGTCCAGACATACGTTAATCTCCGCACTTGAGTTGGGGGAATTGGTACAAATTCACAAATATTATACCATGCAAATTTCCCAGTCTCTTCCAAAAAAATGACCCGAGTTCGTAATCACCACAAAGATGTCTACGCAAATAAGTGCGGTGAAAACACCGTTTCAACCTCATCGCAAGGTCAAATCACCTTATCCTGTATTGGTTGTGATAGACTTATTAGAATAATTCACCCAAATCAACTCTGTTCATTTGATCATCTGTTCGCCGCCGAAGAAATTCCCATCAAAAAATTAGCTATTTTCATGGCTGAGGGTATAATCGATAGTGTCACTTTATGTTGTTCCGGGAAATTCACAAAACAATTTAACAAGTTTGAAAAAACTCTTGATAATCCAATTACGAAGGAGCATGACAAGATGAGCGACAAAAAAGTGCGCGTGGCAATCATAGGAGTGGGGAACTGCGCTTCCTCTTTAGTTCAAGGTGTCCATTTCTACAAAGACGCCAAAGACACTGACCGCGTGCCGGGTTTGATGCATGTCAACCTGGGCGGTTATCACATCAGCGATGTTGAATTCTCGGCAGCCATCGATATCGTTGATACAAAAGTGGGTAAAGACCTTTCGGAAGCCATCTATGCTTACCCGAACAATACCTACAAGTTCTTCGATGTGCCAAAAATGAATGTGCCTGTTCATCGCGGTATGACTCATGATGGTTTGGGCAAATACCTTTCCGAGATATTGAAGAAAGCCCCTGGCAAAACAGACAATATTGTTCAAATCCTCAAAGACACCAAAACCGATGTGGTCGTGAGTTACCTGCCAGTTGGATCTGAAATGGCAACCAAATGGTATGTTGAACAGATTTTGGAAGCTGGCTGCGCGTTTGTCAATGCCATTCCAGTGTTCATTGCCAGTTCAGAATACTGGGGCAATCGTTTCAAAGAGCGCGGCTTGCCCATCATTGGCGATGACATCAAAAGCCAGGTTGGCGCCACCATCACGCACCGTGTTCTCACCAGCCTGTTCGTTGATCGCGGTGTCCGCCTTGACCGCACATACCAGCTAAATTTTGGCGGCAACACCGACTTTTTGAACATGCTGGAGCGCGACCGCCTGGAATCCAAAAAGATTTCCAAAACCGGCGCCGTCACCAGCATGCTGCCCACTCCAATCGATCCAAACAATGTTCACGTTGGACCAAGCGATTATGTACCCTGGCTGACTGACCGCAAATGGTGTTATATTCGCATGGAAGGCACCACCTTTGGTGAAGTGCCTTTGAATATGGAAGTAAAATTGGAAGTGTGGGATTCACCCAACTCTGCCGGTGTTATCATTGATGCTGTGCGTTGTGCAAAGTTAGCCCTCGACCGCGGCATCAGCGGCCCATTGTACGCCCCCGCATCCTACTTCATGAAAACACCACCCAGGCAGTTCAAAGACGAAATTGCTCATGAAATGACCGAAAAATTCATTCGGGGTGAAGCAACCGAATAATTAACAAATATTCTTTACAGGTATAAAAATGAAAAAAACTGCACATTTTCCCCGGTACAGATGGATAGCATTATTCATCGTAACCATTATCATCTTGACCACCTCCGCCTGTACCGGGGGTGCGCAGTCTTCTTCTGCCGAAGCTACCGCCCTGTTTGAAAGCGCCTTGCTCACTGCCACCTACGCTGTCAGCGCTTCTTCTCCTCAACCAACTGAGACGGCGCTTCCTTCTGCCACCGCCACCCAACCGCTTCCCACCGCCACAAACACGCCGGAACCGACGGCTACCACCGATCCCAACATCACACCTCCGGCTCTCCCGCCCATTTACACATCATCGCTGTTAAATCCAAATGATCCTCCGCACACTTATATCCAGGACACCTGCGAATACCTTTACAAGCGTTGGAATCCGAATAACAGCGAACCCGGAACGGTAGTGATGCCCATCATGTTCCATTCCATCCTGGCCGCCGGCAAAGGTGTGACCAAAGATTACCAGATTACTTCTGAAACCCTGACGCAATTAATGGACAACCTGGCTGCCCAGGGTTTTAAAGCCATCACCATGCAGCAATTGCGAGATTTCCTGGTGGACAATGCAAAAATTCCATCCCGCTCGGTAATTTTCATTGTTGATGACCGCCACTATGCCGACTATTTTGAAACGCACTTCAAGCCTTACTACGAAGAATACGGCTGGACAGTGACAAATGCCTGGATCAGCAGCCCCGACACCCTGCCAGAAGTTTACGATGGAAACATTCGCCTGCAAAATGAAGGCTGGGTAGATCACCAGGCGCACGGCGTTGTACACAACATTCCCATTGGGGCTGATTCAACCGAAGATTACATCCGTTCCGAACTGTTTGGCGCATCTGACACCATCAACGAGAAATACGGCAAAAGGCCCATTGCCTACATTTGGCCCGGGGGCGGTTTCACACCGCTGGCAGCCCAAGTTGCCCATGAAGCCGGCTATGAGCTGGGGTTCACCACCAATCCGCGCGGGCCATTGATGTTTAATTGGATTCCCCTGACGGATAGCGCCGATCCGGCGCGCCCCATGTGGATGCCGGAAGGCGCCGTTAACGATCCTTTGATGGTTCTGCCGCGCTACACCGATTCCGATTCCAGTTATCACATTGACACTGTTCGCAGCATTGGCAAAGAAGCCAAAGAACATGCCAGACAGAACAAAGAAATCGAGCTGCAATACTACAATCTCATGTGCAAATCGATCACTGGTGAAATTCCTGCCGCCGATACCACCGCAGGATCAGAATCTGAATAGTGAAACAAATGACCGAACAGCAAAAAGCAAATTGCATTTTCTGCAATATCGCTTCAGGAAAAAGCCCCGCAGAAATATTGTACCGGGATGAACTGGTGACCGCATTCGTCGATCTTCACCCCATTGCCCCCGTCCACATTCTCATTATTCCCAATCGGCATATCGAATCGGCTAACCATGCCCAACCAGGCGACGAAAATGTCATAGGTCACATGGTCACTGTTGCACAACAACTGGCCAAAGAAAACAATGTTTCACAAAGCGGATACCGTCTTGTCATCAACACCGGTCCTGATGCCGGGCAAAGCGTATTTCATCTTCATATGCATTTGATTGGTGGCCGTCATTTGCCATTTCATTTTGAATAAACCCGCAAGTCTCTCACCCCCATTCCGCAAAGCCGTGAAAATCGCCCCGGCTTTATGGCTGGTTGTTTGTTTGGTCATAATACTGGCCTGCGCCATTCCTGAAACAGAAATGTTGCAAGATTCAAGCAGCCCAATTTCCAATGAAATTGCATTGGAAACCAATCCACCGTTCTACAAAAAACCTGTTCCCGGCAGTCCCATCCTCACCCCCACTCCGGACTCGCCGCATACCCTGCCGTCCATTCGCAATCAGCCGCTTGACTATGCAGTGCAATACGGAGATTCACTGGCTGCCATCGCCAGGAAATACCAGGTCGATCTGCAATCATTGGTTGAATACAATCAACTGTCCAATCCCGACATCCTTGAAGTTGGACAAATAATCCGCATTCCCCCGCCCGTCATTCTTGAGCCGGGGTCCAGCGAAAAGCTCATCCCTGATTCGGAACTGGTGTACAGCCCATCCACAATTTCATTTGATATCGCGGAAGTTGTCCAATATTACGACGGCTTCTTGAATGGTTATTCCGAAGAGGTTGATGGTGAATCCACTCCCGGTTGGCAGGTTGTGCAGCGGGTCAGCCAGGAATATTCGATTAATCCGCGCATTCTTCTTGCACTGCTGGAATTTCAAAGCCGGTGGATTACGCAGCCATCCGTTGAAGAAGTCACCATCACATACCCGCTGCGCTACATAAATGAGAATTACACCGGGCTTTATCGTCAGCTCGCCTGGGCTGCCAACCAGTTAAATTACGGGTATTATCTCTGGCGAGTGGACGGTCTTTCCGGATTCACTTTTAGCAATCGGCGCATCGTTCCACCGGCAGACTCTCTCAACGCTGGCACAGTTGGCATACAATACTTGATGAGCCTGTTGTATGATTATGAAAAATGGCAAAATGTGGTTTCTGCAAACGGGATTTCGCAAACGTTCACTTCGATGTTTGGATATGCGTTTGACTGGTCATTTGACCCATTGATTCCACCAGGCTTATCGCAACCCGAATTGCAGCTACCCTTTGAGGATTCAGTTTCCTGGTCATTCACCGGCGGCCCCCACGGTGGCTGGGGAAGCGGATCAGGGTGGGCGGCCCTGGATTTTGCCCCGCCAGGCGAAGCGCTGGGATGCGTATCATCTGATGCCTGGGTAACCGCCATGGCTGACGGCATCATTGTCAGCTCCGAAAAAGGCAGAGTTGTGCAAGATTTGGACGGCGATGGTGCCGAACAAACCGGTTGGAGCCTGCTTTATATGCATATTGAAACCCGTGACCGGATTTCTGCCGGTGAAATGGTAAAAGCTGGCGACCGCATCGGTCATCCTTCCTGCGAAGGCGGAATTTCCAGCGGCACGCATGTTCACATTGCCCGGCGATTTAATGGTGAATGGATTCCCGCTGATGGTAAAATACCTTTCAACCTGGATGGCTGGATTTCCGAAGGTCAGGGGTTTGAATATGATGGACTGTTGAGAAAGAATGGCAAAACCATTGAAGCTTTTGAAGGGCGTAAACCCGAAAACCAAATCCAACGATAAGCGCCTGCACATCTTGATTTTATTAATCATATGCAGTCCGGTGATCTTTGCCTGCAAATCCAGCCTGTTCTATGTTGTCGATCCAACCCTCACTTTTCAAACCATTCAACCTGATCCGCTCTTCCCAACCGCAGAAATTGTCAAACCTTACCCAACACCCATCGATCCCTTGCCCACCCAGGACAGCGCGGCACTGACCACCGATTTGCCCTTTGAACCCATTATCACCCGCCCGCCGCAATCCATGACAATGGGAGCAACACCTGAGGCATCAACCAACACGCAAAAAACACAACCCCCGCCAACACTCTATTACAGCCAGGCTGGCGACACACTTGAAGCTGTCGCTGTTCGGTACAATGTTGGTTATGAAGAAATCGCCTCGCCTGAGGAAATCCCTGAAAAAGCTCAGTTGATAAAACCAGACCAACTCTTAATCATCCCTAATCGTCTTGGAAACGTCGGCCCGCAAGACCAGGTGCTGCCGGATAGCGAAATTATATTCTCACCTTCGGCTGTTGACTTTGACGTGGAAGCGTTTGTGCGCGATGCTGGTGGATATTTAGTCAACTACAAAGAATGGCGCACCAACGGCTGGCATACCGGCCCGCAGGTCATTGAACGCGTGGCAATCGAAAACTCCATCAATCCACGCATGCTGCTGGCGCTGGTTGAATATCAAAGCCACTGGGTTTACGGCCAGCCAACCAACATGGCTGAAACCGAATATCCCATTGGCTGGCGTGATTTTCACGATAAAGGTCTCTACAAACAATTAAGCTGGGCGGTTCAACAACTTTCCATTGGATATTACCGCTGGCGAGCCGGCTTAATTACTGAGATCGATTTTCCCAACAAAGAAGTGATTCGCCTGGCGCCCAGCCTCAATGCGGGTTCTGTGGCGCTGCAATATTTATTCTCCAGGCTGTACAACCAACGAGAATGGGGCGGAGTCTTATATGCCCCTGATTCCATGCCGGTTCTTTATGAACAAATGTTTGGAAACCCCTGGCTGCGCGCCGAATCCGTTGAACCGCTCTATCCCACGCACCTCACCCAGCCCAACCTCGAACTACCCTTTGAGAAGAATCATCTTTGGAGCTACACCGGCGGCCCGCATTCAGCCTGGGGGCCTGACGGCGCCCTGGCAGCATTGGATTTTGCCCCCGCATCCATTGATCACGGCTGCGTAAAATCAGACGCCTGGGTCACCGCCTCCGAAGCCGGGCTGGTAACCCGGTCAGATAACGGCGTCGTAGTGCTGGACCTGGACGGCGACGGTTATGAACAAACTGGATGGGCGTTACTTTACCTGCATGTCAGCGATGAAGACCGCATTCCCCTGGGAGCATGGGTCGAACAGGACGATCCCATCGGGCATCCATCCTGCCAGGGCGGAACAGCTACAGGCACCCACATCCATATCGCCCGCAAGTACAACGGCGAATGGATACTTGCAGATGGCCCTGTTCCGTTCGTCCTCAGCGGCTGGCAGGCGCATTATGGCGGAAAACTATACGTAGGCACCTTAACAAAAGACAACCTGACTTGTTCTTCCAGCACGGTGGGATCATTCGAATCGCGCATTCAACGCGATTCTGCCGAATGTACCCAGGTCGCTCCAACCCCCGGCTTTAATTCCACAAACATTGAAACATCCAATGAATAATTTGCAATATCGACAAATAAAACAAAAACGCAACCAGTCTGCAATACTGGTCATTTTGCTCATCTCACTGATTACCGGCTGCGCGCCGCATAGCAATCAGCCTTTTCCATATCTCAATCTTTTGGAAAGTCAATCAGCCACCCCAACCGTTTCCCCCACAGCCTTACCCACTCGCCCAGTTTATCAACCCGGCGAACTGGTCGATTATATAGCACAGACCGGCGACACGCTTCCCGCCCTGGCAGGACATTTCAATACGACAATTGAAGAAATTCGCGAGAACAATCCCATTTTGCCTCCCGATGTAACCACATTGCCTGCTGGTTTGCCCATGAGAATCCCCATCTATTACCAGCCTCTCTGGGGCAGTTATTTCCAAATCATTCCCGACAGCCTGTTTGTAAACGGCCCTGCCCAGGTGGGCTTTGATCCGGTTGAATTTGTCAACGCTCAACCCGGCTGGTTGAAAGATTACCAGGATTTTGTTTCAGGAGAACCCCGGCGTGGGGGTGAATTGGTCCAATCGGTCGCTGAAAATTTCAGCGTCAGCCCGCGTTTGCTGTTGGCAATCATCGAATATCAGACCGGCGCGCTCACACAAACCAGCATGCCCGAATCGGATACATTTCAAGATTACCCTCTGGGCTATAAAGGCCCCTATCACAAACGTCTTTATCAACAATTGATCTGGGCAGCCAACACATTAAACAATGTTTATTACGGATGGCGTATCGGCGCCTTCAATACATTTGACCACTTGAACGGCAGCCAGGAACGGCCTGATCCCTGGCAAAATGCTGCTTCTGTGGCTTTACGCTATTATTACGCCCAATTATTGCCTGAAGAAGCATTTAACCATGCCACCCACGCAGAAGGATTATTGAAAACCTACACCAGCCTGTTTGGCGATCCCTGGCAAAATGTTCAACCGCACATTCCCGGCAGTCTCCAACAGCCTGAATTTCGACTGCCCTTTGCGCCGGGAAAAAACTGGGCCTATACCGGCGGTCCGCACACCGGTTGGGGCACTGGTCAACCTTTTGCCGCAGTAGATTTTGCCCCTCCCAATATCAAATCAGGCTGTGCCTATACCGATGAACCCTCCCTGGCTCTTGCCGATGGAGTAATCTCCCGTACCGGGACCGGCTTAGCTATTTTAGATCTGGACGGCGATGGAGATGAACGCACCGGGTGGGCAATCCTATATCTTCACCTGGCTACACGCACAATACCACCCCTCGGCACCCGGCTGGCAGCAGGCAGCCCCATCGGTTTACCTTCCTGTGAAGGCGGAAAAACCACTGGCACACATATTCACCTTGCACGCAAATACAATGGCGAATGGATAAATGCCGATAGCACACTTGCCTTTAACATGGAAGGCTGGATTCCCCAAAATGGCAGTGAAGCCTATGATGGATTACTGATCAAATTCGGCAGAACCGTGCGGGCTTCCACAATTGCAGACCACAGCAGCCAGATCCAATCTGAAAAACCGATTGAAACGCAGCCAGAGCTTCCCCCTCAATAGCAAGCACTAATCCGGGATGATGGTTATCTTGCTTTCAATAACCGCTGTTTTCCGCAGCATGGCTTCAGCCGGGCAATATTTCGTCTCTGAAAGTTGAACGGAACGCTCAACATCCTCCAGCTTAATATCCTTCCCGGTGACGACATATTCAACAAGGAGACGGGTAAAAACCTTGGGATGTTCTTCAGCGCGTTCAGCTGAAACGCGCACTTCGAAAGCTTTCACATTGGCTTTTTTCTTTAGCAAAATCGATATAACATCCATTCCCGTGCAGCCAACCAGTCCAACCAATAACAATTCCATCGGTTGAAATCCGCCATCTTGTCCGCCGTGGTTAAGGCTTGCATCCAGGGGAACGGTAAACCCACTGTCAGCGCTACCCGTGAACTGCATTGCGCCATTCCAGGTTATTTTCGCTTCCATTTTTTCACCTCACCAATCAATTTTCGTGAACAAATTGTTTTAATCGATCCAGGAATTGCATTTCAGACAGGGCGCCAGTGATGTGCCCTGCGCCATGATTTATAACCGTGTGAGGAACTCCACTGATGTTATTTGCATCTGCAAATTCCTGAAATTCGCGCGCTTCAATCATCTCTGATCGCACTTTTTCATTTTCCAAAGCCATTTGATGAACCAGTTGCACAGCTTTAGGGCAATGTGGACAATAGGGCGTTACAAAAACTTGAAAGTGAAGCGGTGTTCTTAATTCACGTAAATACGACTTTATTTCATCTCGCAAACCTGTTTCTTCAGATGAAACCATTTGAATGGATCGAACCAGGGCATTAAACAAGTGGCCGGCTGGAATTCCATAAAATCGAATACGAGAGTCAACAAACTGGTTTCCTGTGCCTTTTCCAAGAATAACACAGGGGGTCATTTCAACCTGGTGGGTTTTCCTCAACTCTGGTTCTTCATCCAGGTTATGAATCTGAACAATCACCTTTTGTGATACTTCTTCTACTTCGCGCAATAATGCTGCTGTGTCCTGGCAATAGGCGCAATTTTGTTGTGGGCTGCCAAAAAAAAGGATCGTGACCTGTTGATCCAGGTTATGGAATAATTCACGCAGTTGCCTTCGCATACTTTCATCAAGGAATTTATTCATCGCACGGTCTCCGATGCTTCAAACGGCGGAAAGAAATTGAATTGCTATGATCCCGGGTTCTCATCATCCAATTCAAGGCAGCGAAACAGGCGTTGTCGAACATCATCAGGTATTGAATCGTTTTCTTCCACAATTTGAAATAATTCAATCGTTTTCTTCATGGAATTAACTTCATTTTGACAATCCGTGCAACCTTCCAGGTGGCTTTCCAGGGCTTCAAGGTATTGGCCTTTCAACTCTCCATCCAGATAATCGGAAATTTGTTTGACCAACTCTTTACAGTGGTGAGGATGTTTTTTATCCATAAATTACCTCACTTCATGATGCATTTCATGATAATACTTTGAAAGCTGCTCCCGGAGCGAAAGTCGTGCCCGCAGTAATCTTGTTTTCACCGCAGCTTCGCTCAAATCCAGTGCTTCCGCCGTTTCCTTGATCGACAAACCATCAATATCACGCAGCATAAAAACCACTCTTAATGCCGGGGACAGATTTTGTATGGCTTCATTCATAAATTTCCGGCTTTCATTGGTGAGTAACTCCTCTTCAGGCATACAGCACCAATCGGTAACAGTGGTTTCGTTTGTATTTTCATCATCGTCCTGATCTTTTTCATCCACAAGCGCCGCTTCTGGTTTTCTGCGCCGCACAATCATCAGGGCTTCATTGGCAGCAATCCGATATAACCAAGTCGAAATACTCGATCTACCTTCGAATGATCCAATCGAACGATAGGCTTTCAGAAATGTTTCTTGAAGTACATCTTCAGCCTGATGAGGATCACTTAAAATTCGCATTGCCAGGTGATAAATTTTGCTTGAGTATTTATTAACCAGCCTGGCAAATTCAGCCTTATCGCCGTTTCTGAGTGCTTCGAGCGAAATGCTTTCTTGATCTGCAGGAATGATTTCAATTTTATCCATTAGATGATCCACTTCTTAAAAAGTTACGCCTGTTGTAGTTCAACTGATTGACCAGGTTGGCAGCACATCAAAATCCAGCGAATCGCGATACCCGTTAATAAAGCGGTAATACCCCGCTGCCGCGATCATCTCGGCATTATCAGTACACATTTTCAACGGTGGAATATGCACCGGGAACTCAGTCTGTTCCAGGAACGCATTGCGCAAAGCCTGGTTTGCAGATACGCCGCCGGCCACCAGGATCTCTTTTGCCTTGAACGCCCTGGCAGCCAGGATGGTTTTCGTTTGCAGCGCATCAACAACGGCTGCTTGAAAACTCGCCGCCAGGTCTTCAACAGGTAAGGGCGTTCCTTCTTCTTCCAATTTTCGCACAGTTCGCAGAACCGCCGTTTTCAGCCCGCTGAAAGAGAAATTCCAGGTGCCTTCCAGCCTTGCTCGTGGAAAATCAAATGCTTTGGGTGAGCCGTTCAGGGCTGCCTTTTGAATTAACGGGCCGCCCGGGTATCCCAAACCGATCAAACGTGCCACTTTATCAAACGCTTCTCCAGCGGCATCGTCCAGCGTGGCTCCCAGTCGTTGATATTGCAAATGATCGGTCATCAAAATCAACTCGGTATGACCACCCGAAACCAGCAAAGCCAGCAAGGGGAAACGCGGACTGGTATCGTCCTCTTCGCCATTGGTTGCTGACAACCAGGCGGAATAGAGATGCCCCTCCAGGTGATTCACGCCAATTAACGGCAAATTGGCTGCCAGGGCAATGGCCTTGGCGGCATTGACCCCCACCACCAGCGAGCCGGCCAGCCCCGGGCCGCGTGTAACCGCCACAGCATCCAGGTCGCTCAAGCTGAGGTGTGAATCGCGCATGGCCTGGTCAATCACCGCGTAAATGGCGCGCACATGTTCGCGCGAAGCCACTTCAGGAAAGACACCGCCGTATTTGGCATGCAGTTTCACTTGCGATGCCACCACACCCGCCAGCGATACACGCCCGTTCTCAACCACCGCCGCAGCCGTCTCATCACAGGACGATTCTATTCCCAGAATGCGCGCAGAAGGGTTGGCTTTCTTTTCTTCCTGATGTTCAAAATTCATAAAACATGCACCTATCTGTTCTTGATCGGAATGACCAGGTCGTAGGGATAATCCATCAAGCGTTCAACGATTCCCTGCTCATTCATCCAATACGTATCTTCAATTCGCACACCGGTACCCAGGTCTGGATAATATAAACCTGGTTCTATTGTAAATACACAACCGGGTTGCAGGCAATCCAACTCTTTCGGATTGTTGACACAAAAAGGATGTTCATGCACCCGCAGCCCAACACCGTGCCCCAGGCTGTGAACATAACCGCTGTTGGTCATGGGTTGATGAATAATAGTATCATGGCCAAACGATTGAAACAACTCGCAGGTTCTTTGCTGTAATGCATAGAACGGTTTTCCTGCTGCCAGTTCGCCGGTCACAATCCGATAAACATCCAGAACCTGTTGGTGCAACTGCCGGTTTTCTTCAGTGGCATATCCCAGGCTCCAGGTGCGCGTAAAGTCGTAGAAAAAGCCGCCGCCCATTTCACAGGGAAAAATATCAAACACAATGTTCTTGCCGGGTTGTAACACTTCCGAAGGATTACCCACGCTGTGCGGCACCCCGGCATCGCGCCCCTGCGCAAAAATAGTTCCTTCCGGGTTTTCTGCGCCGCGTTTAATCAGTTCCAGGTCAATCAGCCGCTTGACGCGCTCAATCGTGACTGCATTTCCATGATGATCTTCAATCCCCTGTGATCCGGCATGGCAGCCAGACAGAAAATCGGCAACTTCTGCCACCACCTGCCCCGTAATCGCCCCCATGGCTCGAATACGTTCCACTTCTGCGGCAGTTTTGGTCGCCGCCGCAAGTTCCAGGATATTTTCATCACCTGCAGCCAGGATTTCAATTTCGGGATACACTGCCTTCACATCCCGCAAAAAAGACGCGGTGGTTCGGATGTCATCAAATCCATACACCGCAACTCTTCCTCGTGTCATTCCAAATTCAGCCAAAAGGGCGCAAAACTGATGCACAACCTGCCTGGATTTGCTGGATGTTTCGGTTGGCAGCTTGCTTTGATTGTAAGCCGTCGAATTGCGCGTTTCTAACCCGCTTTTTGCCGCTTCATCCCTTTCCATGGGTTGATACATCAAAACGGGTTCCGTTCCCTGTTTCTTCAGCAAAACTGCCCTGGTCAAATGCGCAATCCCGGTGAAATAAACCATATCGGGATTATGCTGGGCTGCGCCCAGCACAACCAGCGCATCGATCCCTTGCTGTGCCATGTAGTTATCAATATTTGTTTTCATCGTTTCTCTTCGGTGATTCTCCCCTCATTGAGAGCCATTTTCAATCCAGACAGCAGACTGGCTTCTTGCCAGGGCAGCACGGTGCGCGGATCAAGCATCAGATAGTCATTTTCAATTCTCGCAATTATGGGAGGTTTGCACAGGCGCAATTGATTCAGCAACCGCGTAATTCCCTTTCCAGTGATGGCGAATACAAAAGTCGGCAGCATTTCTTCAGGCAAACTGCCGCCGCCGATTGTAGATTTTGCCGGGATCACTTCACCGGTACCCAGTTCTCTTTTCCATTTCTCGGCTCGTCGTTGCATTTCCTGCAGGTTGGCTGCAATCATTTGCCAGATCGGGATCTCCCGCTCCGCTTCGCCCTTGAGATATGAATGCAGGGTGGCGGTCAGGGCGGCATAACAAAATTTATCAGCGCGCAGCGCCCGCGTCAACGGGTGTTTTTTTATTTTTGAAATCAATGCAGCGCTGCCAACCAGGATTCCTGCCTGGGGGCCGCCCAGCATCTTGTCACCAGAAAAACAAACCAGGTCAGCACCAGCCTGCAATGATTCCTGTACAGTGGGCTCATGGCGAATGCCGTACACAGCCGTGTCGAGCAGCGCTCCCGATCCAAGGTCTTCAATCAAGATAACGCCGTTCTTGTGAGCAAGGTCAACCAATTCTTTCAACTCTGGTTCGCTGGTAAACCCAATGATTCTAAAATTGGAATGGTGAGCACACAACAGCAACCCGGGGTTTTCCAGCAGCGCATTTTCATAGTCCTTTAAATGCACCCGGTTGGTTGTGCCCACCTCAACCAGCCTGGCGCCCGATTGCCGCATCACATCCGGCACCCGGAAGCCGCCGCCAATTTCAACCAGTTGTGAACGGGAAATGATTACATTTTTCCGCCGCGCCAGCGCTGATAGCGCCAGCAGCACCGCCCCGGCATTGTTATTCACCACCAGGGCAGCTTCTGCTCCAGTAATTCGACGCAGCAGGTTTTCAGCATGCACATTTCGTGATCCCCTCTTCCCGCGGTCAAGGTCGAACTCCAGGGTACTGTAACCCAGGCATACCTGTTTCACATTCTCGAGCGCCGCTTCGCTTAATGGCGCCCGGCCCAGATTGGTGTGCAAAATCACCCCGGTAGCATTGATCACCGGTTCAAGGGTGGGTGCCGTCCAGACTTCAAGGATTTCTCGGGTTCGTTCAAGTATGGCTGTCCCGGTGGGAACAGGCTGCCCGTTGCCAGAAGCGGCTCTTAGCGCATCCAGTC
>CAZOKH010000047.1:0-27807 GCA_964580315.1 uncultured Anaerolineaceae bacterium | reverse complement strand
CTTTTCAACATGGTCAGCCAGCTTCACCTCGTGTTTTCCCTCTTCATCCCGCTCATTTTCATAAGCTGGCAATACTCGTTAAAAATGGTGATTGCCTATTGCCTGGGATTGGCCGTCATGGGAGCACTGCCCCCGGTGCTGTTGACCGGCGGAGAGGTTCCCAGCGGCCCGGTATTGCTGTCGGTTGCACTGGTTCCTTCCCTGGTGTTTTTGCTGGTCGGATACATTATTAATCGCCTCTCGCACGAACAAAAACAGCAAAATGCTACCCTGGCGCAGGCCAACCGACGGCTCAGTTACCATGCCCTGGCGCTGGAAGAACTGGCCACCAGCCGCGAACGCAACCGCCTGGCGCGTGAAATTCACGACACCCTGTCGCACACTCTCAGCGGTCTGGCGGTTAACCTGGAAGCCATGACCGCCCTGTGGCAGTCGAACCCGGCGCAGGCCAGGGAGATTTTGGATCAGTCCCTGGCGGTCACCCGCAGCGGATTGATTGAAACCCGCCGCACCATTCAGGCTTTGCGCGCCGGCCCGCTGGAAGAACTGGGACTGCGCCTGGCGCTGGAACAACTGGCGCGCTCCATTGCCGAACGCGACGGGTTGAAACTGGAAATGGATATTACTCCCAACGCGGATGATCTTGACCCAACCGTGGAGCAGTGCATCTACCGCATTGCTGAAGAGGGCTTGCACAACGTCAGCCAGCATGCCAGGGCCACCCGCATCACGTTATCCCTTACAAAGCAGCCGGACAAAATTGAATTTGTCCTGGCGGATGATGGTCAGGGGCTGAGCCCGACCGACCTGGAACAGCCGGGGCATTTTGGCGTGCACGGCATGCAAGAACGCGCCGCTGCTGTGGGCGGCAAATTAACCATTAAGAATCTGCCGGGCAATGGGGTGCAGTTACTATTAACCATAGAAGGTAAAAGTGCATGACAAAAGTGCTATTGTGTGACGACCAGGTGTTTGTGTGTGAAGGGTTGAATGCCATACTGGGCACCGCACCCGATATCGAGGTGGTGGGCATGGCGTATGATGGCGAAGAGGCGCTTCAACTGGTGGAAAGGTTGCAGCCCGACCTGGTGTTGATGGATTTAAAAATGCCTGTATTGAGCGGCGTGCAGGCCACCCGCCAGATTCACCAGCGATTTCCTCAAATAAAAATACTGGTCTTAACCACTTATGATTTTGACGAATGGGTGCTCGAAGCCGTGCGCGCTGGCGCCAACGGCTACCTTCTTAAAGACACCCCGCGTGAGCAACTTTTTGCCGCCATTCGCGGAACCATGCAGGGTAAAAGTTTTATCGACCCGGCGGTCGCCCCCAAATTGCTCAACCATCTCAGCGGCGCTGCTCCTGCTTCGCCCAGCAACGAAGCGGCCGGGCTGCTCAGCGAGCGTGAACTGGAAGTGCTGCAACTGGTGGCGCAAGGATTGAGCAATCTTGAAATTGCTCAAAAGTTGTACCTGTCGGAAGGCACGGTGAAAAACTACGTCAGCGCCATCTTTGCCAAAATTAACGTCACCGACCGCACCCAGGCCACCCTGTTTGCCCTGCGCAACGGCCTGGCGAAATTATAATTAATCCACCGCAAAGAACACGGCGCGGGCAATTACATAGACAAAGTAAATACCCATCAGGTAAAACGCGCTCTTTTTACCCAGTTTGCCATTGGAAAACCAGGCAATAGCCCACAGAACCGCCCCGGTCAATGTTTCCCAGGGTAAATCCCAATAAACCAGCGGCTGCGGCACAAAATAGGTGGATACCAGCGCCCCGCCCCCGATGGCCACCAACGGATTGGTGATATTGCTGCCAACCAGTGCACCCATTGAAATACCCGTTTCTTTATTCTTTACACCGGATAGCGCCGTGATCAATTCGGGCATAGCTGAAGCCACACCCAGCGTCAGCACGCCAATCAACGAGCCGCCGATCCCGGTGCGATCCACCACAATTTCTGTGATTTGTAATACATACGTCGCACTCAGAATGGTGACACCCAGGGCGGCAATCGACAAAAACGTGTCACGCAGGGCTTCCTTCCAGGTGTGCGGAATGCCATTTGCCACTTCTTCGCTCTGCGGATGATTGTCTTCTTTGCGATAATATTTCCGCTCATCGACATAGAGATAATACATGTACAGGATAAATGTGCCAAACAATATGGCGCCGTCCAGGCGGGAATAAACCCGGTCCCATCCCAGGATGATACACATAACCGTTGTGCCAATCATGGGGATCATACTTTTCCACAGAAAATATTTACGGAAATACAACGACCCTGTCAGCAGCACAACCAGGCCCAGAATGAAAGTTTGCTGAATGACATCGGAGCCTATGTTTGCGCCCAGCACAATCGACGAACCAATTTTATAATCCAGGGTTTTGTTTAAGATACCAACAGATGCGGTCAGGTGTGCTGTAATTTCCGGGATACTGGTAGCCACCGAAATAACCGTAACCCCCATGAAAGTTGACGATAGGTGAAGATAGGCTGCAATTCCAATTAATTTCTTGACTGCATAATCTGCACTGAGCACCAGCAAAGCCAGTGCAATGACGCCAACAATGACCATTTGCCACAATGCCAATGACGCCAGTTCCATTTTTTCCTCCGAAAGACTGCTGGCAACTTTTTTAATCGCTCAGCGGATTAGAATTCTCCTTTCGCTCCCGTAAATTTTATAAAAGCTATAATATTTCAGGTATAAAGGCAGATTATTGTAACAAGTCCTGACATAGGGGTCAATCATTCTGATATTCCTCCAGGGGCGATTTAACATTCCGTTAATATTTGCAGTTGCTCTCGCCAATCGCTGGCGCCCGCCTTTCAAAAAGCCAAGGACCATAATGCCCGGTTATGAATGGTTTGATACCGGATTTTTCCAAAAAGAGCAATCCTATCAATTTCGTTGCTTTTTATACGGGTTTTATGGTAATGATTTTTATTAAACCCGATCATTAAATCAACAATTGAACCGAATCCAATTTTCAAGCCCGGTCTCCTACACTGTAACCACCGATCAACAATCGAACGGAATCAATTGTCATTGGGTCACTTTTACAGCGCGAGGAAAAATTTGTTATGAAATCTGATTATCGTTTCAAGCGCGCATGGATTGGCGCGCTGCTCTTATTTGGTATGACTTTTTCACCCCTGCAAAAAGATGAATCAACAGCCATTTTTCAGGATGATTTTGAAAAATACACCATCGACAGCGACGTGAGACGCGCCTACACCGTGTGGGAAGACGGCGCCGACATGCGTGTCTCACTGCAAAGAATCCCCGTTCATTCGGGCAGACAGGCGCTGGGAATATATATCGCCTCTCCCAATGCCCATAATCAATCAGAGAACGGTTCCATTTACCACATCCTGTCTTATTTCGAGCGTAATTGGTCCACCGGTTCCGGCATTCGATTCTGGGTGGACAACGCCAACTCGAACCCCCTGTTGCTCTCTCTGAATTTCAAAGAAGAATACAACGAGTACTGGGCAGTCTCCGGTGAGGGAACCTTCTTCCTGCAGGATGAAAATGGCGCGCTCACGCAAAAGGAAATCGAATACGGCAACCTGCCCATCCCCCCGCAATATCAAGGTATGGTGGTTGTCCCCTTCTACAGCTTTAGCGTGCCCGAATGGAACACCGCCCGCGGCGACGAGCAGTTGGATCTGAAGAAAATTGAATCCTACGCGATCGCAGTCACATTGGATGGGGTTTTCCCGCGCACCTTTTCCATCGATGATATCGAAGTGCTCGCCCCGGCCGACTTCAAAACCCTCACCATCCAGGGCGCCGACAGCATCGCTGTTCCCCCCTCTGGTGAACACCGCGAACAATTTACCGCCCACCTGGGTTCGCCGGTTGAGCAAACCTCCTTGCAAGTTCATGCCGCCTGGGCGCTGCGCCCGCCGTACGACCCCGCCATCACACTGGATAATAACGGCGGCCTGACCATTCCCTCCGGAGTGCAGGGTGAAAGCATCACGCTGACAGCCACCTACAACCAGGCAGACCACCCCATTACGGATGAATTTACCGTGACATTGATCGGAAATACCCTGTCCCAAAATACGCCCCCGGCCGGCAGTGAAAGCACGCCCCCGGCAGCCGTTAAAAGCGAGACAGAATACGACCGTTTTGCCAGCAACTTTGAGGCCTGGGCTGCACAAAATCGCCCGTTGTTTGTATTGATCACTGTGGGTGTAATTGCCGTCTTTCTCGCGGTACTATCGTATTTTCAGCGCCGCCTCAAATAAACAGGATTATTGATTATGCTTGGAACCGTCTTGGATCTGCGCGCCATCGCTGAAAAAATGGCCCTGCTGGCAGTGATCCTGCTGATCATTGTCCTGTTTGCATTTATTGTTCGCTATCACCGTAAATATTTAAAATATTTCATCGCACTTGCCATCCTGGTGCAAATCATATACATCACCTGGCGTATGCTGTTCACCATTCCCACCCAAAATGCCGCCGGTTTCGTCTTTGGCAGTTTGCTGTTCATTGCCGAACTGATCGCCTTTGTGCAGTCCACCACCCACCGCCTGATGTTTATGAAAGATTATGTGCCGGTGGAAAAAAGCCTGCAAAACCTGAAAGAACTGCCCACGGTCGATATCCTCATCGCCACCTACAATGAACCGGTCAGCGTGCTGCAAAACACGGTGGCGGCTGCGGTCAGCCAAAAATACCCCAAAGATAAGTTCAAAGTTTACATCTGCGACGACGGCCGCCGTGAAGAAGTGCGCCAGTTGGCTGAACGCTACGGCGCGGTGTGGTCGGTGCGCGATGAGCATGTGCATGCCAAGGCTGGTAACCTCAACAACTGCTTGAAGAACTACGCCAGCGGCGAATTGTTTGTGGTGCTCGACGCCGACATGATCACCAAGTCCACCTTCCTGGAACGAACCGTTGGCTACTTTGAGGATCCAAACATGGCCCTGGTGCAGGCACCCCAGGTTTTCTATAACCCCGATCCTTTCCAGAACAACTTGCAGTTATACAGCGTTATTCCCAATGAGCAAGACTTCTTCATGCGCGAAATTCTCACCCGCCGCGGTTTGTTCAATGCCGTACTCAATGTGGGCAGCAACGCCGTCTTTCGCCGCAGCGCCATCGACGCCATCGGGCTGATCCCGGTGGGCACCATCACCGAAGACATGGCCACCAGCATGCTGCTGCAGGCCAAAGGTTACCAGACCATTTTTGTCAACGAAAACCTGGCCATGGGCCTTTCCCCCGATTCGTTTGCCGATTACGTGGTGCAGCGCGACCGCTGGTGCCGCGGCAACATCCAGGTGCTCAAAAAGTGGAACCCGCTCACCCTGCCCGGTCTCAGCTTCATGCAGCGCCTGATCTATTTCGACGGCGTGCTCTACTGGTTCTTCGGCCTGCAAAAAATCATCTACAACATCGGTCCCATCCTGTTTTTGCTCACCGGTGTGCCCGTCTATTACGCCGATGTCTTCACCATGCTGCTGTTCTTTGCACCCACGTACTACATCTCGTCATTAATTTTCACCCTGTTTGACCACAAAAGCCGCACCTACACCTGGGCGCATATTTATGAAACCGCCCTGGCGCCCTACCTGGCCATTTCAGCCCTTTCAGAATTATTCCTATCGCGCAAGCTCAAGTTTTCCGTGACGCCCAAAGGTTCTGCCGCCAACAAAAGCCATTTCGCCTTTCGGGTTGCCCTGCCGCATCTCATCCTGGCTGCCGCCGGCTTCACCGCCCTGGGCTTTGGCATTTACAAAATGCTCACCGATGTCAATTACATGATCCCGGTATACCTGGTTAACCTGTTCTGGCTGCTGTACAACCTGCTGGGTGTCATTACAGCCATTTTTGTGTGCTTTGAAAAGCAGCGCTACCGCTCGGCTGAACGTTTCTTGGTTGAAGACCAGATGAACCTCACCCTGCACGACGGCACAGTCATACCGGTTAAGCTGGTGGATATTTCACTGCAAAGTTGCGCGGTTTCACCGTTGACCCCTCTCTACAAAGCCGATTCTTACGTGGACACGGATGTGCAATTGTGCTGCGGGGTCAGCGGGCTGGTTTTGCCGGGTGTGTTCTACCGCAGCCGTTCGTGGGGAAAACGCATTATCATTAACTTTAAACAATTACCCGATGAACAGTTTGCCCGGCTGGTGAGCTTCATCTTCGACCGGCAGCAAACCGGCTACGGCAGCTTCACCCAGGAAAGCAGCACCTTTTCAAAAACGTTGGTTGACATCTTCCAGAAATGGTGGCGCATGGTTGTTTTGAAGAAATGAAAAAGAACAGCATCATTTCCTGCATCCTGGCGTCATCATTAGCATTTTGCTTCAGCAACTGCGCTAATCCCATGCCAATAGACCTTCCCACCCCGCTTGCCTCAAACACTGCCACGCCCACCCCGCAGGCATTTGGTAATCTCTCCGTGCAGCGCGGCATCAACCTGGGCAATGCGCTCGATGCCCCCGCCCCTGGAGAATGGGGCGTAACCATCCAACCGCACTATTTTGAAGCCATCCGCTCGGCTGGCTTTGACAGCGTGCGGCTGCCGGTGCGTTTTTCAGCCCATGCCGCTCAAAACCCGCCCTACACCCTTGATCCAACCTTCCTGGCTCTGACAGATGACACAATCCAGCAAGCCCTGGATGCAGGGCTGGTCGTCATCTTGGACCTGCATCATTACGAAGAAATCATGGACGATCCTGCCGGTCAGCGTCAGCGTTTTCTGGCCATCTGGCAGCAACTGGCCGGGCATTACCAGGACGCGCCGGAGAATCTCTATTTTGAAATTTTGAACGAACCTGTGAAGAATTTGGATGCCGCTGCCTGGAATGCCCTCATTGCCGAGGTTGTACCTCTCATTCGCCGCAGCAACCCGCAGCGCATTCTCATTATCGGCAGCGCCGATTACAACAGCATCTCCGCCCTGGACGCCTTGCAGCTTCCCGATGACAACCACCTGATTGTCACCTTTCATTTTTACGAACCCTTTGAATTCACCCACCAGGGCGCATCCTGGGTGAACGGTTCAGACAAATGGATGGGCACGACCTGGAATGAATCAGAAGCAGAAAAACGAGCCATTGAAGAGCGCCTCGACCGCGCCGCTGCCTGGTCAGCCCGGCGACAGGTTCCCCTGCTGCTGGGCGAGTTTGGCTCCATCATCACCGCTGACCCCGTCTCGCGCCAACGCTGGACGGCATTCGTGGCGCGCCAGGCTGAAAAGCGCAATATTCCCTGGCTCTACTGGCAGTTCTGCTCCGATTTTGGCGTTTATGATAGCCAGCAGCAAAGTTGGGATGCCAACTTGCTGCAATCCCTGATTCCTTAAAAAAACAACCACAGATGTACCCGGATCAACACAGAATATTAACTTCATCTGTGTCCATCTGGGTTGATCTGTGGTTACTGTTTGAAAAGGCCTGAAATTTAACTTCGTCTAAATGACGACGCCCGCGGCGCAGATGGAGCGCGGCGCTCCGCGGTTTTCTTCAACAGGTTTGTTTTGACAGGTGCGGTTTTCTCCGGTATGGTCCTAACCGGCGGCGCATGATAGTCGAAGTCAGCCAGTTTCTCCTGCGGCAGCCGGTGGCGCATCACCTTCTCCAACGTTCGCACCATGCTTTCATCTTCCGGGGTGACCAGGGTGAAAGCATCGCCGCTGCGCTCGGCGCGCCCGGTGCGCCCAATGCGGTGAATGTAAGCATCGGCGGTGTCCGGCATATCATAATTAATCACATGCGAAATGCTTTCCACATCCAACCCACGCGCAGCGATATCGGTGGCTACCATCACCTGGTATAAACCATTCTTAAATCCCTTGAGCGCCGATTGGCGCTGCCCCTGGGTGCGGTCGCTGTGCAGGCTGGTCACCTTGTAACCAGAGCGCGCGATCTGGTCTGCCACCCGTCGGGCGCGGTGCTTGGTGCGGGTAAAAACCAGCACAGAGCCCGTAGTGGTCTTTTTCAGCAGCTTCAACAGCAGGGCGGTTTTCAGGTGCTGCGGAACCGGGTAGAGCGCATGGCTCACCGTGCGCGCCGGGCAGCTCAATCCAACCGCAATACGCTGCGGATTGGTCAGCGTTTGGGCAGCCAGTTCTTCAATTTCCTTCGGAAAAGTAGCTGAGAACAGCATGGTCTGGCGCTGCGCCGGCAGCGCCTTGATCAGGCGTTTCACGTCGGGCAGAAAACCCATGTCCAGCATACGGTCTGCCTCATCCAGCACCAGCACATCCACACTCCCCAGCCGTGCATAACCTTGCTGAATCAAATCCAGCAGGCGTCCCGGGCATGCCACCAACACCTCAACGCCGCTTTGCAGCGCCTTGATCTGCGGGGCTGAACCAACCCCGCCGTAGATGGTGGCGCTGCGAATATTGGTGCGCGCACTCAACATGCGAATGTTTTCATGGATCTGCTCGGCCAGTTCGCGGGTGGGTGTCACAATCAAAGCGCGGGTGCGGTTGCGCGTCCCATCCATCAATCGGTTGAGTATTGGCAGCACAAAAGCCGCCGTTTTTCCAGTTCCGGTCTGAGCCGTACCAATTAAATCTTTTCCAGTAACGGCCGCAGGAATGGCAGCCATTTGAATGGGCGTTGGAATGCTGTATCCAGCACGTGTGATTCCCGCCTGCAGGCGCGAATCCAGGTTAAATTCACAAAAATTCACTTAAATTTCCTTGTCTTCAGAAGTCAAGCGAGGGATATAAAAATTGAGCAAGCTCACAAGGAGTCCACAACGGCGACTGCTGAAATATATTTTTCAGCACGATGAGAAGATAGCTTCGCTATCGAGAGAAAGCGCACACGCGCTGGTTTTAATCAAAGTGCAAAAAGTTTATTTTAAAAAGCGAATATGATTATATCATAAGTAACCAGCATTCCCCGCCACAACAAGAAAAAAAGAAAAACCACAGATGAACTGTGATTCACACAAATTATCTGTGTTAATCCATGTCCATCTGTGGTTTCGATTTGTCGAAAATCAGTCTAAATCTGATACCCGTACTTCTCCAGCACGGAAACGGGAAACTCAAAGCGGATGGTCTTTTCGGGGTCCACCACCTGGCAGAATTTCAACTCGCCCACCAGGCTCATCAGCATGCCGGCGTCGTTCATGGGAATTTTAACAAATTCGGTCAGGAACTTTGCCATGTTGTGAATGGCGTCATTGGTCGCCTCGTCAATGGTGGGCGCCGAGCAAATGGCCGCCACCATGTCTTTGTTTTTCAAAAACGGCGTGGGCAGCCCCTTCAACTCGTTCACCACCTGGGCTTTAAAGCGCACCTCGCCGGGGGTTTCAGCGCCGCACACCACAATCTCGCCGTCGCCCATCACCGCGTGGAAGTCGCCTGCGCCGAACAGCGCACCTTCAACGCCCACCGTGAAGAACAGGCTGGCGCCTTCACCCACCAGAGTGCAGTCCATGTTTCCGCCGTGCGCACCCGGTGTGCCGTTGGGCACCGAACCGCTGGCTGGCGCCACGCCAATCACACCAATCATGGGCTTCTTGGGAATGCGAATCTTGTTCTTGAACACCACCTCGTCGCCTTCCAGTTTGAGCACGGCGGTTTCCATTTGGGTAATCATGTCGCCCACAGCGCCTTCGCCCGGAATGGTGACCATGGTGGATTTTTTATCCACATCCACTTTCAGCAAATCAACCCGCAAAACATCGCCCGGTTTGGTTCCTTCGATAAAAACCGGCCCCGTGGCAGGGTTAACATGGTTCCAATCCAGTTTGTCAATCAGGTCATTCTCGCTTTGCAATTGCCCTTCAAAGCAGTCGTGCGTTTCCAACACCACTTCTTCGCCCTGTTTCACATGCGCCACAGGCTCAAGCTCAGGGCTAAATGCATAAAAAACTTGTTTTCTGCTGATTTTTGTTGCCATCTTTTCACCTCCAGTTGAAATGAAAGGGTTATTCGGGTAAGCCAACCAGTCCAGCTTCAGAATTAAAACGCTTCCACATGGCGCCGTATGCCGCATCGGCAAACTTCAGGTCGCTGCGCGCCCGCAGGCGGGCAATCCACACCTCGGTGGCCTGCATGGCGCGCTGGAAGCAGTCATCCATAAAATCTTTCTTTTCAGACGTTGAACCGCGTTTCACGCTGGCGGCTTCCGCCAGGAATGCGGCTTCCAGTGCGTCAAAATCCTTTCGGATTTCAGGCATCAGGTTGTCAAAATCGGCCATCGCGCGGCGGTGCAGCAATTCGTGCTTCCACCACAGCGAGGCGGGGTCAAAAGTTTCGGTGGGCAGCGGCCCAATATTCGGCAGATCCATGCCTAAAAACACCGGCTTAAAAATGGAAAGGCAGGTGCCCGAGGTGCCGGTTGCCCACGCCATCACGCCATTTTCGTCCACATCGGTCACCATCACACCGTCAGCCTGCCACCAGCGCGTCTCTTGCGGGCCGGCATGCACACAAATGTTGCAGTGCACCGGTTCTTTGGCCGGGTCATAACCATCACTGTGATGACGCATGATGTCGAACATGGTGCGCACGTTGATGCTGCCGCGCGCCCGGTCAAGCATACCGTAGCTCACCTGCTGGCGCAGCGGCGACCCCAGCGTGGGTGGCACTTCTGGGATGGCAAAGGTTTCCGCCCAGTCCAGGCTGCCGGGAGTGCTGCTTTCTGAACAGCGCTGCCAGTCGCGGTGAATGCCCAGCATGTTGGAAATTGAGCCGATTGATTCGATTTGCCGCACCGCCCATTTGCGACCGGCAGTTTCCAGGATATACGCTTCGCTGGCATCCGCCATCAGGTAGCTGCTGTCAAAATGCGAATTGCCTTTCAACTCGGCGCTGCCGCCCTGGCCAAATTCTTCCAGCAAGGCGGTCATAATCTCAATGGCTTCGCGGCAGTTATGCGCCCGTTCCAGGCCAATGCGCATCAGGTCAGGGCCAATGATGCCGTTGAGGCTTTCGGCTGCCATCTCGCGCGTGAACACCGCTTCTTCGCCCATCGCCAGGCCGAACTCATTGATGCCAATTTCACAACCATAAGTCCAAAAAGCTTTGGTCAAAAGCACTTCATGCGTTTGCTGCGCCTGCGGAATTACCAGGTGGGTGATGCGCACGCTCTCACCGGCGGCATGCCGCCGGGCAGGGATGCGCACCAGCGCATTGGCTTCATTAATTTCGCAATCAGCGCTTTTGGCAAACAACACATTGCCGTCGCGCGTGGCATTGGGCAGTGCAGCAAAGGTATCACACATCAGCGCTTCTCCTTAGTTATCTATTGTCCGTTTCCGTTGCCGTTTTCTTCCACCGGCAGCATTTGTTTTTTGCCCCATTGAATCTCATGGCTGCCAAAAATGCCGCCCGGGCGCAAAATGAGCACCAGGATCAGGAACACCGACAGCGCCACCTCGGTCAGGCCGAACACCTCAATCGAAACCGCGCCTGATGAGTTGATGCCGTTTTCCAGGGCACGCAAGCCTTCACGTGCCAGGGTCACCGCCACCGTGCCGACCACAGCGCCGGTCACACTGCCGGTTCCGCCCACCACCAGCATGGCTAAAATGGTGAACGTCTCCGCCAGGTAGAAAGCCGAGGGAGAAAACGAGGTGATGAAGTGCGCCCACAGGCCGCCGGCAAACCCGGCAATGAATGCGCTCAAAATGAAGCCCAGCCAGCGCACGGTGACAATGTTGATGCCGATGGAACCGGCGGCATAACGGTCATCACGTGAAGCGCGCAGTTTTAACCCAAGCGGTGATTCTCGGAACCAGTAAGCCAGCACAATTGCCAGGAGGCCAAAGATCACCGCAATCCACAGCGTGGTCAGGTAGTCAACGCCAAACAGCGTGCGCGGACCGTTGGTCACCTGGCTCCAGTGCACCAGCACCACGTGGATGATCACCAGCATACCGAACATGGTGATCACCGCCGCGGCGTCTGACAGGCGCATCAGCGGGTAACCCAGCACAGCCCCCACCAGGGCGGCAATCAAAGCGCCAACCAGAAGCGCCATCACAAATGGCAGTTGAACATTCTGCAAGATGGGATAAAGATCAGGCAGCGCTGCCATTTTTGCCTGCGGCGACATGGAAAACAGCACCGAAGCATAGGCGCCAATTCCCATGAAACCAATGTGGCTGAATGACAAAATACCCGAATTACCCATAAACACCTGTAACCCCAGCACCAAAATCAGGTTGATGAACAGGGTGGTAATGACGCGCTGCAACACCAGTCCGCCCGCAAAATGGGTGGCAACTGCCGCCACCAGCAGCGGAATGATCAGGATGAACAGCGTGGAATGATCTTTAATAAATTTGGAAATGGATTGATTTGTTTTCATCCGACGCGCTCCGGTACATATCCACCTTTCACCAAACCTTCGGGTTTGAACAGGAGGATTAAGATCACAATCGCAAACATAAACGCGTCACGATAGTCCAGCAGCGATTGCGGCAAAAACAGGCTGAGCAGGCTGAAAATGATGCCGTAGATGTAGCCACCCACCACAGCTCCGGTCAGGCTGTTCATACCGCCGATCACACAGGCCACAAAAGCAATCAACAACGGGGCTGTGCCAATGGTGGGCGTCACCGACGCGGAGCGGCCCACCCAGAACAGTGCAACCACACCCGCCAGGAAACCGCTGAGAATAAACGCCACTGAAATAACCATGTTAGCCGGCACACCCAGCATGCGCGTCATGGTGAAGTTCTCCGCCGCCGCGCGCATGGCAATTCCAAGCACAGTGCGTTTCATCAACAAAGAAAGCCCTCCCAGCAGCGCCAGGCTGATCACGATGGTCAAAATATTGCGCATCGAGACATCCGATCCCAGGATGTTGACGCTCTTCGAGAATAAATCAGGCAATGGAACCGCGCGGGAGCGGGGCGAGACGATTAATAAGACCAGGTTCTGCAATAAGGTGCTCACAGCAAAAGATGTGACCAAAATCGCGGTCATCGATTTGGTGCGCACTGGGCGGAACGCCACCAGCTCGGTCAAATAACTGACCATGGTAGCCGCAAACACCGCCGAAATTCCAAGAACAATCCAGGGGGAAACTCCGGCGCTTCCCAGCAAGAACAGCATATAGCCTGCAATCATAATCAACTCGCCATAGGCATAGTTGACCAATTTCAAAATACCATACACAATCACCAGCCCCAACGCGATGATGGCATATAAGCTCCCCAGGCTGATGGCATTAATAACAAAGTCCAGTGTAAACAAGGCAGCTTCCTCCTTCTACGCCTTTTTGGGCTTATGATCGCCCAGATAGACGCCCTCAATATCAACACGCTCGCGCAGGTGCTGCGGAGTGCCTTCGTCTTCGATTTTGCCGGTGCGCATCAGGTAAGCGCGGTCGGCAATATCCAATGTGCGTTCAACATTCTGCTCAACCAGTAATATGGTAACCCCTCGTTTGTGCAGGTTAACCACCAGTTCAAAGATCTGATCAACAAGAGCTGGCGCCAACCCCAGTGAAGGTTCGTCCAACATCAACAGCTTGGGATGCGACATTAGCGCACGTGCGATGGCCAGTTGCTGCTGCTCGCCGCCCGAAAGGGTGCCGCCGGGTTGAGTGATTCGTTTTCCCAAAATGGGAAACAATTCAAACATTTCATCCAGGTCTTGCTTATATTCCGCGCGGTTATTGCGGGTAAAAGCGCCCAGGCGCAGGTTTTCTTCCACTGTAAGGCTGGGGAAGATATCGCGTCCTTCAGGCACCATGGCAATTCCCAGTCGAATGATCTGTTCGGGCGATTTGCCCACCAGTGACTGCCCCTGGAATTGGATTTCTCCCTGCACAGGTTTAAGCACGCCGGCGATCGTGGACAGGGTGGTTGATTTGCCAGCGCCGTTCACGCCGATCAACGCCACCAGTTCACCCTCTTCTACTTTAAGAGAAATGCCGCGCAGCGCCGTGATCGCGCCGTAGCGGGCATGAATTTTATTTAGAACTAACACGTCTCGCTCCTATGCTTGATTTTTACCCAGGTAAGCCTCAATGACAGCCGGGATCTTGCGAATTTCTTCAGGGGTCCCTTCGCCAATTGTTTTACCGTAGTTCAACACATGCAGGCGGTGACACAGGCGCATGATCAGGCGCATGTCATGTTCCACAATCAACATCCCAAGATTCATCTTCTGCGGTAAGGGGGTCAAAATGGCCAGCAATTCATCGCTTTCGTCTTCATTCAAACCCGCCGCGGGTTCATCCAGCAGCAAAAATTTTGGCGCCATGGTCAGGGCGCGTGCAATTTCAGCCCGACGTTCATGACCGTAAGGCAGCGCTCCTGCCGATTGGTCTGCCCAGCGCCCAATTCCCATCACGTCCAATGCCGCAGCAGCGCGTTCGCGGGCTTCTTTGCGTCCAACGCCCACACTGATGGCCGCCACTTCAGCATTTTCAAACACAGTCAACTCACGGAACAGGCGAATGGTTTGAAATGTGCGTGAAATACCGGCTTTTGCCACTTCGTAAGAAGGACGGTTGGTGATTTCTTCGCCGCACACTTTCACCTTCCCATCAGTCGCGGGCAGCAGCCCGGTAATCACATTGATCAACGTGGTTTTACCCGAACCATTGGGGCCAATCACCCCCAGGATTTCTCCCTGCTGCATGCTAAAACTGACATTATCCAGAGCACGTAAACCTGCGAAGCTTTTTCCTACAGCTTCCACCGCCAGGGTCTGAGTGCTGTTCCCTCCATTGTTTGAAGGATTCATAGTTAACAACTCCCTTTAGGGATTTTCCACAACAAGTGCTTCATAAAAAAAATTCAACCATCAATAAAAACGAATTATCCCACCTGAACAATCATTCCGTTTCTTTCCAAATAAGTTTTTCTGGTGGGTTTTATGATAATACGCCATAAAACCCACCAGAGATTTTTAATCGATCGTTATTTTACGGTTCCAATGAAATTTCAGGGCGGATCCAGCCCAGGAAATTGGGTTTGCCGTCGATCAGGTTGACCATGCAAACTTCTTTGTCGGTCTCGTGACCTTCGGAAGCAGGTTTCCAATCCAGGGTACCGGTCAGCAGTTTGAATTCCATTTCTTCCATGGCTTTGGCAACGGCTTTACCTTCGGTGGTGCCGGCTTCTTCCATAGCCTGCGCCAGAACCATCACCACATCCCAACCGGCCACGGTGAACATGGCTTCGGGTTCTTCATTGAATTTGGCCTGGTATTCATCCAGGAACAGCGCCATTTCGGGTGAAGCATCGCGGGTCATCCACGAATGGGTGGTCCAGGTGATGTCATTGCCAATTTCGGGGCCAAGGGCTTCGAACAGGCCGGGGTCATCATAGGAGTCGCCGCCGACGATGGGGGTGGTGATGCCGGCTTCGCGAATGGTGCGGATGATCATGCCCAGATCAGGCATGTAGGAGGAAATGTACAGGAAATCGGGTTGTGTTTCCAGGGCTTTGATGCGCGCCAACTGCGCGGAGAAGTCCTGGTCGCCCTGCACGTAGGTGTCCTCAGCGAACACTTCGCCGCCCAATTGTTCGAAAGCTTCAATGAAATAGCGGCTGAGTGATTTGGTGTAATCGATGAAGGTATCAGTCACAACATACGCGGTTCGGTACCCCAGTTCATTGTAGGCGTATTCAGCAGCAGCCGCGCCCATGGTGGTGTTCCACATTGACATGGTGAACTGCAGATCGCCCAGGGCGTCTGAGCCGTACAGCGGGGAAGACGCGCACGGGGAAATACCCACGATGCCGGCTTTCTGGGCTTCGCGGCTGGCGGGACCGCCAAAGTCGAAGTCACTGGGGGCAATAATTGCGGCGGCGCCCTTCTGCACCAGCTCGATGGTGTTGTTGCCAACAGTCACCGGGTCGCTTTTACCGTCCAGGTTGATCAGTTCAACTTGCTTGCCCATGATGCCGCCGTTTTTATTCAAATAATCAACGGCAACCTGTGCACCCTTCAACTGCGGCTCATCCAGGGGAGCCTGGATGCCGGTGAGGCACATGGAAGCACCAATCAAGATTTTTTCGCCATCAGCAGCTTCTGCCGGGGCTTCGCCTTCGGCCGGAGCTTCAGCAGCAGGCTTATCTGCTTCCGCCGGGGCTGCAGCCGGGGCTGCGCCACCGCAGGCTGCCAGCAGTATGCTGAGCACAAGCAGTGTTGATAGCAGAACATATTGGGTAAATCGCTTACTCATCTCTTCTTCTCCTTTAGTTTTGTGTTTGTGCTGTCTGGTCAAAACCAGAACGATTTGGGGAGGTCAAAGCTCTGGCTGTAATTAATCAGCAGTAAAAAACCAGATATATTTACGACCTTAAATCCTTAGTTTACCACAAGATTCGTCTCATGATCGCAATCGATAATCAATTCTTTTCAACCTCGCGTTTGCTTTAAAATATTGAAAAAACGTTCTCTTGCCTGTCGCTCAACCCAGGGTTTATGACCGCAATTTTTTAACAGAATAAATTCAAAAAAAGGCAAAACCTTCTCCAGCGGCTCTTTCACCCCCTGCCACGGGTGCGGGTCAAAATCGCCGTGGATGGCCGTCACCGGGCATTGCACGGCGGCTGCACGTTGCAGCAGTTCACCGCTGCGGCGCAGGTCAGCCGCCTGCGCCCACACCCGCTGATAGATATGCATCTGCACATCTAACTTCTCCACAGTCCCGGGCAGCGGGTCAAAAACATCGCTGCGGCTGAAAATTTCTCCCAGGCGCGCCAGTGCATTGCTCTCCCCTGCATCAGGCAAACCTTCCAGCGCCTTAAGCAATCGCTGCGCTTCCAGGCGCACCCTGGGCGCCAGCCGTTTCAACCGTTTTCCCAGTGTCTTTTGCGCATACTTTTCCTCCAGGCTGCCGCTGCTGACCAGGATCAGTTTTTTCACCCGTTCCGGGTAACGCCCAGCCGTCAACAAGGCCAGCCAAGCACCCCACGAATAGCCAACCAGCGTGGCAGGCAGCCGGGCAAACTGCGCCAGGGTTTCTGCCAGTTCTTCAATTTGCCCGTCCACTGAATCGGCCGTCTGCAGCGGTTCCAAAACGCTCAAACCATCTGCTGCCAGCCGGCGTGCCACCGGCGCCATCTCACCCGCCGCACCCGGCCCACCGTGAATCAGCACCGCTGCAAACGGCGCCTCGCCGTAGAATCGCACGTTGCTCATAGATATATTTCCCATGTTCATTTCATTCGGCTGCCAATTAAATACCCGTCCGATTCCAATTGTATCCGGGAAATAAATTACAATAGTCTGGTTAGAAAAAACATGCGGGTAAGAATCTTTGGCATTCGGTGTACCGCGGCAACCGCTGGTTTATAAAGCCATTCAGCAGTTATTCTTGTTGATAGTTGCAATAAAAAATTTATTCTTAACCGAAAAAAGCCTGCGGTGATTTGATACCGCAGGCTTTTGGGTTTTATTGTTTCATTTCAGGTATTACTCTACAAAGGCTGTATCAGGCACTCGAGTGCGATTGCGCGCATCCATCTTCCACAGCGCCACGCCCAGCAGCGCCAGCCCACCCAGCACAATGGCAATCAGCAGCCACGGGCTCATGCCGTCCACCCACGCGCCGTAGATCAAGCCCGCCAGGGTGCTGAAAAGCGCCACCCAGCCCACATACGTCCACGATTTGAGCTTGCCAATGATGGTGGAAACGATCAGGATGCTTTGCAGGCTCAGTTCAGGGTCGGCCATCAAATACGCCAGCAGCGGGCCGCGGTGCATGCCCAGGCTGAGGAACATCTGGGCAATGGGCACTTCCACCAGGGTGGGAAAGTACATGAACACACCAAATGCCACACCCGCCAGGTTGCCCAGCAGCGTGTTGCGCCCCGCCAGCATCTCAATCCATTCCGGTTGAATGAGCTGGCGTAACACACCCACCGTGAAGACGCCCACAATCAACAGCGGGAAAATCTGTTTCACAAAGCGCCACGATTCCCAGATCCAGTCACGCAATTCATCGCCCGACAGTTGGGTGCGCATCATATACACCAGTGCGCCCAAAATCACCAGCACGGCAAACATCTTGCCTCTGAAGTCAATCAGCAATCCGTTGGCCTGCGGGGTCATGCGCACCGCCGCCACCAACAGGGTGAAACCCGCCAGCCCCAGGGTTGCCCATGTCCAACCGGTGAAACCATCAAAAATCTTCTCAAATCCCTTCCAAGCGGTCAGGGCAATCAAACCCAGCAGCACAATCAAAATCAATCCCTGCGCAGTGACGCCCTCTTCACCGCGGCTGGCGTCATAGGGCACCAGCACAAACAGCGCATCTTCCAGTCGGTCCAGCCCGCCAATCGGCAGGTTAACCTGACCATAACTCCCGGTTAAAAAGTCCACTTGCAGCGTGCCCGACAGCAGCAGCGCCACAATCAACAGCAGGAAGATGGTGCGCGCCGAGCGCATCGAACCGGCTGCTGAAAACGCCGCATCTTCTGCTTTTTCATGCGCCGCATCATCGCGCGAGAAAATCAGCGCCATGATCAAACCAATGCCAATGCCAAACGCCAGTGAGAGGAACAAACGCGCAAACGCCAGGTCGGGGCCAATTGCCACGCCCGTATATGCCAGCGCCAGGATGTTGCCCGCCGGGGCAAAGAACAGGAAGGTGATGGCCGGTCCCAACCCCGCGCCCTTCTTATAAATGCCCGCAAACAGCGGCACAATGGTGCACGAACACACCGCCAGCACCGAACCCGCCAGCGCCGCCGCCGGGTATGAAATGAACTTGGGTGCATTGCGCCCCAGGAAACGGGTGACTGATTCTTTTGGAATCAGGGCGCTCATGCCGCCGGCAATGAAGAACGCCGGCAGCAGGCACAGCAGCACATGCGCCGCCAGGTATGCCGCCAGGTTGCCCGCGCCGCCCTGCAGCAGTTTTACAATGAAAGCACCAATATCCATTTAATTTGACCTTTAAATAATATTCGTTTTTTTGAATATGATGACCGCATAAAAAAACGGAGCCCAAAATAAAGCCTCCGTCAAAAAAATTACGCTTCTTTTAACCAGCCAATGATTTCCGTTTCGCTGGGAATACGCCCCGATGAAACCAGTTTTTCATTGATGACCAATCCAGGTGTTGACAGGATGGGATACTGCATAATGGCATCCATGTCGGTCACTTTTTCAATTTCAGCCTGGAGCAGCGATTTTTCCACCGCTCTACAGGCCAGTTCTTCCAATTTTTTACAATTGGAACAGCCTTTTCCGAGCACTTTTATTTGAATCATTGATTTTTTCTCCGTTTAATGACAGGAACATTTTTTCGATGCGCAATGCGGGCAGGGACAATCCGGGTTGAACGGCAGCGGTTCCCACTGCGGCGCTCCGGCAATCATGCGCAGCATATCCAGCAGTTGAAAGACACGCGCATCCGCCACCCGGTAGAACACATTCCAGCCGTCGCGCCGGTCCGTGATCAAGCCCGCCTCACGCAATACCGATAATTGCTGCGAGATATACGCCTGGCGCAGCCCCAGGTGCGCCTCCAGGTGACACACGCAGTGTTCACCATCGCGCAGCAGGTCTAAAATCGCCAGGCGGGTGGGATGGGTGAAGGCTTTCAAAACCTGCGATTGCAGGTCATAGACGGTGGTTTCAACACCAGAAGTGGTTATCATATTCATAATATTGAATATGATTATATCCTTTTTTATCAAACGCGCAAGAGTTGAGTACTTTTTTCTACGTTTTTTCTACGATGGAGAACAGGATTCTATGTCATTTCAGCAGCCCGCCGCTTTCAGCAGCACGCCGCTTGTAGTGGCGGCTTCAGCCGCTTCGAATCTCATAGACATCAAGACTTTTCGAAAACACTTGAGGACTGGCGAGATACAGGGTAGCTTCCATTCGCTTCGGCTGCCACAGGTTTTGCTCCACCACCCCGCAGCAGCGTTGATGCAGCGTCTCCCGCTGTATGCCCAACGGCTGCAGCACCGTGCTGGCAGCGCGCAGCAGCATGGTGCGGTAACGCACGCGGTCCACTTCCGCCGGGTCAGGCGGGGTAGGCAAATCCCAGGCGTGCACACCGGGCAGGCCGCGCGTCCACACAAAGCGCACCCGCTGCCCTGGTCGAACATGCTTGCCCACCGCTTCCAACTGCGCCGCGGCGCGCGCCGCCGGTGAAGGCGCGGTGTAATCTTTCACCGCGCGCGTCAGGCGCTGCGCCAGCAGCAAGTCGGCCAACGGCACCCGCCCGGCAGACAGGTTTGCCAGCGCCCGGCGCACAATGGCCAGCGCACCGGGTAAAAAGTCGGGCAGTTCGGCCGGCGACTGCGCCCCCGCCAGGTGCTGCACAATTTCCATCTGCACCGCGCCAATCCACGGCGGCGTGTCGCGCCGGCGCGCTTCAATGCCGCGCACCTTCAGGCTGCCGTCCTGGAACACGCCAAAGTAGCGGTTACCCACCGGCACACGCGCATCCTGGCAGGACGGCAAAAACACCACCCAGCGGTACACACCATCCAGCGCGGCGGGCAGCCCGGTGCGCTGCAAAATTTCATCCAAAATCGGAGAGAAATCAGCCGGGGTCGAGCAGCCCGGCTTCTGCACCCACAACCCATCCACAAAAATGTGCAGCACCTCAAAGCCCAGGTCTTCAGCGGCTTCCTTGGCGCGCAAAACGGCTTCGCGCCCGCCCGCCGTCACCGCTTCATGCGATTCAATGCGCCCAAAGCGCGCGTTCTTATATCCCAGGTAGCCAAAGCAGGTTACCAGCAGCCACTTGTGCGCTGATGCCAGCGCCTCAAAGCGTTTGCGCCGTGGGTGCCATTTGGGCAGTGCGGCAATTTTGCGCTTGAGCGCCACCCGCTTTTCCAGCAGCGGCGCCAGGGTTTGCGGAATGAGACCTGGCTCATCCGAAGACGGCTCCAGCCCGTTGGGCAGCGGCACTTCGGGCGAGATATTGGCTTTCACCATCACACTGGGATACATGGAAATGAAATCGACTGCGCCCACCGGGCCGTGCACGCCCACCCGCGGTTGATAGACCAGCCCGCCCAGGTCGCGATGCAACAGGTCAAGCGCTGTTTTGGGGCGCTCTGCCTGCTGCTTGTGCCACGGAACCAGGATGCCGTTTTGCAGCGCCGTGACAATTTGCATGGAAGAGATGCCCGTGCCGGGCGAAGTGCGCGCAGCGGTTTGCACCGGCAGGCAGGTGATACGCGCCGTTTCCAGTGCGCCTTCCAGGGCATAATCGTCCCACAGCATGGCGTTGCGCCGGTCAAGATGCCAGCGTCCGAACAGCAGCGTCTGCTGCCCGCGATAGACAATTTGCCCGTAAGAAAAGTAAGTCAGTTCTTTTTTGTGGGCCACCTTGCGGCGCGGGTCGCGGCTGAAAGGCAGCGCCGCGCCTTGCTCATCAGCCAGGCGCAGCAGTTCGGGCAGCAGCCAGGTGTCGCCATAATCGGTCAAGATCACATCCGGGTCTTCCTGCGCCAGCAGAGAACGCAAATTGATCAGCATTGCGCGCGCCTGGCGCAGATCAAAACGGCAGGTATGTCGCCCGCAGTGCGCCAGCAAAGCGCGCGGCGTGCGGCTGGCAGGGTTGCAATCGGGCTCCAGTTCCAGCACACGCAGCGGCGCTGGCTGCGGCTGCAAGTCCCAGCGCCCGTCCAAAACTTCCAGTTGTTCAATCTCATTTTCAGCACCAAGCTGCACCCGGCAGCGCGCCAGCGGGAACGCGCCAAAGCGGGCTGTGTAGCGCAGCGCCGTGGCCACATCGGCATCGTAATAAGTCAGGTCAGGAAAAGCGCGTTCGGTCTGTTTGAATAACTGCCCCTGCGCGGTGGGCGAATCAACCTCCACTGCCAGCACGGTCAGCGGCTGCGGCAAAAACAGGTCGCGCTGCTCTTCCAGGCGGCAGGCGGGCGGGTCGGGCAACTTGCCCAGCCAGTGCGCCAGCTCGTCCAGGCGCTCCGCGCCACCGGCCGCAAAGAAGCGCACCGGGAAAGCATGCCCGGTGCACAAACGCCGCCCGTCGTCTGTGATCCACCACACCGCCACACCGCGCGCCGGGTCATCATACAGATCAAACATCCAACCGGTAAATTCACGCATCGTGTTTCTGCAAGCGTTCCACCTCATGCCGCAGGCGCTGCACTTCTTTGTGCTCTTCCAGCAGCATGGCCAGCAAGAATGTTTCCATCGGCAGCAGATTCGAGGCGTACGCCGCGGCTGCCAGGTGCTGGCGTGCGGCAACCAGCAGTTCATCCAGCACAAGTTGATCGCTGCGGCGCAGCGCCCGCCGGAAGCGCGACAGTGCCGCCTCTTCTTCATGGAATTCCTGGGTGATGGAAGGTAAGGTTCGTCCCATACCAATTCCTCCGGTCTTACAAGAATGTGGGTTGAATCATCGTGCGGACGGTTGGCGGCATCTCTTGCCACACGCCCGCCGCCAACCGGCACAACTGGTGCAGCAGCGCCATGCGTTCGGGGCACACCGTGGCCGGCGGGCGGGCGCTCACCACCACCGGCGAACGGCGGCTCAGTTCCAGCAGGCAATTCAGGCTGTTTTGAAACAGCCGGCGGCTCTCGCGAAAGGGCACACTTTCATCATAGAAAGTGGCGGTCAATTCCAGCACCAGCACCGGCTGACCCGGCGCTGTGCGCGAGCGCATTTCTTCCAGCAGCGTCACCATCTGGTGACAGGTGAACACCCGCGAAATGTGAATGGCGGCCAGCGCCACGGCCGGCTGATTGGTCACCCGGCGCAGTTCCTTTGCCAGCAAATAGGCATTCGCCCGGTTGCCGCCGTCCAGCAGCCACAACGGCTGCAGTAGTGCGGCGCGCGCCGCCAGGCGCAGCATGCGCCCGCTGGTGTGCTCGCCCACCACCACCATCAATTGATTCATGAGAGGAAACGGTAAAGTATTGTTCATATCTCAAGCATCGCATAGCCGGTTAAAAATAAAAATCCCCCTTCGGGGGGATTGAAAGGTGAGTGTGATGCTACCCCCTGTGGGGGATGCTGATAATGAAGAGATTATTCTTCCCAGGCGCTGAAATCCCACCCATGCAGCGCCTCGCGCAGCGCCTGGCGGTTGTTGACATGGAACTTTGCCAGCAGGTTGCCTACATGCGTTTTCACCGTTTCGGGCGAAATACCCAGCCGGGCGGCTGCCTGGCGCGTGGTGTAGTGCAGGCAAATCAGCGCCGCCACGTCCTTCTCGCGCGGTGAAAGGGTTTGCCACAATGCCAGCGCCTGCTCAACCGCCGTGCGCGTGGTCAGCGCCGCGCCAACCAGTTGGCGGGCAAGCTCGTCGGGCGAGCAGTGTTCCCGTTCTGCCAGCAGTTGCAGCGTGCTGGCCGTTTCCACATCCAACGTGAAGGTGCGCATGGAACCGCCTTGACCTTGGGCTAATCCATTCAACCACTGCCAGAAATCTCTCATATCTTAATAATATAGAACGTTTGTTCTTTTGTCAACAGGAAATCCTGTACCAAAAGAACAACAAATTTCATCCCCCATCTCTCTTCTTCAGAGACCTGTGCCAGTAAATAAAAAAATCAACACAGGTCAACGGATCATGGCCCGGATGATCAGGTCAACCGCTTCATCTTCATCCAATCCGCGCGCCATCAGTGTTTCCATTTCTTTACGGTTCACGGTGCCAATGGCGGCTTCATGCGTCACCTGCGCCCTGGCATTGGTAACTTTGACCACCGGGTTATTCATCGCAATTGCCTGGTCGCGCACGATTTCCGTGCAGTCCATGTGCCCGCGCGCGCCAGCCGCGTTTCCTTCTGCCATGGTATTGACCTCGCTCACCGCCTGTTCTTTGACGGCTATGCGGCTCTTTGCCAGCCCACGCGCGTTTTCACCATTCAGGCGCAGATGCTCCAATACCTTAACATGATCATCACCGCTGCCAAATGCTTTGGTCACCAGTTCAACCACGGCATCTTTCTCTGCGTCCACCACGTAGTCCACCTCCAGAACGCCAATGCGGCCGCGAGTGAGCACCATGCTGCTGGTGAATTGCCCGCCTTCATCAACAAAGATATTGGAAATCGGTCTCACTTCAATACCGCCGGTTTGCCCGTGATAATGTTCCTCGGTATAGTTGAGACTGGCATTCTTGCCCACATGGATCTGGGAATTCATGCGGTGCTCAACGTGCACCGCGTTGGGAAACGAGCAATGCGCCAAAAACTGAACTTTGGCGCCGTCGCCAATCTGGTATTCTGATTCAATCTGTTGAATTCCCTCGGCAGGGATGACGCCAAAACAAAGATGAACCGGGTGTTTCACCTGCGTACCCGCATCGACAATAATACGGGCACGCACACCCTGCTCAAGCGGCTCAACTTCCATATGCACCCCTGCAATGGGGTGAGAAGCCAGCACCTGGTTCCCGCTCACCACCAGGGTGGCCACTTCGGGAATCTGCAAAGCATCGGGGTCGCCGCCCGCCTGCCGGTAAGCATCCAGCATCGATTCCAACTCTTTGCTCCAGCCCGGTGCGGCCTGTGCAGCATGTTGACGGGGAGAATTTGTTTGCGTCATGGGTTATATCTCCTGGCTATTCAGGTCTTTTTCAACCTGCGCCGCCTGCATCCAGGGTTGTTCACCAAGAACATCCAGGTGACTGTGGCAACGGCTCTGATAATACTCGTTAACATCCTTGGGGTCGCCGCTAAACACGATTGTACCCAGGCACATCAAATGAGCAACATCTGCCACCGCCACCAGTTCAGGACGGTGAGTAATCAGCAAAACGGCGCTGCCCTGCTCAGCCATCTTCTGAATCAAACCGGCGATTTCCATGATGGAAAGTGCATCAATTCCCGAGTCGGGTTCGTCCAAAATCGCCAGGCGGGGCTGCATGGCATACACCGCTGCCAGTTCCACCCGTTTGCGCTCTCCGCCCGAAAGACTGTGGTCATTGGAGCGATAGCCGTACGCCTTGGCTGACAGTGAAACAGCCTCAAGAGCTGCCACAACCTTCTCACGGCTGTTTTCCCGTATCCCCAGGCCAATATATTTACCAATGGGCAAACCCTCAAAACGCACCGGTTCCTGCCAGGCCAGTGTTATTCCCAGACGGGCGCGCTCGGTAATGGAGGCTTGCTTGATATCTTTACCATCCATTAATATCATGCCGGATGATGGGACATATCCCTCGCATCCCATCAAAGTATAGGCCAGTGATGACTTGCCCGAACCATTAATACCCAGGAGCACATGAATCTCACCGGGAGCAAACGAGAGACTGATATCCCGAATCAATACTGTATTATTCTTACTCAGTGTAAGGTGGTCAATAACCAGAAAAGGTAACTTCATAAAACATTTTCCTAAAACAAATTTGTTTAATCGATAAATTTGTTGACGGAAGTTCAAAGATCGATTTTTATTTCACTAAATATACTCGAATGTTTGAATTTTGCGGTTTTTTTAAGGTTAATGGATGAACGCTGGCGGCCTCACCTGGTAACCGCCAGCGCCCTGTTTTCACCGCTAATCTGTTTTCTATGCCGCTCCAGCTTCCAGCTTGAAGCGCGCCACTGCGTCCTTCAACTGCTGTGACAATTCCGCCAGCGCCTGCGCCGAAGCCGTCACTTCCTCCACCTGCGCGCTCATCTCTTCTGTTGACGCGCTCACTTCTTCAATCGCCGCGCTGTTCTCTTCACTCACGCTGGCGATGTTCTCTATGGCGTGCGTCACCTCTTGTGACCCGGCTGCCATCTCTTCTGTCGCCGCCGTGTTCTCTTCCACCACCGCCGACACCGAGTCCATCGCCGCCACCAGTTCGTTCGCCGAACTGCTCATTTGCCCCGTTGCGCCGGCTGCCAGTTCAGCCTGTTTATACACCTCTTCGGCTGCTTTGAGGATCTGTTCCAAAGCCTCGCCTGCCTCACCGGCTTTTGTTACGCCCTTCTCCACTTCCTGCGAGCCTTCCTCCATCGCGCTCACCGCTTCGCCCACCGTCTGCTGAATCCCCTTGATCAGCTCGGCAATCTCGCGCGTGGCATTCGCCGACCGCTCAGCCAGCTTGCGCACCTCATCAGCCACCACCGCAAACCCCTTGCCGTGTTCACCCGCCCGCGCCGCTTCAATCGCCGCATTCAGCGCCAGCAAGTTGGTCTGGCTGGCAATGTCATCAATCGTCTCAATGATCACGCCGATCTGCTGCGAGCGCTGCCCCATCTCTTCCACTTTCTGCGCCGACACTCCCACCTTGGTTTTGATCGACTGCATCCCCTCCACTGTCTCTTCCACAATCGCAGTACTCTCGCGCGCCGTCTGCGCCGCCTGCTCCGAGCCTTCCATCACCGATTTGGCATTCCCCGCCACCTGTTGAATGGCATTGGTCAATTGCCCTGTGATGGTGGAAGCCGTTGAGATGGCTGTGGCCTGCTCCTGCGCACCGCGCGCCACCCCGTCTATCGCACGCCCCATCTCCTCCACCGACGCCGCCGTCTTGCTCACCCCTTCGCTCTGGATCGACGTGCCGCGCGCCACCTGTTGAATGGTGGTGGCGATCTGCGACGTGGCCTGTTCGGCCTGTGTGGCTGCCCGCGCCAGCTCGTTCGACGCCAGATCCAACTGACCGGCATTATAAAGCACCAATGCCAGCGCCTCACGCAGACTTGAAATCATGTTCACAAAGGCATTCCCCAGCGCATCGCCCGCATCTTTGGGTGTTACTTCCACCGTGAAGTCGCCGTCGGCCATGCGCTCGGCGCTGTGCGCCATCACCTTCTGGTAGTCAATCATGTCGCGGAACGAATCAGCCAGCATGCCCACTTCGTCTTTCGAGCGGTATTTCACCTCCTGGTCAATGTGCCCCAGCGACAGTTCCTGCGCCGATTTTGCCATGGTAGCAATCGGCCGGGCTATTTGCCCCGCAAACACAACCCCCACCACGGCTACCAGCGCCGCCAGAATTATGATCCCAAATATCAACACATTTCGAATCAGGTCAACAATCTCCAATGCTTCGCTCGTTTCCTGCTCCAGGATCAGCCCCCAGTTCCGGCTCTCAATACGTTCATACGCGCCAATCACATCATTTCCGCGGTAATTTACATATTCTCCGGAGCCCTCGCGCCCGGCCATGATTTCCTGCGCGGCCTGCGATTCCACCTTCAATTCCAGCTCGGTGCGCTCTTTAACCACACCCTGCTGGATCAATTCATCGCTGAAGCGCGACGGCGTGATCATCAAGCCTTCACTATTAATCAGGTACACCTCACCCGTATCCCCCATCCAGCCCGATTTCAACAGTTCAGTGACATACGTCATCGGTATGGCGCCAGCCGCCACACCAACTACCCTACCATTTTCAACAATCGGCACAGCAACACTGATGATAACCTCTCCCGAGTTTCGTGAAATCACCGGGGATGAAATATTTGCCTCTCCTTTAATTGCCTTTTGAAAGTATTCTCGCGAAGACAAATCCAGTACACCCTCATTGCTGTTAGCAATCGTAATACCATCTGGCCCTAGCACAAACAATCCTTCAAAGTATGTCCAATCTTTAACAAAACTATCCAGGGCGGTTTTCGCGCGTTCTGGGTCCATGGATCGAATCCGTTCATTGTTCGCGACAACGCTTAAGTTTTGCAAAATACTGTCCAACCAGTTTTGGATAGACGCTTTTTGCATGTTGGCCATGCGGTCAAATTCTGCATCCACGTTAGCTTTTAACCGCGGTTGACTCTGTAAATAAGTGATAACGCCCACCAGCATCAGCGGAATTACCGATACCGCCAGGAATAACAGAGTCAATTTCCCGTTAAGTGATTGAAACCACAGTCTGGCTTTATTCAATCCATTATTACTTTTTTTCGTTCCAGTTGCCATTATTCCTCCTCGAATAATGAAATGGATGGCGA
>CAZOKH010000046.1:21524-28434 GCA_964580315.1 uncultured Anaerolineaceae bacterium | reverse complement strand
GTTTTAGAGCAGGATTATGCCAACCTGGAGTACATTGTGATTGACGGCGGCTCGACAGACGGCAGCCTGGAGATTATCCAGCGCTATGCTGACTGGCTGGCGTTTTGGAGTTCGGAGCAGGATGCCGGGCAGGCAGACGGTATCAACAAGGGATTGCGGCGCGCCACTGGCGAGTTTGTGGCCTGGTTGAACTCGGACGATTACTATCAACCGGGCGCCATCTGTGAAGCGGTTGAGGCATTACAAAAAGACCCGGAACTTGGCATGGTTTACGGCAATGTGGAATCGGTGGATGAGAATGGAAATACCATCCACGTGCAGCGTTTCGAGCAATATTCGTTGCAAGACCTGATGCAGTTTTCCATCATCGGGCAGCCGTCGGTTTTCATGCGGCGGTCGGTGCTGGAGCGCGCCGGATACCTGGATTTAAATTATCATTACCTGTTGGATCACCAACTGTGGCTGCGCATGGCATCACTGGCGCCCATGCAGCATGTGCCGCGCATCTGGTCAAAAGCCAGTTATCATCAACAGGCCAAGAACCTGGCGGGCGGTGCAAAATTTGGCGAAGAAGCCCTGCGCATGGTGGAATGGATGAAGCAGGATGAATTCCTCAACCTGGTTATGCCCGGGAATGAAAAACAGGTGCTGGCCGGCGCCTACCGCATCCAGGGATATTATTTATCTGTGGGTGGTGATTACCGGGCTGCATTATACGCCTATCGCAAATGTTTTACCCTTTCACCCCGGCAGGCTATGAAGGATTGGAAGCGGATTGCTTACACGTGCGGTGCGGCGCTGGGAATGGGCTGGCTGCAGCCGCTGTATCGAAAATTGACACGGAATCAGTATTCGGAAACGGACAAAAACCATTCATGAGCGAAGCACAGGCCGCAAGTAAGGGCAACCCAACCTCAACCAGCAATACAAACCTGGCGCTGCAAGGCTGGCAAATTGCGCTGCTGGTTTTGATACTGGCTGTGGGATTTTTGGCGCGCCTGGTTGATTTGAAGGATGCCCCGCTGGATTTTCACGGCACACGCCAGCTGCGCTCGGCTGTAATTGCCCGTGCGGTTTACCTGCGCCTGTCGCCGGATGCGAACCCGGCTTTAAGCCAGGAAGCCACAGACCTGGCAAACCTGGAGATTTATGAACCGCCCATCCTGGAACAGATTGTGGGCGCCACCTATGCCCTGCTGGGCAGCGAACAGGTGTGGATTGCGCGCATTTACAATGCCCTGTTCTGGATGTTGGGCGGCCTGGCGGTCTTTCTGATTGGCAGACGCACCGGGAAATTCCCTGTGGTTCTGGCCAGCCTGGGTTTCTATTGCTTCCTACCGTTCAGCATCATCGCCAGCCGCAGCTTTCAACCTGACCCGTGGATGGTGATGTGGACGTTGTGGACGGCGTATGCCGCCCTGCGCTGGTGTGAACAGCCAACCTGGAAATGGGCTATCATCGCCGGGTTGCTGGGCGGTTTCACCATCCTGGTAAAAGCCTTTGCCGGGTTATATGTGGCTGGCATTATGATCGCCGCGGTGTTAATGACCGTGCAGTTGACCAAATTGCTGCGCGACCGGCAGGTGTGGGCAATGGCCGCGCTTACCCTGGCACCGACTGCCATCTATTACCTGCTGTTTAACAGCCAGCGTTCCTCTGATTTCCTGTCGTTCTGGATGGTTTCACTGTCAGGCTTGGTATTATCCACCAATTTCTATGCTGATTGGCTGGCAATGATCAAGGGATTGATGGGACTGCCTGCCCTGCTGGCGGCTGTGCTGGGTTTGACCATTGCCGAGCGGCGCATGCGCGGTCTGCTTTTGGGGTTCTGGGCTGGTTATGCCGCCTTTGGCCTGGCCATGCCCTATCAATACACCACACACGAATACTATCACCTGGCATTGATCCCGCTGGTGACGTTGTCGGTCATTCCTTTGCTGCAAACCGGGTATGAGATTTTGATGAAACAGGGTTTTTTCTGGCGGGCAATGGCAATTGGCGCTGTGCTGTTTGCCGCGTTTTACTGTTTCTGGGTGGCGCGTTCGGTGCTGGTGGCCAATGATTATTCCAATGAACCGGCCAGCTGGCGCAAGGTGGGGGAGGCCATCCCGCAAGACGGCCGTTTCATTGCATTGACCGCCGATTACGGCATGCGGTTGCGTTACTACGGCTGGCGCAATGAGAACGCCAGTTGGCCTTCGCAGGGCGACTTGCGGTTGTTCTCACTGGCAGGGCAGGGCGAAGCCGCTGATTTTGAGCAATACTTTAAAGATATGACCGCTGGAAATGATTACTTCCTGGTGACAGCCTTTGGCGAACTGGATTCACAACCGCAATTAAAAGAGATTTTGAATCGTTACCCGGTTTTGGTCGAAGGTAATGGATTTGTAATTTATGACCTGCGGGAATCCAACCCATTTTGATGGTTGGATAGGCTGTATAATGCAGGCGAAACGAGAAGAGCACAATGAATGAAGAATTTAAACCGCTATTTCAACTGAAAAAGCCGTTTCTCTGGCTGGCATTGATTCTCATATTCGGGGTGGGGCTGGTCATCCGCGTCTATGATTACGATGATCCATTGTTGGATTTTCACCCCACCCGCCAACTGCACTCGGCGTTGATGGCGCGTGGTATGTATTATGAGAACCTGACCAGCGTGCCGGAATGGCAGCGCGACATGGCGGTGCGGCAGTGGAAAGCGGAAGGTGTGATCGAACTGCCTTTTGTGGAGTGGCTGGCTGCCCAGACCTACAAACTGGCGGGCGGCGCCTACCTGTGGATTCCCCGTTTGTATTCCATTTTGTTCTGGATGCTGGGGGGCGTGGCCATGTTTTTGCTCGCCAGGGAACTGGCCGGCATGGACGGCGCGCTGGTGGCAGCACTGTATTTCCTGATTTTGCCGTACGGCGCCATCGCCAGCCGATCATTCCAACCTGATCCGTTGATGACGGCTTTGATTGTGTTTGCCTACTGGGGCATGTTGCGCTGGCAGCGCACGCCCACCTGGAAGTGGGTGATTGTGGCGGGCCTCTTCTCGGGACTGGCCATTCTGTGCAAAGCGGTGGCGGCCTTTTCCATTGCCCCGGCCTGGCTGGGATTAATTTTATCGACCATGAGCCTGAAGAAAGCCCTCAAAGACCCGCAGGTGTGGGCATTGGGCTTGCTGACCGTGATCCCCTATGGTATTTATCACATCTACGGCTACTACATTGCCGGTTATTTGCAGAGCCAATACAGCCTGCGCTTCTTTCCGCAGCTTTGGAAAGACCCCGTGTTTTACCTGCGCTGGAACGGCGAGATCAGCAGCGTGGTGGGCTTTGAATGGTTCTTGCTGTCCATCCTGGGGCTGCTGGCGATTCGGAAAAAGCAGCACCGCGTGATGTTCCTGGCTGCGCTGGCGGGCTATTTCGTTTACGGCCTGACCCTGTCTTATCACATTTCAACTCATGATTATTACCAGTTGCCGTTGATTCCCATCGTTGCCGTCGGACTGGCGGCGGGTGCGGCAGCGCTGTTTGAAAAACTGGGCAGTCAAGAACCGCGCTGGCTGCCTTTGCTGGTGGTCAGCGGTGTATTGTTATTCGCCATGACCATCAAAGCCTGGGATGTGCGTGTCACGCTCAAGAAGAATGATTTTCGCAACGAGGCCGCTTTCTGGGAAGAAATCAGCCAGAAGATTGGCGGTGCCTCAGTGATCGGGTTGACCCAGGATTACGGCTACCGCCTGGCATACTGGGGCTGGGCGTCATCCGAAAACTGGATGACCTCCGGCGATTTTAATTACCGTGCGCTGGCCGGGCAGGAATTTGATATGGACAGCCTGTTCCAAGAGACGACGGAAGGGAAAGATTATTTTGTGGTTACCATCATGGACGAACTGGATCGCCAGCCGGCATTAAAAAATCTGCTGGATAAGAATTGCGCCGTGTTCGACAAGGGCGGCGGATATATCATTTATGATCTAAAAAATCCCCCGACGGCGAAACCTGCCGCAGATGTTGAACAATAACATGCTGGTTTCCATCATTACACCATCATTTAATCAGGCGCCATTCCTGGAAAAAACCATCCAGTCTGTGCTGGCGCAAACGCACCCGGAAATTGAGTACATCATCATTGACGGCGGGTCCACCGACGGCAGCGTGGATATCATCCGGCGTTATGCTGACGCTGGCAAACTGGCCTGGTGGGTATCAGAGCCGGACCAGGGGCAAACTGAAGCCATAAATAAGGGCTTCGCCCGGGCAAAGGGCGAGGTGCTGGCCTGGTTGAATTCAGACGACACCCTGGAACCCCAGGCAGCGGCTGAGGCGGTTGCTTATTTATGTGAGCATCCTGAGGTCGGCATGGTGTACGGCGATGCCAATTTTATTGATGCCCGGGGGGACGTGATCGGAAAATTTCCCGCCAGGCAAACGGATTATGACCTGCTGCGCCAGGGTTATGTGCATGTTTCCCAACAGGCTTCGTTCTTTCGCGCCAACCTGTGGCGGCAGGTGGGACCGCTTGACCCATCTTTCTATTTTGCCATGGACTATGACCTGTGGGTTCGGTTGGCGCGCCTGGCGCCGCTGGTTTACCTGCCGCGCCTGTGGGCAAATTTCCGGCTGCACGGTGACGCCAAAACCATTGCCGCTGACGACCGCTGCTGGCCTGAAATGCTGCGCGTTCATTACCGTGACGGCGGGAGTGTGTTTTCGATTATCGTGGCAAAATATTGGCTGCGCAAGCTGGCGGCGCCTTATATAAACTGGAAGCGCCGCCGCATGATGCGGCCTGGTGAATAAGCGGCTATAAAGAATGGGTCTCTGATTGCAAAGACGGCTCTGCCGCCCGCGGGAAACGGCGGAACAGTATCCAGAACCAGATTACACACACCAGTGATACAAAAAATCCTCCAAACCAGATGGAAGCGGGGGAAATAAAATCATTCAATAAGCCGCCAAAAACAGGCCCCAATCCGCTGCTGAGAGTCATGGTGAGTGAATACAGGCTCATGTACCGCGCGCGCAGGGCCTCAGGCGCCAGGTGGGCGGTCAGGCTGGTGGCGGTGGGTGAGGCCATCAGTTCGCCAATTGTGGTGATGACCATGCTTGCCCAGAAGAACCAAAAGCCTTTGGATAGCCCGACGCAACCCAGTCCAATTCCTGAGAAAGCCACCCCGATTGCCAGGATCAAAAGTGGGGGATAGCGGCGGGTGATGCGCGTGACGCTGAATTGAAAAAAGACCACCATGAGTGCATTGGTTGCCAGGATGATGCCGTATTGATTTTCTGCGATCCCAAAATTTTCTTTGAGATAGACGGGCAGAAGAATAAAAATCATCACGGTTGCGATGTTGGACAGGGTCATGGCAGCCATGGTTGAGGTGAACAGGTGGTCTTTGAACACCGGTTTGTAACCCGAAACGGGATCGATTTTTATATGGCGGTTTAAGTGTTGCGGCAGGGTTTCGCGGATAAACAGGGCCGATAGGGCGCTGTAAAAAAGCATCCCGGCCGAGCCCCACACAAAGACATAATCATAAGAAATGACCGCCAGGAAACCGCCGATGATGGGACCGATGGCAACGCCGGCGTTGTTTGCCATGCGAATTAAAGCATAGGCATCGGTGCGCTGATGATCAGGCATCAGGTCAGCAACCATCGAGTCGGAACCGACTTTGAAGAAGGGGTAAACCATGCCAATGATCAACAGGAGCAAGGCGAAAACATAGACGTTTTCGACGCGGCTCATCCAGAAGTAGCCGATGGCTGTGAAAGCCAGACCACAAACCAATGACCATTTTCGTCCATAACGATCAGCCAGGAAACCACTGGCAAATGACGCAACCAGTGTCAGAATGGTGCGAATTGCCAGAACGCCGGCGATGGCGGTCAGCGATACGCCGAAATGTTCGCGTGAGTAAATGGTTAGAAAAGGCCAGATCAGGCTCTCGCCGGTGGTGCTGATGAAGGTGCCGCCGAATAGCAGCCAGAATTGTGTTGGATAGCTGTGAATGGTAGTTGCGACGCGTTGTTGCAGCATTGAAAAATTGTCCTGTTCTCAAAATTCGATCTGCGATTGTAGCATGCTTTGGTTATTTATTGCATGTTTTTGCAATTACGATAGAAAGCCCTTACCAGATTACGGCAAGGGCTTAATCAAATTGATCAGGTTGGAAAATCACTTTTTGGGCTTGTACAGTCCGTCCTTGTTTACGCCCAGCATACCGGCTTCATAAGAGCGCGTATCGACCATTGAAAAACCGGCAGCCATCTCGGGTGTGACAACTGGAAAACGACGCAGTTTTAGCAGTTTTCTTTCAACAACATCGGCGCCGCTATCAGTGGTCATCCATTGGGCATCATCCAGGGGTGCCAGGTCAAGAATGGGGGTGTAGGTGCGCATGGTTTTTACACCGTCGCTGTTGAAAAAATCTTCGAAATAAGAGATCACGAGTTCACGCGGGGTGCGGTAAACCGCTTCACGGAAACGCAGGCCGGAAAAATTGGATTTTGCCACAGCCCCCAGGTATTTTCCCCGGCGGTAGATGGCCAGCACATGGTCATCATCCATGCCGGGGTCCGGGAACATATCGATCAATTGGGCTGGAAAACCCAGCCAACGCAGGGCGGCTGCACCAAACAGGGCGCCGTCCAGGCAGTGTGCCTGGCGGTCGCGCAGAACGTTTAGGGGGCAGCGGTTGCGGTTTTCAGGGCTGTAGGGAATGTTATCGAGAAAGTTTTGAATGTCTGCCGGGGTTTTGAAAGAAGAAAAGACCTGGCGTTGCTCTTCGTTTAATAAATCCAATAATGCCTGCATGATAAGATAACTCCTTAATGGTGATGTGGAACTGCGTTTTGCAATTATAGTCGGGATTACATCTGCTTTCTTTCGTGTTAAAATAACGGACAATTCTTTTCAA
>CAZOKH010000046.1:0-21424 GCA_964580315.1 uncultured Anaerolineaceae bacterium | reverse complement strand
ACCAGCACCCACACCAGCAATCATTTTGACGTTTCTCAAAAAATCTTCCTGGCGCTGCAAAAGAACGGCTTCATGTATAAAGACACCGAGAAACAGTGGTATGCTCCCAGCCAGGGACGCTTTTTACCTGACCGCTATGTGGAAGGCACCTGCTATATTTGCGGATATAAAGGCGCGCGCAGCGATCAATGCGACGGCTGCGGTAGCCTGCTGGACCCCAGCCAGTTGATTGAACCGCGTTCCAAAATTGACGGTTCAACCCCCGAATTGCGTGAAACCGAGCATTATTACCTGGATCTGGGCGGGTTGCAACCCCAGATTGTTGACTTTTTGAAAGCCAGAGAATCTTACTGGCGTCCCAACGTGGTGCGGCAGTCGTTGGGGCAAATTGAAGCTGAAAACCTGCGCGGCCGTCCCATCACCCGCGACCTCGACTGGGGCATCCCGGTTCCGGTGGAAGGCGCTGATGGAAAATGCCTGTATGTGTGGTTTGAAGCCGTGATTGGTTACCTTTCGGCAGCCATTGAGTGGAGCCGGGTGAACGGCATGCCGGAAGCCTGGCGGGAATGGTGGCAGGATCCCGATTCCCGTACCTATTATTTCATTGGAAAAGACAACATCCCATTTCATGCCATCATCTGGCCGGCTGAATTGCTGGGCATCGGTGAGACATTTGATGAACTCAATCAAAGCAGCCGGAAGGGCAAATTTGTATTGCCTTATGATGTGCCTGCCAACGAATTTATGAACCTGGAGGGCAAGAAGATTTCAGGCAGCCGCAACTGGGCTGTGTACGCCCGCGATTTTCTGACCCGCTATGATCCTGATCCTCTGCGTTATTACCTGACCGTGAACATGCCGGAAGCGAAAGATACTGACTGGGACTGGGATGGTTTCCTGGCGCGCAATAACGATGAACTGGTGGCAACCTGGGGCAACCTGGCCAACCGCGTACTGTCTTTTACCTGCAAGTATTGGGGCGAACAGGTACCCGACCCGGGTGAACTGGATGCGGATGATTTACAACTGCTGGCGACTATTGAAGGTGGGTTTGAATCGGTTGGCAATGAACTTGAAGCCGTGCGTTTGCGGGCAGCCCTGGCCGAGGCCATGCGCCTGGCAACCGAAGTGAACAAGTATCTCGATCAAAAGGCGCCCTGGAAAGCGGTTAAAGAAGACAAAGATAAGGCTGCCAAATCCATCTTCACCGCTCTGAAAGCCATTGACAGTTTATCCATCTTGTTTGCTCCGTTCCTGCCGTTCAGCAGTCAAAAACTACATTATTTTCTGGGCTATGAAGACCAGTTGTTTGGTGAACAGAGTGTGGAAACCATCCAGGATGAACTGGGTATTCACAGCGTGTTGCGCTATGATCCAGCCAAAGGCAAGGGTGAATGGAAACCAAGCCGCCTGACAGCGGGACACCCGCTGCACACACCCGAACCGCTGTTCAAGAAACTGGATGCCAGCATCGTTGAACAGGAACGCCAGCGGCTGGGATAGCGCAAAATTTTTTAACGAAAAGCAAAACAACAGCCCGATTTTTTTCGGGCTGTTCTCTTTTTTTGATAGTTTATTTCTTGTTATCCCACGGCACTTTGTGATCGGTCAAGAAATCGATGATTTTGGGGCGCCGGGCGACCAGCAGCGGATTTCTTTTCACGGAGCCGATCTGGGCATTTTTCCAGGCCAGGGTGGCAACTTCATGAGCGGCCAGCGGTTTTCCAAGCCGGGAGGCGTAGCGGGCGCGTTCGTGCAGCAGTTGCTGGTCATTCGCCAGCCAGTGATGTAAAACTTCCAATAATTCAACAGGTGTGGTTGCCAGGTCTCCGGCTCCATTGCGGACAATGTATTCCGCGTTGCCGGTTTCCTGCCCTGGAATGAGATCAATGAGAAGCATAGGCAGGCCGGCTGCCAGCGCTTCGGTGGTGATCAAGCCGCCGGCTTTGGTGATTAGCATATCCGCAGCGCGCAAGAACATGGGCATCTCTGAAACAAAATTGTAAATGTGTGTGGGGATATGCCATTCAACTTCCTGTTGAAGTTTTTTATAGAGATGCTCATCTTTTCCTGCTACGACCACAAGTTGGAGGGGCGCGCCGAAATGGTTGACAATATTCAATGACTCGATCAGGCCTTCAACCCGTTTGCTTCCCACCGCCAGGATGGTGGGAAAATCGGTGCGCCATCCCAGAACTTCACGCAACTGCAGCCGGGTTCTCTGCTCATTATGAATATTTGGATGAACTGGAATGCCAATTTGATGAATTTTTTGAGGATCCACACCGTAGTCAAGTGCAAGTTGTTTGACTGGATCGGTGGGGACCACAAAGACATCGGTATGTTTGTGAAACCAAAAACGATGCACGGTAACCAGGTCGGTTACCACGGTGATTAAAGGCACCGACATACGCTCAATGGCGAAAACTGATGTCAGCGGCGCCTGATAGAGCGGGTAGGTGGTGACAATTGCATCGGGTTTGTACTTTTTTAAAATATCCCACATGACTTCATAGAGTAGAACGGTAGCGCCGCCTTCAATAAGTGCTGTCGCAACCGTGTCATCGGTTGCTTCATAGCCCAGTTGATAAAGTTTTGGCATTTCGCGCACAATGCGGTCATAGTCTTCCTGGCTGTCGCGCAGGAAAAACGGCGTGCGTTTATCTTCCAGGGGATTGATGATATCGACCTGGCATTTCTCGTTGGACAATTCGTCTAAGGCTGCTTTGATGGCAATTGCCGCGCTGCGGTGACCAAACCCGGCGTCAGCAGTCAGGATGATAATCTTTTTTTGTGACTGGTTTGAGTTTCGCATTTTCAATCCTGTTGAAAGCGAACAACCAAATCAATGAAGTCTAGGGACAATCATTGTAGTTGTTTTCGGGAGGAAGCGATCCTTGCATGTAATCATACAATAATTTCAATGCCTGGTGCGCGGATTGGGCTTTATTTTCCTCACGGCTGCCATTCCATTGGTACCGCCAGCCAAAATTTCCTTCGTTTGTGCTTAAACCAATCCAGACCAGCCCAACCGGTTTGCCGGGGAGCCCCCCACCGGGTCCGGCGATGCCGCTGATGGCAATGCCCACCGTGTTCGCTATGGGAAAGTCATTGGACAAAATTTTACGCACTCCATCCGCCATTTCAATGATTGTTTCGTAACTGACCGCTCCATAGCGGAACAGCGTGTTGTAATTCACTCCGAGCAGTCGTTCTTTGGCTTCATACGAGTAAGCAATAATACCCCCCAGGTAATATTCAGATGATCCGGGCACATTGGTTAGTAAATGGCTCAATAGTCCGCCGGTGCATGATTCGGCTACAGTGATTTTGATTTTATTTTTAATCAGTTCTTTTCCAACCAGATATTCCAGCTTATCTTCGTTCAATGAATATTCCCTTTCAGTAGCGAAGTTGTTTTATTATACCTTCGGACATTTTTAATTTCTTGTGATAAATGAACATGTTTGCTGATTAAAATAAATTAAGTACAGGTTTTTTTACCCTCTTGACAGTTTTTGGGATATACCCCTTTTCTTGACCGTTATTGGTTGATATGATATGATGACAGCCGAGGTGAAATAAAGAATGTCATTACCCCCCGACGAAACATCTTCACAGGGGCTTCCCGAATCCCAAACAGATTTTGAAACCGAAGCAACTCCTAACAGCCCATCGGCCTTAAGTGCCTGGAATAAGATATGGGATGGTTTGTTGCGTGTGGGATTGGGAGAAGTGGCGCTGCGCATCACTACAGGCGTTGTGTCTGTCTTACTGGTGCTGATTGTGGTGTGGGTGATGTCATCTTTTTATCTAAAGGGTGAAATTGGCGATACAAACCAGATGGTGAAGGCTGAAACCCTGCCTACCCCTGTGCCGCAAGTTGATCCTCCACCCATGCAGCTTCCCTATACGGGCGCCTATGTGGACGGCGTGGCGCGACTGGCGCAATTGCACACCATTTTCCCAACACGCCCCCGTTTTGAAGTGATGAAATATATCGTGGAAAAAGGCGATACCATATTTGGTATTGCTGAGAAATTCAACCTGAAACCTGAAACAATCCTGTGGGGAAATTACTATACGCTGGCAGATGATCCGCACCGGTTGGCGCCTGACATCGAGTTGAATATATTGCCTGTGGACGGCGTATATTATGAGTGGCACGCCGGCGATGGATTGAATTCTGTAGCTGAATACTACGGCGTTTCACCTGAAACGATTATTAACTGGCAGGGTAATCATCTTGATCCAAACGCCATTGGTGATTTTTCCAATCCCAATATTCCGGCAGGCACCTGGCTGGTGGTGCCCGGCGGCACACGTGAGTTTGTGTCGTGGAGTGCTCCACGGATCACCCGTGACGATCCGGCGGTTGCCAAAATCATGGGGCCGGGCGCCTGTGGTCCCGTATCAGATGGCCCAATTGGGACGGGTACTTTTGTCTGGCCGTCAGTTGAACGCTATATTTCCGGTTACGATTATTCACCTGAAACCAACCATTTTGGTATTGATATTGGCGGGGCAATTGGTTACGGCATTTTTGCTTCAGATTCCGGGGTTGTGGTTTATGCCGGCTGGAATGACTGGGGCTATGGGAATACCGTTGTGATTGATCACGGCAACGGTTGGCAAACCCTGTATGCGCATTTGAGTACGTTGAATGTGGAATGCGGTTCTTATGTGTACCAGGGTGACGCCATTGGAGCCATGGGTTCGACGGGAAATTCGAGTGGCCCGCACTTGCACTTCGAGATGCGCAGCGACACCTACGGCAAGGCAAATCCCTGGCTCTTCTTGCAGTAAAAAATCCTAGAACAAGTATTGCATAAATAGAACATGCGTGCTACAATAGTGGCATCTAACCCAAGATTGTTTTGGCTAAAGGTGAAAGATGAATCCACGACACGCAGTATTACCCGGTATTTTGGCAGGTTGTTTAACTATTATTGGACTAGCTGGATGGCTGCTTCGTCCTGGAACCAGTGTATTGGCGTCATCAGTTGAGATGTCTCCATTAGTTGAGCAGGAGGCGCTTGAAGAAGTTAAACAAGAGCCCCAAGATCATCAGGAAGAAGCTGTAGAAGAAAATGTAGAATCCGGCCTGTCAAACCAATATCCACAATCCATTCTTCAATGGAGTGATATTATCGCTGATGCGAGTGCACACCACAGGCTCGATCCCAATCTCATTGCCGCCATTATCCTGGAAGAGAGCAATGGTGATGCGCAGGCCTATTCGCACAGCGGGGCAGTGGGCTTGATGCAAGTGATGCCCAGGGATGGAATTGCGGCGTCGTTCATGTGCATCAACGGTCCGTGTTTTACCAATCGCCCCTCGATGCAAGAATTGTTTGATCCACACTATAACATTCAATATGGAACTGAAATGATTGCCGGTTTGATTAACAAGTATGGCGATTTAAGGGAAGCCTTAAAATCATATGGGCCGAGAGATATGGGCTACCAGTATGCCGATCAAGTGCTAAACACTTACTCAATCTATCGATAAAAAATCAAAAAAGAACCTGGAAAGGTTCTTTTTTGATTTATAAGATTTATTCGTGAGAGCCTCTTGAGCCGTCCATGCTGGAAACCTGGTCTTTCCAGCGGTGCCAGGCGCCGTGATGTTTCTCCAGGATCTTGCTGCCTTCACCCGGTGAAGGCAAGCCGGCCAGTTCGAGATCGGCATCAACCATAACGCGAACCAGGTCTTTAAAGAAGACGCGCGGTTCCCAATTTAAGATTTTGGCGGCTTTGCTGTAATCGGCTAAAAGATAATCAACCTCGGTCGGGCGGAAGTAGCGCGGATCGATTTTGACATATTCTTTCCAGTCCATGTCTGCATAACCAAAGGACTCGTCCAGAAATTCGCGAACCGAATGCGCTTCACCGGTGCCAATCACCAGGTCATTGGGGGCATCGCATTGCAGCATTTTCCACATGGCAGCCACGTAATCGGGAGCGTAGCCCCAGTCGCGTTTGGCGTCCAGGTTGCCCAAAAAGAGATTCTTTTGTTTTCCGGCTTTAATGTTTGCCAGGGCGCGGGTGATTTTGCGTGTTACAAAAGTCTCTCCACGGCGGGGGGATTCATGGTTGAAGAGGATGCCGTTAGAGGCAAACAACCCGTACCCGTCCCGATAATTTTTGGTAATCCAATAGGCATACACTTTGGCGGCGGCATAGGGACTTTGCGGTTGGAAGGGGGTGGCTTCGCTTTGCGGTGGGGCAGCCGAACCGAACATTTCACTGGATGAAGCCTGGTAGAAACGAATCTTTTGCCCGCTTTTGCGGATGGCTTCCAGGATGCGGGTGGTACCCAGGCCGGTAACATCGCCCGTGTATTCAGGCATGTCGAAGCTGACCCGCACGTGGCTTTGGGCAGCCAGGTGATACACTTCTTCGGGCTTGACTTCATAAATGATGTCCAGCATGGTCTGCGGAGAGGAGAGGTCTCCATAGTGTAAAAATAGCGGAACCTTTTCTCCATTGACATGAGGATCGTGATAGATGTGGTCGATGCGACCGGTGTTGAAAGTGCTGGCGCGGCGAATGAGGCCATGCACTTCATATCCCTGCGATAAAAGTAATTCAGCTAAATAGGAACCATCTTGACCGGTAATGCCGGTTATGACAGCTTTTTTCAAAACGAACCTCCTCAATGGGATTTTCAGACAGTTAATCTGGAAAAATGTCGCTCGGTGCGAAAAAATTCAGGAACAAAGATTCCCAGACAATTTGATGAGTAAGTATAATCACGCGCTGGATAGATGTCAATTGAAGTGTTAATGGATTATTCTCATTCGCAAAGGGAAGACGCATCCATGAAAACTGCGGTAAAATCTTCCAATGGCAATCGGCCAGATGAGGTGATTTGTGCGTCAAAGAGGTTTTCTTTCCTTACTAAGCTGGATATCGATCGGATTGATTTTTTCATCCGTATTGTTGCTGGTTGTTCAACTGGTCACTTACAGCCGGTTGCGATCAACCCTGCCGCCAGGCATGATTATTGGCGGTGTGCCGGTGGGCGGGTTGGATCAACAGCAGGCGGCAGAGCGATTAACCCAGGCCTATTTCATTCCTGTTGAAGTTCATTACGGCGATGCTGTGATCCAGATTAAGCCCCAGGTGCTGGGTTTTGAGCTTGATTTGGAATCGATGATGACGGCGGCTGACTTGCAGCGCATCACACAGCCGTTCTGGGTGGCTTATTGGAATTATTTATGGAATCAACTTCCTACACCAAAAGAAGTCCCCTTGAGTGCAAAGATTTCTGATGAGCGTATGCGCGAATATCTGAAGAATGAAATTGCTGTGCGCTATGATCAACAGCCAACAGAGGCAAAACCGGTTCCCGGCACCAGCAATTTTGAGTCGGGAGACCCCGGCAAGGTGTTGGACATCAACCGGGCAGTGGTTCTTTTGGAAGATGCGCTGAAATCCCCTTCCAACCGCGTGGTTAATTTGACTTTTAGCGAGGTTTCATCTCCACGCCCTTCACTCGACAATCTATCCATCTTGCTGCACCAGATCATTGATGTGTCGGGCTTTGACGGGTTGACTGAGATTTACTTGATGGATTTGCAAACACGCCAGGAGCTGCACTTTGCCTATCAAAGCGGGGAGAATATTTCACCGGATGTGGCTTTCACTGCAGCCAGCACGATGAAAATTCCCATTATGATCTCAACCTATCGCAGGGTATCTGAACCGGCTCCGACATCCGTTACGGAGATGGTTGAATTAATGATCGAAAGGTCAGAGAATGACCCTGCCGACCGGTTGATGGAAATGGTGATGGATCAGAACCTGGGACCGCTGCAGCTTACCGATGATATGCGGGCGTTGGGATTGAAAAATACGTTCCTGGCAGGCTATTTTTACCAGGGCGCACCGTTGTTGCAGCGGATTGAAACCCCGGCGAATAAACGCCTGGATGTATCTACCAATCCAGATGCATACAATCAAACCACAGCCACTGAAATGGGCATGTTGTTGGACGATTTGTATCAATGCTCGGAAACCGGCGGGGGAACATTGTCCGCGGTGTTCCCGGGTGAAATCAGCCAGAATGAATGCCAGCTCATGTTATCTTACCTGGCCAAGAACCGTATCGGTGTTTTGATCCAGGCGGGATTGCCGGATGGCACACGCAGCGCCAATAAACACGGTTGGATCACAGAATTTGACGGTTTGCTGCACGCCATGGGTGATGCGGGAGTTATCTATACTCCTGGGGGCAATTACATCTTGACCATTTATATGTATCACCCGGTACAACTGGTTTTCGATCCGGTTAATACGCTGGTGTCCAATCTATCCCGGGCAATATATAACTATTTCAATCTATCGTCTTAACTTTGTTCGTAACGTAAGTTCAGGATAATTAAGATGTCATTGCTAGTGAGCGCAGCGAGCGAAGCAATAACATCTTTTTTGGCTTACTCTTAGATTGCTTTGCCGGTTGAAAGAGAAAAAAACGCTATTTTTGATAGATGGCTTCCTGTAAACGGTCGGGGAGTGATGGAGGCTGCCAGCCAAGCCGATCGCAGATTTCAGCTTGCAAGTCGAACACGGCGGGGGTAATGCTGGATATCTGATCGGCGTGCTGCGGATAGCGGGATGCCAGGGATTTTAATCGGTGATCAACCGTGACCAGGGAGATGCCCTCGGCCAGCTTGTCGGCCAGATGAACAATTTTTTGTTCCCAGCCATGCGGTTTGCGTTCAGGGTCGGTCAGGCAAAAGAGAGGATGGCGCAAAGCGATTTCAGCCAGTTGTGGATAGCCATAAGCAAATAATACCTGGGCGGCCGTGGCGCCGTGATCCAACTCATCGGGGAAGGTTTCTTTGGCCAGCTTGGTCAAATCGTGCAGCAAGCCGCCGCGATGCGCCGTCATGGGAGATATCGGCTCACCGCGAGCGCGCAGCCACAAAGCCAGTTGATAGGCAATGGCAGCCACCAGGCTGACGTGTTGGAATAACCCCATTGAAACATTGAATCGCTGCAGCCATAACAGGCAGGTGGAATAATCGGGTAGGGCAGCCAGGTTTTCAAGGGCTGTGGGAAGCTCATCCAGGGTGTAGATTTCAGCGTTGCATTGCGGAAAATGCCCCGGCGCCGGCTGGAATTCGCTGTTAAACCAGGCTGTGCGCCAGCCAGCCTGCACAGCGCCAAAGATATCGCTGCGGTAGTCGTCGCCAACCATCAAAATGTTTTGCGGTTCAACGTGCAAAAGATCTTCAATGGTTTGAAAAAATTGGATGTCAGGTTTTCGGCAGGCCAGCTCGTGCGAGGTGAATATCCTCAAGCCGTACTGATCGAGTCCCACCCGTTCCAGGGCTTTTTGCACCTGAACGGCAGTGGAATCGGCGGCATTGGTAGCGAGAATGAGTTGATATTTGCCGTGGATACTGGAAAGCATTTCATGTGCAGATTCGACTGCCGCGATTTTTGACCAGGCAGCCATGGGCCCGGTTTGATCTGGAAAAACCCGCATCAGGGTGTTTCCCCAGTCAAAAACCAACGTTGAAATGGTATTTATGGATTTGTTTGTCATATTTTCATTATATAACCGAAGCATATTTTTTCTGAGGTCGTTGAAAAATGAATGAGACCCTAAAGGTTAAATATGCGTTTCTGCGAAACAATACTGACATTTCCAAGAAATCTCACCTGCAAAAAAAGCGTTTTCTGAAACCTTCAGGGTCTTGACTACTCTTCCATGAGGGGACTGGTTTGGGGATGGCTTTTGCTTGAAAAGATGACGGCGATGAGGGGAATGGCAACCAGGTTTGACGCTGCCAGGAAGATGAAGGTGAATGAAAAACCAACCGAATCAACCAACCCGCCCACCACAGCCATGCTCACGCCGGTTCCAATGTTGGCAACCGCCATCAAAATGGAATACATGGATGCGGCAATGCGCGGATCGGTGCGCTGCATGCACAGGGCAAAATAGATGGTTTCGTAGAACCCAAAGGCGATGCCGAAAATGACCACCATCAACCAGGCCAGTATTGGATTAAGCGAAATGGACAATGCCAGGATGGATACCAGGGAGAGAACTACGGCAAATTGCACAGAGCGCTGCTGTCCGATGGTTTTGGTCAACCATCCGCACAACAAACCGCCAATAATCACACCAATACCCCACAGGGTGGTGAGAAAACCGGCTGAGGTGATGGAGATGTTGAACACTTTTTGCAGGTAAGGATTCACAATCTGGTTGGCGCCGTAGATGACAAACGAGTAGAGGATGCCCAGCCCCGCCAATGAGAGGATGGAGCGGTTATTGAAGGCAGAGAAGGCTTTCCACTCAAAACTTTGCCCGGCATTGTGATTGAATTCATTCATTGTTGAAACCAGGAACATGGGGGCCAAAGAAAGCGCAGCCAGCAGCCAGAAAGCCATGTGCCAGGAGGCGTTATCAGCCAACAGTCCGATGGTTGCTGAAACGATGACCACACCGGCTGCCCGTCCACCCACCATGAATCCCTGAATGATGCCTTGTTCTTCCAGCGGTGTTGTGTCCAGCGCCAGTCCGTCGGTGGCTGTGTCGTACAAAGCCATGCCGGTCATGGTGAGAAAGGCCAGCAAGGCGAACAACCAGAATTGGCTGCCGGGATGCACAAAGGGAACTGCGATCAGGCACAGGCATTGAACCATCAGCCCCAGCAGGATGTATGGCTTGCGATAGCCCAACCCCAGGAAATTGAAGCGGTCGCTGATCATGCCCAGGAAGATTTTTAGAATAAATGGGATCATGGCGATGGCGCCAATAATGCCGATTTGCTGCATGGATAGGTTAAAGGATAATAAGTATAATGAATTGAGGGCGGTGAAGTAGGCCATTACCGCACCCTGGGCGAAGTATAGTAAGGCAAAAGTGAGGTTGCGGCGTGAGAATGAGAGGGGCATAATGGGAGGCTCCTTGCTGCTGAAATATATATCAGTATAGAAGTCTAAACTAATTTCGTCAATTTTCTCAATGGTATAATTCGATTTCTCTTTGGAATACCATTTTGGAGGATGAAATGAAGAAGAACAAATCATTATTCTGGATCACAATGGTGGTTGTCGCTGGATTACTCTCTTCCTGTGGGGGTAGTCAGCAGCCCACAGTTGACCCAAATATGATTTTTACCCAGGCGGCACAAACGGTCAGTGCCCAGCTTTCGGCCACGGCAGCCAGCCTGCCCACCAGCACAGCCACGCCCGAACCTTCTGCCACGCCCACTGAAACCGTGGCGCCCACCGCAACGCTGTCGCTGCCCACAGTGGGCGCTGCTGGTGTGGGAACTCCTGCCAGCGGTGTGAGTGTACCGACCTCGGCTGTGCCGGCTGCACCTTCATCCTCTGACCAGGGTGGAAATAAAGCAGGCGACAGTGCAGGTTATTCCAGCCAGATGCCGGCAGATGGTAAAACGTTTTACCCTGGCGATTCATTTTCCCTGGCTTTTACATTGATCAATACCGGTTCAACAACCTGGGGGCCGGGTTACCGCTTGAAATTCATTGGCGGGGAACAATGCAGCACGGTCAGTTCTCTTGAGGTTGACCGCGCTGTTAAGCCGGGAGAAAAATTTGAGTTTTTCATGGCAGCCTTTGCTCCGCGTGGAATAGGAAAATTTGAATCGTACTGGGGTTTTTACAATCCGCAAAATATAAAGGTGTATGAAGTCTATTTATCGGCTGAAGTAATCAAAGAATAATCTATCCGAAGTATCCTAAACAGGTTTCTATAAGAAAGAAAAATGCATGATTGAAAACGAGCGTAATGACGCATCTTCATGGATGGATCGTTCGATTTCATCCATAATTCCCAGGCTTAGCGTCGAAAACGTCCTGGCATTTCTCATCATCCTGATGGCGGTTTTCTCGAGATTTTATCAACTGGACCTCCGGGTGATGAGCCATGACGAGGTGAATCACGTGGTGCCTTCCTGGGAAATGTACCAGGGCAACGGTTACCGGCATGACCCGGTTACGCATGGGCCTTTTCAATTTCATGTTGTGGCGCTTTCCTATTTTCTGCTGGGGGATGATGATTTTAGTTCGCGCGTGCCGGCAGCGATTTTCAGCACGGTGGCGGTGGTGTTTGTCTTGTTCGGCTTTCGCCGCTACCTGGGGAGGAAGGGTGCCCTGGCAGCCGGTTTGCTTTTCACCATTTCGCCTTTCATGCTGTTTTACGGCCGCTATACCCGCAATGAGGGATTTATCGAATTGATTGGAGTGGTTTTGCTTTATGGACTGCTGCGCTACCTGGAACGCGGCGACCGGCTTTCCCTTTTCCTGGTTACCATTTCGACCTCATTGCATTTTTGTATCAAAGAAACCGCCTACATTTACACTGCCCAGTTTTTGTTATTTGTGGGTGTTTTGCTGTTGGAAGAGATTCAGCGTCTTGAATGGGACGTTTCTTCAGACCGGAAGAAATTTGCCGGGTTGATGCTGGGCAGTTTTGCCCTGCTGGGAACCGCACTTGCCCTGGCAGTTTTGGAAGCGGAGCAAAAAGCCCCGGCCATAGAAGACGCCCCCACTGCGCTGCCGGGTGGTTTCCTGGCGCATGCTTCGGCCAGCCCGCTATTTTTGGGTGTGGTAGCCTGCCTGGCAGCAGCGATCATAATTGGCATTGTTGCGGTTGTTTTTGTTGTTCGAAAGCTGGGCTGGGAGAAAATCCGTTCGCTGCGTTCATTCAATATACTCATACTGGTCGGCACACTCATCCTGCCGCTGTTGAGCGCTTTCCCCGTGAAGATTGTGGGTTGGGACCCGCTGGACTACAGCTCAAAAGGTGTCATGCAGACGGGTATCTTTGTGATGGTTTTCACTATCGCTGCCACGTTAATCGGCCTGTGGTGGAACTCGCGCCAGTGGTTGATTCATGCAGTGGTGTTCTATGCCATCTTTATCGTTTTTTACACCACCATCTTCACCAACGGGCAGGGTTTCTTCACCGGGTTGGTGGGTGCGCTAGGGTACTGGCTGTCACAGCAGGGCGTCAATCGGGGTGAACAACCCTGGTATTACTATGCGGCTATCCAGGTGCCCATCTATGAATACATGGCAGCCCTGGGAACCCTGCTGGCGGTCTATTTTGGCGTTCGCCGACGCAAATTCATCACCGTTCCTGGCGAATCACCGGCAGACGACAATGATCAGGTCAAAACTGGGGATGTCGATAGCAAACCCCAAGGCATTCCAACCCTGTCTTTGCTGATTTTCTGGTCCATTTCCAGCCTGATTGCTTACAGCATTGCCGGCGAAAAAATGCCGTGGTTAACCGTGCATGTGGCTTTGCCATTAATCCTGGCTGGCGGGTGGGGAATTGGTTACTTGCTGGACATTGCTCCCTGGAAGAAATTGACCAACCAGCGAGGTTTACTGATTCTCTTGCTGGGAATCATTTTCCTGTTGAGCACCCTGGGTGTGCTGGGAAACCTGTTGGGAGATCAAGCGCCCTTCCAGGGGAAGACACTGGAACAACTGCAAGCCACCAGCACCTTCTTGCTGACTTTTGTGGCAGCCCTGGCAAGCGGAGGCGGCTTGTATTATTTCTTGCGGGACTGGCGCCCGGGAGAAGTGGTCAGCATGGCGGGTGTTTTGTGTTTTACGCTGCTGGCAGTGCTCACGACGCGGGCTGCCTACATGGCATCCTTTATCAATTATGACAATGCCAAAGAATACCTGGTGTATGCGCATGCATCAGCCGCGCCCAAAGAAGTGCTGGCGCAGGTTGAAGAGATTTCGCGGCGCACTACCGGCGGCCTTGACCTGGAAGTGGCTTATGACAATGATGCCTTGTATCCTTACTGGTGGTACTTGCGTGATTATCCCAACAAACGCTGGTACACCGACAAACCGACCCGCGACCTGAAAGATGTACCTGTGATCATCGCGGGAGATACCACGCGCACCAAGATGGACCCGATTGTTAAATCAAACTTCAACAAGTTTGAATATGTGCGCCTGTGGTGGCCCAACCAGGATTACTACAATCTGACCGGGGAACGTATTTGGAACGCCATTAAAGATTCCAAGATGCGGGCAGCCATCTTTGATATCTGGTTGAACCGTGATTACCGCGAATATGCTGCGCTGACCAACAACGCCAATTTCACCCTCGAAAACTGGCAGCCCAGCAGCCGGATGAATTTCTACATTCGCAAAGACATCATCTCGCAAATTTGGAATTACGGCGCGGCGCCCTCTGTTGTTGAAGAGGTGGAAACTGATCCGTATGAAGCTGGCATGATGCCAATTTCACCCGATTTCATCATCGGCTCCACCGGCAGCATGCCAGGGCAATTCAGCGGGGCGCGGGATATTGCCGCTGCCGGAGATAATTCTGTCTATGTTGCCGACACCAAGAATCATCGCATTCAGCATTTTGATGAAAATGGTGTATTGATCAACACCTGGGGTACCTTCGCCGATGTGGGCTCTGGGAATGCTCCTGGCGGCACATTTAATGAGCCGTGGGGCATTGCAGTTGGGCCAGATGGTTCGGTGTATGTGGCAGATACCTGGAATTACCGGATTCAGAAATTCTCGCCGGATGGTGAATTTATCACCATGTGGGGCACATCCGGGCAAGGTGAAAGCCCGACCGCATTCTGGGGCCCGCGTGATGTGACGGTTGATCCGAGCGGGAGAGTGTTTGTGACCGATACCGGGAATAAGCGGATTGTGGTGTTTGACAGCAACGGCCAATTCCTGTCGCAGTTTGGCGCAGCAGGCTTGAACCTGGGAGAATTGGACGAACCGGTGGGTATTGCGGTTGATGCGGACGGCAAGGTGTATGTGGCTGATACCTGGAACCAGCGCGTCCAGGTCTTCTCACCGGTACCTGAAACCGATACCTTTATCCCGGTGCGCGCCATCGAGTTCTACGGCTGGTTCGGCCAGTCGATTGACAACAAGCCCTACCTGGCAGTGGATGCCAGCGGTAACGTGTTTGTGTGCGATCCTGAAGGGATGCGGGTGGTGGAATTTGACGCACAGGGCATTTTCAAGCGCGCCTGGGGTGAATTCCAGGACAGCGGTGACAGCCTGACCATGCCGAGCGGCGCAGCAGCCGATTCGATGGGCAGGGTTTGGGTCACTGATGCGGGCAGCGACCGGGTGATGCGCTTTACCATGCCGCAATAAAGCGGGTCAAAATGAAATAAAACAGGAGCAGTTTTTTCTGCTCCTGTTTTTCGTTTCTTATTCAGCCGGTGGTTCGGGCGGCTGCTCGGGTGGAGCAGAGGGCGCCTGCGGCGGGATGTAGGTGGTGACTGGTTCAACGTCGGGTGGAACCACAATCCACAAGACGATGTAAACCAGGATGGATGAGGCGCCCAGCAGCGCGGTGAATACGAACAACAGGCGCACGACGGTTGGATCTATCCCAAAGAAGTGTCCCAGGCCGGAACAAACACCGGCAATCATTTTATCATTTTGACTGCGATACAGTTTTTTGCTATCCATATTAACCTCCGTATGATCTATAACAATCTACGCAGGAAAACAAAAAAAGTTGCGGGTTGGGATCAATCGGATTGAAAAAATCAGTTCTCTCGCAATTCTTCCCGGAAGATTGAATTCAAGATGAAACTGACAACACTGACCACCAGCGAACCCAGGAATGCCGGCATAAAACCATCTACGGTGAAGCCAATGTTGAATGCCTGCCCAATGCGGCCAGCCAGGTAGAACAGGAGCGCATTGATGAGCAGTGCTCCCAATCCCAGTGTCAGCACGATGAACGGGCATCCGACCACCGTCAGAATGGGTTTCAGGGCTGCATTGACCACACCAAACAGCAATGCCAGCCAGAGCAGCGACAGCCAGTTGTTGGCCTGCGGGTGAATCCCGTTGATCAAGTAAATGGCTGCATACAACGCCACGGCGTTGATTAATAACCGGATAATAAATTTTTTCATTGTTTTTCCTCGCAAGTGATTAGTATGCTCGTATGAACCGTTGTTCCATCCAGATGAGTGTATTTAGCGGGTCATAACCAGCTTTTTGAAAGGCCTCTTCGGCTTTGCCGGCAGGGTAGTTAACGCTGAGCGGGCGCATGACGCCGGTTTGTTCCCGGGCGCGTGCCAGCAGCGCCAGCACGGCTTTTGTCTCATGCAGCGGGTTGGCGGCAATCCAGATTGTGTCGGCGTGGATGTTGGTCGGTTCCCAAATAGCCACTCCCAGGAGCTCCTGACTGGTTCGAACAGCCCATTGCCTTGTCTCTTCCCCGTTTAAAATCCGGATGAATCGTTTCCACATGGTGGGGGCAAAACGGTCGCGTTCAAATTGCAAGTTCCAGGATACTTCCCTCGGGTAGGCAGCGGTCAACCAGGCGGATTGTTGTTCCCAGTCCTGGTTTAATCGGGCGGTAATTTGCACATGGTCGGGCATCTCGGTGGAACGTTTGGGCGCAATTTCCTGAAGCCAGGCGGTGCGCCGGGCGCGTTCCACAAACCCCAACGATTTATAGAGTTGAATGGCGCCTGGATTATTATCGCGCACTTGCAGCCAGGCAGATGCCACGTTGTGTTCTCTGATGTGGCGCAGAGCGCGAATGGTGAGTTGCTTGCCAATTCCCCGGCGGCGGTGTAGTGGATGAACGGCAACATTGGCGATTAGATACCGCCATTCATTCTCCCGATAAATGGGAATCAAACTCAAATTACCGATGATTTTGTTGTCTTCTTTCCACACGTATCCAAAAAGCGGATAGGACACATGCTCGCCGCATCCTGGAATCCAGCGCACCAATTCGCGGTCATTGGCGGCGCGTCGAATATTACGCAGATAGCGCCAGCCGTCCGCGTCCATTTGACTGCCGAAACACAACTCGATGAGGTCGGCCACTTCATTGAGTTCGCGATTGACATCCAATTTTTGGATATGCGTGGTGTTTACCTGAGTAATGGTCACAAACCTATTTTAACTTGAAATGGATCATTTCGTTTTGATAAAGCAGGTTTTTCTCAACTGATGACATGTTTATATTATTCTAAGATTGAGCGGTTATGATGGGATGACGGCTGCGGGTTTCTTGGATTACAAAAGGCCTTAGCACTCTTTAAATTGGCGAATGATATAATGGATTTGTTGAATGTTTGAATAACGGGTATGAGGAAAAATTCGTATGATGCGATTTGATCGATTTACCGAACGCGCACAAGAAGCTGCTCAACGTGCCGCTGAGATCATACAGCGTTATGGTCATAATCAGATTGACACTGAGCATATCTTGCTGGCGCTGATTGAACAGCCCCAGGGGGCAGTACCGCAGATCCTGGAGATATTAAAAGTTGATCCGCAATTAATTTCGGAGCGCCTGGATTACATACTCAAAACCAGCCCCAAAGCAGCCATCTTCGGCGGCGGTGCCGGGCAAATTTTCATTACCCCGCGGGTTAAGCGAATCATCGACCTGGCAAATGAAGAAGCCAACCGCCTGAAAGATGAATATATTTCGACGGAACATATGTTTCTGTCCATTTTGACCGAACGCAATACGCCGGCTGCCAGGTTGTTGGAAGGTGCGGGGCTGACGCGTGATCGGGTGTATGACGCCATCATTCAAATGCGCGGCGGGCAGCGCGTCACCGATCCGCAGGCAGAAACCCGCTACCGCACACTGGAGAAATACTCACGCGACCTGACCCAACTGGCGCGTGAGGGCAAACTCGATCCGGTGATTGGGCGCGATAATGAAATCTTGCGGGTGATGCAAATTCTTTCGCGCCGCACCAAGAACAACCCGGTATTGATTGGGGAAGCCGGCGTTGGTAAAACTGCCATTGTGGAAGGCCTGGCGCAAAAAATTGCCACCAATGATATCCCTGAAATTTTGATGGGTAAACGGGTGGTTTCGCTTGACCTGGGCGCCATGATTGCCGGTTCCCGCTTTCGTGGTGAATTCGAAGAGCGCCTAAAAGCTGCTCTGGAAGAGATACAACGCGCCGCAGGAGAAGTCATCCTGTTTATTGACGAATTGCACACTGTGGTGGGGGCGGGTGCGGCACAGGGCGCCATGGATGCTTCCAATATGTTGAAACCGGCGCTGGCGCGCGGTGAACTGCAATGCGTGGGCGCCACCACACTGGATGAATATCACAAGTTCATTGAAAAAGACGCGGCCCTGGAACGGCGGTTTGCACCGGTGTTTGTGGGCGAGCCTTCGGTGGAAGACACCATTGGAATGTTAAAGGGATTGCGCGATCGCTATGAGGCGCACCACAAGGTGCATTTTTCAGATGACGCGCTGGTTTCGGCCGCCCGCTTGTCAGCGCGCTATGTGACCGACCGCCATTTACCCGACAAGGCAATTGACCTGATGGATGAAGCAGCCGCCAAGCTGCGTGTAGCTTTGTATTCCTTGCCGGCAGATTTGAAGGAAAAGAAATCAGAAATTGACCGCCTGACGGCTGAGGAAGAGCAGGCAGGCCTGGAACGCGACTATGAACGCGCCGCGCGTATGAAGTCAGACCGGTTGCGCCTGGAAGATGAATTCAACGAGCTGCGTGATCAGTGGGAAGCGGAACATAAACTGGATGAAGTGGTGGATGTAAACGACATTGCGCAGGTGATTGCACAATGGACGGGTATCCCGGTGAGCCAGATGATGGAAACCGAAGCAGAACGTCTGCTGACCATGGAGCAGCGCCTGCAAGAGCGCATCATTGGACAGGAAGAAGCCATTGGCGCCATTTCAGATGCCATTCGCCGGGCGCGTTCGGGGTTGAAAGACCCGCGGCGGCCGGTTGGTTCGTTCATTTTCATCGGTCCCTCGGGCGTTGGAAAAACCGAGCTGGCTAAAGCGCTGGCTGAATTCCTGTTTGGCGATGAAGATGCGCTGGTACGCCTGGATATGAGCGAGTATCACGAGCAGCATGCGGTGTCGCGCATGTTTGGCGCTCCTCCTGGTTATGTTGGCTATGAAGAAGGCGGCCAGTTAACCGAGGCGGTCCGCCGCCGTCCATACCGGGTAATCTTGTTCGACGAGATTGAAAAAGCGCATCCAGAGGTGTGGAATTCGCTGCTGCAAATTTTGGACGACGGACGATTGACTGATGGTCAGGGACGCACGGTGGATTTTCGCAATACGGTTTTGATTATGACCAGCAACCTGGGCACTGAATTTGTCCGCCGCGGCGGAACATTGGGATTCCTGCGCAAGAATGGCACCGATGAAGAACGTCAGGAACATGACAAGATCGACAAAGCCTTGAAAGAAACCTTCCGTCCCGAGTTTTTGAACCGCATCGATGAAATCATCATGTTCTCATCACTCAGCATGGATGACATGCGCAAGATTGTGCGGCTGCAAATGCACGAGGTTTCGGAGCGGCTGAATGAAAACGGGTTGAAAGTGGACCTCACCGAGAAAGCCGTGGACTGGCTGGCGCGAGAAGGTTTTGATACCGATTTTGGCGCCCGTCCATTGCGCAGGGCGCTGCAAAAGTACGTTGAAAGCCCATTATCCATCCGGTTATTGTCTGGTGAGTTCAGCAATGGTGATTTCATCCTGGTGGACGTGGATGATGAAGATAAAATCACCTTCACCCGGGCTGAAGGATCGACGCACAAAAAGGAAACGCGGCCTGCAAAATCTCAGGTCACCATTGAGGGTAAGCCGGCTGAATCCTGATTGATACAACCATTTTGAAAAGCAACCAGATTGCATGAGAAAGGATTCATTTATCCATCTCATGCAATTTTTTTAAATAATTTGCAGAACTTAAAGATGGGAATATACTTAAGCCATGGCAGTCACCCGTCTTCAAATCTTGGACGTATTGAAAGCGGTTTTCCCTTTTCGGAAATTAAATCCGGCTCAATTGGAAATTGTAGCTGATCATTTTGGCACGGCTTTTTTTGACCAGGGACAGATTGTTTATGAAGAGGGAACGGCTGCCGACACCCTGTTCTTGGTGCTGGGCGGCTCTGTGCAGCTTCACTATCGCAACCTGGAAAACGAAGAAAGTAAGCCTCTCTGGAAGCTGCGCATTGGCGATTTTTTGGGGTTTGATATGCTTGAAGAAGGGGGACGGCACAGCTTGCAGGCTGTGGCTGCTTCAGATTTGACTTTGCTGACCATCGGTCGCGAGCAATTCGAAGACCTGTGTGCGCAAATTCCCAACCTGGCTGAGTCGTTATGGATGTTGTATGATGCTCATAAACTGGCGCTGCGCGTTAACCTGCCCTGGCGTGATAAAAACGAGGCGATCTATTTCATTGGCCGAAGGCATCCCATTCTTTTGATTGTGCGCCTGATCCTTCCGGCATTATCGGGAACGATTTTTCTCTCAATCATATTGATGTGGCTTTCCAATGCCAGGGATATAGTTGTTCCCGTGGTCGTTTTGGGGTTAACCCTGGTGGGGCTGGCATTGTGGGTGTTGTGGGATATGGTTGACTGGCGGAATGATTTTTCCATTGTCACCAGTGAACGTGTGCTATTCCAGGAAAGAATTGTGATGTTATACGACAGCCGCCACGAAGCGCCTTTGAATGCAATTCTTTCCATCACGTCTGAAACCAGCCTGCTGGGGCGCTGGCTGTCTTACGGAGATGTCATTGTACGCACGTATGCCGGGTTGATTGTTTTGCCTGATTTGCGGCATCCTGAACTGGTGGAGGATTTCTTAAATGCCGAATGGTTCCGATCGCGTTCGGGAATTGCCAGGGAGGAAAAACTTGAGCGGCTGGAAACCGTAATAGGCCAGCGAATTGGAACGCGTGAAGCTCCGCCGCCCAAATCAGTTGGGCAGGTCAAAACCGATCAGAATGCGCAGTTGAACACTATCTTGAATTTGCTTGCCAACATGTTCCAACTGCGGTTTGAAGTCGGCGGAGCGATAACCTACCGCACCCACTGGTATATTTTGCTTGCCAGGATCTGGATTCCCACAGTTCTTTTTCTCGTTTTGCAAGTCTTTTTAATCGCGCGCATTGCCCGCTGGACATTATTCATGTCCGTTGGTGGGGCGCTTGCATTTGTGGGATTGTGTGATTTGGTACTGGCAGTCTGGTGGGGGTATAAATATCTGGACTGGCGTTACGATTATTACATGGTTACCGATGACCAGGTGGTGGATGTGAACAAAAAGCCGCTCGGGCATGAACAGCGCCGGTCAGCGCCGCTGAGGAACATCTTGAGCATTTCATTTGAGCGGCTGGGAATATTGGGCTTAATTCTCAATTTTGGGACAGTGCGGATTAAAATTGGTGAAACTGAACTGACCTTTGACAATGTCTATAATCCCAATGAGGTTCAACGTGAAATTTTCAAACGCATGACAGAACAGGATTATAAACAGACCCAGGATAAAATTGCCGATGAAGAGCGCCGGCTGGCTGATTGGATCGAAGCCTATCACCGTGTAAGGGCAGTAAAAACTGTTCAACCTGACCAGAAAAAATCGGC
>CAZOKH010000045.1:27147-30504 GCA_964580315.1 uncultured Anaerolineaceae bacterium | reverse complement strand
ACCGCCGGGAAAAATCCGGTCAGCCCCAGGCTGGCCAGCAGGGTTAGCACCAGGTCATAGCTGAACACCAGCGCCAGGCGCGCCAGCAAAACCAGCCGCGGCGAGGTGGGGGTAGATAAAGCCAGTTCCAGCGCAGCGTCGTCTTCAGGGCGGTGAAGGGCGGCCATGCCGGCAGCGGCAGCCAGCGGCGCCAGGGTTTGCAGCACAGCGACACTTTTCACATCCACCGTCATCACAAAGCCGATGCCGATTGCCACGGCTGAAACCGCCCACAATTCTTTTTGCACCAACATGGCCTGCATTTTGAGCAATTGCCACATTCTCGCCGGGTGACCGCTGGAATAGGTTACTTTTTCAACTTCCAATTCTTGCAGGGCGGCATTGGCCAGGCCGGCCGGGGCTTGCAGCGCGCTGTTTTGTGCCCGAATTTGTGCACCCACCGCCTGCCACAGTTCCAGGTCAGCCCGGCATTGGGGGCACCGGGTCAGGTGGGCAGCCACCTGGCGGCGTTGTTTTTCATCCAACCCGCCGGCGGCATACAGGGGCAGCAGTTCATTCATTTGCTCGTGTTCGTTCATTTCACATCCTCCCCGTTGATGCCGGCGCGGGTGAGCACACCGCGCAGGGCGGCTTTGGCATAATTCAGGCGGCTTTTGATGGTGCCGACCGGGCAGCGGCAAATTTGCGCGCTCTCTTCCAGGCTCATGCCCTGGTAGAAAACCAGCTCCAGCACGGCGCGGTGCTCGGGCGAAAGATTTTGCAGGCCTTCGCGCACCCGGTGAGCCTGCTGGCTGCGCTGTGCCTGTTCCTCCAGCGGCGCGTCCGCCGCGGGCAGGGTTTCTTGCATGGCTTCACTGATTTCATAGGTGGGGCGGCGCAGCGACTTGAGCGCGGTGTGATGCACAATGCTGAGCAGCCAGGCGATCACGCGGCCCTCGCCCCGGAAGCGCCCGGCAGCCTTCCAGGCCGCCACCAGGCAATCTTGCACCACGTCCTCCGCCCGGGCGGGGTCGCCGGTCAGGCGCACGGCATAGGCGTACAACCGCTGACCATACAGCGCGTACAGTTCTTCCAGCGCGGCCGGGTCGTTGGCTGCCATGCGGCGCACCAGTTGCATTTCGGGCGCATCAACGTTCATTGATTCGACCCTGAGGGTTTGGGTGTGTTTCTTGTGCGGGATATCTTTTGCCAGTACATTGGTTGTCATATTGCCCTGTCCGAGTCTATGTACCCGGGCGGGGAGAAAAGGTTCAAAAAAGGATGATGAAAGGTTTTTACTGCGAATGAAAACCTTCTGGTATTGTATTGCATTGTGAGTGAAAAGAACGAAAGATTTCACAGGTTTCTGTAACGCAAAGTCATCCAAAGTTATATTAAAAATAGTTTTCATTGACAATGAAAACTATTTGCTGTATTATTTCATTATGAATGAAAACATTTGGAAATTTCGATGGTCGCGTGATCAGTTACGTGCAATGTTGTTGGAACAATTCGAAACGTTCTGGGCACGGGATACCGGGATTGTTCGCAGCCGTTTAGCGCAGGTTGAAGCTGCTTTAAAGGCGCCGCATGCGATCATTATTTCGGGATTGCGCAGGGTTGGCAAATCGACGCTACTGGCGCAAATGGCACACAGGCTGGGCAATGAGGCTTTCTATTATCTAAATTTTGAAGATGACCGGTTTTTAGGATTTCAGGTAGCAGATTTCAATGATCTATTCTTGATGCTGGCGGAATTGTTTGGCGACCGGAGAATTTTTCTCATTGATGAAATTCAAAATATTGCAGGCTGGGAAAAGTTTGTGCGCCGCTTTATGGACCAGGGATACAAATTCCTGATCACAGGTTCGAATGCTTCCTTGCTTGATCGCGAACTCGGCACACTTTTAACAGGCCGTTATCTGTCTGTTGAGTTGTTCCCATTTTCTTTTTATGAATACATACAGTTTAAAAAAGACGAACTCCCTGATCGATTAAAAATGACTTCGATTGACCAGGCACGCTTGCAGAGAAACCTGGGAGATTATTTGCGCTTTGGCGGTATTCCGGATGCGTTGAAATATCCTGAACTACCCTTGTTGCGATCCTTGTTTGATGATGTGTTATATCGGGATATTGCCGCGCGCTATCGATTGGAAGCCGTTGATTCATTGAAGCAACTGGGACATTTTTTAATGTCCAATCCCGGCGGCGTGACCTCTTATAACAAGCTAAAACAAATGCTGCACCTGGGCAGCGTAAATACCGTTTCCAGTTTTATTGAGTATATGGAGAATAGCTGGCTGATCTTTCCAATTAATGTGTATGATTATTCGATAAAACGCCAGCAAATAGCACCGAAAAAAATATATTGCATTGACACCGGATTATCCAATGAGATTGGTTTCCACTTTTCTCCAGATAGTGGAAAATTACTGGAAAACCTGGTTTTTCTTACGCTTCGAAAAAACAATCCAGAGATTTATTATTACAATACCCTTGCGGGGTATGAAGTTGATTTTTATCTACCTGAAAAACGCCAGTTGGTGCAGGTGAGTCAACAACTCGATAATCCTGCAACGCGGGACAGGGAAGTTCGCGCATTGCTGGATGCACTTGCCAGTTTGCCCGTTGAAAACGCCCTTCTTTTGAGTGACAAGAATGGTGAAGCATTTGAATTAAACGGTGTGCCGGTAGCCATTCAATCAACGGCAGAATGGCTGCTTGACCAGGAGTATTCGAAGTAATTAATAACATTATGCAAATGCCCGATGTGCTTGACCCGAACCTGTTAGCCCCATGCGGCATGAACTGCCTGGTGTGCTATGTGTTTTTAAGAGAGAAAAAGCCCTGCCGGGGCTGCCGCGCAATGGACGACTCGCAGCCGGATCACTGCCGGGTGTGCAAAATCAAAACCTGCGCGGCGGAACGCGAGGTTGTATATTGCTCTGACTGCCCTGATTTTCCCTGCACGGTGATCAAACGGCTCGACCGCAGTTACCGCCAGCGCTACGCCGTCAACCTGGTGGAAGACGCCCGGCAGCGGCAGGCGTTGGGTGTGGATGCGTACTTGCTGGAAGAAAAAATGCGTTGGACATGCGCCGCATGCGGCGGGGTGGTTTCACTGCACGACCGGGTGTGTTCGCAATGCGGGGCAAGGGGGGAAAAGGTTGTTACTTGAATTCATTCGCCGCCAGACGGCCAGGTGTGTTGGGATATCTTAACTTAAATCTTTGCGCCCTTTGCGACTTTGCGGTTTATGCTAAAAAAGACCTCAAGGGTTTTAAAAACCCTTGAGGTCTAATGTGTTGTGCCCCATGCAAGATTTGAATATCATCCCCCTTGCGGGGACCGGCGACACTTAAAAAAGAAACCGGG
>CAZOKH010000045.1:0-27047 GCA_964580315.1 uncultured Anaerolineaceae bacterium | reverse complement strand
GATTTGAATATCATCCCCCTTGCGGGGACCGGCGACACTTAAAAAAGAAACCGGGTTGCTCCAAACAATCAGAATTACAAAACCTCACAGGTTCCAAAAACCTGTGAGGTTTGAAGTGGTTGTGACCCATGCAGGATTTGAATTATCCCCCCTGTGGGGACGTGCAACACTTAAAAAGAAACCGGGTTGCTCTTAACAACCCGGAAGTAAAGTGACCCATGCAGGACTTGAACCTGCAACACACTGATTAAGAGTCAGTTGCTCTGCCAGATTGAGCTAATGGGCCGCGCTACCGGCTATATTATAATCCAGAGTCGGCGGGTGTCAATGCGACCCGCGGGCGTCGTCTGCGGGATGCAACCTTTCAGTAGATTGCACGTAAATATCTATGGAATGTTTCATGTTGCAGAAGTATACTGTTGATGTGTTTTGATATTTGTAGGAGGATTTCTTCAATGAATTATGGTGAGATTTTAGAAAAAGCATGGAAAATCATCTGGAAGTTTAAGGTGTTGTGGATTTTTGGCTTGCTGGCAAGCTGCGGCACCGGCGGCGGTGGCAGCGGCGGCAGCGGCGGCCGTTCTTCTTTCGATGAGTCTGATTTTCAGAATGGAGAGCCCAATTTTCTGCCCCCTGAAATGTCCAACCGCTTTGATCAATTTGCCCAACAGTTGGAAAGCTGGGCGGAGACGCCCGGTTTCTGGGTGACCATTGCGTTGATCACCCTGGGCTTCATCCTGTTTGTTTTCCTGTTATCACTGCTGTTCATGGCCATTCGCTCATTGGGGCTGATTGGCCTGGTGCGTGGAACCTGGCAGGCTGATGAAGGTGCGCAGCGTTTGCCGTTTGGCGAGCTGTTCAAGGGCAGTTTCCCCTACCTGGGGCGTGTATTCCTGTTCTTGCTGCTGCTGGGGTTGGTGGGCGGTTTGCTGGCGTTAATCCTGGTTATACCGCTTGTGTTGGTGACTGTACTCACTTTTGGCATTGGCATCCTGTGCCTTTTGCCGCTGCTGTGCCTGCTGATCCCAATCGGCATGCTGGTCAGCACCTTTGAACAGCAGGCGATAGTGGCCATGGTGGGTGAAGACCTGGGCATTATGGACGGCGTCAAACGCGCCTGGAACCTGATGCGCGACAACCTGGGGCCCGTGGCAGTGATGACGTTGATTCTGTTTGTGGGCGGCGCAATTGTGGGGGTGGTGCTGGCTTTGCCCATCCTGATTGTGGCCATGCCGGCAGTGATCGGCATCGTTGCCGGTGAAGGCGCCGTCCTGACCGGCGGGTTGATCATCAGCGGCGTCTTGCTGCTGATCTATATCCTGATCGCCACCGTGCTGGGCAGCATTTTGCACGCCTACATCGGTTCGGCATGGACGCTCACTTTCCGCCGTCTGACCGGCCGCGAAGCTGCAATGGAAATTGCCGTTGTCTAAAAACTTTGCGCTCTTTGCGTCTTGGCGGTAAAACGACTTAGGCTTCCGGGGTTGTTGCAGCCCCGGAAGTTTCTTTTAACATCCCCCACAACCTGCCAGCCTGCGGCGCCAGCGCCAGCCACATGCTGAGGTGACCAAACAGGTGCACCAGCAGTCCGTTGGTCAGCAGCCAGCGGTCCAATTGAATCACGATCATGCCGCCCAGGCACCACAGGCTCACGCCTCTGTCCAAGCGGCTGAAAGCCATCCACACCAGCAGCGGCAGCAGGAAGAAAACGTAGTGGTGATACCACATCACGCTGGGCGAGAGCATCATGGCCAGGTTGAGCACGACAAACAACGGCTCGCGTTCTCGCAGCACATAGGCCAGCAGGGCGGCCGCGCCGCACACCACCACCAGGTAGATCAACAGCAGATTTTGTATGTTGGCCACCGTGGCAAAGTTCACCAGGCCAACGGTGGACAGCTTGGACACCAGTGACTGCGGGTTGCTGCCCAGCGGAAATTTGATGGAAATTTGGTGCAGGATGGCCGGGTAGTTGAAGAAAGCCTCCCAGCCGTAGCGCCAACCGGCCAGCGCCGCCAGCAGACCGCTGAAGCCCAGCGCGATGAAAGCGGTTTTGGGCCGGCGGCGGGCTGCCAGGTAGCCCAGGAAGGCTGCCGGGGTCACCTTGGTGAGAATGCCCAGGCTGAGCGCCAGGCCGCTGGCGATGGGATTGCGCTTCTCCCAAACGAACATCAGGAACACGGCAAATGATGTGATCAGGTTGATCTGGCCGGCGTGCAGCAATTCAAGGAAGGGGGCGAAGCCCAGGCACAGCGGCGCCCACCACCACACCTGGCGCAGCGGCAGGCCGTACAGGCGCGCCACACCGGCTGCCATGCCCAGCAGAATTGCAATGTTCAGCAGGCTGTAGGCGGCAGCGCGCAGGGTGAAGTTGGGGAACAGGCTGAAGAATTCAACCAGAAACAGGCTGGGGGTGGGATATAGAAACCCGCTGCCCAGGCTGTGATCGGCATAGGGGTCGCCGCCCTGCAGGGCGCGCTCGAGGGCTTGCGTGTAGAAGCCAAAATCGTAGTGCAGGTTTTGCGGAATGGGCTTGATGCGCAGCAGGCGGCCTTCGGTGAAGATGCCGCCTGCCAGGAAGATCACCAGCAGCCCTGCCAGCAGCCAGGCAGGCAGCGGTTGAACTGCTGCAACTTCTAACGGGTGAGGGTCGGTTTCCGTAGCAGGCAGGGTGTAGCGCACACGTTCAGCGCCAAAGCGCGCCTGGAACAGCAGGGTTTGTGCGCTGACCAGCAGCGCCCACAGCAGCAGGGGGCGCAGGCGTTCGATGATCGCAGATGCGCTTTGCGGCAGGCTCAGCAGCCAGGACGCGGCGAAACCGGCCAGCAGCAGCAAAAAGACCAGGAAGGTGATGCAAAAAGCCGGCAGTGTGCACAGGCTGTGTTGAAAAGCCTGCAACCGACCGCCAGGCTGGCGCGCGCGCAGGGCAAGCACAACGGCGGCAGCGCCGGCTGCAAGCAGCGCCAGCGCCAACACCAGGCGCGCCGCTGAAAAGCCCATCAGTAAGCTATTTTTGGGGTCAGATGGGATGGAAAGCAGGTAAAGCAGACCGGCTGCCGCGTCGAGGGCAGCCAGAGCAAAGAAAACCGTCAGCCAGTTGCGGGGGTGGGCGTTCGAGCCGCTGCTTGCTTTGATCACATTGTGATTATAGCGGGTTCTTGCCGTTTTGCATCACTTCCAGCATCTGGTGGTGTACGTCTTTCCCGCCCGCCACCAGCGAGTAGGGCGGATGCTGGCTCTGCAGGAAGTTGGGATCACCGTCCATGCCGCTGATGGCGCCGCCGGCTTCCTGCACGATCAAGACTCCCGCGGCAATATCCCAGATGTTCACCTGGATATCCCAGTATCCGTCCAACCGCCCGGCTGCCAGGTAAGCCAGGTCAACCGCCGCGGCGCCCATGCGCCGGATGCTGAGCGATTGGTGGGCGAAGTACTTGAAATATTCCACGTTGATGGGTTCGGGGTAGCGTTTGCTGCTCATCAGGCCGGTTCCCAGCAGCGCTTCTTCCAGGCTGGCAATTTGTGAAACGTGCATGGGCTGACCGTTCAGCCAGGCGCCTTTGCCATGTTCGGCGGCAAAACATTCGTCACGAATGGGCTCGTAGATGACGCCCAGTTGAAGCTGGCCGCCCCGGGCATAAGCCACCGATACGCAGAAATGCGCTACGCCGTGGATGAAGTTCAGGGTGCCGTCCAGCGGGTCAATGTACCAGGTGCGCCCGTCGTCGCCGGGCAGAAAGCCGCTTTCTTCGGTGATGATTGAATCGCCGGGGTGCTGGCTGCGAATATGATCCAGCAGGGCGGCTTCAGATCGTTTGTCAATCTCGGTCACCAGGTCTTTATAGCCTTTTTGATAAACATTGATATGTGTGCCAAAACCCTCCCGGATGATGCTGCCGGCCTGGCGGGCAATGGTAGTTAGTTCTGATAAGGTGGGTTGCATGGTTGAATCATCCTTAGCTCTCGCGCGCTTCGCGCAAGATATCGAGCATTTGAGGGTGGATGGCAGGGCCGGCAGCCACAAAGGCGTAGGGCGGCTGATTATAGTTCGGCCTGCCCTCCAGGTTAGTGATCATGCCACCTGCTTCGGTGACGATCAGGCTGCCGGCGGCAATATCCCAGGGAGCCACCTCAACCACCCAGTAGCCGTGCAGGCGCCCGCAGGCCACGTAAGACATATCCAGCGCGGCTGAGCCTATGCGGCGGATGGAAAGCGCCCGGGTGCTGAACAGATCGTAATTCTTCAGGTTGGTGAGGCTTTTGTCACGCTTGCCGTAGGTGAAACCGGTGCCGAACACACATTCCTTGATGTTTCCCAGGGGCGAGACGTGGATGGGCTGGTCATTCAACCAGGCGCCTTTGCCCAGTTGGGCCGAGAAGCACTCATCGCGCATTGGGTCGTAAATGGCAGCTAATTGCACCTGCATCTTATCTGCAAAGGCTATCGAAACGCTGAAGTGCGGCAGCCCGGCGGTGTAGTTGCTGGTGCCGTCCAGCGGGTCGATGTACCAGCAGGCTTCACCCTGCCCGGCAAAATAACCGCTTTCTTCGGTGACAATGGCATGCCCCGGGAAGCGCCGTTGGATGTTTTTCAGCAGGAATTCTTCTGAACGGCGGTCAATCTCGGTCACCACGTCGCGGTCGCCCTTGTGGTGCACAGCGTGCATGTGGCCGTAGCCCATGCGCAGGTAAACACCTGCCTGGCGCGCCAGGATTTGCAGGTCAAACAGGGTGGGTTGAGGATTCATCAGTTGATCTCGAATTTGCCGCGCGGCTCATTGAACACCGCAAGCATGTGCGGGTGCAGCCGGGGGATGGCGGCGGCAATGCTGCACGGCGGGGTGAGGCTGAGCGGGGTGCCGTCAATATTGCTGATCACAGCGCCGGCTTCTTCGGCAATCAGGCTGCCGGCTGCCACATCCCACGAACCGGTGGAATAGTGCCAGTAACCGTCCAGCCGTCCGGCGGCCAGGTCGCACAGCGCCAGCGAGGTGGCGCCAAAGCGGCGCACCCCCTGTGAGCGGATGGAGAAACGACAATAGGTGTACAGCGAAACATAGTTGTCAGCGCTCACGTCATAAGGCACGCCGGTTGCCAGAAGGCCGTTTACCAGCTCGTCTACTTGTGAAACCTGCAGGCGGCGCTCATCATTCAACCAGGCGCCCTGCCCGCGTTCTGCGGCGTAACATTCATGGGTCATGGGGTTATACACAGCAGCCAGCACCACCTGTCCATGCCGCGCCAGCGCCAGAGAGACGGCAAATAATGGAAAGTTGTGCGCAAAATTGGTGGTGCCGTCCAGCGGATCAATATACCAGCACCAGCCGTCAACACCTTGAGTGTGCCCGGTTTCTTCGGCAAAAATTTCGTGGCCCGGAAAGCGGCGGTGAATCTCGTCCAATAAGAAGGTCTCAGACTGGCGGTCCACTTCGGTGACCAGGTTGATGCGTCCTTTGTATTCAATTTGATGCTGTTTGCCGTATCCGGCGCGTAAAATTTCACCTGCCTGGCGGGCAAGCGTGGTCAGGTCTGAAAGCTGGGGGGTCATAACAATAACTTTCTATTCAATAAATTTTTATGCTTACTTCAACTTATCCAGTTCTGACTGGATCTGGTCCCGTGTGGCAATCACTTCTTCCAACATGGCCTGAAAAGCCGGGCGCTGTTGGGCGGGCAGTGTTCCCAGCAGTCTTTCGGTGCGGGCAATTTGCGTGTTCTTGTGCTGCAGCTTGCTTTGCAGCCGTTCGCGATAGCCGCTCAAGAAATCTTCTTCTGACATGGGACGCGGCACCGTGTTGATGCCCTGGGTTGCCACCTCGGCAACGGTGAGCAGAAATTCTTCGTTGTCGATGGGTTTTTCCACAAAGCGCGCCCCACCCAGGCTGAGAGCAAATTTTTTGTCTTCGGGGGTGATGTAGGTGGCGGAGATGAAAATGATGGGAATGCTGCTGGTGAGCGGGTTTTTACGCAGGCGGTATGCCAGCGCATAACCATCCATGTGCGGCATCAATAGATCGGTGATCACCAGGGCAGGAATTTGCTGCTCAACAATTCGCAGCGCCTCTTCTCCATCTTGCGCTGAGGCGACGGTATATCCTTTGAAGCGGAGGGTCATTTCCAACATTTCGCGCAAATTGGGCGAGTCTTCAACGACCAGGATTGTCCCCTGAAAAGCACCAGCGGATACAGGCATATTTCACCACCTTGTCTAAATTATTAAACGGTTCGTATCTAATTGTAACCTGCCTTTGCACACACGACAGGTCGTAATCCTTTCAAAATGATGAAACCTTTTCATCTTATTATCATCCAAGCAATTGTTCTTGAAAAGGTGACTTTAACGGTTCAGGAGAGAAAAAATGGATGATACAACGCGACGTGAGAATAAAGTGGTGGTTTACACCACGCCCAATTGCCCGTTTTGTGTTTTGACAAAACGTTACTTAACGCAATTGAATGTGCGCTTTGAGGAAAAAGATGTCAGCCGGGATGTGGAAGCTGCGCAGGAGATGATTTTCATCTCGCGACAGACCGGCACACCGGTAACGAAAATTAATGGAAATGTGATTATCGGGTTTGACCCGCCGAGAATAAACTACTTTCTCGGCATTCCCACGCCGCAGCCGTCTGCGGCTGCAGCAGTGAGATAGCAGGTCATTTTTGGGCTGGTTGTGAAGATGGGCTAAGTTTGAGGCTGGTTGGGGCGCGGCAAATTGCCAACCACCAGCGATGCCACATCCAACTCGGTAAGTCGTTTGATCTCCGCCAGGATTTCTTCCTGGCGGTTTTCTATATATTCCCGCAGGATCAACTCGTTTTTATAAGACGGCATGGTTTCAATACCCAGGCGGTAAAACAGAAGGTCGCGGGTCATGTTCACGCCGCGGATAATGCCCTCCATGTGGACGTGCTGTTTTTTGCCGCTGCTTTTTGAGATCAGGTCAAATTCGATGTTTGCTTTTTTGCCCTTGGAGAAATATTTGTTTTCGTAATTTGCCCGTTGAATGTATAAAGCCAATCCGTTGAGTGATATTTCGGTGACTTTAACATTGACTTCAATGGTATTGCTCAGCAAAGCGTTAATGGGTTTGTTGGTTTCGACGCGAATGTGCAGGCGGCTTTCAATGGGAAAATCGGCGGGTTGAAAATTTGCCAGTATGGCAGTTTCGTTTTTCAAATCCACCTGTACGGTATCAGCCTGAAATTTTCTGGTCAGGAAATCGGAATGAATAACCGTATGACCTTCCAGCTTGAGGCACAGTCCCTGGTAACGGGAAACATTAAATGCAACCCGATCATCCTCAATTTTCAGGATGGTACCGGTACAGGTGATCGGAATCCCCTGGTAAATATTGGTAAATTTTACGGGCCGGCTGTCATGATACAGTTGAAGTAATTGGGCAATTATTTCGTTCATCCACTATTGCTCTCGGGCGTAATTATAATAAACAATGCTCGTTTTGGTTTCCAAATCCCTCCTAAAACTTTACACGGAGTGTAAAAAAAAGTCAATAGCACCCCCTGGCAGACGGTGCTTTTATGCTTATTGGTTATCGGCAGAAAATCATTTACCTTTATAATAGTTGGATTGTTTTTACGTAATTTAAACAGATTTCAACCCGTTTGGGTTTGATTTTAAAAAATATTACAGCGAATTTTTGAATTTCTCTATACTTTTTTTGTAGTTTAAGCGATAATAACACTTACGAAATTAATGGGGTTTTTATTCGACTATCCGTGCCGGGTATTACTTTATAAATGTTGAATAGCTGAAAGTTCGCCGGTGGTCTGGTTTCAATAACAGGAGCAGTCGGGATGGCAGAAGCATCGAAGAAAGGCATTCATAAACAGGGGGGAATACATCTCACCGAAAAAGATCTTTCCCGTTTAATGCAAACTACCAGTGAAGCGGTGTTATTGGTGGATGAAAATGGGGTTGCTCTTTTTGCCACACCAGCGGCAGAAGCATTGCTGGGCAGGAACAATATAACCGGTAAACCAGTTTCGCTGGAAGGCTGGTTGGATGGATTTCCTGGAATGTGGGAAAACAACCTGGAAGGCAGCAGCGCAAAATCGGTGACTTTTGCAGAAGCGCCGCGCAAGATGCAGCGCTGGCAGGTTCAATGGCAGGGAAAACCCGCCCACATGGTGATCTTGCAGCCTTCCATGGCGGCAGCCAAAACAGTCCAAACAAAAAATCAAAGCACTGATTCCTGCCTGATTGAACAAGTGCTGGCAGCAATTCCATTCGCCTATTATTACCAGGATACGGTGGGAATGATCCTGGGATGCAACCAGGAATATGCTGCCCTGGTGGAAGCCCCCCTGGAAAAGATTATTGGGTTTTCTCCAGTATCTTATCTGGCTCCCAATGTCGCCAGTGCGCATGAATTTATGAATGAAGAACTGCTGCACGAAGGCGGAAAGCGCAGTTATCCATTAAAAATTCGCCGTGCAGACGGCGAGGATGCTAACCTGGTGTTGAATAAGGTTCGCTTTATGAACGCGGATAACAGCGTGGGCGGCATTGTGGGGTTCTTGATTGACGCCACCGACTGCAAACGGGAAGATATGGTTGAGCGCGCCAGTGATGCTCACATGCAGCATTTGCTGGGTTCAACCCCGGCGGTGGTTTTCAGCCTGCTAGCCGCACAAAATCAGCGTATCACCTACGTTAGCGATAATATTAACCAATTGCTCGGTTACAGTGTGGAAGAAGTGCTGCAAGAAGCGGATTTCTTTCAAATGCACTTGCACGCTGAAGACCGCGAGGCGCTTCAGGCAAGTTTGCCGGAGCTTTTTCAAACGGGCTGCAGATGTCGTGAATACCGTCTGCGCCACCGCAATGGAAGCTACCGCTGGCTGCGGGATGAAGTGCGTGTGGTTTATGACGCTGAAGGTACCCCCACAGAAATTTTGGGGTCGTGGGTGGATATTTCAGACAGCAAGAAAGCCAGGGAAGATTTACACCGCCACGACGCCATTCTCAGTGCAGTCAACCTGGCGGCGGAGACCTTTTTGCGCAGCCAGGCTGGCGACTGGGAAGATAACATTGTGTCTGTGCTTGAGAACCTGGCCAATGCCGCCGGGGTCAGCGTTGCCACCATTTTTGAATACAAGATGCGCGAAGATGGTACCCGCCATGCCGTGTTTCGATATGACTGGCGCTGGTCGAAAACTGAGAACAAACTGGGAAAACCCCAATTGATTGCGGTGGTTGAAAGCGATGCTTTTAAAGATTGGGATACCCGCCTGGAACGCGGTGAAGTGATCTTTGGCGAAACTGAAAGTTTTAAACCTGTCGAACGTGAAGCTCTGCGTATTCAAGGCATCCTGTCGATTGCTGAAATCCCCATTTTTGTTGAAGACCAGTTGTGGGGAAGTATTGGTTTCAGCGACCACAAGAATCCCCGTCAATGGTCTGAGGTCGAAATCGAATCGTTGCGCACGGCTGCCAACACGCTGGGAGCAGCAATTCAACGCAGGCGCATGGAAGAAACCCTGCGGGCGCAAGAGACCCAATACCGCCTGCTGGCCGATTCAATTTTGGACGTCATCGCATTACTGGATTTCAAAGGAATAATCACCTATGTCAGCCCATCGATTAACCGCATTGTTAATTGGGACGCTGACGAATTGATGGGAAAGGGCGCCCTGCACCTGATACATCCTGAAGATAACCGGCTGGTTGTCAATCAAATTTCATCCACCCTCAAGAAAAGGGGTGAAGCATTATTTGAATGGCGCTGCAAGAAAAAAGAAGGCGGTTATGTGTGGATTGAAACGCGCCTGCAACTGCTGCATGATGATCAAGGCAAACCTTTCCGACTGCTCACCCTGTCGCGTGATATTAGCGAACGCAAGCAAACCCTGTTTGAATTGACCAGCCTGAACAGGCAGTTGGAAAATTCGCTGGACGAACTGCGGCAGCGCCATCATGAAACCCGCCTGCTGAACGAAATGGGCGACATGTTCCAGAGCTGCCTTACCCAGGAAGAACTGTATAACGTGGTGGCTCAGTTTTCGCAGAAATTGTTCCCCAATATGGCCGGCGCCCTGTATGTGCAGGACCATGGAAAGAAATTCCTCGAATCGGTGGTCATCTGGGGAGAAAACTTTCAGGGAGAAACCATTTTTGCGCACGATAACTGCTGGTCACTGCGGCGAGGCCAACCGTTTCTCTACGGCAAAGAAAACAACCGGCTGCGCTGTCAACACATGGGGCTCCACACCGATCAACTTACCAAACCGTATTTGTGCGTCCCCATGAATGCGCAGGGTGAAACCCTGGGTGTGTATCATTTGCAGGGGGAGAGTGGTCAATCAATGGCGCAGTTGGAACTGCTGGCTGTAACCCTGGCGGAACACACTGCCATGGCGCTGGCAAATTTGCGCCTGCGCGAGACGCTGCGCATGCAGTCCATCCACGATCCACTCACCGGCCTGTATAACCGGCGTTACCTGGATGAAACCCTGGTGCGCGAGCTGCATGCCGCCACCCGCCGCCAGGATTCACTGGGTATTGTGATGATGGATATTGACCATTTTAAACATTACAATGATGAATTTGGACATGAGGCAGGCGACCTGGTGCTGCGCGCCCTGGGCAGTTTCTTGCGCCGACATGTGCGTGTGGGGGATATCGCCTGCCGCCTGGGTGGTGAAGAATTTGTGCTCATCATGCCCGACACTTCTTTGCAAGATGCGCTGCGGCGGGCAGAAGAAATTCGGCGCGGTGTCAAGGTTCTCAATGTGCCCTATCATGGAAAAACCCTGGGCGCCATTACCGTGTCGGTGGGCGTGGCGGGCTTTCCGGCTCACGGCACCACTGCCGAGCTGTTGATGCGCACTGCGGATGCAGCGCTCTATCAAGCCAAGCGCAAGGGGCGCGACCGCGTGACCATCGCAAACTGAATTATAAAAACCCGCGTTTTGCGCAATGCGGGTTTTTTGTTGGAAAAAAACGGGCTAAATCTGCTGGTTTCTGTTTTCGCGGTTTTGTCCATTGCCCCTGCCCTGGCCAGCCCACAGAGGTCGTCCAGTTTCATCACGCACCGTGACGGATTGGTCGCTGGTCAGGTCGGTCATTTGGACGACTTCCAAATTTTGATTCTCATAAAACCCCGACACTTGCAGTGAATGGCCTGCCCCGGTTGTAAATTGCTGTTCTTGCGCATAACGCCATGCGCGGCCTTCTATGATTAATTCTTCCCCGGCTGTATTGAGGACTAATTCATCCTCGTTCACAGACATCACTTCTCCTTGCAGGCTGATCACTTCATCTGTTGTTTCAGCCCGGTTAACACCGGTTTCGGCGGGATTTTCTGGCTGGTTTTCCGGGTTGGCCTGATTGCCAGCCTGGCTGGATTCCTGTCTTTGCAGGTTCGACGTGGAAATTTGAGCAGCTTCTGTGCGCGCCAGCGGCTGTTCTTCGGCCTGGCGCAGTGCGCCATTGGCCTGCTTTTGCCCTTCGGCTTGATCGGGTACCGATCTTACCAGTGAACGATTGACCGCGCCAAACAACAGCAGCGCGCTTAGCAATGTTATTGAACCGATAAACAAGATTCTTTTTAACATGATGATCTCCTTAATAAGATGCATTAGATGGATTTTTGAATGGTTGCTGTGGGAATTGATACAGCCTCTTCTGCCCGGCGGAAAATTTTCCGGGTTACTTTGGCCATCCAGCGCCAGTGAATGGCAAAATGCAGGATAACCGTGATTGTGAAAACAATACCAGCCCAGGTGTGGATCATATCCCAGGTGTAGCGGGAATACAAAAATACAGGATCGATGCTGCTGCGCCCGGATGGAATGAACAGAAAATACACTCCTGATATGGCTGTCAGGAAAAATGATATTGCCTCAATCACATTCAATATTAAGTTGCGTTTAACCTGCGCTTTAAGCGGCGGCCTTTGCCCTCGAATGTGCCCGATAATGTGGCGGGATATGCTGGCAATCCAATCAGCATGCAGAGCCAGATGCACCAATACCATGATGGTGATCAGTATTCCGCTCCAGGTGTGGATTTCGTCCCAGGTGTGGCGGTCAAAAAGGATTACGGTGTTATACAGCGGGTTTCGCCCGCCCTGGTACCCGGAAGGGAAAAACAGGAAGTAGATTCCTGACAGAATCGCAGCCGCGGCAGCAACCAGCAAACCGGCATCCATCCACCAGTTGCGACGGGTTTTCTTTGAGATCTCTTCAGCATTGGTTTTTATTGTCATAAACAACTCCTTTCTTGTAAACAACAGCTTTCTGAATGTGATCTTAAAACTTTTTCATGAACCTTTCATGAAAGAATTACAAAGATTGTGTGAATTTTTAGAAGTAAAATAACGCCACAACATCATTACAATGCTGGAGGTTTGAAAAAGAATGACGCTGTTCGATGTGGCTGTAGTGGGAGCAGGACCCGGCGGAAGCGTAGCAGCGCAGCGCCTGGCGGCTGTGGGAATCAAGGTGGCTTTACTGGAAAAAGATACCTTTCCGCGCGATAAAAGCTGCGGCGACGGTGTCACATCGGAAGGTTTGGAAGTGCTGCAGCGCTGCGGGCTGGGCGATTGGGCGGCCGGTTTCCCGGTGATGCCGGCTTTACGCCTGTCGTCACCCGGCGGATTGATCCTGGATATTCCCTTTGCCCGTGATGGTGAAGACGTGGTGGGCAGGCTGATTCCGCGCCGCCTGATGGACGCCCTGCTGGCGCAAAAGGCGGTTGAATCCGGCGCCGAGCTGCATCAAAATTGCATGGTTTGCGACGCCAGCATTGATGGGCAGCAGGGGGTGACGCTGCAAACCGACAAGGGCGAGCTGCAAGCCCGCCTGTTGATCCTTGCTGAAGGCAGCGCCGGGACGCTGGCGCGCCGCCTGGGTTTGACCCGTGCAGGCCCTGAACTTTCGGCTGTGCGGCAGTATCTCACCGGCGACAGCGGGCCCGCAGACCGGTTGGAAATCCATTTCCAGGCAGGCATCTTGCCGGGGTACAACTGGATTTTCCCGGTGGGCGGAGGCCGGGTGAACATCGGCAGCGGCACCTACACCAACCGCGTACGCCGTGGTGAGATCAACTTGCAGCATGAGTTGCAGCGCTTTATGACCGATCCCATCACCGAAGGGCGTTTGCTGCGCACGGAGCCAGACGGCCCTGTGCGGGGGCATCCACTGCGCACCCAGTTGATCGATCAGCGCGCACATGGGGAAAGAATGCTGGCGGTGGGAGATGCCGCCGGGCTGGTGGGGCCGTTCAGCGGGGTGGGCATTGCCCCGGCTTTGCGCAGCGGCGAAATGGCCGCCGAACATACCCGCCTTGCCCTTGAAGATGACGACCTCTCGGAGAAGGGATTGTCCAGCTACAGCCGGGAATTACGCGCTCATTATGAAGCGGATGCACGTGCAGCGCGAATCTTGCGCAGCTTGCTGAATAACCCTGGACGTTTGGATGCTCTCTTTCGACGTTTGCAAAAAGATGATGAATTGGCGCTGCTGATGGGGCATATTTTGCTGCACAAGCGCTCTCCACGATTGGCATTGCGGTTATCGACATTGCTGCGTTTGTTGTAGTTGCCGTGGCGGCGAGAGGCGTGGTGCGCTGAAGCACATCCTACCATACCGGGAGGCATGCTGGCTGCGCGTGGTGCCCTGAAGCGCACCTGCATTAAAGCACACCCAACAGGATGTAATCGTTGTATTTTTCCAAAAGTTAATCTATTATCTTAGATAGATGTTGAATAGTACATGTAGGCATCCTGCTGTTTTACCGTGCGCTTTGATTTTAACCCTACAGAAAATGTGTTCAACATTTTCGTTTCGAAAAAAAGCAGATGTGAAACTTTTTCCGATTTATAGGGAGTTGAATAATGGATGCCATTCGCGTATGTCCCAATTGTCAGGCTTCAATCTCAGAAACCAGTGAGTTTTGCCCCCAGTGCGGGCAAAAAATTGAGGCAATGCCTGCCCAGGCAACACCGCCGGCTGCACAATCCGCGCCTCCTGCTCAATCCAAGAAGTTGAAAAAACGCTGGTTTGTGCTGGGGGGGGGATTAATCCTCCTGGCGGTGTGTGCTTGCCTGGCAATTGGCGGCTGGTTTTTTGGCGATCAGATCCTGGAAATGGCGGGCATCGATCTGTGGGGTATGCTGCCCGATTCGCTGCCCGGCCTGGGCAGTAAAACGGTGAAGGGCGAATATCAGCCCTCCGAAGGCGAGGCGTCCATCCAGTACTCCATCTCCAAAGACGGCGTGGCGACTTTTTTGGACGGCGAGCGGGAATTGACTGCCAGCATCACCGCAGACAAAAAGGCCAGTGTGGCATGGAATAATTTGACCCTGGACGGCGACGGGGCGTTGACTGCTGATGAGCAGGCTGCCCTAGAAGATTTTTCGGAAGGTGAGCTGGGTGAAGCGCTGCTGGTGCTGCCGTTCAACCTGGCGTGCAAACAGGGCGCCGACCGGCCGACTGCTGAGCAAATGGCGGCTTTGCTGGTGCCGCTGCAAATGCATTTGAAATACGCCGTCACCGACCGCTGGGCTGAGGTGCAGCGACTGGTTGAAATGTCGGACTGCCCGCAGGTGATTGCCGGATCGGCGCAAAACGCTGATGATGAAGAACCACCGCTTTTTGAGGTTTCTCCTTCGTCATCTGTGCCGTTTGTCATGGGCTATTTCCCTTTTGACGAGAAAGGTTCGGTGGAGGCAGAGCCCGGGGCTGAACCATCCGATGAAAACAGCAGCCTGAACACACCTGCACTGAATGGCTCGGCTAAACCGGCGTCAATTTGTGCGCCGGCGGCGTCTTTGACCAATGCTTTTTTGCAGCCCTTTATGGTTGCCGCAGATGATGATGACGATGATGACGATGATGACGGCGATGACGGCGATGACGATGATGACGATGATGACGGCGAAGGGGAAAATGGAAAGCTCATCACGCACCCGGTCAATGAACTGGGCGATTGCAGCGCAAAATGCCGCGGTGCCTGCGGCATGGATTGCACCACCACCAACTGCACTGAATCAACTGGAGAGCGCTGCCTGGTGGATAAGAAAACCAAGAAGAACACCGGTTACAAAGAGCCCCTGATCATCTATACATGTGGAGTGCACACCGGCTGCGTGTGGCATGATGGCTGTTATGATGCCTGCAATGAGCAGTATGGCTGCGATTCGTGGATGGCATTTTACTGTATGCACGGGTCGCTCAGTTCGTGTGATGAACAGGCCTGTTATGACCACGGCGTGGGCAACTGCCAGAGTTGGGCGCGTGGTTACGGTCCCTTTGAGCGCCAGGAAGTCTTTCAATACAGCGATTTATCAAACCCCATTGAACCCGATCTGGTGACTTGCCCCATAGAAGTCAACCTGGCTGTAACCCCCGATTCAGTCAACAAAGGTGTTATGCTGCAGCCTTACACATTTGAATGGAAGGTGGCAAGTGAACTCCCGGATTTTATCGAAAATTTAACCCTGGAATGGGACTTTGGCGGCGCCAGCACCAAAGACAATCCAAGCAGCGGCGAAATCAACCTGACGCGTGAAGAGGCGGCTGCCGGCGGCAAGATAAAATTTGCCTACAATGAACTGGGAAGTTATGACCTGACGCTCAAGTTGATTGACAATGACCGGAGTATCGAACTGGTTACCAAAACTGTGCCGGTGGTCATCGACCAGATGTACGACCTGAGCGGCTACTGGTTTATCGAAAACGGCGAAGTGATCAGCAATAACATTACCTGCACCGGGAAGGACGAGACCGACCCCCTTCTTTTCCCGCTACTTGGAACTTTGATGGGCGATTTCGGCTCATTCACCCGCGAAGCCGCCAGCGGAGAATATACCTGGAATCTGAATGCTGCCAAGCTTCCGCCGGGTACCAGCCCGGGCGATGTTATTTACAATGCCAAAGCCGTGCAGTCTGCCGACGGGGTGGCGCTTACCACTCATTCCACTTTTCCCCAGTCGTCTAGCAGCAGTTTGCCGCTTTCACCGCAAACCAAACAGGCAGCAGCCGGCATCGGTCTGGCAGCCATTCCCATCCTTCCTTTAGCCTGGCTGGGTGTGCGCCGCAAGTCGCGAGCCTTGCTGGCGGGTGCTTTGCTGTTGTGCCTGCTGGCGGCGGGTTGTTCAGGTTTCATAGTTATGTATGGCACCGTTGACAGCCAGGTGACCTTCAAAACAATCGAGCAAACCAACAACACGCAACTAGGCACGATCACCTTCAACGGCGGATCGGCGCCCGAAGGGCTGTACCGCCTATCAGACGGCGTGGCGCATTACACGGTCGATTTCACTATTGGTGGCGGGGTGGCTACCATTGAAGGCGAAGAAGTAGAAACGTCACACTGCACCGGCACCATCGATACGAAAGCCACCGGTTACGTTTATCAGGATTTGACGGTCATCTTCCCGGAAGACGACGATGATTAGTCGATAGCCACCATCACATTGGATGCTTTAACTACCGCGTAGGCTTCTTTACCTTCCTTCAAGCCCAGCCCTTCGGCTGATGCTTTGGTGATCATGGCTACCACTTCGACGCCGGGGGCAATTTCGAGCACCACCTCGGCATTGACTGCGCCGAGCACGACTTTCTTTATTTTGCCTTTTAGAATGTTGCGGGCACTGATTTTCATGATATTCCTCCTGATGGAATGGTTTTCTATCGAATGGTTTTATTGCGATAGAACTTGTCTAATTAATATTATAGATGATCGAGTCAAGTAAAAGTGACAGAATCGACTGCCTGGAACCTGTTTCATTGCCAGAATTTGTTTTTTTTTGGGAAATAGTTATCCCAAGTGGTGACTCCGGCAATTTTTCCTGTTTTGAATGCCACCACTTCATTTTTCGCGAAATTTGGCATTCGGTCTTTTGCCCGGTTTTCAATTCAACCTCTTGACAAATTCCATGAGCACGACTAATATAAGGCTTGCCTTATCATAATACAAAGATATACCTTATGACTTTTCATCACCCGAACGATAGCGTCGAAATGTATCTAAAAGTGCTGCTGGAAATGGGCGGCGGTGAACCCGTGCTGCCTCCGCGCCTGGCTGAACGGCTGGGGGTGACGCCCGTCTCGGCAAATGAGATGATTCGCAAACTGGGAGAGATGGGTTTAACCAGCTATATCCCTTACAAAGGCGTCAGGCTGACAGAAAAAGGGCGCGAACTGGCTTCCAACGTGATACGCCGCCAACGGCTGTGGGAAGTCTTTTTATTCCAATATTTGAAAATTGACTGGTCGTTGATTTACGAATTTGCCTGCTCATTGGAACACGCCACCGCGCCCGAAGTAACCAACGCCCTGGCAGACTTTCTCGGCGACCCGAAGATCTGTCCGCGCGGTAATCCCATCCCTGCGGTGGATGGTTCGATAGCGTTGCTGGATGGTGTTCCGCTGAGTGAAATGCCGGTTGGCAGCCAGGTGAAGGTGCAAGCTGTAACTGCAACTGAAACAGATGTGCTGCGCTATCTGCAAAAATGCAACTTGCTGCCAGGACAGGATTTAACGATTGTCTCTGCCGCCCCGCTGCAAGGCCCTCTCACTTTGCAGGTGGGAGACAGGCAGGTGGCGATTGGCTTGCAAGCCGCGGAATTCATCATTGTTGAAGCCAATCTGCCGAAAGGGTAGAATGCCCGGCTATTATTCGTTTAGCACATACCCGTAAACAAAGGAGAAGACAATATGTCAACCAAAATTGGTTTGTTTTATGGAAGCACAAACGGAACCACTGGTGATGCGGCTCAGAAAATTCAACAATCCTTAAATGAACTTGCACCCGGTGTGATTGAAACAATCTTTGATGTTGCGAATACTGATGTCAAGAAGATGCTTGAATTCGATGCCCTTATCCTGGGAAGCTCCACCTGGAATTTTGGAGAATTGCAGGATGACTGGGCTGATGTGATTGATTCGCTGGATAAGATGGACTTGAGCGGTAAAAAAGTTGCCATTTTTGGCCTGGGCGACCAGAACGGTTATTGCGATACTTACCAGGACGCCATGGGAATTTTGGCTGAAAAAGTGCTTTCTCGCGGCGCACAATTGGTGGGTTTTACTTCCACAGATGGCTATGACTTTTCCGAATCCAGAGCGGTTGAGGATGGAAAGTTTATGGGTCTTGCCCTGGATGAAGACAATCAGGCGGCGCTGAGCGATGAACGCATCAAGGGCTGGGTGAAGCAGCTTCAGGCTGAATTTGGGCTTTAAAAGCATTAACGCATTCAGCAAGGTGTTTGAGGATGTCAAATCTGTTGAAAGATAATGCAATAGACTTGGCATTTGGAAAAAATTGAAGGGCTGAATATGAGCGACTGCCATGACCAGATTCTTTTTCAAAGCGATGCCCGGCACCGCATTTATCTTTGCGAGTATGGGCTTGTCCATGTGGAGTGGGGCAGGCACAGCCTGGTATATTGCCCTGGCGACCTGATTGGACTGCCCTTCTTGCTGTCAGCCATCAAAAAATCTTGCAGCATGGAATGCCTGCGTGATGAGCAATGCCCGCTTGAAGAAAACAACCTGGTTACCCTGCCTTACGGCTCGGTGAAAATTTCGCTGACCCCAAAAGAATGCCAGATGCTTCATCTCGCGGTGGAGGATGCTGCCCACCAACTGCATCAGATGCGAAGCCAGGGTTATTTTTCCAACCAGAAATGGCTGCCGCCCAATGAACAGGACTGCGCAGCGCAAAGCAGGCCGGAAGAAACCGTCGTCGAAGTAGGAGTAACATGGAACACATTAACCACTATATGATTCTAATCAGTCTTGACGCGAAAAAATATATCAGCATTTGTGAGCATGGCACAATTCATCTCACCTGGGGGATGACAACCTTCCGCTTTCGCCTGCAGGATTTTGCCTATCTGTCGCGGGTTCTGAATGAAAAAAAGAGCTGCCCTGATGACGCGTTTTGTCCTGAACCCATCAGCCTGTCTTTAAATGCAGAAGGCGGCGTCACGCTGCGCATTTTGCAGTACGGATTATTCCTTTCCTCCGAGGAATTCCTCAAGCTGGTGGATATGGTTAAAATAGCCATGCAGCAGTTAAACACTTTCCCGGGCGAACTTTCCCAATCTTCAGTTCCGCTTGTTTTTCCAAACCACGCTGAAAGGCTGGTTTTCTTCTCGCCGAACTGATTCGGGAATCATTTGAAAGCGGGTAACTGCTTTATTAATTGCATTACCAACCGGACAAAACGAAGAAAAATAACGGCTTCAAAACCAACTGCCTGCAGCCTGATTACCATCAGCGGGGCAGCCAGCAATTAGGACCGAGAAGACGCGGCGCCCTGCACCGACATGCGCGACAGGAGAAGTTTGCATCGCGTCGAGGCGGCAGAATTTGCCCGAACGGGCGCGATTTAGTGGGGAGAAACCTTAAAAATTTCCTGTTAAGAAGTTTAACGATTGACTTCCAGGCATAATTTGCTATAATGAACTTGACGGGTGGTACCATCCACCTGACCACCCAACAAGACCATGAATATCAACCGATCTTCCTACAAACCCATTTACCTGCAAATCAGCGACCTGATCCGCAATGACATCGAAAGCGGAAAATTGAAGGTCGGCGATCAAATTTGGTCTGAACGATTTATCGTCGATGAGTTTAAAGTGTCGCGCAACACGGCCAAAGAAGCCATTGAAGAGCTGGCGCGTCACGGCCTGGTGACGCGCATGCAAGGTTACGGCACGTTTGTCTCCGATAATCGCGTGAATTACGGCTTGCAGCGCATGACCAGCTTCACGGAAGAAACCCTAATGCGCGGCATGAAACCCAGTTCGCGGCTGCTTGCGCTCAACCGTGTGGCTGCTGAAGCGGTGATTGCCCAAAAACTGCATTTGGAGCCTGAGGAAGAAGTTTACCGCCTGGAACGGCTGCGCCTGGCTGATGACCGCCCCATGGCGCTGCATCTTTCCTTTGTGCCGGTGAGCCGCTGTCCCAACCTGGAGCGTTTTGATTTTTCGCAGCAATCGCTGTTTGCTGTAATGGAACAGGAATATGGTTTGAAGCTGACCTGGCAGGAAGCTGTGATCACCCCCGTGATTGCTCACAAAGATGAAGCTGCTATTTTGAATATCAAATTCGGCATGCCGCTGCTGCGTTCTGACGGTGTGGCTTTCCTGGAGGATGACACCCCCATTGAGGCGCACCAGATTCTTTACCGCGGCGATTTGTACCAGTTCACAGTGCGCTCAACGCGCAAATCATTCTAATTTAGAGGTGTTTTTGTGAAAATAGGATTGATCGGTAGCGGGGGTCGCGAACATGCCATGGCGCTGGCGCTCATGCGCAACCGGCAGCGCGACCGCCTTTTTGTTTATGCCAGTCACATCAATCCCGGCATGGTCGCCATCACCGATGAGGTGCAGGTGGGCAAGATGGATGACGTGGCTTCCATTCTGGCGTATTTCAACAGCGTTCAACCTGATCTGATTGTGATTGGCCCTGAAGCCCCGCTGATTGCCGGGGCGGTGGACCAACTGCGCAAGGCAGGTTTTCCAACCCTGGGTCCCACCCGGGCGCAGTCGCAATTGGAGGGAGATAAATCCTTCATGCGCGACCTTTTGAAGCGCCGGGTTGGCTATGGATCGCCGGAATGGCAGGTGGTCACTTCTGCTGAAGACGCGCGCTCTTTCATTGAAAAAGTGGGCGAAGTGGCGGTCAAACCGTTGGGTCTCACCGGCGGCAAAGGTGTGCGTGTGATGGGCGTGCACTTGCACGGCCTGCAAGAGGCTGTGGATGATGCTGCCCATTGGATTGCCCGAGACGGCAGCGTGCTGCTGGAAGAACGCCTGGTGGGTGAAGAGTTTTCGCGCATTGTGCTGACCTCAGACGGCAAAACCGCCCCCATGCCGGTGGCGCAGGACTTCAAATATGCCTATGACGGCGACCAGGGCAACATGACCGGCGGCATGGGCGCTTACACCATGGCCGACGGCAGCATGCCTTTCCTGACTGTCGAGGACTTAAACAAAGCCGACCGGCTGATGCAGGATGTGATTGAAGCGCTTTCGGAGGAGACCGGCGAACCCTACCGCGGTTTCCTGTATGGTCAATTCATGGTCACGCGCAAAGGCATTTCCATCATTGAATTCAATGTGCGCCTGGGTGACCCTGAAGGGATCAACGAAATGACCCTGGTCGATTGCGACCTGCCGCAGGTGCTCCTGGCGGCGGCGCAGGGAAAACTGGCGCCCGAAGCATTGCAGTTTGCCCCGCACTCGTCGGTGTGCAAATACCTGGTGCCGGCTGATTATCCGGATAATTCACCCGACCCACAATTTTTTAACCTCGATCAAGCTGCGGTGGAACAGGCAGGTTTTGCGCTGTCGCCGGCTTCGGTTGCCAAAGAAGGCGGCCGTTGGAAAACCCTGGGCTCACGCACCATGGCTGTCATCGGGCTGGGTAAAACCCCTGGTGAGGTATCAGCGAAGATTGAAACATTGTTGACGCAGGTGCAACCACCCGAACTGCGCCACCGCAAAGATGTGGGCGATGAACATATTGTTCAACAAAAGGTGGAACGCATGGCAAAAATTCGTGCTGGAGAAAACCTGTGAAGGATTTAGACCTGGATTTGCTGGATCAATTGACCCGCGCGCCGGGTATTTCGGGCAATGAAGGCGCTGTTTCGCAAGTGGTGCGTTCAGCCATTCCTGCGCAGGGCTGGCAGGTGACGCATGACGCCCTGGGGAACCTGGCGGCGCACCTGCCCGGCGGTGGACGCCGGGTGGCGCTGGTGGCGCACATGGATGAAGTTGGCTTGATTGTGCGCCGCATCACCCCGCAGGGATTTTTGCTGGTGGAACGCATGGGCGGCATGAACGTGCAGGCTTTGCCCGGCAGCCGCATGACCCTGTGGACGGAAACCGGCAGCCTGCCGGTGCAGGTTGGCTTGCTTCCTCAACACCTCGATAATCACAGTGCGCCTGACCTGAAGGAAATTTACATTGACATCGGCGCTGATTCAAGCCAGCAAGCCCGCGCGATGGGCGTGAGTGTGGGCGACGTGCTCACCTGGGATTCACCGCTCAGGCAAATGGGAGAGTCGCGCATTTCATCCAAATCTCTCGACGACCGCCTGGGGTGTTTCACCATGCTCAGCCTGGCGCAGCAAATTCAACCGGCCGAAACCGCCTGCGACCTGTGGTTGGTGTTCATCACGCGTGAAGAGATTATGCTGAACGGTGCGGTTCCATTTGTCAACAAAATCTTGCCTGACCTGTTGATCGGAGTGGACGGCACCCTGCCCTTTGACACCCCCGACCTGGAAAACGGCCAGTGCGACATTCGCCTGGGCGCCGGTCCCACGGTCAAGTGGATGGACGCCATCCGCGGCAAGGGTTCGGCCTATATTGCCGATTACCCCCTGGCGCGCAAAGTGCGCGCCGTTGCCCGCCAGCTCGAAATTCCCCTGCAGGATGAAGTGGTCACCGGTATCAGCACCTCGATTACGGCCCTGGCTTATGCCGCTGAAGGCGCGCCTGCCATTGGGTTGTCTCTCCCCATTCGATATCACCATTCGCCGGTGGAAATGGCAGACCTCAACGATGTGCGGCACCTGGTTCGCCTGTTGACCGAGCTGGTTACCCGACCGTGGTAAGTTCGTAATTTTGATTTGCAGGAGTAAAAATCCAACATGGATGCAAACGAGAAAAACTTTAATCAACATTCCAAAATTCGCGTAGAAAATCTGCGCATTGCCTATCCGACCGAGGGCAACAAGGTGATGGAAGTGCTGCACGACATCAGTTTTAATGTGAACGGCGGCAGCTTTGTGTGCATTTTGGGGCCCAGCGGCTGCGGCAAGAGCACGCTGTTCAATGCCATTGCCGGTTTGCTGCCCCCCACCTCCGGCGATATTTACCTGGAAAACCAGAAGATCACCGGCAAAACCGGCCTGGTGGGTTACATGTTCCAGAAAGATTTGCTGCTGCCGTGGCGTTCGGTGCTGGAGAACATCATCATCGGAACCGAAGTGCAGGGCAAAAACCGCGCCGAAAGCATTGCGCGCGCCCAGTCCATGATCAACAAGTACGGCCTGGCGGGCTTTGAAGATTATTACCCGCGCTTTCTGTCGGGCGGCATGCGCCAGCGCGCTTCCTTCCTGCGCACCATGATGCTGGATAACGAAGTGATGCTGCTGGACGAACCGTTTGGCGCACTGGATGCGCAGACCCGCCTTTCGATGCAAGAGTGGCTGCACGAAGTGTGGCGCGACAGCCGTAAGACCATCATCTTCATCACCCATGACGTGGATGAATCGCTCTTCCTGGCTGAAAAAGTTCTGGTGCTCAGCAATCGCCCCAGCACCATCATGAAAACCATTGAGGTTCCCCTGCCCGAAAAACGCAGTTATGAAATGATGGGATCGGAAGAAATCATCAAACTGCGCACCGAGTTGTTTGCCATGCTGCGCAAAGAAAGCAGCCGCACCCTGGGGCAGAATGTTGATCCCATTGTAGCTGAAGCCGAATTGGAGGAGAAATGAAAGCAACCAGTAATAAACTCAAGGAATTTCTTCCCCCGCTGCTGCTGATTACCGCCATTATCCTGTTTTGGGAATTTGCGTCCATCTGGTTCAAGATTCCCGATTATTTTCTGCCGCGCCCCACTCGCATTATTGAAGTGACCATAGCCAAGCATGAAACCCTGCTGAAACATTTACGCATTACATTGGAAGAAGTGCTGCTTGGTTTTGTGGTCGGTTTTATCGTGGGTTACGGACTGGCGCTATTGATGTTCTTTTCAAAGACTCTGCGCCGGGCGTTGAACCCCATTGTGGTCATCTCGCAAACGGTGCCGGTCATTGCCCTGGGGCCCATCCTGGTCATCTGGCTGGGCTACAACATCTGGCCCAAAATCATCATTGTGGCGCTGATCGTGTTCTTCCCCTTGACTGTGAACACCTTTGACGGTTTGATTTCGTGCGACCCCGACCTGATCACCATGTTGAAATCAATGGGCGCCAATCGCTGGCAAATTTTTACCAAAATTCAACAACCCAACGCCATGCCGTTCATCACCTCTGCCAGCAAGGTTGCCATCACCTTCTCGGTGATCGGCGCCGTGGTGGCTGAATGGATTGGCTCGGATAAAGGGCTGGGCGCCTATATTCTGCAAACCAACGCCCAGATTCGCACCCCCGAAATGTTCTCGGCAATTTTCATCACCTCCCTGATGGGTATTGTGATGTTCTTTATTGTCCAGGCGATTGAAAACATGGTCATTCCCTGGCAGAAAGGAGGGAAGACCAAGCGAAGCTAAGTTGATTGGATCATGTCAATTCCCTGACTGATGATGATTTTTATTAACTTGTTACAAAGAAAGAGGAGAAAATGAAAAAATCGTTTTTTGCATTAGTGGCTGTCCTGACCATTTTCATGCTGGTTGCAACAGGATGCCAGAGCGCCCCGGCGGCAGCACCTGCTGCTGAAACCGAAGAGTTGCAGAAAGTCACCATCGTGGCTGACTGGCCCACTCCCTGGGTTGGCTGGATTCCCTGGCTGGTGGCTGAAGAAAAAGGTTTCTACAAAGAAGTCGGTTTAACCGTTGAAACGGTCATTCCTGCCACCGTTTCCGATCCGCCCAAGTATGTTGCCCTGGGCAAAGCTGATTTTGCTTACACCACTCAGTTGGACGTGATCTTTGGCCGCGCGGCGGGCATTCCCATCGTCAGCACGGCGGCTGTGTTCCGCTACAACAACTGGGGTATGATCTTCCCGTCTGACAGCGCGGTGAAAGAGCTGAAAGATTTGAAGACCATCAGCCTCTACGAGAACACCTGGGATCATTCTTGCTTCAATGCCATGATGAACAATGCCGGTCTGGATGTTTCCAAAGTGGAAATCCTGCCTTCTTCCTCTGATACTGTGCCATTGCTGCTGGCTGGCAAAGTAGATGCCATCGGCGGCATCACCAATGCAGAGCAGACCGAAGTTTTGATTACTGGCGAAAAAGAAACCAATATCCTCATGGCACGTGATTTTGGTGTGCCGGATGTCTATGTGTACGTCTTCGCATCTTCCAATCAATTCCTGACCGAGAACCCCGAACTGTCGAAGAAATTCATGGCTGCCACCCTGAAAGGTTTGCAATACTCGGTTGAGAATCCTGACGAAGCCCTGGCAATCTTTGAAAAACTCTACCCCGATGCCCTGAGCAAAGAATATGCCAAAGCCTCCTGGGAAGCCACCATTCCGGTTTTCAAGACCGACAAATATGGCTATCAGGACCCGGCTCTGTGGGATGAAGTGCAGCAATTCATGGTCGACAATGCCATCATTGAAACTGCTGTTCCTTCAGCAGAACTCTTCACCAACGATTTCCTCCCGGCTGAATAACTCTGTTTGAAAATACAGGCGGGTAAAGGTTCATCCTTTGCCCGCCTGAAACAAACATTTGTTTCAACGAATTCGTGCAACAAGAGTTAATCCTGTCATTTCGACGAGCGCAAAGGATTTATCCGCAGATGTTGTAATGTGCGCGAGGAGAAATCCTGGCATCAAGTTCCGCGATTATGTTTGTGAGATTGTTCATCAGATTTCTCCCTCCTTTGACGGTATCTACGATGTGCCGCTTTTATGAATCGGGGGTCGAAATGACAGGCAAATGGTGGAGTTCATTGAACAGGTATCTGGTTGAAACGATGGGTAACACAAGGCAATCTTATGACCGATAAGCAATATGATCTTGTAGTAATCGGGGATTTGAATTACGACTACCTGGGCAACATTCCCCGTTTTCCACAGCCCGATGACGAAGTGGAAATTTCGCCCATGCAAAGTTTTTTGGGCGGGTCAGGCGCCAATGCCAGCGTGGTGGCCACCCGCCTGGGTTTGAAGGTGGCTTTCTTTTCAGCCGTGGGGACAGATGTTTCCGGCGATGCGCTGCTTGAGTTGTTGAAGCAGGAAAAAGTTTCGACACAATTTATTCAACATGTTGCCGATCTGAACACTGGATTGTGTTTTGGAATGATTGTTCCCACAGGCGAGCGCCGCCTGTTTGCCTATCGCGGCTCCAACCTGGCATTGAAATCGGAAGAAATTGGCAATTCATTTTTGTGCAGCGCACGGCGGCTGCACCTGAACGGCCCGTTGTTTTCCAACGCGCTGGACTTGATGCCGCGCGCGCACGCGGCGGGCGTTCCAACCAGCATTGACCCCGGCTCCATCCTGATCGAACAGCACCGCTATGACCTGGAAGCGCTTTACCCGCACACCGATGTTCTCTTTTTGAACCAGGTGGAACTGCGCGCCCTGACTGATGCAGACTACGAGGAAAAATGCATTGAAGAACTCCTGCAAAAAGGCGTGCGCAATGTGGTCATTAAAAGCGGTGAAAACGGCAGCGCCCTGTGGCGCGCCAATCAGCCGGTTATAACCTGCCCGGCTTTTCAGATCAACGCCCTGGACACCACCGGAGCCGGCGATGCGTTCAATGCTGCATTTCTTTATGCAATTATTCAAAATTATTCTCCTGTTGAAGTTCTAAAATTTGCCAATGCTGTGGGCGCCATGGCAGCCAGTGCGGTTGGCGCAACCACCGGTGCGCCCGGCTCTGTACAACAGGTGTTCCACTTTATTCAAACGACACCGGTGAAAAACAATTCGAAATGAGGTTGAAGTATGGTAAATCCGTCTGATTATGGATTGAACGACCAGGAATATCAGCAAATTTTAAATGGTCTCAAACGGGAACCCAATCATGTGGAACTGGGCATTTTTTCTGCCCTGTGGTCGGAACATTGCAGTTATAAGCATACCCGTTCGTTGTTAAAACAATTGCCCACCGAAGCCGCCTGGGTGGTGCAGGGCCCCGGAGAAAATGCGGGCGTGGTGGCGCTGGATGAGGACTGGGCGGTGGTCTTTAAGATTGAATCGCACAACCACCCCAGTTTTGTGGCGCCGTTTGACGGTGCAGCCACCGGCGTGGGCGGGCTGGTGCGCGATGTGATGGCCATGGGCGCCCGGCCGGTGGCGGTACCTTCCCGACGCTGTCGCCGCGGCGTTCTCAAAAGCAGTGTGGATCCACGGGGTCTT
>CAZOKH010000044.1:13351-31128 GCA_964580315.1 uncultured Anaerolineaceae bacterium | reverse complement strand
GTCGGGCTGGTGGTGGTTGTACTGGCGTTTTTATGACACCAGTATTCCACTGGATGTTCTGGATAATATGCTGGGAAAGGACGCGCGAAAAGCCCGCCGCTGGTTGAAAGTTATGGAACACGCCGGTTTTGCGGTTCGGCAGGGCAACCGGCTCAAACTCACCGAAGCCGGCGCGTTCTGGCTGCATCTTGCACAAAATTATTTTGCCCTGAATTACGTGAACACGCTGTGGACGCAGGCGCGCCTGGAAGCATGGCCAAAAGCGATCGCCATCTGAACCGGCAAAACCGGCCTGAGAATGAGAAACGAATCCACATTATTCTTTGTGGGTCAACTGTGCGGCTGTTTCAATAAACTGATGGTATTCATCGCGGGCTGCCTGCCGGGCATCGATGCGAATTTGATTAAGCTCATCAAAATGCTCGCGCACCACCGCCACCAGTTCACCGTCCACCTGGCGGCGCTTTGAGGCCTCGGTCAAAATCCGCAGCGCCACGCTGTTGCCCAACCCTTTGCGATAGGGACGATCTTCCGTCAGGGCGGTGAAAACATCAGCCACCGATACAATGCGCGAGCCCAGCGACAGTTCCGCCTCTTGAAGATGAAAAGGATAACCCTGTCCGTCCATGCGTTCGTGATGGAAAGCCCCCCATTGAGTCACCGAATTCAGCATTTTCAGGGGTTCCAAAATATGATAGGTATAGTAGGTGTGCCGGCGCATCACGGCATACTCTTCTTTGGTTAATTTATCGGGTTTTTCCAGTATTTCCGCCGGAACAGCCAGTTTGCCCAGGTCGTGCAGCAGCCCGGCCAGGTGCATCATACGGCAATCCTCCTCAGAAAAACCGCACAACCGCGCCAGGGCTTCGGCTGTGGCAGCCACCCCCGCCGAATGCCCGGCGGTGAACCGGCTGCGAAAATCGATCACCCGCCTGAAGAGGTTACCCAACCCCAGCAAGTGCTCGCTGCCAATTTCAAGCGCGCGCCATTGCAAGTTCCTGTTCAAATAATGCAAATCCTGCAGGAAGGCCGCGTCCAGCCAGAAGGCCTCTTTTTGCGCCAGGGCTTCGAATGCCTCGACCTGCTGCGGCACAAAACGCTCACCTGTCTGGGCGTTGATCTTTTCCACAATGTCGCCCGCCTGCTCCAGCACGTCTCTCTGCGGGTCGATCAGCACGGCCACCCGGTCGGCCAGGTGCAGCAAATGGCTGCCGGTTGGCACAGGCACGCCGTCCAGTTGAGCGCCGGCGCCGTTGCGCCACTCCACATGATGAAAGCGCACCATCTGTGCTGATTTTTCAAATGGAGCAAACGGTTTCAACAGCAAATAGCCCATCACCGCATGACCGTACGGATCTTGATATTCAAAATCGAGCGCGTCCAGGCGATCGGTGCGGGTGAGGCCGCCCACATCGTGCAGCGCGGCGGCAATCACCAGGTCCACCAGGTCGTCCTCAGGCAGCTTCATCTGCCGCCCCAGGCTGTAGGCAATTTGCGCCACACGCCTGTGATGGTCAGCCACCAGCGGACTGACCAGGTCAACCGCCTGCGCCAGGCACAGCACCAGGTCGAAGGTCGTGGTCGCCCCCGGAGAATGAACTTCCATTGTGCCTCTCCTGTTTGATTCTGGGTTAAAAAGCGGAAAGCTACTATGGAAATATTATCCTTCAAAACATCCGGAATCCAAAACGACTGGAAGATTTTTCGCGCGATCATTCCGGGGCGCTCGTTTCCACATTAGGGTAACATTTTTATAAACCACTGTTCATTATTTATGTCACATTGATTTTGAGGCAATGTGCAAGAAAATTCCTCAGAAACACTGAGTGTATAATTAAATTTGCAGCGCATCACGAATCCGCATTATTAATAATAAGGCCTAGGAAAAATGAACATAATCGAATTGCAGAAATTTGATTTGACCTATCCTGGCCACTGGATTGCTGGGAAAGATCGAGACTGGGCAAACAGGACATCTATTATTATTTCTTCTGTGGATTCTGAGCTTGTTAGCGCGGTTTCATCTTTCGCGATGTTCAAACCAATTACTAGAGACTATGCTAAGCAGTTACATAACCAATCTAAATATGAGAGATGCCTCAATGGCATTTATGCCACATCGTTTGTATTCTCTCTTGATGCAATTTCGAAGTTATTGAACGCATTAAAGTTATATCTCAGTCCCCCTGATGCTGTGCTAGTCTTAATATCGGAATATGAAACCGTTTTTGGTCATCTCAAATATATCAGAGATTCTCTTGCACATATTGAAGATCGCAGCAGGGGGGTTGGTAAAAATAAAAAGGAAATTCCAACCAACCTCATTTCACTTGGCTCATTTATCAATGAAACAGGTTTAGAGGTTACTGCCAGTAACGGGAATCTTTACAGAATAAATTTATCGGATTCCACACTCCTTTCTGCGCACAGAATCATTCAAGGAATAATCAATTCATATACTTGGGAATAGTCCAATATTTATTTATCTGTCAAAAACCAAGGACGATTGCTAAAGCCGTCCCGGTAAATTTAAGTTTTGCTTCCGCGATCAAAACCGGCTTAACACTTCTTGCACACCTTCGCTACGCTTCGACGTCTTATGGTTTTGTCCGTCAGGTTCCGCACTTGCCGGTAACACAAACCGTTAGGTAACTTATTTTGTAAATTTAAAAACATCTTATGGAAACTAAAAAATATAAAAAGTATCAAGCCGCTCGCGAATCTAATCCTGCTTTTACCTTGAATCAAATAGGCAAATGTGCTTATAACCGCGCAAAGGCTGGAGAACGATACCAACAATTAGAAATTATTACGGCTCAATTGATGTGTGCATTAACAATGGAAGCCGCTTTGAATTATCTAGGAATGCAACTTTTCAAGAACAAGGAAGAGATAGAGCGTTGTTTGGATAAAAAACGTGTACAGAAACTCCAAGAGAATAATAATGAGTTTAACAACTGGGAAGAAGTAGAACGTGTCTTAACGCCTAAAGAAAAACTGAACATGATTGCCAAATTGTCCGACTTAGAGATAAATTTAAATTCATCTCCTTTCCAGTATTTTTCAATAATCTTTAAGTTTAGAGATGATTTGGTCCATGCGAAATCGTCAAATCATTTTTCGTCAACAATTAAGCCAAGTGAAATTGATAAAAATGGCTTTCCAATGATTAATAAAGTTCCTGAACTTACAACTGATTGGGAGAAACTTTGTAGTATTAAAAATGCTGAAAAATGGCGTAATGCGGTGTGTAGCATGTCATACACATTATCTACTGCAGCCAACTGTCAAGATCCCATAATAATAGATGGCGCAATTGACACTTGGAGTGAGATTGAAGTTTAATATATTGCTTATAATCTGATTGATGATTGTCAAAAATTAGTTGAGTTTGTAGCGGTGTCAATATATAAGAAATTATTCTGATATTTCATGTCGATTGCCACCATTGCATGCACTAGACGCTGGGAACTGCCGACCTGGCGCCAGGGTTTCTCACCCCTTTGTAACTCCCACATCTTATCTTATGGAATGAATCGGGGTTCGAAACGACAAAGCTGTGTTGTAGTTGTAGGTTGGGTTGAGGGCGAATGGCAGATGGATTGGTAAAACAGGCTTAGCACGCCCGAAACCCAACGATGGTTGGTTACATTGTCGGTGAGTTGGGTTTCGAGCGCAAAAGATGGTTGAAATGGATTGAAAGTTGCGCTCTCAACCCAACCTACAGCTGCTTTCACTGATGGAAAATCTTCTCCATTCGACCACAGGTATAATTACCCCATGACCATCGCAATTATCGGCGCCGGCGCATCAGGCATGGCAGCCGCCCTCCAGGCTGCCTGGAACGGGGCGGCGGTGACCCTGTTTGAGCGCAACGAGAGCGTGGGGCGCAAACTGCTGGTGACCGGCAGCGGGCGCTGCAACATCACCAATGAAGCTGTCAAAGCAGCCAAATACGCCTGCGCCGACCCGGCCTGGATGAAAACCCTGCTGCAAGCCTTTGGCGTGCGCGACCTGCTGGCCATGCTCTCATCCATCGGTATCCCGGTTCAAAAGACTGCTGACGGCTGGTATTACCCCCTGTCCAATTCGGCGCAGTCGGTGGTCGAAGCCTTCTCCAGCGCGCTGCAACTGGCTGGCGTGCAGGTGGTTTGCCAGGCGCAGGTCACTTCATTGCGCGCCAGCGGGAAGGGCTTTGTCGTCCGTTATGTTCACAACGAAAATGAGCAGGAACAGCCCTTTGAGCGGGTGATCCTTTCAGCCGGCGGCACGGCCTATCCTGCACTGGGTTCGCGCGGCGAGTTGTTCCCCGTGCTGGAGCGCCTGGGGCACACGGTTCTGCCCAAACGCCCCGCCCTGGCGCCGCTGGTGGCAACCCTGGGCAGCCTGCGGGCGCTGCAGGGCATGCGCCTGAATGTGGGCGCCAGCCTGTGGCAGGGTTCGAGGCAACTGGCAGCCGCCCGCGGCAACCTCATCTTCACCGAATGGGGGCTCAACGGCCCGGCGGTGATGGATATCAGCCATCATGTGTCGGCCAATCCCGGCGCCGGGCTGGAACTGTCGCTCAACCTGCTGGAATATGTTCAGGAGGATTTTGACCATCTGCTGGAGCAAAAACGCGGCAGCGACATGCCCGTGCGTGTGTTTTTGGATGCCTTCTTCCCGCCCAAAGTGAGCGCAGTTTACCTTAAAAACGCCCGCCTGCCGGAAGACACCCCGCTCAGCCAGGTGGATGATGACGCGCTGCAGCGGTTGATGCTACGCCTGCACGACACCCGCCTGGCGGTGAAAGACGTGCGCGGATTTGAATACTGCCAGGTGTCCGCCGGGGGCGTGCCGGTGAACGAGGTCCACCCGCGCACGCTGGAGTCGCTGCGGGTGAAAAACCTGTTTCTGACCGGCGAAACGCTGGACGTGGTGGGTCCCTGCGGCGGCTACAACCTGCAATTTGCCTTCAGCAGCGGCGCGCTGGCCGGTAGAGCAGCAGCCGGAGAAATATAGATTGGGGAAAAATGGATATAAAACCCATTCGCAGTGATGTTGATTATCAGGCAACACTGGAAGAAATCGAAACATTGATCGACTCTCAACCCGGTACTCCTGAAGGCGACCGGTTGGATGTATTAGTAACACTGGTTGAAGCCTACGAAGCGAAACATTTCCCCATCCCCGAACCAGATGACCCCGTGCAAGTTCTGGAATATTACATGGAAAGTCGCGGCCTGAGTCGTTCAGACCTGATCCCATTTTTGGGCAGTAAAGAACGAGTTTCAGAAGTGCTGAATCGAAAGCGAGGTTTATCGTTGGAAATGATCCGACGATTGCATCATGGCCTGGGTATTCCGGCTGACTTGATCATGGGGAATCTATCTCACAATTCAACTCGCCCCCTCCCTTCACAGAACAAACCACAGGTTCGGCTTTAATTTTCAGGGCGCGGTCCAAATGACCGCGCCCTTTCTTCATCTTATTTCCTAATCAACCACAATGCGTCCCTCCACGCCGATGTCGATCGGGGTGTTGCCGGTGATGTAGTCTGCCAGCACCTGGTCCAGCGGGCTGCCAAAATCATAGACATCCACGGCTTTTTCAGCCAGCATCGCATAACCGTCGCCGCCGCCGCGCATGAAGTCATTGGTCGCCACGCTGTACATCGCTTTCAAATCCAGCGCCTGGTATTTGCCCTGCGCGTCCAGCACTTCCACCTTCACAATGCGGCTGCCCGCCGGTTTGGATGGATCGACCTCGTAGCGCAGACCCGAAACCTGCAAGAAGCGCCCGTCAACCTCTTCCATCTTGGAGGCGCCGTTTTCCAGCGCAGCCAGCAAATCTGCTCCGCTGAGCTTGAAAGTGCTGACCAGGTTGCCGAACGGCAGCACGTTCAACACATCGCCCAGGGTCACTTCTCCCTGTTCGATGCTGGCGCGAATGCCGCCGCCATTCTCCAGCGCCACCTGCACGCCGGTTTCAGCGCGCATGGCGTCGGTGATCAGGTTGCCCAGGTTGCACTCCTGCACGCGGCACACCTTGCGGTCGCCTTCCAGGTACACCGAGCTTTTGCCAATCACCTTTTCGGTCAATGGTTTGGTGGCGGCTAACAGTTCGTCCACCTTTTTTTGCACCTGCGGGTCGGGGGTGATGTAACGCGACAGGTAGATGGAATCACCGCCCCAGTCCACCAGTTCACCAGCCGGGTCAAATTCCACGTCCAGCCGGCCGAGATATTCCAGGTTCTCACCCGATTGCACCACCAGTACAGTCTTGCCTTCGGTGTTCTCCACCTCGACGGGATAGGCATCATCGGCGCGCGTGTCATAGTTTGCCAGCAGCGTGTGCGTGTGCCCGCCGACGACGATGTCCACACCGCTGACAGCCTGTGCCAGTTTCAAATCATTGCCATATCCCAGGTGTGACAGGACAATAATCTTGTTCACTCCCTGGTCGGTCAATTCTTTCACATATTTTTGAACAACCTGTGCCGAGTCTGGCAGGAAAACCAGGTCGCTGCCGGGGCGTGAAAGCGTGGGGGTTTCGGGGTTGGCGAGGCCGATCACCCCGATTTTCTCGCCGCCTTCTTCAATCACCACAAAAGGCGCTGTTTTGCCCTTGAGGGCGGTCGATTTTGAGAAATCGACGTTGGCCGCCACAACCGGGAAGTTCAAGGCATCGATAAACAGCGCCAGGTTGCCGTCGCCGTCGTCAAATTCGTGGTTGCCAATTGTCATGACATCATACTGCACCAGGTTCATCAATTCAGCGCTGTCAATGCCGTGATGCATCACGTAGAACAGCGTGCCCATGAACGTGTCGCCGGCGCTGAGCAGCAGCGTGTTAGCAGCCTCGCTCCGCACCTGGTTGATGACGCTGGCAGCCAGGGCTGCCCCGCCGTCTCCATCGCCATTGGGAGCGTGGTGGGCATGCACGTCATTGGTGTGCAAAATGGTCAGCGTGTAATTGGGTTGCTCTTCCGCCAGTGGAGGTGTGCTGGCGGCTGTGGCTGCAACGGTTGCAGCAGCGCCGGAAGTGACACCGGTTGGCGTCTCGGTTACCACAACATTTTCATGGGCGCCTTGACCGGCCAAAAAACCAGCGGGAACGATAAAACCCGCCGATAGCAGGAAAACCAGCATAACCAACAACAGTGAAGCAGGTTTATGTTTTCGGAACATATTATTCTCCAATCAAGTTTTCATGAATCTTATAGGAATGATCCTTATCCATTATAAAGACGTTTCACATGTGCCGTATAATAAAAACAAGGTTAAGAAAAGGAGGATTTATGACCGGATACGTTGGTCCTATTGAGAAACAAACCTCTGATAATCAGTATTTTCGTCAGGTGCTGTTCACAGGAACACATTGTCAACTGGTGGTTATGTGCCTTCAACCGGGTGAAGATATTGGTGAAGAAGTTCATGCAGATGTCGATCAATTCTTTCGCATAGAAGAAGGCGAAGCTAAATTTGTCTTCAATAAAACCGAAGAACATGTGGTGCAGTCTGGCGATGCCGTAGTCGTACCGGCAGGCACCTTCCACAATGTGATCAATATCTCAAAAACCCAATCCTTGAAACTATATACAGTATATGCGCCGCCCAACCATCCGGACGGGACAATTCACAAAACCAAAGAAGAAGCAGAAGAGGCGGAGAAACATCAACACCACTAAATTAACCTGAATCAATGAAAAAATCAAAGCAAACGCTTGCCAAATTGCCCGGCTGGGTCGCATCGGTGCTGATGATCTTCTTCAGCACATTTTGGACCTATTGGGGCGCCGGTGAAATGTATCATGAAGGCTGGTGGGGCGCGTGGTATAACCGCCTGCCCTACCTGGTGCCCATTGCCGCCACCCTGCTACCCACACTGCTAGCCTTCCGCTTTCCGCTGGCAGGCGGGGTTTTGATTATGGGGGTCGGCGTGTTCGCGTTCTTTTTCTTCAGCAGCGATGTGGCTTTCATCGGCCTGGCCATTGCCCTGTTGGGCGCCGCTTTCGTGGCAGACGGTGTGCTCAAACGCAGGGCTTCCCTGCAAGAAACCGCGCCTAAATCGTCATCCTGGCAGCGCGACTGGCGCTACCTGGCAGCTCTGGGTATACCGCTGATCGTGTTTTTGGGTGTGTCAGCCTACATGCTGCCGTTTGTGTTGACCCGTGTAGATGACGGCGACCGCAGCGCCCGCCTGATTGAAGGCAACGGCGTCAGGCTGGTGTGGGCGCCGCAAGGCCCCGGCTGGAACTGGCAGCAGCCCTGGGGCGGCTACCCCGCGTGGCAAAGCCTGGCTTTGTACGGTGTTCCACCCTTAGGGTTGGAAGGCAAGCGGGGTGGTGAAAATGAAAACATCGTCTTTGCCACGGCGGAAGACATGGCGCAAACCAGCCTGTGCAGCTACCTGAGCGCCGACGGCACAACGCTGCTGGATGAACCGCAGCACATCTGGCGCATGCCCACCACTGATGAAATTGTGCGCTCACTGGGACGGCACGGCGAAAACGCCGGCTGCCAGTGGCAGGGTGAATTCGCCCGGCAGGTGCAGTGCCGCATCACCCCCGACAAAGAATCGCCGCTGTGGGCAACCGACCAAGCGGTCATTTATTACTATACAGCCGACTCATACAGCGAAAATCGCGGTTATTTCGTCGCGTTCAATGGAATGGTCAACGCCACTTACAAACTGGGCGGCAACCCGCGCCACGGCTACCGCTGCGTCAGAGAACCCTAATTCAATCCTTTTCCCGGGTAACATTGCATTTCCAAACCATCCAACCGGCGGCTGAAGATCACCGGCGGCGGTTCCATTCAATGGATGGAAGAGTGTAAGATTTTGGATTCATCCCCCAAAAACGCGCATGATTTACATATTGGCTGCGAATTTATATCAATAATTATGTATAATAAAGTAGATTGAGTTGGATTTATTCGTTGTCTGGTTGATTTTTCATCGTTGATCCGCCAATTTTGCAGCATTATATGCGGATATTATTTTCCCGATTTTTTAAAAATATTTTACAAAAAATACGAATACAGAGAATAGTCGCATTGCGCTTTGCTTCAGAACAATCTGAATAATGTACCAGATTGAGCAGCTTATTAACTTCATAGTAAAAATACATTAAACAGGAGGCTTTTATGAAACAAACAGATGTATTGGTTTTAGGCGGTCTTTCCGGCATCACAGCAGGTATCAGTTGCAGGCGGCATTATCCTGACAAAAAGGTTGTCCTGGTTCGCAAAGAAGGCACCGTTTTGATTCCCTGTGGCATTCCGTACATTTACGGCACAGTCGGCGGGCCTCAGAACAATGTCATCCCGGACGGGTTGCTGGAAACCAATGGCATTGAGCTTATCAAAGGCGAGGCGGTCTCAGTAGACCGCGAAAAGAAAGTGGTAACCCTGAAAGACGGCGAAACTATCAGCTATGACAAACTGGTGTTCGCCACCGGCTCTACTCCAATGGTCCCACCCATCCCTGGTTTGGACAAGAAGAGTGTTTATGCCATCAAGAAAGAATTTAACTACCTGGGCGATGTTCTTGAAGAAATGAAATCGGTCAAAGACCTGGTCATTATCGGCGGCGGCTTTATCGGAGTGGAATTCGCCGACGAGTGCCGCAAAGGGCGCGATATCAACGTCACAGTTGTCGAGGCGCTGCCGCACTGCTTGCAAATGGCCATGGATGAAGAATTCTGCAAAGAAGCCGAAGCCAAACTGGCTGAAACCGGCGTCAAAATTATGGTTGACGCCAAAGTGGAAGCCATCCTGGGCGACGACGTTGTCAGCGGCGTCAAACTGTCTGACGGCTCTGTAATCAAAGCCGATATGGTCATCCTGGGCATTGGCGCAAACCCCAACACTGAACTGGCCAAAAAAGCAGGGCTTGAACTCGGCTTCAGAGACGCCATCAAAGTGGACCGCTACATGCAAAGCGTCACCGACCCCAACATTTTTGCCTGCGGAGATTGCGCCGAGAAACAATCTTTCTTCACTGGCCGACCCGTGGGTGTCATGCTGGCATCCATCGCCACCTCAGAAGCGCGCATTGCCGGCGCAAATCTTTACTCAACAGTTCATCACAACTGCGGCGCCATCAGCGTGTTTTCCACCATTGTCAACGGCCGGGCTTTTGCCGTGGCAGGTCTAACCGAACGGCTTGCCAGGCAGTACGGCATGAACATTGTGATTGGAACCGCCGAAGCGCCCGACACCCACCCCGGCGGGATGCCCAACTCAACCCTGATCAAGGTCAAACTGGTGTTTGCCAAAGAGACCGGTGTGCTCATGGGCGGCTCGATCTCCGGCGGCAAATCCATTGGAGAAATGATCAACGTGCTCAGTGCCTGCATTATGCACCGCATGACCGCTGATGACATGGTGAAGTTCCAGATGGGAACCCACCCCGCGTTGACATCTTCACCCATTGTCTATCCCATCGTCAATGCAGCCTGTAAGGCGGTTTTGCCCATTCGACAATAACCCCCACGGATTTGAAGTGGGATTTCTGATCAAATAAAACTTACCTGCCAGGAACAATGGTATCCGCTAAGGAAATCATTGTTCCTGGCGCCGTTTCAGCCACAGACCTTTTTCCCATGACAAAATCAAAGCAGCCAACACTGCCACTGATCATCCTTTTAACAACAGCCGTCCTGCTCGCTTCCCTGTTCCTGATCAGAACCTGGCAAAGCAATCAAATTGCCTTTCTGGCAGATTATGAAAGCGGAAAGTCCGGGTTATACCGGGTAAACTTGCTGTGGGGCAAACCGAAACTGATTTCGCCGGGTTATGTCGGCAATCCTCAATGGTCGCCGGACGGTAAAAAAATTGTTTTCGTCTCCGCAGTAGATGAGGTGGGGCGTGCGCCGTATCACATTTACGTGATGAACGTCGATGGCAGCGATCAAACGCAAATAACAGATCTCAACAGCAATTCGCCCGCCTGGCACCCATAATAAAACACCCATTCTTTTCACTGCACAATGGCAAGTGGATGATTCCTGCCTGCCAGAAAGCAATATAATGAAGTGGTCAGGGGGCGGAGGAATCCAATGGATAAACAGCCAACAATCATTACAGCGCGCGTTGTGCTCTTGATGTTATTTTTTATTATCATCGTCCCGCTGCTGCCCCTGCTCATCTCATGGCGCTGGAACTGGTGGGAAGCCTGGACATACGCGCTGATTTCCATCCTGGGGTTTGTCGTCAGCCGCTGGCTGGCGGCCCGGCGCAACCCCGGCCTGCTGGCTGAGCGCGCCCGCTTTTTGCAGCACCCCAACGCCGAAGCCTGGGATAAAATCCTGGCGCCGCTGGTGGGGCTGGGCGGCGGCTTGATCCCGCTGACCGCCGGGTTGGAGGCGCGCTTCGGCAGCCCAACGCCTTTCCCGGCAATCTCAAAGGCAATTGCGCTGCTGGTTATTTTGGCCGGTTTCTCGCTGGGAGCTTATGCCCTGGTCGAAAACTGCTACTTCTCCGGCATGGTGCGCGCCCAGACCGACCGCGGCCAGCAGGTCGTCAGCGGCGGTCCCTACCGCTGGATGCGCCATCCGGGCTATGCCGGGGCGCTGCTGACCTATCTTGCCACGCCCTTCTTCCTCGACTCACTCTGGTCGTTGCTTCCCACGGCTTTCATTTTCATCGTTTTGATTATTCGCACCCGCCTGGAAGACCAGTTTTTGCAGGCCAAATTGCCCGGTTATGATGAATATGCCCGGCGGGTTTGTTACCGCCTGCTGCCGGGAATCTGGTAGGTTTGTGTATGGCAGAGAAAAATATCCTGTACCATGAGGAAGTGACTTCCTTTAAGACGCTGGTTTTCTTCCTGGCGCTTGCAGCCCTGTGCCTGGCATTATTTCTCTGGAAGGTAAGCGCAGCCGGTGTGAAATTCACCACCCTTGTTTTGGGCGCATTCTTTCTCCTCTTCCTTTTTTACAGCCTCAATTATCGCAGGCTGGTGATTGACCTCACCCAGCAGCGCCTGAAATTGAAATTCGGTCTTTTCACCTGGAGCATTCCTTTGAACAACATCGCAGCCTGCGCTGTGGATGAATTGCCGGCGTTGATGCGCTATGGTGGAGCTGGCATTCACTTCATGTTCATTCGCCGCCGCTACCGCGCTTCGTTCAATTTTCTCGAGCATCCCCGCGTGGTGATTGCCCTCAGGCAAAGTGCGGGGCCGGTGCATGATATTTCCTTCTCCACCTGTCGGCCGGATGAACTGCTGCGCGCCTTGCAGCAGGCTTTGATGCCGAACCCTGCAAGTCCTTCCATTGAAGCATGAACCACAGCCATCGCCGTCAGGTTCTACATAAATATCCATTCCAGCCGATAATAACCGCATAAGGGCATGCTCTTCCCATGTTACTGCCCCGAAATTTGCTGGAACTCGCTCAAATTTAACGGATATATAATAAAAATAACTCAAATGGAGTCAATCTTTCTAAGCATGCCGCATACCATCAAAGGTGAACATGAGCCTGGATAATCATACGCTTGCCATCGTCGTAGCTATGATCAGTAGTATGCAGGTAATTGCTCTTTTTGTTCAATACCGGCATTACAAACCCCAATGCGGGCCGGGCTGGTGGACACTGGGCAGCGCCGCCTGGGCGCTGGGATATGTCATCAATAGTCTCCCGACGAATCCGGCCTTTCAGCCTGTCAACAGCATCCTGATCACTGCCCTGCTCACCATCAGCCTGGCGTTGTTTTATGTTGGCGTGATGCGCTTTTTTGGCAAACACGAACGCACCCGCTGGATCATCTTTTTCTGCGTGATGACGCCGCTGATAGCCCTCTTTTTCACCTACATCGTTGAAAATTCATTCTTGCGGCGCATCAATTTTTCAGTAGCCCTGGCGGTATTGTCGTTTATTATCGCCTGGAGGTTGCTCAAATTTAAAATTCAGTCCATTGCCGGTTCAATCCATTTTTTGGCCGCAATTTTTTTGATCAGCGGCACCTTTTTCATAATACGTGTCCTGTCGCTCTTGTTGGACGTCAACCTCGAAAACCAGCTCACCATTTCCCTGACGCAAACGCTCACTTATGTGGCGGCGCTTTTGTTCAGTTCGTCATGGACGCAGGGATTTATCATCCTCATCAACCAGCGTTTGAACACGGAAAACCGCGAAGCCAGAGATAACCTGGAGATCATTTTCAATACCAACCCCGATGCGGTGCTGGTTACACGGTTGGATAACGGCGCTTTTATCGCCATTAACGACGGCTTTTTAGCGCTGACCGGTTATGCCCGCGACGAGGTTATGGGAAAAACGACACTGGATGTCGATCTCTGGAAATATCCTGCCGACCGGCAGAAGTTGGCCGCGGTGTTGAAAGAAAAAGGGTTTTGCAACAACCTGGAAGTGACCCTGCAACGCAAAGACGGCAGCCAGTTTCTCGGTGCATTATCTGCCAAAATCATCACCCTGCGGGGCGTTCCGCACATCATCAGCGTCACGCACGACATCACGCAGCAACGGCAGGCCGAGGAAGAAAAGAAAAAAACCGATGCCTGGCTGCGCACCCTGTCGGTTGCCATCACACAGACCCCCGTCACCACGGTCATCACCGACCTGCAAGGGGAAATTGTTTACGTCAATCCCAGGTTCACCGAAACCACCGGCTACACGGCTGAAGAAGCGCTGGGGCAAAACCCCCGCATCTTAAAGAGCGGTGACATGCCCGCATCCAGTTATAAAGAGATGTGGCAGACCATCGCAGCCGGCAAAAACTGGAACGGCATCTTTCACAACAAGAGAAAAAACGGCGAGTTGTACTGGGAATCGGCGACCATTTCACCGGTCATCGATGAAAACGGCGTCATCACGCATTTCATGGCAATGAAAGAAGACATTACCGAGCGCAAACGCCTTGAGGAAGAACTGCAGAAGCAATCCACCATTGATGAACTGACCGGGACCTACAACCGCCGGCAATTCTACAGGCTGGCAAACGCTGAAATCAAACGTTCCAACCGCCTGCGCCATCCCCTGTCCATTGCCCTGATCGATATTGACTACTTTAAATCGGTCAATGACACCTACGGTCACGCCGCAGGCGACCGGGTTCTAACCAGCTTTTCCCAGACCTGCCAGCAAAACATCCGCGATATTGATATGCTGGCCCGCCTGGGCGGCGACGAGTTTGTCATCATCCTGCCCGAAACTGCCAGCGACCAGGCCTATATCGCCCTGGAACGACTGCGTCAGGTACTGGTATCCCGGCCGGTTGAATACAATGAAAATGCCATATCCATCACCATCAGTTGCGGCATCGCCAGCCTGGCAGGCAAAGCAGAATCCCTCGACCAATTGATGGAACGGGCTGACCAGGCCCTGTACCAGGCCAAGCAGGCCGGGCGAAATTGTGTTTCTGTCATTTGACGCCAAAGGTCACCCGCCGCGGTGATTTACAGCTTGTTAATTGACAAATCAAAAAAGAAATGCGATGATGAGTATGCCATTGAAAAAATGGCTGCCAACCCGATTACTTTCCAGGCGTTCATCGAACCCTTTATCAGTGCTTCCAAACAGGTTTTTGTATGAACGATCACCCTGACCCAACAATTTTTGAAAAACTTTTCAACCGCACCGGCAAATGGTATCCCCTTGTGGAGCTTTTGATTGTCCAGACCGTTACCACACCCGCGCTGGTGGTGCTGGCCGCCTTGCCCGCCTCAGACAACGCTGGATTAACCTGGAACCAGGGCACCAACCTGATAGTGATAGGCGGTATTGGCTTGCTGTTTCGGAACGCGCTGTTGGCACTGGAACTCTTTTTTTTCAATCGAGAGATGTTTGCCCGCCTGGAAAATCTTCACCAACCCGGTGGGGCGCCTGGAAAATCCGGGCAAGCATTGCGCGCCTGGCAGCAGGCCACATCTTTTACCAGGAATCTAATTTTTCTGGAATTTATCCAGCTTTTTGTGCTGGTTTTGTTTCCACTAACCCTGCACGGTTATTACAGCTTGCATCTAACCGTTGAACAACTGGTTTATTTCAGCCTGGCGGTTGCAGCCGCAGGATTGGTCATTTTTATCCTGGAAGTCATCACCCTGGACAAATTGTTCCAGCCGGTCATCACCGCGCTGCTCCCGGCTGATTTTGAGACGCAGGTGAACGGCATGCGCGGCAGCCGCATCTGGGTGAAACTGTCCATTGCTTTCATCGGGCTGGCGTTGGTCGGTCTGCTGCTCAATGTGCCCACCGCATACAGGCAGGCAAGCCTGTTGGCATTGAATAATGAATCTTCCCCTCAACAATTGGAAAATGCTATGCGTTTGATCGTGACAGCAGGAATAGGTTCGATTGTTGCGAGCATTATCCTGTCCATCAGCCTGGTCTTCTACTTCACCACGCCGTTTCGCAGGATGATTCGCCTGTTTCTCGAAGTTGAAAAAGGCAATCTCCTTCAGCACATCCAGGTTTCCACGCCCGATGATTTCGGCAGGCTGAACATCTACATCAACCACACCATTGAACGCCTGCACAACCTCACTGCCAACCTGGAGCAGCAGGTGGCTAAGCGCACTGCACAGCTCAGCCAGGCCAACCAGCAATTGCAGCTTGAGCTGACCGAACGTCTGCGTGCGCAAGAGCAACTGGCCTATTCAGCCCTGCACGACCCGCTCACCGATTTACCCAACCGGGTCTTGTTCATAGACCGCCTGCAGCACGCCATGCAACGCGGCCAGCGGCGCAGTGATTCAACCTTTGCCGTTCTGTTTATCGACCTGGATCACTTTAAAGTGGTGAACGACAGCCTGGGGCACAACGTGGGCGATTTGCTGCTGGTGGAATGCGCCCAACGCTTGCTGGCCAGTGTGCGCAGAGAAGACACCGTGGCTCGCCTGGGCGGTAATGAGTTCGTCATCCTGCTGGAAGACCTGGAAGACCCCGCCGATTACACCCACACCGCCAACCGCATCCTGGCAAACCTGGCCACGCCGGCCGATCTGGCAGGTCACAGGGTATTTATTTCACTCAGCATGGGGATCGTTTTCAGCGACGCCCGTTATGAACAACCCGATGACATCTTGCGCGACGCTGACATTGCCATGTACCAGGCCAAGAAACTGGGACGCGGGCGCTTCGCCGTGTTCAATCCCGAAATGCTGCAGCACGTGATGACGCGCCTCGAACTGGAAACTGACCTGCGCAAAGCACTGGAGCACGATGAATTCCTGGTTTACTATCAACCCATCCTCAACCTGCAAGACCAGCGCATAAGCGGCTTTGAAGCGCTTATGCGCTGGCAGAATCCCACGGGTGGGATGCTGCTGCCGGCCGAATTCATTTCCACTGCTGAAGAAACCGGGCTGATTGTGCCGCTGGGCGACTGGGTTCTGGACGAAGCCTGCCGCCAGATCAGCCGCTGGCAAAAACAATTTCCAAATAATCCTCCCCTGACCATGAACGTGAATTTTTCCACCCGCCAGTGCGCCGAAACCGATTTTGTCGAAAAAATAGTCCGCACCCTGCAAAAACACCGCCTGGATGCCGGCAGTTTGAAACTGGAATTAACCGAAAGCCTGGTGGTGGAAAACACTGCGCACACAGCAGCCTTGCTGGCGCAATTGCGCGCGCTGGGCATTCAAATTCACATCGATGATTTCGGTACTGGCTATTCGTGGCTCAGTTATCTGCACACCCTGCCGGTGGATATGCTGAAAATCGACCGCTCTTTTACAGGCCGGCTGGAAACCAGCAGCAACGGCGCAGACATCATCCAGGCCATTCTGACGCTGGCCAACAGCCTGGGCGTGCAGGTGGTGGCCGAAGGGGTGGAAACCGACGACCAGTTTGCCCGGTTGAAAGCCATGAACTGCCAGTTTATGCAGGGCTTTCTTTTCTCCCATCCGGTTGATCGTGAACAGGCCGGCAGCCTGATTGAAAAATCACTTACCGGAAAGTTGATGTGAGCGAAAATGAGGTGAAAAATGGACGATTTACCGTTGATTTTTGCGCTGCTTTGCGGCGGCTTTTTCCTGCTGCTCACCCTGGGCGGCAGCATTGCCCTCCTACTCTACAGCCAGAACAGCAAAAAGAAAGCCGGCGCCAGCCAGCAGTGGCCCAGCGCTGATGGCAGCATCACTGTTTCAGAAGTGCGCGAGAGCGTCAGCAGAGATGAGGACGGGGACACCAGCATTTCTTACTACCCGCATGTAGAATATTCCTACACGGTGGCCGGGCAAACCTACACCTCCAAACAGGTTGCCTTTGGCGGTGTAAAGGGGTTCAATGACCATGCCCGCGCCCAGGCCGATCTGGCAAAATACCCGTTTGGCACCCGGGTGCAGGTGTATTACAACCCGCAAAAGCCGGGTGAGGCTGTGCTGGAGCGCGTGGCTGGCTCGGGCGCTAAAACCGCCATGATCATGGGCATCATCCTGCTGGTGCTGAGTGTACTCATCGCCTGCCCGCTGTTGATCGGCGTCATCCGCAACCTGTAAATGCTTTCGAACAACCCACCCCCTCCTGCCTCCCCCAAAATCTAAAAAGCAGATTTTAGGGGAGTGATTTTCGTTTTGTTTTTTCCCAAAATCCAAAAAACAGGATTTCAGGGAAGGAGTAAGCAGCTTTAAAAACAAGGTGGTTTTCTCATTTCCAGATCCATTTTTTCAGTCATAATTGAATTATCGGCTCAACTCCATCCATAAATGCGCTTTTCAGCATTTCGGATATACGGCTTGACTCCCTCCCTAAAATGCGCTTTTCAGCATTTCAGATATACGGCTTGACTCCCTCCCTAAAATGCGCTTTTCAGCATTTCAGATATACG
>CAZOKH010000044.1:0-13251 GCA_964580315.1 uncultured Anaerolineaceae bacterium | reverse complement strand
GCTTGACTCCCTCCCTAAAATGCAGCCGCATTTTGGGGAGGGTCGGGGTGGGGTAGACAGTCGGGCTGGGGTTGTTTGCCAAATCCCTGTCAGACGAATAAAATCAAGGCATGCATACCGAATTGGAACAACCCTTGACCGGCGGCAACAGCGCCGCAGGTTCACCGGCTGTTGCTGCACCTGAGAGAAAAAGGCATTTCAGAAGCGCCGCTGCCCCTGGGATTCGATGCACAGGGGCGTGAAGTTCTCACCTTTTTGCCCGGCGTGGTTGGCAATGACCCGCTGCCAGTCAGCCTGCGCAGTGATGCGCTGCTGACCGCCGCGGCGCGGCTGCTGCGCCGCCTGCACGACGCCACGCAAGATGTTGCCCCGGCCTGGCGCAGCGGCTGGCAGGCGCCCACCCGCGAACCGGTGGAGGTGATCGGCCACGGCGACTTTGCGCCCTACAACTGTGTGTTCGACAACGGTCAACTGGTGGGGGTCATCGACTTCGACCACGCCCACGCCTGCCCGCGCCTGTGGGACCTGGCTTACGCCCTCTACCGCTTTGCCCCGCTGACCGCCCCATCCAACCCCGACGGCTACGGCGATGTTGGCGAGCAGTGCCGCCGCGCGCGCCTGTTTTGCGACGCCTACGGCCTGCAAGACCGCTCCACGGTGATGGAAACGGTCAAACTGCGGCTGGCCTTTATGGCCGACCGCCTGCTGCAGGGCGCGGCGCGCGGCAACCCGCGCATGCAGGCAAACGTGAATGCCGGGCATGTGAATATTTACACCACCGATACCGCCTATGTCGACTGCCATAGTGGGCAATTCACCCGGGCGCTGGCATAGCCGCCGGGCGCGTGCATTCACCTGCACGCTGAAATGCGTGCTGTCCAGCAGCATCAACATCATGTGAATGCCGCTGTCATTGAGACTGAAAAAATCTTCAATCATAGGCTCTATAATCAATCTATACACAATCTCTAACCGTCACACCCCTTACGACACTTGAAAATCGATCAATCAGCATTCTCTGGAGGCAACCATGCAAAAAGCGGGTAATTCAATCGGATTGATTGGCAGAATAATCGCCGCCGGGATGCTGGTGGTGATTTTAGGCTGCAATTTTTTGGCAGGAGATACCTTCGATCTGGGTCAAACGGTTTATGACGGTTCTTATTCCGAAATGGAAGAAATCCCGCCTGATGTATTTAAAATGACCGATCTTGAGGTTGTAAGCCTGCAGGGCAATCACATTTCCGTTTTGCCGGCAGAAATTGGGCAGCTCACCAAACTCCGCGAATTGAACCTGTACGGCAATGCCCTCACCGGGCTGCCGCCGGAGATCGGCGCTTTGACACAACTTGAATCCTTGCAAGCCTGGGACAATCAACTGGCCAGCCTGCCGCCCGAAATCGGCAATTTGACCAATCTGGCCATCCTCGACGTCAGCTCCAATCAATTGCAAACCCTGCCGCCCGAAATTACCCTGCTGAGCAACCTGAAAAAGCTGGTGCTGGTGGAGAACAACCTGACCACGGTGCCCGCTCCCATCATGCAAATGGATAACCTGGAAGAACTGTTCTTAAATTACAATTCGCTGAAAACCCTGCCGCCGGAAATTGGTCAGATGACGCGGTTAAAAACGTTATTCGTCGCCGTAGCGCAGCTTGAAAGCCTGCCGCCTGAAATTGAACAGCTCGACAACCTGGAATTGTTGGGGCTTTCTGAAAATTCGCTGACTGCTCTGCCCCCCGAATTTGGCGATATGGCGAACCTGAAATACCTGTCATTGAGCCAGAATCAACTGTCAGAGCTGCCCCCCGAGTTTGGCAACCTGGAACAGCTCATCCGCATCGATCTGGACAACAACCAACTGGCTGTCGTTCCGCCTGAGATTTTTCAATTGAACAACCTGGCGGTGCTGCGCCTGCACAACAATCAACTGACCGAACTGCCGCCGCAGATCAGCCAGTGCAGCCAACTGGAAATCCTTGAACTGGACAACAATCCCTTGCAGGTTTTGCCGCCCGAAATCTGGCAGTTTTCCAAGCTAAAAACGCTTTATGCGTCAAATATCGGTCTCACAAACCTGCCGCCACAGGTTGGTCAATTGACGGCGCTCACCGAACTAAAGCTCGGCGGCAATCAACTGACCGAACTGCCGCCGGAGATTGGGCAGCTCAGCAACCTGAGCATCCTGTCGCTGGAGAACAACCGGCTAACCGAACTGCCGCCCGAAATTGTGCAATTGCAGTACCTGTCTGAATTGAACCTGGAAGGCAACCCTATCACCGAAATTCCCAAAGAACTGACCGAACGCACCGGGCTGCAAATTTTCCAGTAACCGGAAACATGTACTGCAAGCATCCTTAATCGTCCGCCCAAACTGGAACAGGGATGAACTTCCCCAGAAAATTGTTCGTGGTTGTGAATTAGTTTAAAAAATCGGGCGGGCATTGGGCGGCCAGCTGCCGCAAGGCGCCCCCTCCCAGCCTCCCCCAAAATCTAAAAAACAGATTTTAGGGGAGGTGTGAACCATTTTTAAACAAATAAGATTTTTTTGCATCATTTTCATTTCAATTTTTGCAAATGAGCATTTATGCTCCCTCCCTAAAATGCGGCTGCATTTTGGGGAGGGCTGGGGTGGGGTCAGGCCTGTTGAGGTGCGCGGGCAGGAAGTGGAAATATAATTAACATCTATGCTTCTCACCCTCGACCACCCTGCCTACAGCATCACCCCCATCGACTCCACGCACGCCGACCAACTGCAAGCCCTGTTCGAGCACTGCGCCGACTACGCGCTGATCGTGGAAGGCGGCGCGGTGTCGCCCCACGCCGCGCAGGAAGCCATGCAGGAAACCCCGCCGGGCAGGTCACTGGCAGACAAGTACCTCTTCGGCGTGTGGCATCAGCAAAATCAACTGGTGGGCGTGCTGGAAGGCATGCGCAATTATCCCGAAGAATCCATCTACTGGATCGGGCTGCTGCTGCTCGACCCGGCCGTGCGCGGGCAGGGGCTGGGGCGCCGGCTGGTGCAGCGCTTTGGCGCGTGGGCGCAGGCGCAGGGCGCAACCGCCCTCATGCTGGGCGTGGTGGCTGACAATCACCCCGCCTTTGCCTTCTGGCAGCGCCAGGGATTTGAACTGGTGCGCGTCAGCGAGCCGCGTGCCTTTGGCAAAAAGATGCAAACCGTCTCGGTGCTGCGCAAAGCGTTGTTGGCTGATTAACCTGGCTTAATTACACCCCCTCCCAGCCTCCCCCAAAATCTAAAAAACAGATTTTAGGGGAGGAGTTAGTAGCTTTTTTAACAAACAATGCTTTTTGCTCATTTCCAGGTCTGTTTTCTTCAATGTGATTTAAATAAACGGCTTTGCTCCCTCCCTAAAATGCGGCATGCATTTTGGGGAGGGCTGGGGTGGGGTGTTTTTCAAACCAATTTCTCCAAACCTATTGACTGACGGTCAGTCATATTGTATAATCCAATTAATTGACCGACGGTCAGTCAATTACAGGAGAAAAACATGACCCGAACTGTGAAGAAACCCGAAGAACGCCGCCAGGAAATCATTGATGCCGCCCGCGTTCTATTCCAATCCAAAGAATATGACCAGACCACCATGCAAGATGTGATGGACGCCCTGGGCATTGCCAAAGGCACCATCTACTATTATTTCAAATCCAAAGAAGAAATGCTGGAGGCTGTGATCGAAGACCTGGTGGACGCCAACACGGCGCACATGCAACAGGCGCTCGACGAAGCCAGCGGCAGCGCGTTGGACAAATTCCGCCTGCTGGTTACCGCCGCCAACATGGAAGAGGACAACGAGCAGCTCCTGGAGCAGCTTCACCGTCCTGGCAACATGGGCATGCACGCCCGCACCCTGGCGGTGGCCGTCCAAAAACAGGCACCGCTGTATGCCCAACTGGTGCAGCAGGGCTGTGATGAAGGCATCTTCCACACCGATACCCCCCTGGAGACCTCCGAATTCATCCTGACCTCCATCCAGTTCTTGACCGACGTGGGTTTCTATCCCTGGACACCGGAAACCCTGCTGCGCCGGGCCGCGGCCATCCCCGCCATCATTGAAAGTTTGTTAAACGCCCCCGCCGGCTCGTTTCAATTTTTGGTTCCCCAATTCCCTCAAGCGTGAGCAATAGCATGAACACATTCCAAATTATTCTTCTCGTTTTTGTTTTGTTTATCGTGATCTCCCTGGTGTGGCGGCTGGCTTCCAACCGCCAGTCGCTTCCCTGCCCCTCCTGGCTGGGTTGGATGGTCGAGATGGATAACCCCTTCACCAAAACCAACCGCGCCAGCACCATCATCAGCCTGCTGGATTTGCAGCCCGGCATGAAGGTGCTGGACGCCGGCTGCGGCCCGGGTCGGTTGTCCATTCCTGTTGCAAAAGCCATTGGCCCGCAGGGTGAATTGACCGCGCTTGACCTGCAGCCCGAAATGCTGGCGCGCGTGCAGGAAAAAGCCGCCGCTGCCGGTCTCACCAACCTGCGCTATGTGCAGGCCGGGCTGGGTGAAGGCAAGCTCGAAAAGGCATACTACGATTGCGCCATGCTGGTGACAGTGTTGGGAGAGATTCCCAACCAGGCAGCAGCTTTGCAGGAAATTTACGAGTGCCTCAAACCGGGCGGTCGCCTCTCGATAACGGAAGTCATTTTTGACCCGCATTTTCAAAGCCGCGAGTCGGTTCAGCGCACGGCTAACAAAGTCGGGTTCCGCGAGACGGGCTTTTTTGGGAAGCGCCTGGCTTACACCATGCACTTTCAAAAAGCTGAATAATTACCGTGTGTGAGACAAAATATTAGAGGTATCTGATGTATTACAGAATAATCCGCAATGATGTTCTACGCAGTAAAGCGATAACGTTCACCACCATGTTGTTCGTTGCCGCCGCGGCCATGCTGGTTGCGCTGGCAGCCACACTCGCCGTCAACCTCATGGGCGCAATCGATACACTGATGGCGCAGGCGAAAACTCCGCACTTCATGCAAATGCACTCCGGCCAACTGGACACAACCCAACTCACGGCTTTTGCACAGCAGCATGAAAATGTGGCCGACTTTCAGGTGCTTGAGTTTCTCAACCTGGACGGCGCACAGTTTACATTTGAAAACGGCACGCTGGCAGGCAGCGTCCAGGATAACGGCTTCACCGTGCAGAGCGATCAATTCGACTTTCTGCTCGACCTCAACGGGAACGTGATCAACGTATCTGATGGCGAAATCTATATTCCCATCAGTTACGCACAGGACGGTACCGCCGGGGTCGGTGAAAAGATAAAGGTGTTCGACAAAGAATTTGTGATCGCCGGGGTGCTGCGCGATTCGCAGATGAACTCGCTGCTCTCCTCTTCCAAGCGCTTTCTGGTGAGCCCCAACGACTTTGCAGCCGTGGAACAATTTGGCAGCCTGGAATATCTGATTGAATTCAGGCTCAAAGATTTGTCCGCGCTCGGCGCATTCGAAACCGCCTACACCGCCGCCGGGTTGAACGCAAACGGCCCAACCCTCACCTATCCGCTCTTCAAAACGATCAATGCCGTTTCAGACGGGATGCTGGTGGCGGTGATTTTGCTGGTCAGCGCGCTGGTGATTGCCATTGCCTTCCTGTGCATCCGCTTCACGCTCCTGGCGAAAATTGAGGACGACTACCGTGAAATCGGTGTGATGAAAGCCATCGGCCTGCGCGTTTCCGACATCCAAAAAACCTACCTGGGAAAATACACGGCGATTGCAGCAGCCGGCAGCCTGCTTGGTTTTGCGCTTTCGTTCGTCTTTCAAGATGCGCTGCTCGAAAACATCCGCCTGTATATGGGTGAAAGCGATAACGCCGCCATCGCACCCCTTCTGGGTATCTTCGGTGTGTTGGTAATGTTCTTTGCGGTTGTAGCCTACGTGAATGGTGTGCTGCAGCAATTCAAAAAAATATCCCCGGCAGAGGCGATCCGCTTCGGCATCGCGCAGGAAAAATCTGCCGGATCGGGCTTTTTCCGCCTGAGCCGCAACAGCCTGTTCAACACCAATGTTTTCCTGGGCGTCAAAGATGTTCTCGCCCGCAAAAGCCTGTATGCCACCATGCTGGCGGTGCTGGTGCTGGCGGCGTTCATCATCATCCTGCCGCAGAATTTGCACAACACCATTGCCTCCAAAGATTTCATCGCCTACATGGGCATCGGCGACAGCGACCTGCGCATCGACATTCAACAAACCGATCACATTGCCGAAAAAGCAGCGCAAATTGCGCGGACCATGCAGCAGGATGACGCCATTGCCCGCTACGTTCTGCTCACCACCAAAACCTTCCGGACATTGTTGGATGACGGCACAGAAGGACAGATGACCGTTGAACTGGGCGATCATGCGGTGTTCCCCATCCACTATTCTGACGGCAGGGCGCCCACCGCAGACGATGAAATTGCGCTCTCGGTGTTGAACGCCAGAGAAATGGATAAAAAAGTTGGCGATGCCCTGACGTTGCTAATTGGCGGGCGCGAGAAGACCCTCACCGTGTGCGGAATTTATTCCGACATCACCAACGGCGGCAAAACCGCCAGGGCGGTCTTCAGCGACGACTCAGCCGAAATCATGTGGAGCGTGATCAGCGCGCAGCTCACCGATGCAGCTTTGATTGATCCAGTAGTGGAATCATACGCGCAAAGGTTCGCTTTTGCCAAAGTTACCGGTATTGATGAGTTCATTACGCAAACCTTTGGCGGCACAATCCGTTCGGTTGCAACCGCTTCCCTGGCTGCCATTGCCGTGGCGCTGGTCATCACAGCGCTGATCACCTTCTTGTTCATGAAAATGTTGGTCGCCAAAGATCGCTATTCCATTGCCGTACTCAAAGCCTTCGGTTTTTCCAACGCGGATATTACCTGGCAGTATATGGCGCGCGCGGTATTCGTCCTGCTGGCCGGGGTTGTGCTGGGCACGCTGCTGGCAAACACGCTCGGGCAATCGCTGGTGGGGGCTGTCATCGCCACTTTTGGCGCATCATCTTTCAATTTCACAATCAACCCGGTTTTTGCTTACCTGCTCAGCCCACTGATGATGGCATGTGTGGTGTTGTTTGCCACGGCCGTCGGCGCCCTGGGCGCAGGTCAAATCAAAATCGCTGAAAATATCAAGGAATAATCCATGAATACCCTTATTAACGGTGAAAATATCACCAAATCATTCGGCCTGGGCGATGAAAAACACAATGTCCTCGATGGTGTGTCTGTAACCATCAACCAGGGAGAGTTTGTTGCAGTGATGGGCCCCTCGGGTTCGGGAAAGACAACCCTGATGTTTGCCCTGAGCGGCATGGACAGCGTCGACAGCGGCAAAGTCACATTCGACGGCGTGGAGTTATCGGCGCTCAAAGAGAACGAGCTGGCCGACTTGCGCAGAACCAAAATGGGGTTTGTTTTTCAACAACCCACCCTGCTGAAAAACCTGAACATTCTCGACAATATCATCCTTCCCTCCATGCGCGACGGCGGCAGCCGTGCTGCGCAGGTGACCCAAAAAGCAAGAATGCTCATGGAAAAAACCGGCATTGCCGGCCTGGAAAAGCGCGATATTACCCAGGCTTCGGGCGGGCAGCTTCAACGGGTTGGAATTTGCCGCGCGCTGATGAGCGACCCGAAGATTATCTTCGGCGATGAGCCCACCGGCGCCCTGAATTCAAAATCTGCCGGTGAAATCATGTCCCTGCTGGCGCAAATTCACCGCAGCGGCACCACCGTCCTGCTGGTCACGCACGATGTTAAAGTGGCCGCCAAATGCGAAAGGGTGCTGTTCATCTTTGACGGCAAAATCGCCGGTGAATACCGCCCTGGCAGCTACGATGAGAACCATGACGACCTCAAAGCCCGCGAAGAGCATCTGGCCGCCTGGCTAACCACGATGAAATTCTGACGCTGCCAGATGATGAATGATTTATCAAGCAGCGCTATTACAAATAATTAAAGGAAATCAGAAATGAAAGCAAGCAAACTAAATGCAATGTGGAAATACAGTATCAATGCCTACCTGTTGTTCTGGGTGATGATCTTGGGGTTGGGCGGTGTGGCGTCCATGGTATTCCATGCGCCGCCGGTGGTGATGAACGCGATTACCGTTTTGTGCAGTTGGTCGCCCACTATTGTGCTGCTGCTGATGTTGAAGAAGCTTAAACCCGGCATGACGATCAAGGATTTCTACAGGCAAGCCTTTCAAGAAAAGCTCAATGTGCCAATGCTGATTGTCATACCGGTCATTGTTTTCGGCATTTTCCTGTCGGCGGTGTGGCTGTTATCGGCGATGAAAAACACGCCGTTCATGTCGCAACTGGCGCTTCCTTCTGCGCTGGGTGGCGCAATCTTGCTCACGGCTCTGCAGGGCCCCAGCGGAGAAGAATCAGGCTGGCGCGGTTACCTGCGGCCGGAACTGGAAGGACGATATGGGTTCATTAAGGGAAATTTCATCCTGGGGTTGGTCTGGGCTTTCTGGCACACACCGCTGTGGTTTATTGCGTCAGACTATTCCGGTGGGCAGGCGCTAATCTATATCGCTGCCAATATTATCGTGATGACCGCCCTGTCATTCATCATGGCTGTCTTTATGCAGAGATGCAACAATCTGCTGATTGCTTTCTGGATTCACTTCTGCTTCAATTTTTCGCTGCGTTTCTTTGCGGGAGATGTGTATTTCTTCGCAGTCATTTCGGTTCTGTATGCAATTGCAGCGTTGGCTTTGCTGTTCTTTTCCCGTAGGAGCATATCGGCAACTTCGCAGGTTTAACGGATTACAAGAAACCATCACGGAAACGTCAAAATGAATTAAGGTAATCGCATGAAAACCAACCCATCCAACAACCCCATGGCGCGGGTGATGAGCCTGCGCGACTTTCGCCTGCTGTTTGCCGGGGCGGCTGCCTCGCTGCTGGGCGACCAGTTCTCGCTCATCGCCACCCCCTGGCTGGTGCTAAAACTGACCAATGATCCCCTGGCGCTGGGCGTGGCGCTGGCGCTGCAGGGTGTGCCGCGCGCCGTGTTCATGCTGCTCGGCGGCGCCGTCACCGACCACATCTCGCCGCGCCGGGTGATGCTGATTGCCAATATCACGCGCTTCTTCCTGACCACCGCCATGGCAGGTATGGTGTTTGCCCATGCCGCCCAATTGTGGATGATTTACGCCTTCAGCCTGGCATTCGGCATCGTGGCGGGTTTCGCCGTGCCGGCTGAGAATAGCATTGTGCCCCTGCTGGTGGACGAGCAAGATTTGCAAGCCGGCAATTCCATCATCATGGGCATCACCCAGTTGGCGGGCTTTGTGGGTCCCACCATTGCCGGCATCCTCATCGGGCGCTATGCCAGCTCGCTCACCGGGGTGGGGCTGGCTTTCACCATCGACGCCCTCACCTTCGTCGTCTCGGCGGTCACTCTGCAGCTCATCCGCAGCGGTCAGCGGCAAAATGCCCATGCCGGTGCCAACAAAGAGAGCGTGTGGGCAGCCATCCGCGCCGGGGTCAGCTACCTGTGGAATGACAAAGTCCTGCGCATGATGTTCACGGTGCTGATGGCGGTCAACTTTCTGCTCATCGGGCCGCTGATGGTGGGCATCCCGGTGCTGGCCAATCAGCGTCTGCCCGAAGGCGCCGCAGCCTACGGCATATTGATGTCGGCCTTCGCGGGCGGCAACCTGGCGGGCTACCTGATCGCCGGTTCGCTGCCGCGCCCCAAAGGCGCCGTCATGCAGGTCATCCTGGTGGCGCTGATCGCTTCGTTTGGAACAGTGGTGGGCGCGCTGGGTTTCATCAACTACACCTGGGTTGATTTTGGCCTGCTGCTCTTGCTGGGATTGGGTAACGGTTACATCGCCATCCTCATGATCACCTGGATGCAAACCCGCGCCCCCAAGGATATGTTGGGGCGCATCATGAGCCTGCTGACCTTCTCCAGCACCGGCCTGGTGCCCATTTCGCAGGCGGTGGCCGGGGCGGTGAGCAGATGGAGCCTGACCCTGATGTTTGCCATCGCCGGCGGGCTGGTGCTGCTGGTCACCGTGTGGATGGCTTTGCACCCCAGCTTGAAAGATTTCAGCGACAGCCTGTCTGCCGCGCCGGCTGAAGCATAATTTTTCTTAGAACACATGCCTGTACAGTTTCCGCAGGTTGGGCGGAGAAGGATGGATTGATCCATCTCTTCACCCAACCTGCTATTTTTGTTAAAAATCATCCCCTGGTCTGATCTGTTTTCACCCTCACGAATGAACCGCCAAACAGGCAAACCTCCTATACTTTGAAGCAGAAAGAAGATAGGAGGTTACCATGATTTTCCTGGTTATTCTGGTCAGCAGCCTTTTCGCTGCCTTCAGCGTCATGCCCATGTTTATTAAAGATCGTGACGCCAATTCATAAACGGTTTAGATCCAGCTATACTGAATAAATAGAAATGAGGAGTAATATGCTTTCTTTTTTCCGACGCCTTCAATGGAAAATATCGCTATCCTACGCAGTGGTCACAATCTGCTCTGTGATTGTGCTGACTGCCATGATGGTCGGCTTCGCCCTCCTGATTGAATCTCAGGTTGATTCGCGCATCCACGATAGTTATTACTGGTCAAAAACTGCTTTCCAGGACAACATCCCCTATTTATTGGAAGATCACGATGCCCTGCAAACCTGGTTAGATCGTGTGTACGAGCAAGGCTTCAACCGTAAAGACTTTCAATCTTACACCGTGCGCGAATCGCTGGATTATGCCAACACCCTGATCACCGGCGCACCCATTTACGTACTCGATCCAAAACTGAACTTGCTGGCTTCCGCTCCGGCTGAAAGTTCAAGTGATTACGGTAAACCTTTTAAAATCACCAGGATTAATGACTACTATATTAAAAATGTTCTGGATTCTGCGCTCACCGGCAGCAAAGATTATTTCTCGCAAAGTCTGTCTTTCCCTGACGGCGCCCGGCTGGCGGCGTTTCCCCTGCGCCAAAGCGACGATGACCCGGTTAGCGCGATTGTAATCTATCAACTGAAACCGATTGACTTTGTCACGCCATCCCATTTGAACATCTATACACAATTCTTTGTGGCCACCACAATCATCATTTTGATCATTTCACTGCCTGTGGGCGGCTTGTTTGGCTGGCTGGTTTCACGCGGACTGCGAAAACGCCTGGTCAATCTTTCCAACGCGTCACAGGCCTGGAGCAAGGGAGACTTTTCCATCATGCCGCACGATCGTTCGGGCGATGAAATTGGCATATTGACGCGCAACCTGACCGGCATGGCTGAACAACTGCAAATTTTGCTGCACAACCGCAATGAACTGGCGCGCATCGAAGAGCGCAACCGCATCGCCCGCGATCTGCACGATACGGTTAAACAACAAACCTATGCCGCCCGTATGCAACTTTCAGCGGCCAAAAACCTGATCGCCACCAATCCACAATCTGCCGCCGAGCATGTGGAATCTGCCCTGCAGCTAAACCGTGAAACACAGCAGGAACTGAAACTGATCATCGATGAACTGCGCCCGGCGGCGTTGGAAGGAAAAGGGCTGGTGCAGGCATTGAAAGACTATGCCAACCGCTGGCAGGAGCATTCAGGCATTGCCGTCACGGTTTCAACCAGTGGCGAGCGCCCGTTGCCCTTGAATGTGGAACAGGTTCTGTACAGGGTTTTGCAAGAATCGCTTTCAAACGTTGCCCGCCATGCCAACGCCGAAACAGTCCAAATTGACCTCAGTTTAACTCCCGAACAGGCAGTTCTAACCATCGCTGATGACGGGCAGGGATTTGACCCCAACGCCATTTCTCCCAACTCACTTGGCATTCAGGGTATGAAACAGCGTCTCGAGGAAATTCATGGTGAACTGCTGGTTGAATCAACCCAGGCGGTTGGCGCCAAAGTGACTGCCAGCATACAATTGTAAGGGATGGCGGCGATCCGCATGAAACAGCATTTTTCATGGTTTGCTGCCTTTGAATAAATAAGGAAAAACTATCATGCCAATTCGTGTCCTTCTAGTCGATGATCATAAAATTGTGCGCCAGGGCGTGCGCGCCTTTCTGCACACCCTCGAGGACATCCAGGTGATTGCCGAAGCCGAATCTGGTGCGGCGGCGGTTTCAGCCGCCAGCCAACACCAGCCCGATGTAGTTCTAATGGACCTGGAATTGCCCGGAGACCTGGACGGAATCTCAGCCACCCGCCAGATTCGCAAACAACACCCGGATACCCAGGTCATCGTGGTCACCTCGCACCATCAAGATGAGTTCATCTTTCCGGCGGTGCGCGCCGGTGCAATTTCATACCTGTTGAAAGATGTCGAACCCGACGAACTCGCCGACGCCATCCGTAAAGCAGCGCGGGGTGAAGCCGTGATTGATTCACGGGTTGCCTCGCGCATCATTCAGGAATTGCAAGGCATTCGCCGGAGCGAGCTCAATCCGTTCACAGAGCTTTCAGAGCGTGAATTTGACGTGCTGCGTCTGATCGCGGCTGGCAAATCCAACGCCGAAATCGCTGAAACGCTGGTGATTGGTGAAAACACCGTTAAAACCCACATCGGCAACATTCTCAAAAAACTCCACCTCGACGACCGCACCCAGGCAGCGGTGTATGCCTGGCAGCAGGGTATTGTTCATCGCAGCATATAAACCCCGGGTAAAAAAACGCAACCCGACTACTTGAAAAACACAAAGAAAAAACGCTCGCCATTCGAGCGTTTTTTTGCATTCACCTGTAGAATTTGTATAATGTTGCATACGGAGGATGAATAAATGGACAACAGCACACCCCCCACCAGCATCGATGAATATATCGCGTTATTTCCGGCAGAGATTCAGGCCATTTTACAAAAAATCCGCGCCACCATCAAAGAAATCGTACCGGATGCCGTTGAAGCCATCAAATACCAGATGCCAACTTTTGTTTTTAAGAAGAAAAACCTGGTGCATTTTGCAGCCTTTAAAAACCACATTGGTTTCTATCCCACCCCCAGCGGCATTGAACAATTCAAAGACGCATTATCCGTGTATGTTAACGCCAAGGGTTCGGTGCAGTTTCCATTGAACAAACCCATTCCCTATGATTTGATTGCGGCAATTACGGCGTTTCGCGTGCAAGAAGAGCAGGCAAAAACAAAGAAAAAATGAAATCCAGGTCAGGCGGATCGCTTTTCGGGCTCATCCTCGTCCTGCTGGCAGGCATTATCCTTCGCATCGATCACCTGTTTCGGGTGGGGTTTGATGTGCCCTTCAACCTGGGCGGGT
>CAZOKH010000043.1:22631-31233 GCA_964580315.1 uncultured Anaerolineaceae bacterium | reverse complement strand
GGAGCACTCCATTTTTCCCATTTTCGACTGCAATGTCAATTAGCGAAGCCAGCGACTCTCCTTCACGCTGCATGACCAATTCCAACATCATAGGCAAATTCATACCGCAGATCACTTCAATTCCATCACCTTGCATCATCGCCAGGCGAGCACTGGCATTAAACGGCGTTGCACCGAACAAATCTGCAAAAAGCATCACACCATCGCCTGAGTTAACACGGTTCATAGATTCTTGAATAAAATCCATCAATCCTTCAGGGCTGTCCTCTTCCTTCAATCCAACAGCTTCCAGTTGATCAGTCACTCCGGTTATCATCCGAATGGCTTCAAGCATACCTTCAGCCATACCGCCATGTGAAACAAGCACAAATCCTACCAATGAAACCTCCAATAACCCCTGGTACTATAGATCCAACAAGAATGGAAGATGGCTGTAGCGTTGCACGATTTTCATGTTGTATTCTTCAGAACCATCCAGGTTGGCACTGCGCAGTACCGGCGGCTCAAATCCTTTATCGATCATAATCTGGATGGCTTCGACCATGACAGCATTTAAAATTGCCGCACCCAGAACTGTCGAAAGGGCGCCTGACCTTCCTTGGAATTTTTCGTAATCAATTGACGCATCGCCAACCGGCCCGCAGGTATCCAGAACGAGATCGCATAAGTCATAAAGCATTTTTCCACTGGAATGGCGTGAACTAACCGACTTGGAATGCTGCATAGAGGTTACAGCAATCAATTTGCAGCCTTTTTTCCTGGCTTCTATGGCTACTTCAATCGGCTCAGGATTTCTCCCCGAGTTTGAAATGACAATAACCAGGTCATCCTTTTTGAAAGGCACGGCTTCCACCAAAATTGTGCCAAAGCCTTCCAATTTTTCTGCTTTCCCTCGCATCGGTTCGGGGATTTGAGCAATGGGGTATAAGCCGCCCGCGCGACCGTGAATTTCCTGAGCGAGCAAAATGGAATGCCCGCTGCCAAAAGAATAGATAATGCGATCATTGATAATGGTGTCAGCCATCAACTTCGCGCCTTCCAAGATGGCGTCCGATTGGCTATCCTTCATAACTTTTATTGCAGCAGTGATATTGTCAAGGTATTTTTCAAACATAGCTGTCATCCTTTAAGAAATTTGGTGTTGTTGAGCAAAAATCATGCTCTCACAAAGAAGGAGAATAATCACAATGTTTGTTTCAATGCCAACACCCATTTTGACCTTGAAGCCTCAACGAAATCTATGGATGTTGCCGGTCGATTCTCCTTCTTCGTCAGAGCCCAAACTAGCGAGCCGCATGTTTGGAGGACAGGGTAATAACAGGTGTATTACCCTGTCCTTGAAGTGAATGTTTTTAGTACTTAGTCAGCTATCCAAAAATTCCCAGGGCGCCGCCAAGGAAGCCGACCACCACCAGGGCCAGAATAACTTTGACTGGAGACCAACCCTTTTTCAGCAGCCAATAGCAAATGAATGTTGTCAGTACGGGCAGCATGTAAGGGAGAATGGCATCCAATTGAGCCTGGATCGCAACCGAGGTTTGTGCAACTTCGCCATTGATGGTTGTTTGAGCATTGTAAGCAAGCGGCGTAGTGAGTCTCACAATCGAAGGAGCAAAACCACCAACGACAATCATACCCACCAGTGTAGCAAGTTCAGTGATCTTTTCAATGGCGCCGCTGCCAAAGGCCTGAATCAGGTTCGTTCCCTGTTTGTAGGCCCACATGAACTGCCAGTAGCGAACAGCCAGGTAGGGGAAGAAAACCAGGAGGGCGGCCAGAATGGGGCCAAAAGCGTTGCCAGCCAGCGCCATGCTGGCGCCAATGCTGAAGACAATACTGTTATACAACGCCCACACCACAGTATCTCCAATACCAGCCAGGGGGCCCATCAAACCGACTTTCAAACCTTCGGTGGTTTCGTAGGAAGCGCCAGCTTCTTCCAAAGCAATGTGAGCGCCAATGATCAATGGTGCGCCAACAACCGGGTTGGTGTTGAAGAAGTTCAGGTTGGTTAGAAATGCTTCCTTGAAATCTTCTGGATCGGGGCGGGTTTTCTTAATGATGGGCAGAATGGCATAAGCATACCCAACCGATTGCATACGTTCGTAATTCCAGCCACACTGGAACAGGAAAATATAGCGCCAGAAGGCTTTCATTAAATCAGCATGTGTGATTTTTTCAGCCATGACCTATGCCTCCTTCTTTGCATATTTCAAATATTGGAAGATCAGGGCAAAGGCAAGCCCTATCAACGCAATACCGACCAGCGGCACTTTCATATAAGCGAACAATGCAAAGCCGATCAGCAAAAAGGCCGGGTATTTTTCAACTGGCATAATCTTCAAGAGCATGGCAAAGCCCAACGCCGGCAAAATACCGCCTGTCACACCAATGCCCTTGTTAATCCAGGGGTTCGCGTCAAAGAATGCGGTCAAAGAATTGACCAGACCTTCGCCAAACGCAACCGCCAGGAACACGGGCAATGCGCGTGAAAGACCCCAGATCATGTGGCTGAAAATAACCATCATGCTATCAAAGGCTTTATCATTTCCTTCTTCAGCATAACGATCTGCCCGGTGGACAAAAACAAAGTTCAAGAAGCGGTTAAGAACATCAACCTGGGTCAGCAATAAAGCCGCGGGAATTGCCAGTGCAATACCGGTTTCAAAATTCCCACCTTTGCCAAAGAATGTACCCAAAATTGCGCCCACAGTGAAATCAGGGATGGTGGCGCCGCCGTAAGTATAGACACCCAGCGCCATTAGTTCCAGCGTACCGCCTATGAGTAGACCCGTTTGAACATCACCGACGATGAGTCCTGTTACAAAGCCGGCAATTAATGGGCGAAATGCCAGGATGAATGTGGGTCCCAACATATCATAGACGCACAGGTAAGCCCAAATGGCAAGTATCAGTGCGGTTCCGAAATTACCCATTGCAAATAGCCTCCTTTTTAGAGTTGAAAATTAAAATGAATGAGACGCTTTTGTTACGATCGAACAATTTTTCCCTGTCAATTTCTCCTTTTGATGATTTATTTTTTAACGCACAAATACAACAGAAGAGGATAAAAGGCATCCCTTTCCACCAATAAGAAAATGTTTAGAAAAATTGTCTGCGATACGATTAATGTATTATCTCAACGGGGTTTTTTTCCAAATTCCCCATTCGCAGCCGAATCCGATCACTCCGGTAAAACGCTTCCACGAACTCAAAAATTTCATTGGTCCGGGTATAGGTATAACGATGGGTCACCAGAACCGGAAAATGACGCGGGACATTCAACCACCGGCTCATTTCTTCATTGGCAATGGCGGCTTCGATATCATGAGCAGCATGGTCAATGTCAGCCTGATAATAATTGCGTAATACCTTGTAAAGAGATTCCTCATTCCAATCAAAACGCTCCAGACCCGGGAAACGCTCTGCGCTCAAATGAGAATATTCAACACCGATAGGCTTATCATTCATCAAACGAATACGGGAAATTATGTAAATATCAGTGCCGGGCTCAAGTTTTAGAATTTGAGAAACATCTTCAGTGGCCGGCTTTATCTCCAGGTTTATCAATTTTGAGGAAGGACACAACTTCCACATATCACATTCCTCGGTAAAACCAAATAGTTGCTCCAATGGCTTAATCATTTTTCGGTGAGGAGAAATAAAAGTTCCCTTCCCCGTAACGGTGTACAAAAAGCCGCGCCGCTGCAGCTCCTGAAAAGCCTGGATCACCGTCATTCGGCTAATGCCCCATTTTTTGCTTAAAACCCCTGCGGATGGAACCTGATCATCCGGAAGCAATTCCTGGGCACGAATAGCCTGCAGAATAAATGTCTGGATCTGCTGATAAAGTGGAGTGCGGTTGTCTTTGGAAAATCTATTCCAGTCCATATCGTTCTAGTCCTATCTAGACCACCTAATTATAGTAGCAAGAATAAACAACAAAGTCAATACCCAATTTATTGCTATTTCCTTAAAAATTCAATTTTCAGCATGGGAAAAGTTTACCAAAAGACGCCCCAAAAATGGGCGTCAAAAAGGGTTGACTTTGAAAAATAACCATGCTATACTCTGCCCTGCAATCAAGAAATGCAATGCGGGCGTGGTTCAGTTGGTAGAATGTCTCCTTGCCAAGGAGAAGGTCACGGGTTCGAGTCCCGTCGCCCGCTCTAAAAAGAAGCCTCAACATAGGCTTCTTTTTGTATGAATATGCGAAAGAATTAATCGTTTCGCTTGACATTCACTACCCGATCTAGTACAATCCTGCCTGTTCAAATATGGCGACGTGGCCAAGTGGCAAGGCAAGGGTCTGCAAAACCCTGATCATGGGTTCAAATCCCATCGTCGCCTCTGGTAAATCAAAATGACCATTATTCCCACCCTTCTGCCAATCTCCGACGCCGCCCAGAAATACGGGTTGGATGAAACACGCTTGCGTGATCTTGTCCTAGCAGGAAAAATCCACGCTGGAGAGGCAATGGGTGAACTTTTTGTTTACGAAAAAGACATTCAAAAACAGGCAAAAGAAGAAGAAGTATTAAATCAGTGCAAGGAAGACTTACCAGAGTTTAAAAAATACCTACCATTACGTGGCAAAGGTATTGGCATCGCTGAAGCAGTGGAGAAATATGGTCTGAATGCCTCCACAATTCACAGATGGTACAAGCATGGAATAATTGCAAAAATTAAACGGATAAATTTATTAAGTGGTAAGAAAATCCTCCTTGATGAAGCAGATATTGCATATTGCGCAGAGATAAACAAGAAATTCGGCGGTCAAGGAAAAAGGGTTTTTAGACGAAACGGAATACCCTATAAGATTGACAAACTACCGCTTGCATAATCGCAAGCGGTTTTTTTTACATCCAATTATTCCATGTCGATATTCCATGTTAATATTGACTAACTTGGAATTTGTTGCTATACTCCCCTCTAGTACATTCCCAATTAGAAATTAACCATATTGCATTATTGCACTTTGAGTCCTCTGTAATGCGTAAACGGTTTGCATAATACACAATTATATTCCCTGCAACAAAATGCAGGGTGTTTTACTGCCTACACGCAGCAATAAACCTGCAGGAACCAATTCAATTTCTTGAGGTCATCAACTATGCTAAATAAACCTGGCTATTCTTGGCGAGTCATCCACGATCCAACACGCACCGGTGAAGATCCAGGACTTTTCTTTGGTGGACATTTTCGTTCAATCGATATTGAGCTGCCTAAAAGTCTAGGCCATTCCAAAATACCCTGTCCCTGGCCTTCTGGAATGATTTTTGAGAACATCCACACAGGAGAAAAAATCCAGGTCAAACAGGACAAGATTATTCATCTAAATAACCACAACAATGATCTGAAAAACAATCCTACTGGCATAAGAAGATTGCAAAATGGCTAAGGTAATCGCAATCGCAAATCAAAAAGGAGGTGTCGGGAAAACCACCTCAACTCTCAACCTGGCACACTGGTTTGCTTTAGGCGGAAAACGCACATTGATACTTGACCTGGATGGGCAGGGACATATTGGTCCAGGTCTTGGAATGGAAAAAGCAGATGGTCTTTATCGTCTAATCGTCCAGGAAATGTCCGTAAATCAGGTTTCCACAACCGCCCGCACCAATTTGGATGTGATCCTGAATGATCACACCTGTGAATTGGTAAAAGAACATGTCAAACAGGCAAATTTCCGTGAGTACATTTTGGATACGATTTTGGATGATGCAAGAAATACCTACGACGTCATCTTTATTGACACCCCACCCAGTACAGATGTGTTGCATGTCATTGCCCTGGTAGCCAGTGATTTCCTGGTTATTCCGGCGAATATGGATTACTACGCATTAGATGGTGTCGGTTATATCCTGAAAACGATGAAAACATTAGGACGCTATCCGGGAGTTGTCCCGCCTGTTCTTGTTGGTGTTTTACCTACTCTATTTGACACAACCACCAATGAGACGTTGAATAACATCCGTTTATTGCAGTCCAGTATTGGAACCGATCGCATCCTCCCTCCGATTCCACGAGATACAAAAATCCGTGAAGCATCTTCCCATGGGAAAACGATCTGGGAATATGACAAAAACTGTCGAGCCGCTATTGGTTTTGAAAATGGATCATTAGAAACCAATGGCACAGGAAAAACCGGCGGATACCTGCATATCGCTGAAATTTTGGATGGACTATTGAGGTATGAAGAATGAGTGTGAGTAGACAGAATGAACGTCAACCTTTGCCCATAAATCCAGCAGATCTGGATCCAGCTGTTCAAGTTGCGCTGGGAAATCCATCTGGTGATGATATTTATGACCGAATTGCTAAAGTCCGTCGTATGACTCCCTCTCAACGGCGCAAAGCACAAAAAGATCGGGGGCGGCATAAAGAAACATTTGATTTACCTGCCTGGCAGATTTCTGCGATCCAAACAATCGCGCAGCGTTACGATGTTCCGAAATCGAATGTGGTTGCTCATCTGATTACCTCAGGTATTCATTCTTTCCTAAGTGGACAGATCAACTTTTCCTGGTTGCTGAAACCTTCACGATCGCCAAGATATTTATCGCTACTTCATCCTCCCGAAGAGATCGATCTGATTCAAATAAAACAATTCATGGAGAAACAAAAATGACACTTCCAGAAAAAATCACCAAACCTCAATTGAACGCCAGCGTAATCGCTGGCGCAATTGTCAGCGTTTATGCCAGCGTTAGCGCTGGCGTTATAGGCTGGCGTTTACGCCAGCGAATAATTTACCAGGAAGCCCAATAAGCGATTTTTAAATGTATGTGGCTATTTTCATACCTGTGTACCAAAAATGCCGCTTTAATACATTTTCTTGAAAAGAAGACTACTGCTACTTGAGCTAAGGCAGCAATTGTGGCTACGAAAAACAATATGGCAGAAATTATCAATTTGATTAAATCATTTGCTGGTCAGGCAAATATTCTGACGATTCCGCGTGCTTTTGTAGATTTGACGGGTGATCTAAAAGCTGCGTTGTTTCTCTCGCAATGTGTTTACTGGTCAAGCCGCTCGTCTACACAGGGGCTATTTTATAAAACCTACCAGGAATGGCAAAACGAGATTGCCATGAGTCGTTATGAAATTGATCAATGCAGAAAACGCTCATTACGATGGGTCACTACCAGGCTCAAACAGGCAAAAGGTGCTCCGGTGTTACATTACTCAGTTCACATGGAAATGATTGCCGCCGATTTGATTGATCTCTATTCCACCGAAGAGAGCAGTGGTTCGCAAATGGATTTGCGAGAAACTGACAAATCCATTTGTAAGAAACCAGCAAATCCATTTGTAAGTGACTCGCAAATGGATTTGTCGGAATCTGACATATCGTCTATGCGTGCATTAAATGTATTAACAGAGACTACATCAGAGCTTACTGCAGAGATTACAGCAGAAATTAACAGCACGCCACCCACAAAACTTGATTCGACTCAAAACAACGATTCCAATCATGCTGCTGTTTTACCTCAAAAGATTTTGGATGCACTTCAATCGTTTCAATGGCGTGGGCCAATAACGGACGTCGAACGTGCCTGGATTGAGGATGCGGAAAGAGTGAGGCAGTGGTTATGGTATGCCAGGCATAATAATTGGAGTGGAGCACTGCTGCGAACGGTTATACGCAGTTCAGGCGAATACCCTCCCGAATTGGACCCGAGCAGTGATCTTTCACGACGTCGGTATACATCGGGTAAGTATTCAGACTTTATTTCACATTGAGAAATTATGAAACGTAATAATCTTGTAATTTTTGATGGCTTGATTCAATTAATAAATTTCCACAACCTCAACAATCTTGCACACGCCGAATTGCGTGTGACCACCGATCCCCACTTACCTGGAGGCAGTCACCAGGTTATTGTCAATGACATTCTCGCACGTGAAACACTTGCGTTTGTCATTGTCACACGGTTTTATCAGGTTGACCTTTATGGAACACTGTATGGCTGGGCATACAGTCCCTCCAATAGTCTGTATATTATTGCCGATAGGGTGAATTTTTATGTTCTACCTCAAATCCGCGAACAAGCTGTTGCGGTGCTGAAATCATTGGGCAATGCTGAAAATTTACCGCATGAAGTAAAACTCAATGGTTCACGAATCGCAATAGCAGAATTACTGGGGAACGTCTTGAGCATATAAAAACAATCCGTCATCATCCATGATTGTATGGTCATAACAAAGGAAAAGTCAAAAAAGCATGGCCAAGATTGAAGAATTTTCTCACTGTGAGTTTCATCAATGTCCCACAATCCAGGTGACGGCACAGGCATCGCCGGTTTGTCTCATCGATTGGTTGGTGCAGCATTTTCTTCATCGACGAGTGGTTGATGTGGTCCGACGTTCGGATATTTTTGGCGATCTGGTATTCGAGAATCGTATGCTGCTGCCTGTTAAAAACCTCCATCCATTGGACAATCGAAAGATTAAGCCTCTTTGGAATCATCCAAACGTTTCAATTCAACTCGCTGCATTGTCGAAATTCCGCCTGGTAGATGTGGCTTATCATCCCAACCAGCAAAAAAATTCTGAGCGTTTGTTGCTCAAATTCACCCTGTCTGATATTCCTGATGTA
>CAZOKH010000043.1:0-22621 GCA_964580315.1 uncultured Anaerolineaceae bacterium | reverse complement strand
TTATTGGAGAAGCAGAATTGGACAGTTTGATATTTCAATTGCGCGACATGGAAATTAGAAAATACGAGCCTTGAGCCTGGGCGACGGGTGAACTTTTTCTCGATCTTTTCGCAAGAAGAGATAGAAATCGACTATCCAAAATACAACGAAAAATGGTAAGCCCCCTGGCACAAGGTACGCTTTTTATATCATCGAAGCCCCATTCAATTAGAAAGGATCACTGGCGAAGGATCACACAGGCTTTATTTTTTCTCAGTTCAGGCTATTCAACCAATCTTGAACTTGAACGGTTATTAGATATTCGCGGCGGCACCACCATGCGTCTTTTGAACAGGTTGGAAAAGGAAAATTTTATTGCACGTCGAACAATCCCATTGGGACAAATGAAGATCGGGTTGATCACATTGACGGAATTCGGTAAGTGTTTCATCCACCATCAGTTTGGCTGGGAAATCCTGCCTTCTGATTGGGAAATACTGGTTAATCGTCATCAAGCCGAGGGTCAAACCAGGCATGCGGCTGCCATTCTTTATTTTGCTTACCATGCGCGGTTGCGCGGCTGGAAGGTTGAAATCTGCCCTGTGGTGAATTCAGATTGCTTTATGCCAGATGTGTTGGTTGAAAAAAGTGGGCAACCAATCTATGTTGAAATAGAGCTTAATCCCTATCGTGATCTCAAAGAGAGCAAACGCAATTCTTCCTTATGGCCGCGAAAATGGAAGAATCAATACGACTATCAGAAACAGGTTGCAATATGTACGCTAACACCTGCTCGCAGGAAATATTTTTCATGCATCCTCAGTCAATTTTGGCCAGGTCTGGTAACAGATCTCTTCACACTTCGCAAGGGCGCAAATGAAGAGCCAAAAAGTGAATTGTGGATTGATGAATTTAATTCAAAATTTTTGGAGTCTTGAAAAAACATCAATTCATAATTTTTTCTAAAATGCTTAACAATTTTGGAACACTAAGAGTGGCTGTTGTCCAAACACGATCAACATTAATATCCCCATATTCATGTGCAAGGACATTTCTCTGCCCTATGATTTGATGCCAGGCAATTTCTTGATGAGTTTGACGAAAATTTTCTGATACATGATTGGCGGCTTCACCGATTATTAAAAGCGATCTTTCCACGGCATACCGAATCATATTGTTATTAACAAATTTTTCGTACGATACACCATTCAGAAATTTAGCTATTTGTCTTGCTTCTTCACGCATATCCCACAGGTAAGCCAAATCCCTTTCTTCAGGACGCATGAACCACCTCGGCTGTGCTCAATATTTGTCGTTTACGGTAAGGATTACGAAGGGCATTTTTTTCAAGAATATCGACTGGGCGATTGAAAAGACGTTGTAATTCAATTTGCATCTGAGCCATATCAAATAGACTAATTTCTGTGGCGTCGGCAAAAGTAACTAACACGTCTACATCGCTATCAGCTGAAAAATCGTCCCGTAAAACTGAACCAAATAATGCAAATTCTACAACGTTCCATCGTTTGCAGAAGGCAGTGATTTCTTCCTTAGGGATTGAAATGTGAATTTTTGTCATTTGAAAATATTATAGCATGTGAAAAAATAACGACATAGTAAGAAAATCATAGCGTGAAAGCCTGAATTTAATTACCATGATATGTATGAAAAAAATTACTAGCACTGGGTTTGAAATGGCAGCAAAAAATATCATATTGTTCCCTATTCGGGTTATGTTCACAACAACATACATGTTTTTGCGTTTTGCGTTTGTTTTGGTAATAGCCCTTTTGCTCCTGGTAAGTAGTAGCGGGATATATTTCTATTTCGTAAAATCGAATGACCAATTGCAGATTGATTCTCGTACTGCAATTTCTAAACCACCAGAAGCTATGACCTTTCGTGAGTTATGGCAAGATCGTTTTATCGGGTGGGAGAAGATTGATCTCCAACGCTATGAAAGTGGCAGATCAGAGAGTAAAAAAGTATGCAGCCTTACACCTCTGATCATCTTTCCAGTTACCATGCTCTCCACGTTGGAACGCCTGATATTTGTGCGTTATTTTCCTGAAGTGGAGATGAGCAAAGCTATTCTGGCTAATCCATCCAGGGCTGGTTACCCGCCGCCAGAAGAACTGTCATTTCCAGATGCCTGGTGGTGGTGGAATGTAAACACCATCTGGTACCTGTGGGTCGATCATCTCCATAGCGAATGCCAGCTTCCTCCACCCAGGCGACCAATTAATGCGCAAACATAGCATTTGCCACCTTGCATTTCTGTAAGGCGACTTGTGCTAACCGCATTTTTCTGATAACCTCATACCGAAAAGGCAAGTGACCTCTGGAAATCCCGCTGTTTGTATTTAAGCGATCTCCGCAAAGAGGTCGCTTTTTTTTATTTCATCCGCACAGGAGAAATGAACTTGGAAATCAGCATCTCTACCCTGAAAAAGATAGGTTGGATCACCTCGTTGGTGATCATATTGAGTGTTTTTGGTTTCTTCGCCTATCGAACCTTTTTCCCCAGACAAGAACTCCCTGTTGAGCCAGTGACCACAAACGGACAGCATGCTGCCCTGCAAGGTGTGCAGGCATTCCTAACCGTGGATTTCACCAATGGAAAGCAAGCCTGGATTGATCAGGTATGTGCGGTTTCCACTGCAGACGGATGCCAGGCGATGAACAACCTGGCAGGCATGATGTGGGCAGGAATTGAAAATAAAAAGAGCCGGATGGAATACACACCGGAGAATGCCACGTTAATCAGGGAAATTGCCGGGGAAGATGGACAAATGCTGCAGGTCTTCAAAGTCACCGGTTCATTGGTTGACCTGAATACCACGCGAACAACCAGTGGTGAAATGCACGTCATCGTTGAACAAGTGGGTAATGATTGGAGTTTTCAAAGGGTATTGTTCGAACAGGAAGTCCAGCTTCTTCAAACTGAAATGAGCAGTACCGCTACGGCTGAAGCGCAACAAACACGGGAGCCCCAGCCATGACCCGGAAGATTCTTGTGTGCTTGATGGTATTTGTATTTGCCTGGCAGATTCAACCTGTGTTAGCTGATGATTCCATCGGTTCGGATGGAAGTGGAGAAGAAGGGAGCGGGAACGAAGCCTGGGCAGCTTTCTTTCAATCGAACGGTGAACTGCGTGCCGATGTTATGGATATGGGCATACAAAGTATGGAAGCGTCCTGGATGCCAGACCTACCAGATTGGACAAACATTGAACTTTCGGCAGAGTTTCACACCTATGCCCTGTCCAGCGGCGAAACCGTTCTGGCACCCACAGCAACCACGTTGTTCTTCATGGCATTGAGCCCACGATCTTCCGGGTTGTTTGACTCCAACGGACAAATGACCACCGGAGCAGGAGCCAATGTTCAGGGTGCAGGATTGCTATTGAGTGATGAATTCGAAAAATCAGCCGCCGGATTCCTGGAAGGAATAGCAAAAGCCCTAGACATACCCTTTACGAAGGAGCTGGCGGATGTAGCGATTGCCGGGGAATCAGCATGGTCAACCATCAACTTCAATGATTCTCTCAACATCTTGAGCAAATTGCTCAATACATCCTTAACCGACAGGTCCCTCTTTACGACTTACTTGCTATACAGCCAGTGCGCCAATTCACCGCTGGGATGTGTAACAGCAGCGGATCAAAATCGTCTGCTGCCAACTATCCAACCCAAACCCACGCAATCCACTCAGCCTGAATGCCCTGCTCCACAAGTTATCCCCGGGCGGATCAGTTCAACAGCTCGGAAAACCGCACCCAACTATGCGTTGGTTGTCGGTCAGGACCCTGTCAAGCGGGGAGTAGACTTGATTTATGAAATTACCATTTCACCCACTATCTATCATTTCTGGACGCTGGAAATCAGTTCGGAAGAGGTCTGTACCGGTGTGATCTGCACCTTTGTGGAACATTCTGAATGCGTTCAGCATACCCAGACCTTCTGTGAACCTGTGGCAACCGCAACTGCGCACGCCTCTCTGGCGAAATCTTCCCGGGATTGGATCCAGAGCGGGGTTTTGCAGGATTTATATCCTGGTGCTTATCTACATCATCCTGACTGGCGCTGGACAAATGGCAGTGGAGGTTGCAGCGGAAATACCTACCGCTGGCAATTACGACAGGAACGCATTCAAACCTCCGATCCGGGTTATTACGACATGCGCCTGGTCGGAACAACCAGCGGAACACCGGTCTCTCCGGCACGTGGCTTTGACATGACTCCCGGAAAGTTTGATGTGTATCTCAAAATGACCAGCATTATTCAATGAACGTGAACGAATTCGTTGACGCGATTCTGCTGCCCTGTTTCTGGCTGCTCAATGGAATGCTGGTAGCGTTGTATGCGCTGTCTGAGCACCTGGAACTGGTAATCCTGATTCCTTCCCTCGCCTGGTTATTCAGTCTGCTCAATCGCTTTGAATCCAGGCAGCGAAAAGCTTTCTTTCCTGTTTTTACAGGTACAGCGGCATTTACGCTGGCAGGAGTACTCACATCTCCACCACCTGCCCCCTATCTACTGGCGGGATTAACCGGTATCAGCGCCATTGCGGTTTATCTGGAACAATACCGCCCCGATGAAACCTTCTGGGCTGCATTGCAAGGATTGATCCTATACAGCCTGGTTGGACTTGGCGCATGGTTAATCCAGACCTGGCCGATGAAGACAACTGATTCTCTGGCAGGAGCGGGCAGTGAGTACCTCTCGGCATTGGTGGCTGCTGCTTTGTGGATCATGCCGGTGGCGCAGGCGACCCTACTCATCAAAAACTTGCTGGCACACGCCCCGGTGGGCAGCGATACCCAGACCATAATCCAGAATGCACGCGAGAGGAGAAGTTAGTCCATGGAAATCCTCGGCAATGGTCTGGTATTCGATCACTTGAATGGCGAACTCCAATACACCTGGACTCGGGTGAGACAAAATGGGCGTGTGTTCTATCGCGCCGCAGCATTCCGGGAGCTATTTGTGTTGACTAATGATCCATTTCAGGACAGGTTGGCAGGTGAAGGCATATTTGGCAAACAATGGGGAGCTGTGGTCGGGTTGTATAACGCAGGTATCAATATCCTGTATATTGCCTGTGGAATCTTTGCCGTACCCAATGACTCAGAAATCGCTCCATCAGGAGTCGTACAGTTGTACGGTGCAACCAGTGAGGGAGAAACCCCGGATGAAGCCGGGAAGAAAGCTGTCAATGATCTGGCTGCCATTGAGGCAACCCTGGCGGGTTATGCCCAGGCACGTTTCAAGTCACCTGAAATGGACACGATCCGCTGGTATGTGGATTTTGTTTCCAAAGCCCAGTACCCACTCATTTTATTGGGACATCCCGATCCACGCATCAAACGCAGTGTGAAAAGCGGGGTGGATGGCGCCTTATCCGAATCGACAGACGACCTCTCGCTTGAGCAGAATGAAATCCTGTTTCGTGGTCTGGCAAAATTACGTCAAAATTTTGTCTTCCAGGTGACCGGTAACCGGTTGTCCCGTGACCTGCTCACGAAATACCTGCATACAGCATCCCGACTGGCATCCATTTTTGCTTCGCGCAGACGCGGCTCAAAAAGCGTTGGATTCTCGATCGGTATTCCTTTGATGAACGCGTTGGGGCACGGATTCAGTGGTGCATCCGGTCACAGCCAGGCTACTGCTGAAGGGGTAACCAACAGCCAGGCGCATGGCTGGGGAGAAAACTATGGAGAAAGCAAAGCACACACCACCTCCGATGCCTTTTCGCACACACTGGGTGAAGCCTTTACCGAATCTGGCTCAGTTTCCAAAGGAACCGCTCATACGGACAGTTGGGCAAAAAGCCTGGGAGTGGCGCACACTATGGGAACCAGTGAGAGTTCTGGATCCGGTTTTTCGTCTGGCTGGAACCGCTCCATGAATGCCAGTATGTCTGAAGGCGGCAACCTGGGGATGAACCTGCCGCTGGGTATCAAATTCGGTGGGGATGCCTCTATTGGACAATCCCAGGGAGTAAGCTGGGGCGAATCTGCCAGTTCATTTTCCGGTTCAGGGAATTTTGAATCGGTCACCCACAGTATCACCAACACCCTGGGAGGGGCTGATTCCAACAGTACTGTCAAAACAGATGGGTGGGCGCACACCACCAGCGAATCGTACACCTCCACCCACAGCGAATCAGACACCGTAGCACAATCACACGGGCAATCTGAGAACTGGGGAAAAGGTCATGCTATGGCGATCAGCCGCTCAGAGGGTGAAAACCAGGGAGGCAGTGAAATCCATTCAACGGGTATGAGTTTTGGCTTGATGCCATCCATCAGCCTCAATCGCACCTGGCAGATGGAGGATGACCTGGCAGACCGCCTGACGGAAATCCTGCGTGGGTTTGAAGGTCTGATCAATACCGCCGTTCATGGTGGCGGCTTTGCTGCCAGCGCCTATCTTTTGACCGATACGCAACAGGGAGCCGCCGCCGCAGCAGCGCTGGTTCCCCAGGCATTCTATGGGGAAACGGTTCCCACCCCGGTCTGTACAGTTCTGCCGCAAGAACGCGAAGAAGTGATCCAACATGCCCTGGCGTTTGCGCCGATGGATACACCCAATGGTAACCAGAACGACTTGTTTGATGGCTGGTTGTTCTGGAAAGGTGCTACCATGCTGCCTGCTAGCAAACTGGCAGCCTATATCGCCCCTGGAGTATTCCAGGAAGGCACACTCAAAGTCATTGCTCCCATTCCTCACGGGGTAGGTTTTTATCCCAACATGCCCGGTGAGGTGGTGCTGGGGCATCAGTATAGTCCGGCAACTGCTGAACTGACCGGTGTACAGGTGCGATTGGATCGCCCGCGCTTGATGCATACCCTGTTTGCCGGGAACACCGGTTTTGGAAAAAGTGTGGCAGCCATGCGCATGGTTTATGAAATGGCACGTTGCTGGGGGATGCGTGTGGTGGTGCTGGATTTTGGCTTTGCCTGGCGCAACCTGCTCAATGCACCTGGTCTGGAAAACCGGGTGGATATTCGGCAATTACGACCGGATGGGGTGCGTCCGTTGCGCTGGAATCCGATGCAGATCGGTACATTTATTAATCCCGAAACACAGCTGAAAGCCTTTGCAGATATTTTTGGTTCCGTAGCACAACTGGGACAGAAACAACAGCAACACCGCTTGCTGGACGCCGCCCGTACCGTTTATTTACGCGCAGGTGTGCTGGTGGATGATCCAGAAGTACGGGCAAACCCCAACTGGGGAGTCGTGCGCCAGGATGAAGTCCACCTCACCGGGACAGAATCCGGAACCGCGCTGCGTGATTTGCCTCCCGAGCAGCGCCAGAAACTGGCTGTGGAACGTTCCAGATCGGTGGGATTGCAGGAGTTATTCCGCGAAGTCGAGATGCAATATGAATCGCTTCCTCCACGTGACCAGGTAGGACGCGGTGTGTTGGAAGGCATCCTGTGGCGTTTGAAATCCCTGGTGCGCGGAGCCCCATCTGCTCAGTTCGCCCCCGGTAAAGATGCATTACCCATTGAAGATCTGGGGAGGCCAGATGGTGTGGTGATCTTGGAGGGAGGTAAGTTTCTGGATAATTTCGCCAAAGCCTGGTTGTTGGGATGGGCAGGCTGGTTGATTTATTCGGATATGGTGGTGCGTCGTGAACGTCAACTCAACCAGGGTGAAGCAGACCTTTTCATGGTTTTTGAGGAAGCCAATATCATTTTCTCAGGGATGGATGGCGGCGATCCACAGGCGCGTCTGGGTCCAACCATGTCTGAACAGTACGGTAACATGTTCCGCGATGCCCGTAAGTATGGAGCCTTCTTCGGAGTGATCACCCAATCGCCCAGCCTGATTCCAGAAGGTATCCGCAGTTCATGTAATAACCTGGTAGTTGGTTACCTCTCCGATCCCAAGGACAAGGATGTGGTGCTCTCGGCTATCGCAAGATCGGAGAAGGGATTTGTAGATGAACCCTGGCGGCGTTTCATCGCCGACGAGCATATCGGTATGGTAATCGGGCGGTTTCCCTATGTGTATAACCGTGAATCACAGTTACCCTTTTTATTTCATCCACTTATTCTGGACGTTCCGGAACCCAGTGATAACGAAATCGCCCAAAAGGTAGGAAGGATTATCTTATGAAGCCCCTGATCCCACCTTTTCTTATCATGACTGCCATTGTGTTATTCCTGTCCGGATTGCTGCTCTCGCTGGGAATCATTTTGCCACGGTTCTGGCCACTGCCATTTGCCAATAAGAATAATTCACTGGTTTCCACACAAGAGTTGCCTCAGGCGATTGTAACCGCAACGCACCAACCACCATTAGAAACGTCAGGCTGGTGGCAGGAAATGCCTACCCTGCAGTGCATGCCTACCTGGTGGGCAACCATCACGCCAATTCCAACCAGTACACCTACCCGCACACCGGTGGGTTGGCAGTCTCCCACTCCGACCCAAACTCCTACTCTAATAAATGAGGAACTCCATGAAAGATAAATCTCAAACCCTGATTCCCCTTGAATCAGTATACGAATTCTTCAAGACAGTGCCATTAATCAAGCATGCCCTGGTTATCGTGGTGGAACGTGATAACCAGCAGCAAGAGCGGGTTGTGCATTGCGATCTGCGTGAACTGACCGAAGCAGCGGTCATCCACGAAATGTTGAAAAACGAATTTGTCCAAAGAGGTGATGGATGAACAGAACATTCAAGAAATTTTTACCGTATATTCTCGCCGGGCTGGTCTTTCTATTTTCCCTGGCGATGCTGCGTCCCGCACCGCAAGAGCAAGTCGTTGTGGCAGCTGTTGATCTGCCGCGGGGTCGTGTGCTTTCTGCCGGTGATCTGACTGTAAAGTCCTTTCCGAAAGAAATGCTACCCGCCTCTGCCGATGTGATCACGGATCCCTCACAGGCGATTGGACAGGCGGTGCAGGTGGATCGCACTGCCGGTGATGTGCTGTTATTGTCCCACCTGGGACGCGAATCGGTGGAATTAAAGCCCAATGAACGGGCTATCGCCATTCAAGTAAGCGATTCAAGTGGCATGGCGGGTTTGTTGCGCGCTGGTGACCGGGTAGGTGTCAACGCGGTCATGCTGCAGCAGGATTTGGAACGCTCCGGTACATACAGCAAAACCACCATTGAAAATTTGCGCGTGTTATACATGACTCCCTCCTTCACGGCAGAAAAACCTGGCGACGAAAATGGAGCAGTCGTCACACCTGATCCCGTTACCGGCATTGCTGTACAGAAAGATCGTAGTAATGAAGGTACAGTCGTTCTGGCTGTACCGGTGGAAGCCATGGCAGTGGTATACGATTTCAAAACAATCAGTCCGGATATCCCCGGTCTGACTCGCCTGGTGAATGCCATTGAACTGCTCGCAGCATTGAATGCAGCCGAAAATACCGCCCTTACTCTGTATCTTATGCCGGATGAGTCGGAACCATTTGCTTCATCAGGCATCTGGCTGCCCGATCTGATGGTGTTTGCCGCAACTTCCACGCCCACCCCCACGCCGACTAACACACCTTATGGTGTACCAATACCACTTTTCACCCCCACGCCGCTGCCGCAAGGAGGCGAACAATGACCTGGGGTGCAGCACAACCTGATTCCAGTGATGCGGTGGTAATCTTGCTGGCTGGTCCACCGGCACGGGTAACTGTGTGGTCACAAACCTTCCAGATGGATACCCGTTTTCGTGTCTCGACCTTTGCCACCGACCCGCAAGACTTGCAAGCAAAGCTCGCCTACAATCCTGAGGTGATTCTGCTGGATGCTGGTATCTTCAGTGGCCCGGATAATCTCACCCAGTTCCTGACTAAAGTGCAGGGAGCCGCCTATGTGGTATTGCCCGCCGGTGTAAAGGATGAAACCAGCCGACCGGTGCGAGAGATGTCGGCAGTAAAGGGTGTTTTTGTGGGGGATGTAAACCTGGTGGATTTGTCTGCCCGCATCCTCAATGACATCACGACACTCCGTCGTCAGGCACCCGCGCTTTCGCGTCCATCCTGGCAGAATAGCGGACAAAACAGCATTGGTGGATTGCGTGTGTGTTCGGTCTGGAATCGCACAGGTGGAAGCGGTAAATCCACCCTGGCGGCAGCCCTGGCATTGGATGCTGCGCAGCGTGGGTTTCGAACGCTGCTGGTGGGGCTTTCCATCCCCGATGTTTCCCTGCCGGTGTTTTTCAACCTCAAAACCATCCCCAACCTGTCTCAATGGCTGGCCAGACCCACCTTTGAAGATGGAATCCAGCCTGCTGTACAGAAAGTGGGCAATCTGGATGTGCTGGTCGGATTACAGGATACCTTGCGTGAAAAAGATCTGTTACAAAAACCAGAGGAACAGACTTCCATCAACAGCCTGGCAATTGCCGCTGCCTTTGGCGGTTATGCGGTGGTGATTTTCGATGTCCCGGTTTCGACTGCTTATCCCTCCGCCATTTCCGCCAGCAATACCTTGATACTGCCCGCTTTACCTACAGTGGATCACGCAGTAATTACAGCGGAAGCCTACCGCGTCGTTTTTCAAAAGCTAGCCGGTCAACACCGGGTAGGGTTGGGCAATGTCTATGTAGTGCTCAATCGTACTCGCAATGGATTACTTTCCCCTGATGAGTGGCATGAAGCTGCCCGTACCTTTGGTCAATCGGTGGGGATTACCGGTTTTCCCCCGGTGGCAGCCACCATCCCGGATATCCCTGAAGTGGCGCTGACTGCCAATGCCGGGCGTTCCGTGCTGACCGCTTCAGAGCAATTTGCCCGCCCTGTGCACAGCTTGGCTGATGCCATCCTGGGGCAGCCCTCCAATGGCAAATATAAGGGCAATGCTGAGGATAAACAGGCGGTCATCAACCTGGGGCCGATCCGTATTCGCAAGGCAGGCAGGTGATCTATGGCATGGGATTTTTTCCAGACACTCTCTCAGGAAGAGCAGTCTGCGGTGGTTGATGAAGCCGCCGATGAGATCGCCAATGCACTCACTTTCCGTCAGATGGTGGACGTGGATCAGCTCACCCCGCGCGCTGCCAGTGCCGTCAGCCACGTCTTGAACCGCAAGCGTACCGATGCGCCGCGTGATGCAGTGCTAGCCATGGCGGAGCAGGTGGTAGGTCGGGTGAATGGAATGGGTGTTTTATTGCCGTTGCTGCGGCGCAACGATCTGTCCGAGATTGTGATCACCCCGGAAGGACAAATCTTTCTGTTGAAGAAAGGGGCTCATGATTTTATCTTGCTCAACGATCCACCCCTGGACGCATCCATCTGTGCTCGAATAGTTGAAGCGTTGCTGCGCCCTACCGGTCGGGGAATCAGCGAAGCAGTACCCGCCATCAGCGCCAAGCTGCCGCGGGTGGAGAGCCTGCCTGGTTTGAAAGGTGGTGCACGGGTACAGGTACTGCATCCGGCGATCTGCCCTTCCAGGATGGGTGAATACTCAATTAATATCCGCTTGTTTGAGCCTGCGCCGGTCAGCCCGGAAAAACTGGTTGCCTGGGGGCTTGCTCCACAGGCAGTGATTGCTTCTTTACTGGCGTGTGTAGCACGTCAGGCAAGAATGCTGGTGATCGGCGGTACAGCCAGCGGGAAGACCACCTTTCTCTCTGCGATGTGAAATGCCATCCCAAAATCTGCCAGGGTCGTCAAGATTGAGGATCCGGAGGAGATCTGGGTGGATCATCCGCATGTGATCACCATTGAAGCAAGAAAAGCACCCATCGGTTCCACTTCCGTGGTGGATTACACCTTACGCCACGGTGTGGACGATGCCATGCGCATGTCGCCACGCTGGTTGATTGTGGGCGAGGTGCGCACTGGTGACGCTGCTGCCGCTCTCTTTCGGGCGCAAATGTCCGATCATCCCGGATTGTCCACTTTTCATGCCGACAGCCCGGCGGCAGCCGTGAAACGCATGTCTTTGATCATGTTACTGGATGCTCAAATTCCTATGCTGGGCGGCAAAGAATTGTTTGCCCAGGCAATTGACCTGGTTGTGCAGGTGGGTTTTCTCCCTGGTGAAAACAAACGGCGCTTGATCGGCGTCTGGCAGGTGGCTCCTGAACTCAAAGCCGGGGATGTCGTTTTCGAACAACTCTTTGCCTGCGGTGAAGAAAAGATCCAGCCATTTACACGGAGGTAGCCCATTGGATATCCATACCGTCTTTCGTTTGACACTTCCATTTTTAGGTGCCGGTTCACTGGCGTTTTTGGGCTATTGGGCAGGAAAGAACTTGATAAATCTGCCTGGTCGAAGCGGAGCGCGTGTGGCATCTTTGACGGGTATGGAAGATCGTGCCACAGCCGTGGCGTTTGGCAGTGAGGCACACCGCCTGCGCCTGACCTTCGCCAGGTTTGGAATGAACGTAGCTGGTCGGGAATTGATGGCTCTACAGACTGCTCGGATCGGTATGGTGGTGATCACTTTCATCATTCTCAAAGGGATCGCCAGTCTACCGCTGTTTACCAGCCTGAGTGGTGCATTTGCCGGTCTGATCCTGCTCAACGGTATGGTGTCATCAAACTGGGCGATGGTCAAACAACGCATCGAACGTGAAATTCCTCTGTTTCTTACCGGTCTTTCGTCATCGATACAGATTACGCCTTCAGTGTTACAGGCGGTGGAAGATGAGGCTTTTACCCTGGAAACGGGGAGTCCGTTGCAAAACTGGTTACTGAATGAGTTCCTGCCGCGTTGCCAGCGTGAGGGTTTTGATGCAGTGCCGCTCTTGACGGAAGAAGCATTTCAGCTTTCCTCCAGCCTGGGAATTGTTGTTTTCTTGATTGGGCGTTTGTGGCACACCGGCGGAAAGGCATGGGAAAAGGCATTTGAGATGGCAGTTAATAATCTGGAAGGTGTGCTGGATGCGCGGGTACTGGGGCAATCTACAGGAGCATCAGCCAAAGGTTCGGTGCGCCTGATTGCAGGCATCACCGCTTTTGTGATTTTTATCATCGTGCGCTCGCAATCACTGGCAGCTGCGGTTTCTCAGCCAATGGTTCAAATCGCTTATGTAGGCATCATCATCTTGATGATCTTCGGCTGGAATTTTTTGAACAATGTGATTGACGAAACATTTTAGGAAGGTTGACTTGAATCTAGACCTGTATACCCTGCGCAATATTCTGGCAATTGTCCTGGCTGCCACTACTGCCTTCATTATATTTCGCCTGACACGTGATCTGCATTTCGAAAGCGGTGCGGCGCATCGTGTTTCCAGCATGCTGGATGAGAGGAACCAGTCTGCTTTTGATCGCTATGGTGAACGCTGGATCAAAACCAGCCCGGCAAATTTGAGTGATCAACTGCGCTGGGCGCAGTTGGAGGGTCACTTTACAGGCTGGACGGTTGGCGGGCTGTTGGCTCGTTCGATCGTGTTCGGAGGTGTGGCGCTGATCTATCTACTGGTCACCCGCCCTGGTCTGGTTTTCTGGGCGGTGCTGCCATTGGCAGCTTATTTCCCCATTTTGCGGGTGCAGAATGCCGCTTCGGACACCCGTAAGAACGTGCAACGCGTAATCCCCGAAGCCGCGACGGTGATGGCAGCAGAAATGTCTGCCGGTTCCAGCCCGGAACAGGCACTGAACCGCCTGGCTGAGATACCGGGTCCGCTGGGTGTCATCTTACATCAGGCAGTCAGCGAGATCCATAAATCGTCTCGTCCGGCGTTCAGTCGGGGTACCGCGCGCGGGGTGGCAGCCGAAATCCTGACGGCTTACCACATGCAGGAATTGACCCATTTTGTGGCGCAGCTCGACCGGGTGGCAGTGCGTGGCGTGGAATCAGCTCGCATTATGGGTGAGGTCGCCAGAGGCATGGCGCGGGATTACAAAGCCCAGGTGCAGATGGCAGCCGCCAACCTGGACAACCAGTTGCTGGCACCCATGACCTTTTTCTTTTTCCTGCCTTTCATGGCGGCGATTCTGTTGCCGCTGATGGTGGCGCTATTCAGTGCTTTTTGAGAGGCAGGCATGATACGTTTGCGTTTGGGTGATTGGATGGGTGCCATGTTGTTCAGCCTTTTGGTAGGAATCCGTTTGCGTCAGGCAACAGATGGTTCGTGGTTTGCATTCATCCTGGCACTCCAGTCCGGCATCGCTGCGGCACTGGTCTTGACACGCCGAGCGGAGAAGCATCGTGCTGTATGGTATCAGCAGGCTACCGCCTGGCTATGTGTGGTGCTGCCTTTTGGTTTGCAGGCTGAACGGATTTGTATACCTGTTGCGTTTACCGGGCTGGCGTTCTCCCTTTGGGGGTTGATCTCACTGGGACGGCATTTTGGGATTGCTCCAGCAGATCGAGGGCTGGTGATGAACGGTGCTTATCGCATCGTGCGTCATCCCATCTACCTGGGCGAACTGGTTTCCTATCTCGGTCTGGGACTGGCGAATATGCAACTGGGGAACCTGCTCACCATTTGTGTGATTTTAATTCTGCTGTTGTTGCGCATCCACTGGGAAGAACGCATGCTGTCTGGTTATACACTCTACCAGAAACTGACTCCCTGGCGACTGATTCCGCTGGTGTGGTGAAACCATGAAACTCAGATGGTTGTCCTTGTTGCTCCTAATGATTGTTCTTTTCATCCATGTTGCCCCGGTTTATGCCGTGGGTGTGGTTGAGTGGCAGCACTTTACCCCCGATACGATGACACACGATGCATCGGCGCGATACTGGGATGATCCGCCGGGATTTGAAGGCTGGGTATATTATGCACGTGCCTGGATGGATACTTATTATGAACAAAACACCGGGCTGGCATGGCAGCTCACCAAGGCATACAGCTATAAAGCCTGCTGGCACGCCACGTTTAATGGAGAGAAGATCAGGATCGGATATTTCAAGGGCTTGAAGTTCACCCCACCGTCCAACCGGGATAACATGCCCGGATCGGTAACCCGCAAGATGGGTGTCAGCATCGATGATTTGAGTGTGGATACCATCATGCAGGGAAAGACCTCGGACAGCTATGCCGAGTCATTTTCCAGTGGTGGTGACAGTACCATTTATGAGTGGGAATCCCCCGATTTATTACCCGGTGACCATACGCTAACCCTATGTCCCCCCATGTACAGCCATTATGGTGGAGCGGGCTACATGAATTTTCTGTATGTTTCTTCCTACCAGATTGATGATACCCCGCCGTCCAATCCGGATGTGGTCGAAGAAGCCAATGGCGGTCTGAATGGCGTCTGGAATAATCTGGCTGTTTCTCCGGCGTTTACCTGGTCAGGCGCCAGGGATGATCTTTCCGGTGTGCTGGGGTATGACACCTATTTCGGGGTGGATCCTGAAGGTCAGGTCGGGAACTTCATTCAGGATGAAGGATTTAGTAGTTTCCTGCCGGAAGGTCCGCTTCAAGATGGTGTCTATTCTCTTCGTGTGCGCACCCGTGATAAGGCAGAAAATTATGCCGAGTGGATTACCCTGTTTAGCCTGTTCCTGGATACCGTTCAACCACAGGTACAGGTGAATCCTTTGCCGGATGGGGATAATAGTTGGGATAGAACCGATCCAATCGATATCACCCTGGATATCCAGGACGAATTATCCGGAATCGCACAGGCGCAGTACAGCCTGAACAGCGATGCCTTTCAGCCGATGGAATATATCAACCAACCGTTGACCTCCCTGACCAACCTGACGCTGTCCCTGCCAGATGGAACCTATGGATTACACATCGACGCACAGGATGTTGCCGGGAATGAGGCATCCGCCGATGGAACACTACGTGTTGATTACACCCCTCCACAGTTGGAGGTTGTTTCAATCAACTGGGATAACATCGGAATTCTGGTGGAAGGAACCATCCAGGATGCCACTTCTGGTATTAGACAGGTGCAGGTTCGCAAAGATGGAGAGGATTGGCAGGAAGCAGAAATCTATGCAAATGGCGACCGTTTTATCCAACACTTTGCCGATGATGGTTATGGAGAACGTTCCATTCTTGTTCGGGCAGAGGATAATGCCGGGAATCGCACCACCTTGGATGAACGCTTCATTCAACGCGCCCAACCTGTGATTCCGTATGAACCCCAACCCTATACACCTACGGTAACAGAAACGATCACCCCAACTCCTACCGCCACACTACCACCACAACGGGAAACGACCCGCCCACCAATTGCTACATCTACATTAACTCGCCCGGAACAGGTGGCGACTGTGCTGCCTGCCTTACAGGCGTTGAATCAGGCTACTCCAGTCCAGAAACCGGTTGTGAGATGTTCACCGCGCACCTTCTGGCAATTCATCACCCTGAGCGGGTTGGCTTTTGCCTTGGGGCTATCCGCCGTAATAGATGAGCGTCCCCGGCGATTGCGCCAACTGACGCATACTTTTCGAAAATTCTCTCATTTGAGGAGGAATCAATAGATGCTGGATATTCTTGGAATTGCCACCCTGACGGCTGTGCTATTGCTGGGCGCGATTCTTACCCTGTATAACAGCCGCCAGGCTGCTGCCATGCAGGAAATGGAAACTGTGCTGTCCGACTGGTACCTGATGCAGGTGGCGGAACGGCGCGATCAACGCCGCAAGCAAGTCCTGGTGGATAATCCCCTGAGCTGGGTACATCAGCAAACCGGAATTTCCGTGACCGGCGTTGAACGCAGCTTGAAGGAACCACTGGTCGTGGAATGCCTGACGGAGCAAGCCGATCGTCGCCTGGTGATCTCTCCGCTGTCGCCGCGTCAGTTGCACAACGCGATTCGACCATTGGAGGTGCGGAAGAATAAGAACGGAGTCGCCAACCTGGTGGATCCGCTGCTGGGACGTAGGTTTGAAGTTCTGGATCGTTCCATTGCCAGCAGTGAATGGTTTGACCTTGAGGCAGGTCAGGTGGGCAAAGCCCTGGGAATTGACTGGGGCGAGCCCAGACGCCTGTGGTTTTATTGGGTGAAAAAATGAGACACATTTTTTCCGCCCTGATCGCTCTGATACTCACTGTTGGTTTTCTGGCGCTGACGGTGGTGTCCTTATCTGCTGCGCCATTGCCACCGGAAGATCCAACCACCTGTGCATTGTCACTGCCTTTCATAGGGGATAGTACTGGCGCGTCCGTCATCCCGGCTTGCGCCGCATCCATTGCGGATGAAAATCAGCCACAGGTAGTGATCATCCATGCCACCGGTACTGATTTCATTGCTTCATTAAAGAAATATCGCGATGGAACGGATTCAACCCATTACTTGATCGACCTGGATGGAATGGTCTACCAGCTGTTGCCCGAAAAATTGCCCGCCTATCATATCTCCTGTGCGGATGGCGGCTGCCTGGATACCTGTCCTTCAGGGTTGTGTGACGGTCAGCAGGCTTTCCCTGAATTGCGTTCCATTCACATCGGTCTGGTTTCCACAGCCAAGGATTCTGAAGAATACAGCGATCCACGCCATGACCCCTTAATCCAGATGATTGCCTTACGCGGCCTGTTACGCGATATTACCGATCGTCATAACCTGCCCATGGATGATCGGCACATTCTGCCTGCATCCCAATTGCAGGATCAGGAAGTGACTTTTCACTCGCTGTATTACCAATACTGGCAGGATATTGTGTATCAGCCATACTGGCAGGAATGGCACAATGAACTGGAACGCATGGAGACCCAATGGCAACCTGTGTATTGATCTGGTTGCTGATCTGTGCCTGGCAGGACTGGCGCAGCAGGCAGGTCAGTAATTGGTTGACGGTTCCCGCTTTGTTGGTTGCGCCTTTCATGGCAGTCTTGAATGGAAAAATAGCAGTTCTCCGCCTGATCTTGTGTGCTGCCATTCTGGGATGGATGTTGTGGAAAGGCTGGATCGGTGCCGCGGATGTAAAAATTCTGCTGTTCCTCGCCGCTTTTTCACCGTTTATGCTGGCGGGCGCCCTGCTGGTTGAGAGCACTGCCGGATGGATACTCAGTCGTTTCCAACAGCGTTACCCGGCTGTGCCGTTGATGGCTGCCGGAGCGATGTTGGTTCAAATTCTAAATTCTGGAGGCTTATCATGAAAAAAATCTCTACTTTTCTCTTCGGACGTGAGGCGGCACACATGGGTGAATATGCCGCGGTGGGCGCCATGGTGTTGCTGGCGGCGCTGGCAGGTTTTCAATTGCTGGGGGTCAATATCCTGGCAAAGATCAGTGAGGTGGCCGGTGCGATTTAGAAAAGAACGCGGCAGTGCCATGGCGGAAACGGCAGTGGTGATGCCGGTTGTTCTGGTGCTGACCTTCGCATTGATCAACTTCGCCATCGCCGGTTACGCTTCAGTGGCGGCTTCCAATGCTGCCAACTACGGCGCGCGTGTCGGGTCGGTTACCCAGCGGGCTGCCGCGGGTGCCGCCGCAACCGCTGCTAATGCAACCCTGGAGAAAACCATGATCGGTGAGTATCAGGTGGCGGCTGCGGGAGGCGGTCGTCCGGGTTCACGCATTACCATCACGGTGAACTGGCGTGTTCCCAATTGGATCGGCTCGATTCTATCCTTGCTGGGTGGTGGCGCGGGGATTGAATTCAAAGGCACTTCGGCAACTACCTTCCGCCAGGAGGGCTGGTGATGCGTAGGCGATCGCAGCCGGGACAGGTCATGCCCTACACAGCCATTTTTCTGGCATTGGTGGTTGTGCCGTTGATGATTCTATGCGTGGATGTGGTACGCGCTTTATATGTCCGGACGCATTTGCAGGCTGCCGCCGACGCTGCCTGTGAGGCTGCTGCCCAGGCATTGGATGAACCTGCCTTCATGCAGAGCGGCGTGAAGCGCATTGATCTCAGCAAAGGCGCAGGTTGGGCAGCACAGCATTTTAGTGCAACTTGTAACGAAAAGGGTCTGGTGCGTTATTCTCCTTCTTTGACTTCTGTGTCGCTGCGATCGCCAACCATTGTGTTCTGTGCTGCCCGGGCGGAAGTTGAACTGCTGATTCCAGCCTCCCCTGCCCTGCCGGTTTCCGTGCGCACTGTTTCAGAATTACGCGTCGAAAAACATTGATAAAGAGAGATGTCCGGTGGAAATTGAACTAAAAGAGAACATGAAATCTTTCTGGATCAGCGCCCTGATAGTCCTGGTACTGATTTCCTTTGCTGCGGTTGGTTGCCTGTATACGCCTCAACCAGCCCGACTGTTCGCCTGGGAAGATTGGGCGGAAATGCGCTTGCGCCAACAGCATGAAAGGGAACTGGCACAATTAACTTTGTTTTGTGACCGACTGGCCAATGCTCTCAATGAGGTACCGGATGCGGTGAAGGTGCAGGTACTGGTGCAGAACGGAACAGTTGAAGTCCAGCAAGGAACATTACCTACATTAAATGAAGCCAGAGGATTGGTATTGGAGGCATCGGCAGCGGTGCGGGATTGGTCAGTGGGCAAGTTGAGCCGTGAGGAAGCCCTTGCGTATCTCAACCTGGCTGTTGAGTCACTCCATAATCTGGATATCCAGCCATGAGTATTGAATCATCCCGTGAACGTATGCTCGAAGATTTGATCGAGACGGAACGGCAATTGCGTGTCAATGCGGAGAAGATTGCCCGCAGCTACCGTAAGCTGATGATTGACCTGGCATTTCGCCTGGATGGGGAACGCCTGGAAGATTTGCGCCGCGGCGCTTTCCCTAACCTGGAGAGCTGGTCGACCGGGGACTGGCAGACATTTTGGAGGGATTATCAGCCCAAAAATGGCAGGGAATGGAAGAGCCTCGACAAACATCTGAAGGTTTTATCGCAAGGTAGGGATGAACAATTGCAGGAAGCAGAAGTGGTTTTATCGCCTGAAAATGAACAGGTAAAAAACACTCTTGCTGCTGCCTTCCAAACGGGTGGTTATGACATCCCATCCATGATCCGCTTGATTGCCGAGATGCCCATTCCAACGCAACCGCCGGCTGCATACCGACGCCACCTGGACACAGGTCAATCTGCCCTGCGCTACCGCCGTAAGTTGATGGCATTACGCCTGCTGGCAGCCGGGGTGAGCGTCCGGCTGGAGATTGATACCATCATCAGCCGCCGGGAAGGGCTGGGCATGCGCACCAATTCCGTGCGGAAACCGCTGGAAGAGCTGGTTGAATCCAGGCTGGTGGCTACTGAAGTGCTTCATATGACAACTCCCTTTGAAACCTCTCTGGCGGTTTGTCGTCTGACTGAGGAAGGCAGGCATTTGTGCAACGCATTAGGCTGGACGGTGGTTGAAAGTGAGTCGGAACGCTTGATCCGAATATATCCAGGTGAAAACAGGAAAGATCATATTCTTGCCGTACTGACTTTTGCCATGCATGCCCGCCTGCGTGGTTGGAAAGCAGAGGTGCTTCCGGTGGTGAATAGTGTCGTGCAACCAGATGTGCATGTTGAGAAGGGTGAAGAAACATGGTACGTGGGGATAGAATCGAATGAATTCAATCTTGAGAAATTGAAAGAACTGGCTCATTTGAATAATGGCAAGATCGCCCTGTGTGCTTTGAATGAACAAGGGCGAGAAAAGCTTTTTGAAGCCTGTAGAGAATCCGGAGTAACCGGTATGAGTACCAATCTATTCAACCTGGCATTTGTGAAGGAGCATCTCCCCCGCAGTCTGACCCTGATCGGTGTGGATGATCCATTATGGTTGTGATTGAAAAATACAAAACATTTAGCTGTGTCAATAACGACCAAGAAGACTATCCTGCCGCTGCTCGGTGAAACGCAGGCTGGTGGGTGTGCTGCCCAGCGCAAACTACGTTTGTCCAGAAGTGTGGTAACGCATTTTCACCACTGAATTACCCGTCGCGTCTCTAATGACGGCTGCGCTGCCCGGGTGGTCGTTGAACAGGTAAAGCAGTGTGACGACTTTGCGCAAAGCAATGCACTGCCCGCCCGCGCCATAAATCACCATTAGCGCGCCGTCCCACACGTAGGGCCAACCCCCATGATGCACATGGTGACGCCGTTCGCCTCGTTGTTTACCCACTGCCCGTCGCCATCATACACATAGCCAGTAAACAGTGTGCCGTTCAGCACAGCAGACAAATTTTTTTTCGGCAAGATGTGTTGTTTACAATTATTGTCGGTGATAATTTTTTGTTTTTTATGTGCGCACGTGCGGATTGTATGGGTGGGATTTGCCTTCCCTCTATGTTTTTTAGTTGCGGCTTCAGCTTGAAACCGCCTACTTAGGGCGTGGCAAGCTATATCCGAACATGTACCGCACCATGAAGCCCCCACAGTGGATCAGGATGCGGTTCACTTCTCCGCCTGGTACTATTAATACCTATATTTCTCGCCAAAACCTTATGAGTTTCAGGCACGCACTGAATTGCAGTGAATAAATCACAATCGATCAACAACAAGTTTCACTGAGGACACACTTTATTGTTCTTCAACTTTGGTTGTTTAAATTCTTGAATCTCGAAATTTTGTGAGGCTTAACGATTCTAACAATGGTAAATATCGGCCAACTGACGAATGGGGGATTTTTATAAGAAATAGTAAATTCCTCATGGTCTGCCAATCGGAAAGTTATAATTCTTGAGATGATTTGATTACCGGACACTTTAACAAATGACGACTGCCATATCAGGTAAACTATGTTATTTCCCGGCTAGGAAGAACAGGCGGATACCTATGGACAATCGTCGCGTATATCGTACCATTAGACTGGCTATGAAACGACTGTTTCCAACCGAACCCAAAGGCAATTTGCCCGGCGACTGACCACGTTGGCTGCAATGGTAGCCGGGATTGTGCAGGCTCGCAGTTGCCAATTGCACGCCATCGCTCGCAAAACACCGGATCGTGCCAAAGCCGACAGTCGCATCAAACGCTACAGTCGCTGGGTGCAGAATGAATGAATTGAATACGAGGGCTTTTACCTGCCTTTCGTGTGCGAATTGTTGTCTCACCAGGCGGCCATTCGCGAACTGGTGTTTGTGATCGATGGCAGCGAGGTCGGACAGGAATGCATTACCTTGATGATCAGCCTCATTTACAGGAAACGGGCCTTGCCGATTACCTAGTTGGTGGTCAAAGGCAGAAAAGGGCATCTGTCGGAGGAGATCCATTTGGATTTGCTGGCCCAATTGCAGGCGATCTTGCCCGAAAACTGTCGTATGGTGTTTCTAAGTGATGGCGAATTTGATCGCATCGCCCTGCAAGCCGCCTTGCAAACCCAAAACTGGCGCTATGTGTGTCGCACTGCCAAGAATACGATCCTCTACAAGGACGGACGACCGTTTTCGTTTGCGGAATTGTTTCTTCAGGTGGACGATCAAATCTGCATCCTGCAGGTTTGGTTTACGAAGGAGGGTTATGGCCCAGTCACCGTGATTGCACAGTGGGAGCGCGGTTTTGCCCATCCCCTTTATCTGGTGACCAACTTTGAATTGCCCGATGAAGCTGTGTATTGGTGCAAAAAGCGTTTTCAAATCGAAACCTTCTTCTCGGACGAGAAAAGCCGTGGGTTCTTCCTTCACAAAAGTCACCTGGCGGACCCACAACGTTTGAGCAATTTGATGATCGCAGCTTGCCTGGCGTACCTGTGGATCGTTTATTTAGGCTGTGTTGCAGTACGAGACGACTGGGTCAAAACCATTCATCGAACGGACCGCTGTGATTGGAGCTTGTTCCGTCTTGGTTTGGCATTGTTGGATCACTTCTTGAATGAGCTTATCCCTATCCCTGTCTCCTTTAACCTATT
>CAZOKH010000042.1:3023-31650 GCA_964580315.1 uncultured Anaerolineaceae bacterium | reverse complement strand
TCAAGGGTCCCCCGGGGCGCCCACCCAAGTTCAGATGAAACTTTTTGAATATTCATTGCGTAGCGACGGTCATGCCCGGGGCGGTCTTTCACAAATTGGATCAATCGATCGTGCGGAACATGGCCAGGTTGAAACTCATCCATCAAGCCGCAAATGATCTTGATAATCTCCAAATTGGCAGGTTGATTATTCCCGCCGATATTGTAAGTTTCTCCGATTTTTCCCTGTTTCAAAATGCACCAGATGGCCGCGCAATGATCCATGACATAGACCCAATCACGAATCTGCATACCATCGCCATAAACTGGAATCGGTTTTCCATCCAACGCATTCAGAATTACCAGTGGTATTAGTTTTTCGGGAAACTGGTAAGGGCCGTAATTATTGGATGCATTGCTAATGGTCACTGGAAGTCCGTAGGTTTTGTAATAGGCGCGCACCAGGTGGTCGCTAGCGGCTTTTGAGGCCGAATAGGGTGAATTAGGCGCATATGGTGTCCATTCATGAAATGGTGCGTCCAATGGCCCCAACGACCCAAAAACCTCGTCGGTTGAAATGTGATGAAAACGGAAATCATCCAGCGGGCGCTTGCGATTATTTAACCAGATCGAGCGAGCACATTCCAATAGTGTGAATGTGCCAGTTATATTGGTTTCAATAAATTTCGCAGGGCCTTCGATTGAACGATCGACATGAGATTCGGCGGCAAAATGCACCACCGTATCGATATCATTATCCTGGATTATTTGTGAACATAACGAAAAATCACAAATATTTCCCTGGACAAATTCATACCGGTCATCCGATGCCACATCCTTAAGATTCTCCAGGCTACCAGCATATGTTAACGCATCTAGATTCGTGATGCGAATCTCATGTTCCTCGCTCATAAGGAAACGAATGAAATTGGAACCAATAAAACCTGCCCCGCCCGTGACCAGAATATTTTTCATAAGAATATCATCAACCGGTTGCTAGCAATTTTTTCCTGACACAATATACCACACCGCACCCCAGAAAATCTTAAAATCCAATGCCAATGACCAGTTATGAATATATTCCAGATCCAACGCAACCCAGTCGTCCAGGTTTCGTGGTTGCCCGCGCACATGCCACAGCGACACCGCTCCTGGTTTAGCCTCCATTTTTAATTTTTGATACGGGGAGAAATCTTTCCACTCTGAAACAAGGGGGGGGCGTGGTCCAATCAGGCTGATATCCCCTTTAAGCACATTCCACAATTGGGGAAATTCATCAATGCTGTATTTTCGCAGGATTCTGCCCAGCCAGGTGATTCTTGGATCATGCCGCATTTTGAACACCGGGTCAGATGCTTCATTAAATTGCGACAGGGTTGGCCGTAACTTTTCTGCTCCGCGTATCATTGTTCTGAATTTATATCCCCGGAATGGCATTCCATATTGCCCCACCACATCCCACGGATAGAAAACTGGGAATCCTGAAGTTATGGCTATTAAAATGGCAATCATAAGAAATAACGGGCTCAATACAAGCATGCCGATAAGAGCGATTAAGATATCAATAAACCGTTTTAAGTAACGGTATTTCCATCTCCGCATCGCACTTTGCGAAACCACGATTATGGGAAGGGTATCCGTTTTTGTATTCACTGCCGCAAATTCTCCTTTAATACCTGCCAGACCAACCATGAATTCACGGTAACATAACGTTTAAGATAGGCGCCGGGATCCTGCACTGTCCGATATAGCCACTCAAAGCCACGCCCGCGCGCCCACGATGGTGTGTCTTTTTTTACTTTTGCCAAAACATCAAAACTTCCACCAACGCCAATCGCCACAGGAATCCGCAATTCCTCGCGATGTTCTGCAATCCAAATCTCTTGCTTTGGTGTTCCCATTGCCACAAAAAGGATATCCGGCTTTAGATCACTGATTGCAGAAATAATTGGAGCCTCCTCTTCTTTTTCAAAGTAGCCGTGATGAGTTCCGCAAATTTTCAGATCTGGGTATTTTGTGATCAATTCTTTGCATAACACCTCCAAAACAGCCGGTCGGGAGCCCAGAAGAAAGATTCGATAGTTATTTCGAGATGCTGTTTCTAAAAGCACCTTCATCAATTCAATTCCCAGAATGAAATTGTTCAAAGGCTTTCCCGACCATCTTGCTGCCCAATACATACCATACTCGGCAACAATTAAATCGGCGGTTTTTAAAGCCTGCAACATTCTGGTATAATGAAAGGCACACCAATGACTATGCGCATTGAAGGTAATAATAACGCGATGTTTTCTCTGCAGAATGGCAATCTGACACCATTCGATTACCTCTTCCATCGACCAATCATCTATCGGAATGCCTATAACCTGCTTCCGCATCTCTTGGGCCTCATTCATGGAAGATTTTTTCCTCAATTGGTTGGATGCAATATTTAAACCAGCCGATTTATTTTTTATGGATAGTTTCTTCAAGAACTTTAAGAATTTTTTCACCGCGTTTTACAGGCAAAGCAAAATCAATATAACGCTCAAATGCGTGAGCCCCCATCTCATCACATTTTTGCGGCTGCTGAAGTAACCAGACAACAGAATCAACCAATAATTGCTCGTTTTCCACTGGAACCAGGATACCATTCCAGTCGGAGCGTATGAATTCCCTATTGGCCCCTGTGTCCAGGGCAAGAAATGCCCGTTTGTGAGCCGCTGCTTCCAACAAAACCAACGGTATTCCCTCGTCTTTTGACGTGAGAATACAAAAAGATGAACGCTCATAAACCCAGCCCGGGGCCACCAACCCCAGGAACCTTACACTCTTGGTTAGATTTCTATCCTGCACCATTTTCTTAATTGCGCCTAAAAGTGGACCCTCTCCCGCCAACAGAAGGATCGCTCCGGGTTCTTGTTTCAACACTTTTTCCCAGATGCGGACCAACAGCACATGATTCTTCTGCGCATTGAATAACGCCACGCAGGCAACCGCTCTCCGCCCCGGGGGAATATCATACTTTTTACAATTATGGGATATTTCATCTTCGGATACTTCATTGACTTGAATGCTAGGCGGCAAAACGCAAACGGATTTTTCATCAACGCCCCAGTTTTCAACCAGATCTTTTTTTCCACGTTCAGAAATGGAAAGATTAAAATCCCCGGACATCATCCATTTTTTCGCCTTAAAACCACTTAAGGGCAGATGTATCACCTGAATATTCGGGATTCCGCAAATCCGGCAGGCGGCATGACACACCTTGCCAATGTGAGGCACATGGTTAATGATTGCTTGATAGTGGTATTTTTTAACTAGAAAAAACAGCCCCAATAATGCTGTGATTTGCCCCAATGTTAAACGCAGCAATCGCTCCACCAGGCTGCTGGCGCTGATAAATGGAAGCCAGTGTTGTCGAATTGTTTCATGCGCAGGCAAACGATCATCGCCGGGAACATAACCAACAGTCAAGCCCAAATCAGCCAGCGCTCTCGCATCTTGCCTGGCAATTGAGGCAGCGCCACCCCAATCTGCTGCGGATATGAGTAAAACAGATTTTCTGCGCATTGTCATCTAAACCGCCGGTGTGTGTTTGGTTTGTGCCCGTAAAAGAATTGGAGCGCTAACAACCATTAATAAATAAATCAAAGGGGATTCTCCCCACCAATCAGATACAATTCCCAGGATAAAAAACGAAATCATGCTAAAGTGTACACATCGAACGATAATCATGTCACGATGCCGCTGAAACACCACTCTGATTGATCTCAGGGTATGCCGAAAGAGGGAAAACCAAAATCCTCCCACGCACAGCAATCCAAGGAGCCCGGTTTCTGCAAATGCAATCAGATAACTCTGGTTCATCATCCTGTAAGTTGATGGAGCAATATACTCCCCGGTAAATTCATTGATGTACGGCAGCACAAGGGTGGGTAATCTGGAAATTCCGGTTCGAACGACTTCACGGCTATTAACCAACCCCGGACCTAATCCAAAAAACATTTCCCATGGGTGGTTAAAGAAATAATCAAGGGTTATCTCTAGCCCTGACAGAAAACCAATCGGATACCCCATGATCATGGTGATATATTTTTGTGCGTTTACTGGATTAAATTGAATATAAATACCATAGGCGGCAAACCCGATAATTACTGCCAGAAAAATGATGACCACCCGTTGGAACAGCGAAAATGTTCTCCTTTCACCTACCCGCATATACGGAATTGTGAAAAGAAAAAATGGAAAAGCGGCTAATGAAGCGACAATCCCGGTCAGGTAAGATGACAGTAATGCAGTAATGAAATAGATTCCAGAACGGATCCAATCACCAATCCTTCCCTGAAAAGCGGCGAAAACGGCAACACACCAAAACAAATTTAGCAAAGCTGCCGAGTTTGCGAATCCCAGGATGCCCAGTGCATAGTCTTGAGGAATTTCAAAAGTATTGGTGAAATTCCAGTACTGGAAAGTTTGCAACCAGACACAAAGAAAATTCACCACAATGATTGCGTAAAAAAATCGAAATGTCTTTACTCGTTGTTCATCATCCCAATCAATAAACGTCAACCCGGCCCAGAAAATGCTATTTCGGCCCAATGACAAAATCATCCCCCCGGCTGCCTGCAATGGAGAATTATTGATCATGGATGAGATTAGTCCCACAATAAAGAATCCCCAGGCGAATATTTGCCATTTCCAATATCGAACAGGATACCCCTTGCGCCATTCATAATTCAGCAAAGCCAGTCCATAAAACAAAAACACAAACACCACATCAAAATGTTGAAGAACAGGCTCTCTGGTAACGATTCTGTGAAATGGAATGACAATGCCAATTTCGTCCAGTGCAGAAAATCCCCAGTTCATCCAGGTGACTGTGGCAAGCCATAAAAAAGGCATCCATTTTAACCAGCTTAAGAATCGTTTCATTTACAAGATTCAGCCATCCTATCGCGAATTAACGCTTCCCAGCATTGAAATGCATTCTGCATGGAGAAATGGTTTTGTACATGCTGATATCCAAGCTCCCCAACCGCTTTTCTCAGATGGCCATTTTTCAATAGCCGCACCAGCGTGTTTTGAAATTCATCCACATGATCAAGGGAAACTATCCATTCTTTCAAGCCCGAGCCAAGCTGTTCTTCAGCAGAATCGTATTGCGAAACAATTACAGGAATTTTGCAGGCCAAACTCTCCAACACAACATTAGGGGTGGCTTCTGCTTTTGAACAAAGCAGCAGCACATCAGCAATTGCCAAAAAAGGACGTACATCCTCCTGTATACCGGTAAAAATCACTCTTTCAGAAATTCCATTATCAATCGCCAGAGCTTGCAGTTCATCCCACCTTTGCCTGGTTCCCCCGCCAACCAGCACAAGATAAATATCCATTATTTCGTTTTTAGTCAGATCACGTACCAGCTCCAGCGAAAATTCTTGGTTCTTGTTTTTTGAAAGATTGCCAATTTGTACTATCACACTACTGTTCACAGGTATCCCCAGTTTCTCTCTCATTCCTGTCAGCAAGCGAAGCGATTCAGGGGAAAATCTTTCAACATCAATCCCAATTGGAATCAATTCAATTTTTTCACCTGAGAAATTCCAACAATCAATGAGTTGTGATTTCAATGAGGTTGATAATGCAACAATCCGATCCTTGGACCGCAACAAAAAACGTGCCATGCTCAGTTGAATTTCAGCCCTGCGTGAAACCAATCCGCGTGTTTCCATCGATCTGGCGATTATGGCTACATCTTGCCCGGAAATTATTCGCGCGAACAGGCAGTATATCCAGGAATGGCGGTCAAAACAGACAATCACAGATGGCTTCAGTTGACGAAGAAAATTTGCCAGTTGAAAGATGGGTGAAGGATCATAATTATTCATGCGGCTTCCCCATATTACAGGAACTTGGGGTAATTTTTTAATATCAATATCCAGGGTTTTATTGCTCAATGAAAATACCGAAACCGGCAATCCGCGATTGTCCAAATAATCAGCCAGGCTGCGCATTTGACCCTCAACTCCGCCTATGCCAAGTTGAAAGATAACGAATAAGATTGGCCTCTTTTGACCATTTGTGCGCATCATGATAAGCCCGTGATTAATTCATGCTGGTTCGGCTGTGCCACAAGTCATAAACCTCATAATAGATAGAAGTCAGATGAGATGCATATCGCTCAAAGGTTTGCTCGCGCATCACTTTTTGTCTGGCTTGTTGTCCCATTTCTTTTGCAATTTCCACATGATCCAACAGAAAATCAATTTTTTCCGCCATCTCATTGGGTTCGCTGGAAACAAGAAACCCGCACCTTTCGTCAACTACCTTCCGGGTCTCGCCTATATCAGACGCAACAATGGCACAGCCGCTAGCCATCGCCTCCAGCAAAGCCTGGCTGTGATAATTATCAACCTGATATGCCGAAAAATACACCAGGGCGTCTGAAAGAACTTCCAGTGGATTGTTGGTGTAAGCTATGTGGATAATGCCATTCAAATTGTGCTCCGAAATCCATTTGCGCATGTTTTTTTCCAGGCTGCCGGCACCCAGAATTTGTACCTGAAAGTCTTTTCTACGCTGGGCTAGCACTTCAATTACACGCAAAAATAAAAATGGATTCTTAAATTCTTCAAACCTTCCAATAAAAACAATCTTCTTTTGTCGTGGTTTATCAGGCGCGAATTGAACTTTGGAATAATCCATAAAACTGCAGGGGATGACGCGTGCCTTAGGGCTCGTGTCAATTTCAGCAAATGCCTCTATCAGCTTTTTTCGGATACCCTCAGTTGCACAGTTAAATAAACAATTGCGCCTCACAGCCCGCCTTACAAGCCATGTATTCAAATGATCGCCAGTATTGTTTGCCAGTTCAACCACAAATGGCATCTCGGGCAATGGTCTTAAGTGGTCGGTCGGCAGGGCAATATGCAATACATCCGGCTGAACCCTTTTAATGGCTTGTTTCAATTCAGCGCGCCAGAAAGGTTTCAGCAGTTTAGCCAGGCCGCGAACCTTGAATTCGCCCAAATGAATTGGGTTTAAAGGATAAACAGCCTTCAAGCCATCCCGGTACAACCTGGAAATGCCAGATGTGGATGCATTGAGCAAGCCATTGGAAACCAATTTTCGATAAAGCAAGTCAGGAACAAATAAATGGTAATCATCACTTGTGTTTGCGGATAACAATCGGAACAGATTGGAAAACCGTTTTTCAGTTCCACCGATAGCCGAATTAATCACAACCATGCCAATTCGCATATACTTATCCCGTTTTTTTCCTAAACAGACTCAATAAATAATCAAGTTCACTTCTACCCAAAACTTGAATTGCAACCAGTACAATCCCGTAACCAATCAAAATACCAGCTTTGTAAAGACCACTGGATAATGATAAATCTTGACTAAAAAAACCCATGGCATAAATGCCCAGCCAGCTTACGATTACAAAACTGGTAGTATGACCCCAGTTGAAATTGCACACATGCAAAATCGAATCCATTAGGAACATATAAACTGCAGCCATACAGCAATATGTTAATGCAGTTGCCCACGCCGCCCCGGCAATACCAAACCGGGGAGTGAGTAAAAATTGGAATAACACTCCAAGTGCAACCACCACAATCGTTAACCAGTAAAATCGTGGTTTCTTAACCAGCGCCGGGCCAGAATAAACCACCAGGTTCATCGATTGGGCGACAGTCATAATGCAGAAAGGAACAATTGTTATGGATGCTATCTGGTAATTCTGAGGGGCAAACACGCCAATGAGCCAGGATGAAAACATGGTAATAACCAGGCCTCCAACCGTGGTTAAGCCTACCAGGTAATCCAGCATCTTTCGATAGACAAGCCTGTAATCAGGGTTGGTGTAAAACAACTTGAAACGCATTGGCATCCACGCCTGGTTGATCAAAGGAAGAATAAACCCAACCATGGTCGCAATTTTCCATCCCAGTTGATAATACCCCACCTCTTCAACGGATTGATATGTGAGTAGAAAGTAACGGGAAATGTAGTTCATACAAAGCGACAGAAAAATTGCCGGCAGCATCGGCAATCCAATCGCTAAAATTTTTCGAATTTCTTCTTTTGAAACAGAAAACAACAACCAGTTCCGAACCAGTGGCATGGTGGACAAAAACACTATTCCATAAGAGATCAACATGCCGAAATAATAACCATCCAAATTCCTCTTGTAGAACAATCCCAAAATGCTCAACCCCGCGACAATAAAGGATGACAAAAGCGCGATCAAGACATAACCCCAGGCGCGTTCTTCAACGCGCATGATAAATTTGGCTATCTCAATTAGTAACCGGAACGGGATACTCAACAAAGCCATTTCAACCAGCTTGAAATATATATCTTCACCAATCAACACCCGTGCGAGAAAATTGGAGAACGGAAAAAGAATCGCGCTACAGAACAGGCACCAAAAAATCAGCAGCCAATATCCGGATGAAATCAGCCGCTTCTTTTCTTCTCGGTTTCTCCCATCAAAATAATACGCTTGAATCCCGGCATCAATTCCCAACATCATAAAGGGTGACAACAGTGCGATCAAGGTAGCAATCAGATCAGTAACACCAAATTCTTCCACACTTAAAAAACGGGTAAGAATGGGAATCGTAACCAGTGGTATTACCTTTGGCAAAATATCGCCAATAGCATAAACACCGCTCTGCTTTACCAGCTTAACCATACTCTGGCCAATCAGGTCAATCCCATCAGCCTGCTCTGGAGCATTTCTTGCAACGGTCATCAGATACCATCGTTATTTATATATTTTCGATACTATGAAAAAATCATGCAATAAACTTGCCAATCACATTGAAGGCCCTGTGATATTGCATGAAGATTTTATCGGGTAGAAAAACTATGATGCTGCATGACAACCAGACCAATCCAAATTCCGAAGGCCTTTCCTTCCTGGAAGATTTAAAACACTACACAGCCATCGTCAAAAGATGGGGGTGGCTGATCGTTTTAGTGACCTTGCTCGCAGCCGGAATCACATTTGTCATTTCCCGCTTCATTCTGACCCCTATCTATCAAGCCTCAACCACCTTATTGATTAACGAAGGCTCCGTCAGCGCCACAACTGACTACAACGCCATCCTAACCAGTGAACGGTTAACACGAACCTATTCCAAGCTATTAACCAAACGGCCTATTTTGGAACAGGTGGTTTTAACATTATCACTGAATATGAGCCTGGATGATCTGGAAGAATGTATTTCAGTTCAATCCGTGCGAGATACACAACTCATTGAATTAACGGTTGATCATTCTGATGCTGTAACGGCTGCCAATATTGCCAATGCAGTAGTTTTAGAATTCGCACAACAAAACCAGGCACTCCAATCGTACCGATATGGCACATCCAAACAAAACATCGAATCGCAATTAACAGAAATCGAATTACAGATAAATTCCATCTCCCAGGAAATCAGACAAAAAACAATAACTCCCGGAGAGCAAACAGAAACCTCCCAATTACAATCAGACCTTGACCAATACCGGAAAAATTACTCAGACTTAATGCAAACCTATGAGCAAATTCGATTGGCCGAAGCGCAATCAGTTTCAAACATGGTCCAGGTGGAAGCAGCCTATCCCCCCGCTGATCCCATCCGCCCCCGCGTCATGTTGAACACCATGTTAGCCTCCGTAATCGGTTTTATAACCATACTTGGAATTATTTCCATATTTGAATCAGTTGATGACCGGGTGCGCTCCATTGAGGACATCCTTGAAGCCACACACACTTCTGTGTTGCAAATGATTCCAAGACACACCACGATCAACAACTTCCCAATTACTGCTGCACAACCCCGATCTCCAACAGCCGAGATATTTCGGTCATTAAGAACCAACATTCAATTTGCCAGTGTAGATAAAGCTTTACGCAGTCTCATCATCACCAGCCCTCTGCCCGAAGAAGGAAAATCAACAGTGGCAGCCAATCTGGCGGTCGTCATGGCGCAAAGTGGGCGAAATGTCATTCTTGTTGATGCAGATATGCGCAAGCCTGCCTTACACAACATCTTCGGACTTCGCGGAAGATCAGGCCTCAGTCGGCTTTTTATTCCAAGCGAAATGGGTTTTGATGAGGTAATTCAATCAACCAACATTCAAAACCTTTGGGTGGTTGCGGCAGGCGCGCTTCCTCCCAATCCATCCGAATTACTGGGTAGCGATCGCTTGTTGTGGATTCTAAAAGAGCTGAATACAAGGGCAGATTTAATCATTTTTGACACGCCGCCCGCAATCCCTGTAACCGATGCACTCGTACTGGCGCAAAGAGTAGATGCCGTTCTGATGGTGGTGAGGCAAAACAAATCATCCATCCAGGCCAGCCGCACCACGGTCAATCTGCTAAACCGATCTGGATCAAGATTGTTGGGAATTGTGCTGAACGATCTGGAAGAAAAAAGTTTAAAGAAAAATTCGAAGTATTATAAGTATTATGCAGTTAATTGATCACCGTCCTGATCGCGATAAAGGATGAGGAGAAAAGCATGTCCAGAAGAAATATAATCACAGCGGTCATTATCAGTTTTGTCATCATTGTTCTCTGCACAGCCGCAATCGCATCATTGTTTATTTTTCGCACACCGCTGAGCCAACAGCTGAACATAACACTGGGAACGCCAACCCCAATCCCCCAGCCGACCTTACCTCTTTTTGCCACGGAGGAACCCCAGCCGCTCCCCACTCCTACAAAAATTATCACGCCAACTGCAAGTTTACCCACATCCATCTCACAATGTGGCATGAAAGGGAGTATGACCATCTTGCTATTGGGGCGTGATAGCAATTATTGGGAACTTCCATCCGGCGCCGATGCCATTCGTGTTGTCCGTATCAATTTTGATCAACAAAAAGCTTTGATTTTCACTTTCCCGCGTGACTTGTGGGTTGCAACACCTTCATTGACCGAAAATTACAGCATCAGCAAAATCCGCCTGGGGCCCCTGTACACCACGATAAAAAATACTGAAGCAAACAACAAGAATGCCGATTTTCTGGCAACCAACGCAGTGGCACAAACTCTTTATGATAACTTCGGCATAAATGCAGACCACTACGTAACACTGAACGAAACTGTTCTTGCCGACGTTGTTGACAGCATTGATGGAATTGAAGTGGACGTTCCCAAAGGGTTCAAGGCCTATGGCGTCACTTTTGAAACCGGCAAACAAACGATGGACGGCAAAAAAACCATGGCGTATTTACGCTATGCCGAATCACAAAAAGATGAATGGAATCGAATCAATAGACAAAACCTGGTAATTCAGGCGTTTCAGGACAAGCTTACCTCTCCCAGTATTTTTCCCCGCATTCCTGAATTATTCCAAAAAACCCGTCAGGCAATTGTGACCGATTTTTCTCCAACAGATATTGTTGGCCTAAGTTGCGTCGGCAGCCAAATCTCTATGGACCAGGTTACCACAGATACCATCCCCAAAGATTACATCACCATTACCGACGAAAAACTAATGGTCGTCAAAGACGTTGAACAATTACGAAGTTATGTATCGAAGGCTTTCGATTTTTAATAAGATTCCCATAGGTCACATCGGAATAACATTTGGAAAAATACTTGACCAAACCTTTTTTCTAGACTAAAATTTGCCTCCGTTAGTGTTGTGCTAACAAGGCAAATTTTCTTTATATCGAACGAAGGTAACCTCCAAAGAGGTGAGAGGCGTTCAAAGGATGGATTAAATGGATAAAGTAGTTCTCTCAGCAATTCGCCGCACAGTCACTGGTAAAAAAGTTGGCGCTCTGCGCCGCGAAGGCAAACTCCCCGCCGTACTCTATGGTCACAAATTTGAATCAACCCCAATTCTACTTGACCTGCATGAAGCCATGCTCAAACTCACGAAACTAACTGCTTCCAGCTTAGTAACAATTGAACTGGAGGGCAAACAACATGCAGCCCTGGTACGCGAAAAACAAAAAAATTACATAAAAAATTCGTTGCTTCACGTTGATTTTCAAGTCGTGTCTCTCAAGGAGAAAATCCGCGCCAAAGCGATGGTTGAACTTGTCGGTGTTTCACCAGCAGTTAAAGATTTCAACGGCATTGTTGTCAGCGGCATGAGTGAAATAGAAGTTGAAAGCCTGCCTCAAGACTTGCCTGAACGGATTGAGGTTGACATCTCACAACTCACCGCCATTGGCGACGCCATTCACATACGTGATATCAAGCTGTCAGATAAAGTTGAGATTCTTGACAATCTTGATGAAATGATCGTTACCATCACCGGAGCAAGAGAAGAAGTTGTAGAGGAAGCCGAGGTTGGAGAAGCCGAACCTGAGGTTATCGAACGCGGCAAGAAAGAAGAAGTCGAAGAGTAGTAATACAAACAACAAAAAAAAGCAGCGGTCACGCTGCTTTTTTATTTAATAATCCCCAAAACGGTGAGGAAATTGACAACAATCCTTCCGGTAATCCCCCATACGACTTCCCCATCGTATTCATGAAAAAACACAACGCGCTCAACGTTGCTGTCATTCCGGGTGTAATCCCTTTCATCCCAATGTCTTGAATCTGACAACCAGGAAAGTGGAATTGAGAAAACCCTTTCCACTTCAGCCGGAGACTGATTAAACGGTCCGGGGAAATGAATTCTGCCCACAACAGGCGTTATCAAGTATCCCGTCGAAGTGAACATTGCGCCCATGCTTCCAAGCACTTTCACGTCAGCCGGAGATATGCCGATTTCCTCGTGTGTTTCGCGCAAGGCAGTATATGCTGCGTCAACATCCCCGCGCTCGCTAACGCCGCCCGGGAAAGACACCTGCCCCTTGTGATACTGAACAGTTTCAGTGCGTTTGGTAAAAAACAACTCCCAGCCATCAGCGCCCCAATACAAAGGCAACAACACAGCAGCTTTTTTTAATGTTTTTATATTGATCACTGGATTTCCCCATTTTTGGCGGGACAATTCAGCAGTTATTATCTCCTCCGAAAGACAACCTACATTCCAGTCAAACATCTCAAATTCCCTTAAACTTCTGACGATCCGCTTTCCTCATCCATTGTTAAGCCAGGATTTGTGGTTTCATCATTCGCAAAATCAAAACCATCGACCACCGGTGTGATAATGGGTCTGCCAAAAATGAGATAACCGGTGTGCGCCACCATGCGGTCAGTTGGCCGTAACCGTTCTGGTTCAGGCTTGTAAAACCGTAGCATCGTTTCAACCACATCCACAAATCCAAAATGTTGAATGCGCAGCGCATGCAATAACTTTGAAACCTGGTTGGCAGTTGGAAGTATGCAGCCAAAAAATCCACCCGGTTTCAATGCCGCTTTCACCTGTGCGATAAATTCGTGCGGGGTTGGAACATCCAGGAACAACGCATCTACACCGCTTTCATCGAAACCTTCTGCGATGTCGCGAATTTTAAAATCAACTCGATCTACCAACCCCAACCGCGTCAAGTTCTTAATCGCCAATTTTTGGGCATCCGGTTTAATATCATATGAATATATTTTCCCAGACTGACCAATGGCGTAGGCAAATGCACTGGTTAATGATCCTGAGCCTGTTCCGGCTTCCAATATCGTCTGACCAGGCCCAATTCCCATATTTACCAGAATATAACCAATATCCTTTGGATACAAGATTTGTGTATTCCGGGGCAATTCTCGTAAAATTTCACCCAGCGAAGGTTGTAAAAGATAAAATGGGCTGCCCAGATGGCTGTAAATCAGGCTGCCCCAGGGCTTTCCAATCAAGTCATTGTGTTTCACCACTCCCCGGTGCGACTGAAAATCCTTGTCAGCTTCCAGACGAATAATGTAATATTTATGGCGTAACCCAACCAACTCCGCGAGATCACCATCTTGAGCATGAGTTCCATGCAAATTCCACACGGTTGTTTCTCCTCAATAAAATAATGTTTGATTGTACCAGCGTTGATAAAATATATTAAAAATTGTTTTATTAACAACATTAATAAGGTTGTTGACAGAACGACTTCTTAGGAATAAAATATACATAGTTGAATTATGGTAGGTAGGTGTGTGTATTTTTGAAGAGAAGCTCGATCCAGCCGATCCGCCTCATGTTTTGAGGATCGGCATTTGTGTTAAATAGGCCAGCGAACAATTCTAAAGTGGTATTGTAGCGCACACCAACACCGTAATAAATCGTTTTCAATTCGGGATCCTTAGTAAGGAGTAGTAGTAAATGAACGAGCGTGTCACAGGCACAGTTAAATGGTTCAACACATCAAAAGGTTACGGCTTCATTTCTCGCGCAGACGGACCGGATGTTTTCGTCCACTATTCTGCAATCACCATGGACGGATTTAAAAACCTTGAAGAAGGTCAGGAAGTGGAATTTAACATTGAAGAAGGTCCGAAAGGACTGCAAGCCACGAACGTCAAGGTCAAATAACCGAGACACGTAAATAATTATAAAAGTACGGGGTACTGGCCACCCGTACTTTTTTATTTTTTCTCAACAGTCTTCTGGCTTAAACTTAGCCAATCTCCAATAAAAAGAAAAAGCAAACTCATCACCGTCGCCAGACCAAAGTGAACAACGCCAATGGTTCCAAATATCATATTGGTTTTGTCCGCCAGCAAATGCCCCGCCCAGAATCCCAGCCAGCCGCAAAACAAAAAAAAGATCAACCGTCCCATCCCGCCATCTCGCAAGACATGGTATGTTGATGCAATTATCAAAGCAACTAATGATCCAAAAACAAACGCTGGCGAAACGATGGGCGACTCCTGTTCAGACGCTTGGATAAATAATGCGTTTCGGATTATAACATGGCATTGAATTCTCTAACTTGATATAATTACTATAAAAAATATCTGGTATTGGGAGGTCACATGTTAGAAAAAATTCATTTTGGAACGGACGGCTGGCGTGGAGTAATTGCAGAAGATTACACCTTTGATAATGTTCGCCGTTGTACCCAGGGATTTGCCAGCTATATGCAAACCCTGCACCCCCAAAGCTGGATTGTGATTGGGCATGATAAACGGTTTCATTCCGAAAATTTCGCCAGGGCAGCAGCAGAAGTATTAGTCGGTAACGGCTTTAAAGTTTACCTTACAAACGGCCCCACACCGACGCCTGTCATTTCGTTTTCTGTTGTTGACAAGAAAGCTGCGGGGGCCATTAACATCACCGCTTCACACAATCCGCCAGGTGACAATGGTTTTAAAGTTCGCGATCAAAACGGCGGCGCCATCGCCCCCGAGGGTTTGGTTCAAATTGAAAGCCTGATACCCGATTCGGTTGAACAGGTTAAGCGCGTTGCTTTTCAAGAAGCCCTTGATCGAGGCGATATCGAGCTGTTCGACCCCGCTCCGCCCTATATCGAACATATTTCGAAATTGATTGATTTGCAGCCAATTCGTGACGCAGGCCTGCATGTGATGGTGGATGCCATGTGGGGAAATGGAGCCGGCTGGTTTTCGCGTTTATTAGGCGGCGGTAAAACCCTCATTTCAGAAATTCACAACGAGCGCAATCCCATTTTTCCTGAAATGAAACGCCCCGAGCCCATTCAGCCAAATGTTGATGCCGGCTTAAAAGCCACGGTTGATCACAATGCAGATGTCCTCTTAATTCTGGACGGCGACGCAGACCGCTCGGGTTTGGGCGATGAACACGGCAATTTCATCAACCAGTTACGGGTGTATGCCTTACTGGCTTACTATCTTTTGGAAGTTCGCGGCGAGCGCGGCGCAATTGTAAAAACACTTTCAACCACAAGCATGCTTGAGAAGCTGGGCAAATTATACAATGTCCCGGTTTATGAAACCGGCGTGGGTTTCAAATACGTGGCGCCGAAAATTCTAGAAACCAATGCCCTAATCGGCGGCGAAGAATCTGGCGGCTATGCCTTCCGCGGGCATGTACCTGAGCGCGATGGCATTCTGGCTGGTTTATATCTGCTGGATATGATGGTAAAACTAAACAAAAAACCCTCCCAGTTGATTGATTTGTTGTTCAGCAAAGTTGGCGCGCATTATTACGATCGGGTTGATCGTGCTTTCTCAGGTAGTCGGGCTGAACGTGAAGCCTCAATCATGAATGCAAAACCTTCAGAGATCGCCGGTCTAAAAGTCACATCACTCAACACAACCGATGGGTATAAATTTTTGTTGGAAGACGGCGGCTGGGTTCTCATTCGCTTCTCCGGCACTGAACCAATTATGCGTGTTTATTGCGAAACCACCCATCAAGAAAAAGTGCAAGCTTTATTGCAGGATGGATTAAAGATCGCCGGATTGGCATAAATTCGTGTTTTCAGATACCCATTGCCATCTCTACTTTGATCTTTTCAACGATGACCGTGAAGAGGTAATTAAACGTGCCTGGGAGAATGATGTCAAAAAAATCCTTCTTCCAGGCATCGATTTACCAACAAGCCGCCTTGCGGTTGAAATGGCAGATAAGCACACCAACCTGTTTGCCGCAGTGGGTGTCCATCCCAATGACGGCAACACATGGAATGCGCACACCCTTAATGAATTATCTGATTTGTGCAGCCATCCCAAAGTTGTGGCGATTGGCGAAATTGGACTGGATTATTACCGGCAACATACAACGCCCGAATTACAAAAGGAAATTTTACAGACACAACTCCATCTGGCCAGCCAGGCCAGTAAACCCGTCATCCTCCATAATCGCCAGTCCACCGCCGATCTCGTCCATGTATTGTCAGAATGGGTTTCTGAATTGAATTCAGCTCATCACCCTTTGGCTGACAGACCGGGCGTTGTGCATTCTTTCCAGGGTGATTTAACAGAAGCCACCCAATTAATAAATATGAATTTTTTTCTGGGTATTTCAGGTCCGGTCACATACAAGAATTCACAATTGTTGCAAAACGTTATTCGTGAAATTCCGTTGAACTTTCTACTTCTTGAAACCGATGCACCCTTTTTATCCCCGCACCCTCACCGCGGAAAACGCAACGAGCCTGCTTACATACCTCTGATCGCAGAAATGCTTGTCAGCATAACAGGAAAACCTCTTGCAGAAATCGCCAGGCACACGGAGAACAACGCGCAAAAACTATTTGCCTGGTAATAAAAATAAAAAAGCCGCCGTGGCGACTTTTAGATGCGCTGGGGGGGACTTGAACCCCCACGCCTTTCGGCACATGGCCCTCAACCATGCCTGTCTGCCAGTTCCAGCACCAGCGCGCAAACAACGATATTATAATCGGACATGAGTTATTGTCAAGGAAATGAACTTAAACCCGGAATTAAAGGAGCAAGCATGGCAATCGTATTGGACGCAATGGGAAGCGATACACACCCAGCCCCAGAAATTGAAGCGGCAGTAATTGCATCAGAATTGTTCCAGGAAGAGATTATTCTTACTGGAAACCAGGAAATCATTGAACCTTTGTTAAAAACCAGAAACACAAAAGGACTTCCAGTTAGAATCGTACACGCGCCCGACGTTTTGGAAATGGGAGAAAAGGCGGTTGAAAGCGCCCGAAAAAAACCGAATAACTCAATGGCAATCGGCTTGGATTTAATTAAGAATCAACAGGCACGCGCATTTGTAACCGCCGGCAACACAGGTGCAGCTATGTTCTCCTCCCTGCGGATTCTTGGCCGTATTCCTGGCGTTCAACGCCCTGCGTTGACTGCCATGTTTCCAGTCCGCAGTGGAAAATCAATCGTGCTCGACATTGGCGCCAACGCCGACTGCCGCCCCGAGTTTCTCCTTCAATTTGCAGTAATGGGCAGCCTGTATGCCGAAAAGACCCTGGGCATCTCAAATCCCCGTGTTGGATTGCTGTCGAATGGCGAAGAGGCAGGCAAGGGAAATCAATTGATTAAAGATACCTACCCTTTGCTGGAAAATAGCGGATTGAATTTTATCGGCAATGTTGAGGGTAAGGAACTGTTCAACGGCGATGCCAATGTGGTTGTGACAGACGGATTCACTGGAAACATTCTCCTCAAATCCAGCGAATCAGTTGCCAGGCTGATTGTTGACACATTGAAAGAAGAATTGTTATCATCTACACTCACCAAAATTGGCGCCGCACTGGCAAAACCGGCCTTTGGTAAAATAAAAAAGATGTTGGACCCATCCGAAATTGGCGCCGCCCCCCTGCTGGGAATCGATGGCCTGGTTTTTATCGGGCACGGTAGATCCGATTCGCGCGCATTAGTGAACGCCATCCGAGCCGCAAAAGAAGCCGCCGATGGAGATTTGTTAAACGCCACCAAAACCGCCATAGCCCAACGCTTGGCTCAATTTAGCTTATAAAATCAGAAAGTGACTTAGAACCAATGAAAATTTACACCAACCAGGACAAGATTAATAAATTTAAGAAATATGGTAATTACGCCACCTTCAGCAGCATCGCAATTTTGGGGTTAGGTTTGTATATTTCTGTAGCCCATCCCGAAAATCTTTCCTGGGCATACATGGCATTAATTCTGGGTTTCATGCTCTCACAGGTAGGTATGTTCCTCAGTTCAAAATACGGGAGATCTCCTCGCCCTGACGAGAATATAACCGCAGCGTTAAAGGGCCTGGATAACAAATTCAGCGTTTACCATCACTTTACCGGCGTTCCCCATCTCCTGGTTGGACCTGCTGGCATCTGGTCATTGCTGCCCTTTGGACAGGGTGGCACCATAACCTACGACGAAAAGAAGAACCGCTGGAAACAAAAAGGCGGGAATCTCTATATGAAGATTTTTGGTCAAGAAAACCTGGGGCGCCCCGATCAAGAAATCCGCATCAACCAGGACAATTTTCGTGATTATTGGGAAAAATCTTTCAAAGACACCCCCATGCCGGTCATCAAACCCGCACTTGTTTTCACTTCAGAAAAAGCCATTATTGATGCTTCCAACGCCCCCTATCCCACAGTCACTATAGAAAAGTTAAAAGATTTAATTCGCAGGGAAATGAAAGAACATCCCGTCCCGGCAGAAGAGTATGAAGCCGTTAAAACGCTTTTAAGCACACAAATTAAAGGCGAAAAAGAATAAACCTTTGGGCGATCAAATTACTTGATCGCCCGTTTTTTATATTTGGGGGTAGTAAATCGTCTTGGATTGATGGGCTTCTTTATAATGGCATGAGCAGTCAATTTTCTTAGAGAATCCACCTCTGATGCAGCGAGAGCGCGCCATTTGCCTTCTTTAAGGCTTCCTAGAAGCAAGCTGCCGATGCGCACACGCACAATCCGCAAAACAGGCAGCCCAATTGCCGCTCCCACTTTTCGAATTTGTCTCTTTTTTCCCTCTGACATCACAATGCGCAGCCAAACATTACTACCGGCAGCCTTTTTGTCAACAAACACTTTCGCCGGTTGAGTACGCTCACCATCTTCAGGCAAAACCACGCCACGCCGCCAGGCCCCCAGTTGTTTTGCGTCGGGTTCCCTTCCAACCAAAACCATATATTCCTTTTCGTGTCCATAGCGCGGGTGGGTTAGATGATTTGCCAGTTCTCCATCGTTGGTCAAGAGAATCAAGCCTTCACTATCAAAATCCAATCGCCCAACCGAAAATAAATGCCCTTCATAAGGCACAAATTGAAAAACCGTTGGGCGATTTTCAGAGTCATCATCATCCGATAAAACGCCCTGCGGTTTATTTAAGGCAAAATAAACTTTGTCAGGTGAAGATTTGGGTAACACTTTCCCATCCACCTCAATCCGGTCAATGCCCGCATCAGCCTTATCACCCAGTCGGATCACCTGGCCATTAACCTTCACCCGGCCTTCCTGGATGATAACCTCACAATCCCTTCGAGAACCCAAATTGTGGCGGGCCATAATTTTTTGCAAACGTTCTTCCATAATTTCCTAGTCCTTCAACAAGCTGTTCTGCTCGGTTTGCTCCACCTGGGCAATATCATATGCCGGCATTTCGTCCAGTGAAGCCAATCCAAAATGCTGCAAGAATTCAGAGGAAGTCCCATAGAGAATGGGTCTGCCGGGCCCTTCCGCTCTCCCAACATCTTCCACAAGGCCTTTACTTAACAAGCTGCGCATAACGCCATCGCTATTGACTCCGCGGATTGCATCAACTCCCGGGCGTGTAATAGGCTGTCGATAGGCAATAATCGCCAGTGTTTCAAGCGCCGCCCGGCTCAATTTTGCCGTGGCTTCCAAACCCAAAAACTTTTCAATAACTCCCGACAATTCAGGACGGGTAGTCAGTTGGACTTTGCCGTGATTCCATTGAATTTGTAGCCCACGATCCTGCAACAAGGTTTGATGAAGATATTGAATGCTGGAGTCAATTTCTTCTGGTTTTGCCTCCAGGGTTTCAGAAAGTTGCGCAATTGAAACCGGCCCCGCCGCGACAAATAATAATGCCTCAACAAGCATTGCCAACTCCGACGTTGTTCGAATCTTCTCTGGTTCACTCATGCTATAATTGTCTACTGTCTTTCGAAAGGAATAAATTTTATTAATACAGGTGCGCGCATGAAAAAAAGTCTCATCTTGATATTTCTAGGACTGATCATCAGTCTTGCATGTTCAAATCCACTGTACAAGGCCAGTACGCCAACCCCTGAACCTACTCAAACAGTGGAAACTCAAATTCTTGATTCCACGATTCAATCCATGGATGACATTGTTGCGTATGACCCAACTTCTGGCCTGGTCACAATCACTATGACCGAGCAACAAATGAATCAATGGATTGCAGCGGAGGTAAACAACGATCCTTCTTTCCCAGCCAGTGGTCTCTCAGTTGAACTGCGTAACGGCCAAATTGAAATCACCGGTAAAATCCAACAAGATTCTCTTTCAGCAGATTTTACCGCTGTTTGCCGCATAGTATTTGATGCCAGCGGTTCATTTGGTGTTGAAATCGCCGAAGCCAAACTTGGCCCGATTCCTGCTCCAGATATCATCAAAACCAACATGTCCACTTATATCAATACTGCCCTAAATCAAGCCATCCAAAGCCAGGCTCCCGGCTTTAAAGTTACGGGGGTGCAGATTGCCGATGGTGTAATGACCATTACGGGGTCAATGAGTCAACAATAAGTACCCGAAACCGCAAGAGATTATAACCGATTCCTATCTCCGTCTGGATAAAAAATGCTGATTGCGCCGAACTCGAAAGGTAAACAAAATTGTCGTTGGCAGCGCCTGGTTGCCATGTGTGTCATTGGCATTTTGCTCAACCTGGCTGCCTGCAATCCACTCACGCCAACCGTCGATTTAATCAATACGACTATCAGTATCGATGGCAAATCCATCGATGTAAAAGTTCCGACGGGGAGTACCGTCGCCAGCGCCATTCGAAATGCCGATATTACACTCAATAACCTCGACAGTGTTGAGCCTTCGCTCCAGACAACCCTATCCGACAGTATGCTCATTACAGTCAAACGTATCCGGGAAGAATTTGTCAATGAAGACCAGGTGATCCCATTTCAACGCCAGACGGTCAAAAACGAATCGCTACCCGAGGGGCAAACATTGCTCATTCAGGCTGGTGTCAATGGACAGCAGCAAATCACTTACCGAATCTTGTTTGAAGATAAGCAAGAAAAAAGCCGCACGGTTTTTAAGACCCTAACGCTGGTAGAGGCGGTGCCCGAAATTGTGATGGTTGGGGTTCAAACTCCCTTTACAGTACTTCCAATTGGCGGCACATTGGCTTACTTGACGGCTGGTAACGCCTGGGTGATGGAAGACACCACTGGTAATCGTCGTCCTGTGGCCACCAGCGGCGACCTTGACGGCAGGGTTTTTTCCCTGTCACAGGACGGAGAATGGCTGCTCTACACCCGCTCCGCTGCAAAGGATTCTGCTGATGACATCAATTCGTTGTGGATGGTCAATGTAAAACAAACCGACGCGAAACCAGTCGATTTGCGCGTGAAAAATGTCATCCACTTTGCTGATTGGGTTCCCGGGGCTGGCCTGACCATCTCTTACTCAACCGTTGAACCACGTTCAATCGCCCCGGGCTGGCAGGCTAACAACGACCTTTACATTCTCAAAGTGAACGCCTCGGGCGGCGTTTTGAGCAACGAAAAGATTTTGGAAGCTAATTCAGGCGGTATTTATGGCTGGTGGGGAACCGGCTTTTCCTGGTCGAGAGATGGCTCGCTGCTGGCATACACACGGCCTGACAGCATTGGATTACTCGATTTTGAGAAAAAAGAGCTGGTCCAACTACAGGAGATTATCCCCTATAAAACTAACGCCGATTGGGCGTGGTCGCCGGGAATCTCCTGGTCTCCAGAAAGCAATATTCTTTATACAACATTGCACACACCCAAGGCCAGCATATCGGACAATGAATCGTCGCCATTGTTTGACCTGGGTTCATACATCATCACAAACAACCAGTCCATTTCACTTGTTCCCCAGACAGGCATGTTTGCTTATCCCTCGGTATCCCCATACCAGGATGGTAAACGTTTTTCGGTTGCCTTTCTACAATCCATCTTCCCGGAACAGAGCGAAACCAGTCGCTATAAACTAATGGTCATGGATCGTGATGGCTCCAATATTCGCCAGGTTTTTCCGCCCGAAGGTTCACAGGGGCTCGATCCACAGCATGTTGCCTGGGAATCAAAGCCAACTGAAGATGCACCCCGCTTGATTGCCTGCGTCTATATGGGCAACCTGTGGCTGGTAAATTCCATCAGCACCCAGGCACAGCAAATCACAGGCGATGGATCAATCAGCCGCCTGGACTGGAAATGATGATATCCTTCAAAAAAAGATTACGAAACATTTGAGGCAAAGATGAGAGTACTGATTACAGGCGCAGCAGGTTTTTTAGGATCGCATTTATGCGAAAAGCTACTCACCAACGGACACCAGGTGGTTGGCATGGACAACTTCATTACAGGAAGCCAGGAAAACCTGGCTCATCTTGCGGGTAACCCCGACTTCTCATTTATCCGCCATGATGTCGCCAACTTTATTTTTGTACCAGGAAAGGTGGACGCCGTGATGCACTTTGCCTCACCCGCCAGTCCCAATCCTGCGTCCCCGTTCGGATACACAAATTTGCCCATTCAAACCATGAAAGCCGGTGCACTTGGCACGCACAACACCCTGGGGGTCGCCCGGGCGCATGGAGCCCGATATATACTTGCCTCGACCAGCGAAATCTACGGCGATCCGCTGGAACATCCGCAAAAAGAAACCTACTGGGGTCATGTTGACCCCATTGGCTTGCGGTCGGTTTACGATGAAGCCAAACGATTTGCCGAAGCCCTCACAATGGCTTACCACCGTCATCATGGGTTAGACACGCGTATTGTTCGAATCTTTAACACCTATGGGCCGCGCATGCGCCTGGACGATGGGCGCGTTGTACCCAACTTCATTCAACAGGCGCTGCACGGTGAACCCTTGACCATCTATGGAGACGGTCAACAAACACGCAGCTTCTGCTTCATGCAAGACCTGATTGAAGGCATCTATCGCCTTTTGCTATCCGATGAACATAACCCGGTGAATATTGGGAACCCAGACGAGGTAACCATCCTCGAGTTTGCCGAAACCATCAACCGCCTGGTCGGAAATAACGCCGGCGTCAGTTTTAAACCAGCTTTACGACTGGGAGATGACCCGCAGCGCCGCCGGCCGGATATTACCCGCGCTAACAACATCCTCAATTGGCAGCCCCTTGTTCCGCTTGCCGAAGGCATCCAACGCACCATTCCATACTTTAGAGAGAAACTGGGTTTATAACCTGTTATGACCATTCTATCCAACGCAAAAGAACGCACTCGATTTATCAAGTTTGCCATCGTTGGTTCTATCGGTGCCGTAGTTGATTTTGGTATCATGAACATCCTTACGCAGCTTTCAATACCATTTGTTGCTGCCAGCATCATTTCTTTCATAGCCGCTGTAATTAGCAATTTTCTATTAAACCGCTATTGGACATATCCTGATTCGCGTGAAAAGTCCTTTGCGCAGCAAATGGTTCAATTCTTTGTCATCAGCTTGATCGGGTTGGCAATTCGGACCCCCATGTTGGCATGGATGGAAACCCGATTAATCAAATTAAGCGCAGCGGTTGTTTCGGGATCTTTTCTAACACCGGAAATTATCGGGCACAATGTCGCACTTGCAATAGCCATTCTGGTTGTTATGATGTGGAATTTCTTTGCCAATCGCTATTGGACCTACAGCGATGTGAAATCCTAAATCGGAGCGTTTGAATGGCAAATCCACGCATCATTGGCGGCAAAGCACGCGGAATGCGGCTTCAACCGGTTCCTGGCGACAGCACACGCCCAATCACCGACCGCGTCAAAGAAGCTTTGTTCAATATCCTGGGGAATGATATTCAAGGAGCATCTTTGCTCGATTTATTCGGTGGAACAGGCAGCGTTGGAATAGAAGCGTTGAGCCGTGGCGCCAGCTTCGTCCGATTTTTGGACAAGTTACCCATCGCAGCAAAGACCATTCACCACAACTTACAGCATACCGGTTTAGACGAAAACGCCCAGGTTCGCACCATGGATGCCTTTGTTTTTCTAAAACAGCCGCCTGATCAAAAATTTGAATACATTTACATCGCCCCCCCACAATACAAAGAGATGTGGGAGCGCGCCATGCTTTTGCTGGATTCCAACATTTCGTGGTTAACAGATGACGGCTGGGTTATCGTGCAAATCAACCCACTTGAATACAAAAAATTGCCTCTTGAAAATTTGTATGAATTTGACCAGCGAAAATATGGGGATACGCTTTTGGTTTTCTATGAAATGAAGTCAAATGCAGAAAACCAATAATTCATAGTTGCAAAATCAGCTAGAGACAACTACACGCAATTGCTCTTCGGCGTCATAATAGGATCGCGCCGAGAACGGCGGAGATTCTTTTTTCATCCGGATAATAATGGGCAAAATCACTTTTAAATCGGGCGGTGCAGGCAAATCATCGATATTATTAACATCAATCCATTCCAACGGACCTTCATTCGATGCCTTCAATTCACCGCCGCAATATTCGCCACGCAACACAAAAAGCGCAATTCCCTGATTGGGCAAAACATCCACCATCAAAGTGCCCACCAGCCGTAAATTTCGCGCGGTGATGCCCGCCTCTTCTTCCAACTCCCTGCGCGCCGATCCGAGGACATCTTCGCCAGTTTCAATGTGTCCCCCGATTCCGTTATACAAATTCGCCCAAATTCTTTTTGTGGGCGCCCCCTTGAGCAACAACACACTGTCGTGATTAAAAATAAAAATCAGGGTGCGCGGAATAACTTGATAGCGATCTGATGATAAACCCTGTTCGCTTTTTGGCATCCGCGCACACCCTGATGAATTATTCAACCATGATCAAATACTATGAAAGGAACATGGGCAAACCGGAAACATTGCGAATTTTCGGTTTTAATGTTTCCTTGTCATAGAACCGATCCACATCCAGGTTTTTCTTGCCCTGGGTTGAACTGTCCACCGGCACAGTGGTATATTTGCCATTCTGAATGGCAACCATGCGGCCGGTCTCATTCTTTTCAATTAATTGCACAGCCAGCGCACCATAAGTGATAGCCACCATGCGATCCAGTGAATCCGGCGCACCGGAGCGCATTAAGTACCCCACCTGCTGGTACATGGTGTTTACGCCATGCTTTTTGATCGATTCAGAAATAATTTTCCCAATACCGCCCAGCTTCTTATGCCCATAAGCATCTTCCGAGCCAGTTTCAACCACATCGCCGCCAGAGATAATGGCTGCTTCAGAGACAGTCATGATTGAATAATTGGATGGATTCCTGAGTTTGTCTTCGATCAAGTATTCAATCAGTGTATCCATATTGAATTCAACTTCAGGAACAATAATGCGGTCAGCATAGGATAAATATCCAGCGAAGAAGCTGGTTTCGCCAGAATTGCGACCAAATAGTTCGACCACGCCAATTCGCTCATGCGAACCGCAGCAGGTGCGCATGTTGTTCACAAATTCCACGCTGCGGGTCACGGCTGTAGAAAAGCCGATGCAATAATCCGTGCCGTACACATCATTGTCCATGGTCTTGGGAATTGCAACGACCGGCACGCCTTCTTTGTGCAGCCGAGCCGAATAGCTTAAGGTATCATCACCGCCAATGGTTACCAGTGTATCAATTTCCAGGTGTTCAAGCACCTTTAGCACATGATCGGTGTAATCCATTGTTCCCTTATCATCAATTTGTTTCCCGAGCGAAGAAACCTTCAAATGATCCGGAACAGCGTCAGGTTTAACTTTTTGCGGATTGGTGCGGGATGTGTGGAGAAATGTGCCGCCAGTGCGGTCAATAGTACGCACATCCTCAGCGTACAATTCACGTGTGTAGTACTCACGAGTTGAAGGCTCATCAAAATCAAAATGAATAAAGCCGCCCCAACCACGGCGAATGCCAATGACGCGGTAGTCATTCGCCAGTGAGCGTAACACAACTTCCTTCATACAAGGATTGAGGCCGGGAACATCGCCCCCGCCGGTTAAGAGACCAATTGTTTTCTTTGCCACAGCTTCCTCCAAATAAAAATATGATTCCCAAATTAATTTTTTGAAAACTCAATAACTGGAACCTGGAACTTGATTTTACTTCCTTTTCCCTCGACGGATTCAAGTTCAAATAAACCTTCCAGCATTTCAACACGTTCTTTGATGAATTTTAATCCTAACGAAGTATTATCTTGCAAAACCGAATCATCAATAGGCTTACCGTTGTCTGATACCGTCACCTTGATATGGCTGTCATCCATAACCACCATGACTTCAACTTGCAATTTTATCGGGTGTTCTGCATTGATTCGAATTGAGTTACCAACCAGATCTTGAATAGCCCTAAAAATCATCACCTCCAGGTGCGGCTCAAAGCGTCGCTCATGACCATGAACAGAAAAGGAAATATCCACATTGGTTTGATCTTTGTATGTGGCAATATATCTACGCAGAGTCGGTATCAACCCCAGGTCATCCAACATCATGGGGCGCAACTCAAAAATGAAATTGCGCACTTTTTGAAACGCCACCATGGCTGAAGATTTTAAATTTCCCAATTCGTCTCGCGCTTTTTCGGGATCCACGTCAAAAAGGCGTGAGGCGATTTCTGTTTGCACAATGAAATTTGAGAGAGTCTGCGCAGGGCCATCATGCATTTGCTTGGAAAGTCGTTGGCGAACAGCTTCCTGAGCGTCCACAACCATTTCCATTAAAGCCGCACCCCGTCCGCCGGCGCCTTCTGTTTTCGCAATCAGATCATCCGCCTGAATCATACCCAGCGTCTTCTCCAATAATTGAATGTAACGCTGCATCCAATCTTGATCGCTTTGGAGTTTTTCCATTTGGCTGCGCAGCACAAATAACCGCTGCTGCCCATCCAGGGCAGAATCGTAAGCCATGCGAATATCAGCCCTGGCAATTGTTTCAAATTGTCCCTGCATTTGCTGCAAATGGCTGGTGATCGCCGCGTTGCGCTGGGTCAGTTTGGTCATCTCGCCCCGGCTTTGTTCCAGCATCAGGCTAACTTCACGCAATGTGCGTTGCGTTTGCTCCATCTCTGCCAGAACCTCTTTTCGAAACTCATCCCAAGATAACTCTTGTGTTGAATCACTCATGCTCATAGGATAATCTCCAGGCAACCCATCCTGATTTTATAATTGTCTTCTACAACAATTATCGACCATTATTCCATTCATACACTGTCATATTTTCACCCCCGGCATTTGGTGAAAAGTCACCTTCGGTATTATAAATCGGCTTTGCCTGTTCAACAAGTTTTGGATACCAATCTGGAAATGTGATCAGGTAATCAACTTGATGAATGTTTAAAAAGTCACGAATTTTTTGTTCATCCCGAATAATAGGGATAACTTCAGGTGAGACCAATCCAGCCAGGTCAAGCAATGGATGCTCATCATAAAACCCAAAAGCGCCTATATCGTGTACGGCTAGCAGTTGATCCGGTGGGATGTTCTGATTCACCCATTTGGCGCAATCCACCATTTCCGATTCGATAATCGCAACGTCCTGTGCATAAGCATTGGCGCCCATACCAACAAATCCTGCCGAAACAAGCACCACGCTCAGCCACCACGCCATTCCCAAAACACGGATGATTGCACTATGCCTCTTGGTGAAATTATCCAGTATGCCCAGGCTTCCACGCCAGCCCAGGATGAAGAATAAGGGCATTGTAGGAATCAGGTATCTCCCATGTTGATAAACAGCCGGCAGCCGCCAGGCATAAATCAGTGTATACCCTGACCACCAGAGGAATGCGGCTTGAAGCAGACGATCTTTTTCTTTCACACACCGCCACATTTCATAGAGAAAACCCGGTAAAAGCAGTGCGCCAGCGCCCACCAGCGATAATTTTGTCAGGGCAAAAAAACGGTTATGGAGTGGCTGCTGGTTTAAAATGGCATATTCTGCCTGTTTTGCATAAAACGTATTGGGAAAAATATTTTTTGAGATCAGGAAATTTGAGGTGAAGTAAGGCAGTAACAGGATAGCCGCACCAATGGCAGCATGAAGCAAATATTTCCGTTTTGTTTGCCAATCGCTCTTCTCCCAAAACAGACTCCATCCCAGGGGACCCAACAGTGTCAGTGCATCCGGCCGAATCCACACCCCCAGTCCGATCAACAATCCAATTGCAAACCAGCTTTTATGCTCCTGTGTCAACAAAACAAAAACACCTA
>CAZOKH010000042.1:0-3013 GCA_964580315.1 uncultured Anaerolineaceae bacterium | reverse complement strand
TGATTAATGCATAAGAAATGGTTTCCATCCCGGAAAGCGCCGCCCAGGTGAAATGCCACTCCAAACCCATAAAAAGGAAAAAACCAATTTGAAAAAGCACATTAGGTGACTTTTTGTATTGAAAAAAACGGTTGGAAAGGAGAATCATCAATCCCAGGCTGATTATTCCCGAAAGCCACGCCCAGGTGAGTGCCGGGAGTTGAAGCAAATACCCCAGCGACAACCATCCTGTCCACAGGGGCGCAGTGGAACCCGCCGAAAGTTGCCCGGGGCGATAAACCCATTCTCCATATTCAACCAGGTTCCGCGCATAAGTCTGGTGTATCCAGGCATCATCCAGGGGAAATCCCCATCGATAGGTCTTTGCAGACCAGAACAAATAAACAGACACAGACAAAATCAAAGAAAGGAGTAAAAACCAAATTTGTCCTGACTGTTTTTCAGGAGTGCGGCTGTACTGATCTTCAATGGATGGATAATTAACGCTCATAGCCCAATTTCCTCATTGTCAGCGGATGCGGTAAATTTGAACCTGGCTCAAATTGGACGGTAATCTTTCCAACTTATCTGGGATGTTGGCAGGTTGATCAAACAACGAATCCAAACCATCCGGGTGATTTTCCTCCAACACAAGTATTTCTGCCTGATACCGGTGCGCCGCATCCAGGGTCATGTGAATATCGCCATCCGGAATGACTATGCTGGGCCGCCGGTTTGCTGCATAATAAAGAGGTGGATTGTTTATCAAAATCACACTGTCTTTGGAAACCTCAAGACTGGACAATTCCCTCTCGATCAACTCATATCGGTTCCAATCCCTGTCCCACTTGTTTGGAGGATAATCATTCCCAATCACGCGATTGCTGAATAAAAAACCTGTCAACAGGGCGCTTATAACCACCAGCCCCGCGCCCAGGAAATTCCAGGCCTGGCCGAACACCCAGTTGCGATTTTTCACTCCCCAATGAACAATCTGTTCCAGCCCTTCAACTGCCAGCACCCACAACATGGGTTGAAAAGCCGCCCCGGAATGAAAAAAACCGCCCCGTTCACCGGCGAATGGAAAAATCATTGTCATCACCCCAAAAGTGATCAGCCATAACACCCCCGTCATCAGCACTCTTCTATTTCGCCAAAGTTTCCAACATCCAATCAAGATAAGCGGTACCAGGAATATTTCACCTTGCACAGCAATGCTTGTCTGAAAATTCTGAAGAAAGGAATTCCATCGGGCAGCAGCAATAGCCGGGATTCCGCTATCAAGCCAGCGGCTAGAGGTTATTGAGGCTGCGGGGTAATAATACAAATCATCATAATCCACAAACCAGAAGGAATATTTCCCCCCTGGCGACATTGGGGAGCCAAACAATTCCAGATTTCTCAAAAACCAGGGCAGCATCACCAGCACATATCCAGAAGTTAGTACCACGGCTTGAAGCAGAAATCTTTTCAGGCGTGCCGCCCGGTCAACCTCTGGCACAGATAGGCAAAAAGCAACCAGGTAGATAAAACCGCCAGCATACCATACAATCCCATCAGCGCGAGTTTGATGCATCAAACCGCTAACCACACCCAGCCCAAAAATCCTGAGTGAGCTAAATTTTGTACCATTCTCGTCTGAGGCTATTAGGAGCATAAACAAACCACCCAGCGCCATAAACGGTGAAAATGATTCGGTGTGGTTCAAAAAAATTGCATAAAAACCAGGAAACAATGCCAACAAACCCGCCAGGGTCGATTTTTTTTGCGAGCCAGTAACAGAATGAGCCAGCAAAGCAGTGATGACGGGAACCAACCCGCAAAGGACAATGAATGGAATGCGCGCCCACAAATAGACGCTTTCATCCCCCAGAATTAAGCCCAGGGCAGCCAGTAAAGAGGGCAGCGGCATCCAGTAAAGGTGTGATGGGTGGGGTAAGCCGGTCGGAGAATCGAGATAATTCCACAGGATTTGCTCGTAAAAGCCTCTTCCTTCTGCCAGGTTGACACCGCCCATATAATAATAGGCCGCATCCATATATCCGGGTGTTGCCGAAAATACCGTCAGCAAACTCGAGAGGAACACACCGGTGAAGAAAAGAATGAGCAGAGTCCTGGTTTTGATCATGATCTACAAATCGTCCGGCAGAGAGAACTGAAACACAAGCAAATCATTAAACCTTTTAACACCATCCAGGTGATAGTCTTGCTCCAACGATTCCAATACCGGGTGATTGAGGCGCCCCGCCTCCTGGTGTTCTTGAATGGCGCGCTCGAACACAACAAATTGGATGGATGCAGCCCCATCTGTCGCAGCCGCCAGATTCTTTGCGGGAAAAATGTTCATCGCCTGCTGCGAGGAAACGGCATAGGTATCGTTGTGGGAGCCGGGTGCATCTGGAAGGAATTTTTGCGGCAATGCCTGGTTGTAAAAGTGACAGGGAAAATAACTCAATTTATTATCATGCAAAATCAGAGAATCTTGTTGTTCAGCCAGGTATTCTGTGGCTTCACGATAGGGGGAGCGTGGAAAGCCATTGAATGTGTATAGTTGCGGCAGAGAAATCGCAGCCGATGCAATCATTGCGCCCCCTAGAAGCAACATCAGTATTTTCTGATTTGATTTTGTCATAACAATGGCAATGATCATGTATATAGAAAGAAATGAAAAAATGAATCCTCGCGCGACAAAAACTGGCCGCATAAAATACGATATCACAAACATCAAAAATGGGGGGGCGCTTGCCGTCAAAGCCAACAACTGGATGTGGGAGTCTTCCTTTAATTGGCGAATTGCTACCAGCGCCGTCAAAGCAAAGATTTGGATGCTTAAAATAGCCGCTGCTGTCATCCACAATCCGGTTAACGGTAAGAATGCAGTGGTTTGAATCAATGCTTGAACTACTTCCACCAATCCCGGCCGGGGAGTCCAGAAAGCTGTTTGAATTTTCGAGATCTGTTGGGGAACAAACCATAACCATGGCAGCGCCAGAACGCCAATGACAGCCTGAAGTACCATAACCTGGAGCAATTT
>CAZOKH010000041.1:0-31682 GCA_964580315.1 uncultured Anaerolineaceae bacterium | reverse complement strand
TAAGTTGAATAATTGGGCAACTGGATTCATAATTAGGATTATAGGGGTGTAACAAGAAAACCGCAAGTAAAAGAATATTAAAAGAATCGCGGAATGGAAATTTTATGAAAAATCGAAAATTTGAGTGGGTGTTGTTGCTGATTTTCTTGTTATTTATTACTTTGCCGTATATTCTTGCGGAGTTTTTGCGACCAGAAGGGTTCGTTTTTGGTGGTTATTTGCAGAATCCACTGGATGGAAATTCGTACCTGGCCAAGATGAGGGAAGGGTATGATGGCGAATGGTTGTTTTTTCTTCCGTTCACCCCTGAAAAAGGTCAGAGTACGTTTTTATTTACATTCTATCTTTTCCTGGGGCACCTCGCTCGTTTTTCGGGTCTCCCTTTGCTGATGGTATTTCACGCTTTTCGAATTGGCAGTTCAATCCTGTTATTTTTCTGCATTAAAAAATTTTTGCTGCAATATTTGCCGGATGACAAGAAACTTTTTTATGGAATGCTTGCGATTTGTTTATTAGGCTCAGGTTTGGGGAGCGTGGCATATGTTGCAACCGGTGAGATGACTGCCGATTTTTGGGTGGCGGAGGCTTATCCATTTTTATCTGCGTATTCAAACCCTCATTTCCCCCTGGGTATTTCCTTACTGTTGTTGATCTTAATTCGATTCCGCGAGGGTGTGAAAATAGTTGATTTGTTGTGGTTAAGTATTTGTGCGTTCCTTTTGGCAATCATCCTTCCGTTTGCGTTTGTGATCGGTGTAATTGTTCTTGGAATAAAAGAATTGATCAGTGCGATTCAGTCCAATAGCCTCAAGTCCATTTCAACCGTGTTTTTTTGCTTTATTGGCGGTTTGCCGGTTTTGGTCTATCAGCAATGGATGGCAACACACGATCCATTGTTGATCGTGTGGAACCAACAAAATATTACTGCATCACCTCCGCTGTGGGATATTTTCATCTCGCTTTCACCCGCATTTGTCTTTTCTTTTATCGGAATTGTTAACTCCCTGAAAAATAGAGAAGAGCTCGACATTCCCTTGATATGGATTTTGGTCAGTTTTTCGTTTTTGATAATTCCGATTTCTTTGCAGCGAAGATTTCTGTTGGGAATTTTCATCCCTTTGACTGTGCTTGCTGGAAGGGGAATATTTTATGCGATGCGTAAAAGCAAGATTCGAAATCTTTTGATAATGCTAGTTTTATTATTCTCCCTGTCTACGAACCTCATCATTCTTGCAGCGGGTTTTGGCGCGGGGGTGATCAAGAACCCAAAGGTTTTTCTGACAAATGATGAGCGGCAAGCCTTAAAATGGCTGGACGAAAAGGCTGGCTGGGACGATGTTGTTTTGGCTTCTCCTGAATTGAGCATGTTCATACCTGGCTGGGCGGGTTCAAGAGTTGTTTATGGACATCCGTTTGAGACTGTCGGCGCTGTGGAGAAGGAAAGGATGGTTAATGAATTTTTCAAATCATCCAATTATTCGATGGACTTCCAAGAATTTATCAACTATAACCATATTAAATATATTGTCCGCGGCCCAAGGGAAAAAGCTTTGAGCAATGAGCCTCCGGTTGATTTTCCGGGGTGCTCGAAAAATTATTCCAATCAAACGGTTGAGATTTATCAATGTCAGTAAATTCTATTTGTAAACCGTTCGACAAATTTCAAAAAAATATTTTTTTAGGGCTTTTCTTATTGCCGGTTGTTTTTTTTATTTTTCACCCAGGCGAGATTCCTTTTCCAAAAGGCTCAGAATTCACAGACCTGTTGATTTCTCATTTTCCCAACAGCCATTTTCTGAGAAGAACAATTCTTGAAAACCATGTTATCCCATTTTGGAATCCGGGCATTCTGTCTGGAGCGCCGTTTCTTGAAAATCCATTATCTGGTTTTTGGTACCCACCTGGTTGGTTGGCTCTGATCTGGGATTCGCCGGCCAGTTTGTTTTTGCTGGAAATTCTTCACCTTGTGTGGGGTGGCGTTGGAATGTATTATTTTCTTCGAAAGGAGGGGTGCAGCAAGGGAGCGTCAATTGTTGGCGGGGTTTCTTTTGAGCTGATGCCAAAAGTGGTGGCTCATATGGCGGCGGGGCATGTCTCTCTGGTTTATGCCATATCCTGGACGCCATGGTTGTTGTTGGCTGAGCTCGAATCGCGCAAATCGAGTTTTTCTCTTAAGCCCGCCATAATTTGGGCGTTGATCATTTTTGCGGATGTTCGCTGGGCTGCTTATGCAATTATCCTCTGGTTTCTATTTTTAATCAAAAATGTACTGGGAGAACTGAATACCAGTGATGATTTCTCGCCAAAATTGGTGTTGCGTGGTTTTTTGTGGTGGATGACCCGGGTGGTGTTTGCACTGGGAATTTCAGCTCCTTTCCTGTTCCCTTTTTATAAATTAGTTGTGCTCTCGACTCGAAATACGCTTGGGGTAGAAGATTCCATGGAATTATCCCTGCCTGTCAAATATTTAATGAGCTTTTTGTTTCCTGATTTTGGGGGGTATGCTGAATGGATTACGTACTTCGGTGGGATTGCAGTTTTGGTTATTATCTTTTCTTTTGGATATAAAGAATATCGAAGAAAAAATAAGTTTTGGCTTGCGATCTTTTGTTCTTGTGTGTTTTTCTCGCTTGGGTCGCTGATTCCTGGTCTGGACTTTCTTTTTTCACTGCCCGGTGTGAGATTATTGCGTGTGCCGACACGATTTCTTTTTCTGGCGGGGTTTTCGATAAGTGTTTTGGCGGCTCATTTGATTGATACGCTGATTATTCTAAAAAATGCCAACCAGTTGAAGCGCTTATCCATTTCGATGATCAGCATGGTTGTTGTGATTTCGTTTGAACTAATGTTGTCCATTGGAATTTTGTGCATGACAAAAAGCTCCCCCCAAGAATTTTTCTGGGGGGCTGGAATTCTTTTAATTTATGGAGTGTTGATAATTGTCTGGTTGAATACGCGATTTTTGGACGCCGGTTTCCTTTTGTCTATTACTATCTTGACCATGATTGATTTCGGTGTGGTGGGCATTTCGCAATTTGATTTTGTGAAGTGGGAGGAGCGATTATCTCGTTACGAAGATCTTCTGGACTTTTTTCACAAGGATGCAGAAACCTATCGAATCTATTCTCCATCGTACAGTATTCCGCAGGACATTGCCAGTTATGGACGGCTTGAACTGGCTGATGGTGTTGATCCATTACAATTACGTATCTATTCGGATTTCATGCGCACGGCAACGGGTGTAAACTCAGAGGCTTACAGCGTCACACTTCCGGCATTTAAGAATGGCAATCCAGAGGACGATAATCGCTGCGCCGTTCCAGATTTAGCCTTGCTGGGAAAATTGAATGTCAAATACATCGTTTCAGAATTTGAAATAATTGAACCACAATTAATGTTTATAAAACGATTTGGGCAAACCTATCTGTATCAAAACCCCGAATTTCTTCCAAGAGCCTGGATTGAAAGGGATGGACAGACGAAAGGTGTTCTCAACAGCAATGTTGAAGATCTTTCAATTCAACCCAATAATGTACGGGTTAGGGTTGAGGGACCGGGGCGGGTAGTCATATCCGAATTGGATTATCCTGAATGGGTGGTGTATCTTGATGGAGTGAAAGTGGATAAGGGCTCCGAGAATAAACTGTTGCGGGCTTTGGATGTGGAAGAAGGATTACACAACATTGAGTGGAAACTATTTCCGAGAGAAATGTTTATGGGAATTGGCATAGCCCTGGCGACATGCTTGATATCCATAACGGTTAAGAAGCAAAAACTAAACGGAGAATGAGTTTTGGTGGAAAGAGCTAAAAATTTTATTCAAGATAATTTGCCGGCAATTTTTACCAGTCTGGTTTTAGGGCTATTCTTTTTTGTTCCGATTTTTAAATTTCAGTCGTTGTACTGGGGAACGCCAGCTTTGCAGTTTATACCCTGGCGAATTTTTGCTTTTGAGGAGATCAGCAGCGGCAGGATAGCATTTTTCAATCCTTACAATGGAATGTACGCTCCACTCCTGGCTAATTTTCAGTCTGCTTTATTCTATCCCCCGGGTTGGATTTTGTTTGTTTTGGGTTTCATCGGGGGAAACTCAACGATAGCCTGGGGTTTTGGAGTGTTGAATTATTTACATATGGCTTGGGCGGCGCTTGGAATGATGTTTTTGGCTCGCGAACTCGGGATAAGCAAATTCGGGCAAACCATAAGCTGTGTTGTATTTGCGTGTAGCCAAGTAATCATTTCGCGCCAGGGTTTTATTAGCATGATATGGACCATAGCCTGGTTTCCCTGGTTCATATTTTTTATTGAAAAACATCGGCATTCCAATTTGAGCAAAATCAACAGGGGAGTGGTGGTGTGTGTGGGGTTATTGTTGCTGGCCGGGCATGCTCAATGGGCTGCGTATCAATTGTTTTTTGGTGCTGCCTGGTGGTGCTGGCGATTTTTCACTGATATTAAAAAATGGGATTTGGTAGTAAAGAAAAGCCTGTATCTGGTAAGAGATGTCGCCCTGGGAATTGGATTGGCCTGTGTTCAATTGATGCCCACTGCGGAGTTACTTTTTAACTCCCAGCGGGCATCATCTGTGGATTATGAGCTTGCCATGACCTACTCGTTTTGGCCTTGGAGGTTGTTGACGCTTTTCTTGCCAAACATATATGGTAGTCCTGGACAGGGCAATTATTGGGGTTATGGCGCTTATTGGGAAGATGCTTTTTATTTCGGCGTGCTGCCTGCAATTTTGTTGCTCTTTTCAATTCGGGCGTTGTTTCGGCGAAAAGAAAATGACAGCGAATCTTTTCATCTGGCATTGTTCTTGTGGGGAATTGCGTTGATAGCCATATTGCTGGCTATGGGGAAAAACACACCGGTTTTTCCATTCTTGTATCGTCATATACCCGGGTTTGATATGTTTCAGGCGCCGGCTAGATTGATGCTACTTGCTGTGTTTTGCTTTGCTCTGCTGGCGGGGCTGGGTTCGCGATACTGGAAAAAGCCTGAAGGGAAGAGCTTATACTGGACACGCCTGGGTACGGCAGGCGGCGCCGCGATCGTAGTGACTTCATTTGTGATCGGGCGACTGGGAATCGTTGAAAAGAAAAGCATCCCGGATGCTTTTCTAACACTTGGAGCCTTCCTGTTATTGTTTGGTGTGTTAAGTCTCACAATTGGCGTCAAAGGCGGGATGAAAAACGCATGGATTCTGATCACCTTTTTTTCCCTCGCCGTGGATGTTCACATAGCCAATAAAGGCATTATTCCATGGATTGACGCCGCTATTTTTCAGACCAACCAGATTAAACATGAAGAAGGTTTTGTTTATTATCCTGAACAGGATTTGTACAATATAAAATTCAACAAGTTTCTTAAGTTTTCGGATTTTCGTAATATTGACGTTCATCATGAGTTGCGCAGTAATTTTATTCCTGATATTAATCTGATTGATCACATACCTGTCTTGAACAATTTTGATCCATTGTTGCCTGCGAGGTATGTTGACTTTATGAATTTTCTGGAAGAATTGCCGGACGAAGATCAGAAAGCGTGGCTACAAGATCTGGGAGTGTCTGTAAGAGGTAGGTCCGATGAACAAAATGAAGCAATTTTTGAGACGCTTCAAACAGACTTAAAACCAATTGCGTGGACAAGCTGCGCAGTCTATTCGTCAGATAATAATGAAATTTTTCTAAAACTGAATGAGCAAATTCTTGCACAGAACGATGTAGATAATAGTCAAACTCGATGTGCAATTGTTTCGCAGAAAAGCAATCTTGCTGAAATCCCGGTTCCAGATGCAAACCAAACTATCAAAATTTATTCCGCAACACCGCAAAAAGTTGAGCTTGATATCAACGCCAGCGTGCAGGGGTGGCTGACCTTTCGGCGTTCCTGGTATCCAGGTTGGAAGATTAAAATCGACGAAGGGGAAGCCCAAAAACCAGTTTTAACGGATGGAAATTTTCTGGGAATCGAAGTTCCGGCAGGTGAGCATCGTGTTGAACTTTTTTATGATCCGATAACTTTTCGCATTGGATTATTTATCAGTATTATTTCATTCGGAATAATTGGATTTAATGATGCGCTTCGGATGAGGGATCGTTTCTAATTAATTCAACCGCATGCGCAAGAATTGGAAAAACAAACTCCAGGTTTTCAACAGCTCCTTTTGGGCTGCCGGGAAGATTGATGATTAAAGTCTGTTTCCGAATTCCCGCTATGGCTCTGGATAGCGCAGCGTGAGGGGTTTTCTTAAGACTTTCAAACCGCATAAGCTCGGGTAGTCCGGGGGCGAATTTCTCTATAACAGATAATGTTGCTTCAGGAGTTATATCCCTTGGGGCAAAACCGGTGCCCCCGGTTGTTAGAACGATGTCAGTTTCTCCCGAGTCGCACCACTCGATAAGTGTGCGCCGTATCTTATCCAATTCATCAGGTGTGATCGATTCATTTAAAACAGTATGTCCCTGAGTGGATATGTATTTGGAAAGCTCAGGCCCGGATAAATCGGGGCGAATTCCGTAAAAAGAGCGATCTGAAATGGTAAGGATGGAAAAGTTGATCATTTTTTTACCTTGGTTTCGCGTAGCCATTCAATTAAATCATCCGGCATATAAGGTTTTAACAAAAATAAATCAACCCCGTTCGTTTCGCATTCCTTTTTGTAATCCATTCCTGAACTTAAGATAATTTTTGGCTGCTTTATGGATGTATTGCCCCTTATTTTTGAGGCGATTTCCAATCCATTGGCAAATCGAAGGTTTACATCCATTAAAACAACATCAGGAGCTGTGGAAGAGATTTTGTCCAAAATTTCCTGGGCATTATCCTTCTCATAAGCATCAACTGTGAAGCCTTCCAGTTCAAGAAGAGTCTTTAATAAAGAGCGCATCGTGGAATCATCTTCAACAATGAGAATTCGCATAATGATTATCCTTTTATCGAGAAATGACCAGGAAAAAATAGCGCCCCTGGGGGGATTCGAACCCTCAACCAACAGCTTAGAAGGCTGGTGCTCTGTCCATTGAGCTACAGGGGCGGGTGTGCGTTGGATATTCTACCACCAACACTTTGATCTTTGCTTAAGATTTTTGTAAAGGGCGAATTCCTTTATAAACTTGCTGCCCGCCAATAGTCCGCAAAATTGTGACGCTTGATCTTTGAGTTTTTTCTGCTAACTCCAGGGGGGAAAGAGGTTTATTTCCATTTGCCAAAAAAGTGCGAAAAACAGCATCAACCAGAGCTGTTTTATCTGAGATAAAATCCGGCTGCAGAGCGCAGTGATTCATAACTACATGTTGTAATCCGTCAATTTGTTTTACTTCAGCAGTAACCGGATCGATTTGATCAATTAATACATCGGAATCAAGAGAAGCAAAGGCATCGCTATGTTCCTGACAGAGGCACCCCTGTAAGTAGACGCGCCAATTGCTATCGTGCTGTTTCCACCAATCAAAATCAATGTGAAATGGTGTTTCGAGATTTGGTTTTATCAGGCTAAATTTTTTTGTCTCTACCATGGATTTATTCTTCCTGGGAGGAGTCTTTTAGGCGATAGTACTGATCACCAATATGAGAAATGAAGCGACTTGATTCTAATACTGCCAAAACCGCACCAGGCGGGCAACGTTTGATCAAATTTACCGCGGCATACAGTTCTTGAGCATGTACATGGCCTTGAGGGTTTAATTTTCCCAATTCTTTCATCATGGAGGTTATGGTTGTCTCAATGGGCTGTCTTAACTTTTTTTCTTCGCGCCAAATTTGATCTAAAACATCTACACCTGAAACTGCAATGACCATCTGATCGTGATATTCGTATGGTGCAAGCTGCTTGGTTGTTGCAAATACAATACCGCCGTCCGTGCCAATTATGGCAGTCCTTATCCAATCATGGCTCGATTTTCGCTTTTCAGCCCACACTTCCACTTCGCCAGCATTGGCGCCACGCTTTACATTTACAATGCACCCGGGAATTAACTCGCGTGATTCATACCATTCCTTTAAACCATATACAATTTTCTGCGGCCTGACCACCCAGCCCGGAAATCTCTTGTTTTGCTGGCTATCAACAAAAGTGAACCGAACCCTGGGTGCTTCGTGTGCGGTTGGGAAAAGATTGGCAATGCGCTCTGTGAGCGGAAGAGAGCCCACCCGCCAATGTGGATAGATTAGACTGATCGCAAAGCTGTCCTCATCCTGATATTCAGGCTCGAATTCTTCCAATTCATCAAACACCTGATTACCTATTTGCTCTAATAAGGGAGCAACCAAATTTTTATCATAGTCATCGGATTGATCTCGTAGCAACCCGGGCAAATTTTGCACAGCCTCAGGCTCCAAGCGTTTTAGATACCAAAGGATTTCTCCCGAAGGTCCAACTTCATCAAACCGTTCATCTTCTTGCAAAGCAAAATTCAAAGAAAATTCTATCAAGCGTTTATTTTCATTTGATGGCAAATCCAATTGCTCTAAAATCGCTTTGGTTTCTAATGGCCCGCCAGCTTCCATGTCTAGAATTGCTTCAGCAAGATTTAAATATCCTGAATTAATGTCAATCAACAAGGCTTTCGGGAACCATCTTCCGGCAATTTGCACCAGATCGTCTCTGCTATTAAGAGTTGATTCAAATTTTCGAATAAGCTCTTTCTTGTGATTGTCTAATACTTGATCGGGCTGAAAGTTCTTATCGGTACTGTCATATAGCGGCGCTTTATTCAATGCATGGTCATCGAGTCCAGATGCAAGAGAAAGCGCCCCATTTTTTTCACTTTTGATCTCTATCACTTCAAATGGAGGATACTCGGGGTTGATTCCCGGACGAATTTTTACAATCTCTGCTTCTGCCCATCCGTATTGCGGGAGTGTGATTTTCTGTCCGACCTTGTATTTTTGCTGTGGTGTATAAATTGTTCCGCTTTCGCTGTGCCGCTTTTCAAGAGATTTAATTTCAGTTTCAATTCGGTGTTGAATCAATTTTTTTAATAATTCAACAGAAGATTTTGGAATTTCTTCTTCAATGAGGTAGTTGAAAATAAACTCGAAATCAGATTCTTGAAGTGAAAAATTGTTCCAATACTCTTCAGTAATTATGAGGTGATTTTCAGCCATTTCTTAATAAAACTTTCCTATAGCGTTTAGAACACTTATTTTGTTTATATGCTATTAGATTATACCTTAGCACAAAAAAACTATTGTGAAATTTCTCTGCTTTTCACTTTAAATAATCGTTATCGATCCAGGTAAAAGGATTGACATTTACTGTGTGAACCAGTATTTCCCAGTGCAAATGGGGCCCGGTTGAACGCCCTGTGTTGCCAATTTGCCCAACTATTTGACCTGTTTGAACCGTATCACCTGGCGCCACTGCAAAACTTTCCAGGTGGCAGAATCGAGTAAATATTCCCCAGCCGTGATCAATTACCAGTGAATTGCCACAAATTTCCTGATATTCTGTTTGTACAACCACCCCGGGTGCGTCAGCATAGATATTCAAATTGTTTGCGCAGACGCCAAAATCCACCCCACTATGAAAATAGGTGTACGGACTTCCGTTATACGATCTGCGGTTGCCAAATAATGAGTTTATGCACGGTTCGTCCACCGGGTATTGAAAGTTTCCGTTCCAATACCTGGTTGGGGAGATTACCGATGTAATTTGTTTTAACTTTTTCGCTTCTGGTTCAGTTACTGCAGGATCAATTTTTGATGGATCTACAACAAAGGGAGCGTCTTTTCCATAATTCCCGGATAAAACCATTAACATTTGCGACAGATGTAATGGAAAGCCCGAGCTTTCATCAATATCAAGTGAAAATTCGACCAATCCGGGTTCCTGCATGGCATAAACGCCAAATATGGCCAAAGCCGTATGTTCATCCGTTTGTATAAAATGCAGGGGGGTTCCGGCAATATTTCCTGAAATCTTTGACGCATCGGCGGCATGAATTTTTAGAATGCCGGTCTGTCCTTGAATGAGGGGCAATGGTGCTATGTTAATGTCATTTTTCAGTTGATCAGCTTCAACTGGTGCGTTTTCCTCAAGAGGTAATTCTGAATGAATGAACAGCTCGTCACCAGGGATTATTTCCCAGTCCGTTGCTGATTTATTCATTAATTTTAACAAATAGGGGTTTTGATTGCTTTTGATGGCAATATTCAGAATGGATTGATTTTGTTCCATTCTGCCAACAGGTAAAACATTCTTATCTTCCTGCTGCGGAACAATGACACCTGCTCCCGCATAGAATCCTGATGGGCTGGACAAATGATTGAGTTTTATTAAATTTTCAGCCGAAATATTATTTTGAATAACCAGAGTTCGGATGTTTTGCCCAAGTCCGGCAACTTCCTCAGTCAAAATACCGGATATCCCTTCCAGCCCGGGAATGATTAAGGCATCTCCCGCAGTGATTGCATTCGCATCAGCCAGAGAGTTAGCTTTTATCAAATCATCAACTGATACCCCAAACTGCAGGGCAATTACCCCAAGGGAATCTCCACTTTGAACAATATAGCGGGGAAGTGAATTATCGTCGTCTGCAAAGGCGATATTTGCAATAGACAGAAGAAAGAATAGTGTAATAGCGGCTGTGGTGATTACGCGTTTCATAGTAATTTTGATAGTTGCAGTGTTTCGCCCATTTGGATTTTTTGCATGTTTTTGGGGTGGGTTTCAAAGATATATTTTGCAGGTTTCGACGGTGTTAGGATCGATTTCCATTTTTGGGCGATTTTTTTGTCAACGACCCTTAAGTCTTTATCTAACCAGAATACCGCAATGTCGAAATTCATAAAAAACATGTGGATTGCAGCGTTTATTCTGCTTTCGGATTCCTGAACCAACAAAATACCTTCATTTTGAGCAATCGCACTGTCAAACATCAGGCCCTTAAAGCGACTGAAAAAGTCGTCACAAATTTTTACTCTGATTTGCTCAGGTTGATCATCCGAAGAAATTTTTATGGTTGCAACTTTCATATTCTGAGCACAAAACTACTTTGAAAAAATTTTTTCAATACTGGCAACCAGCTCATCAGGGTGGAACGGTTTTGTCAAATAGTCATCAACTTTTGCCACATATAATCCGAGGGTGCGGTCGATGGACTGGGATTTTGCCGTTATTACAATAACGGGAATTGATTTTGTATTGGGATCGGCTTTGATTTGCTGATAAAGATCCCAACCATCCAAATCCGGCATCATTAAATCCAACAATATTAAGTCTGGTTTTTCTCTTTTAACATAATCTAAACCTTCAATGCCGCCATTGGCTCCCATGACCTGGAACCCTTTTCTGTTTAAGATTAGCGACACCAAATCAATCATAGAGGCATCATCTTCAATGTATAAAATTCGCCTAACCTGTTTTCCGTCCATTGGTCACCTCATTTGATATTAGTTTACCACACCCCATAATCCACGATATAAGCTCATGTATCATATTTTCCTGTTTTTATAATTATGACAGACCTGCCCATCGCCTTCCACGACCGGAGAAAGTCACTGTCTTTTTGCCAGGAAACGGCATTCTCTGGGAAAGCTGGATCAATAAATCCCCATCCTCTGTCTGAGTCAAAAGCCGCTAAAATCCGATAGTGCCCTGTCAGCGGGGACCATGAACCGGTCAATACGATGACTATGTTGGCGGCTAGTTCAGAAATCAGATCCGCTGTACCAATCAGTACTCGCCATTTTGATTTGATACCATATTGTTTTAGTGTGGCTGTTATTCCCCAGGGGAATGTTGCCCATCCGGGAATACGAAAAAAGAAAGGGAATCTAATTTGTATCGGATAGTCGTCAAAGTATTTGGATAAGGATTTTCCCAGAAGAATTCGTTTTTTTAAAGCCGATATTACAATTGAGGCTGAATAAGGTCCACAATCGTTGCTTTTTCCTTGAAATTGGTGGAAATTGATAAAATCATTTAAGAATGGTGATTTAATCATAAACAACAATTCTCTACCAATCTATTATAGAATGATTTCTGGGTTACAATTACGAGCGTAATTGCGGAGAAAGTCCAATGACCAAAACAAGAATTTTACTCGTTGATGATCACGAAGTAGTCCGTCTGGGATTAAAAGCACTGGTTGAGCATCACCCTCAATTCGAGGTTGTGGGTGAAGCGGTAACAGCCAAAGAAGCTATTGAGCAAGCCGAAAAAATCCTGCCGGACATTGTTTTAATGGACATACGATTGCCGGGAGCATCTGGTATCGAGGCATGTGAAGCGATCACAGAGAAGTTTCCAGATATCCGGGTTGTCATGTTAACCTCTTATGCTGAAGATGAAATGCTGTTTTCCGCGATCCGCGCAGGCGCTTCGGGATACGTGTTAAAGCAAATCGGTGGAGATGATTTAATCCGGGCCCTCGAATCAGTCAGCAAGGGCGAGGCATTGCTTGATCCGGCGGTTACACAAAGAGTATTTCAAGAAGTGCGCCGTGCAGTTAAAGAAGAAGAAGCGTCTGCCTTTGCAAATCTCAGCCAGCAGGAAAAACACGTTTTGTTATTGGTGTCGGAAGGAAAAACTAATCGAGAAATTGCCAAAGCGCTTTATCTCGGTGAAGGCACAGTTCGCAATTACGTTAGCAGCATCCTCTCCAAACTGGGGGTGAGCAACCGCGCTGAAGCAGCCGCTTTTGCAGTGGAACACAATTTAAAAGAATATTTATAGCAAACTGAATTCGCATTATTGCAATTCAATCATCACCTTTTGCATTAAAAGTGCATCTTCTTCCATAATTGGGCTTTCACACAAAATCCGCCCGCCGCAATGCTGCTTGGATAATACTCTTAGCAGCGTTTTAAAATTTAAATCAGATTCTTCCAGGGGTAAATGCTTTTTCTCACCTTTTCCGGTATATTCAATGCCTGAAAGGTGGATATGTAATCTTTTTAATGATTCATCACCCAACGCCTGTCGATATTCCTCAATGCATTGGATCCATTCCTCTTCAGAATTCATCATTCCATTGCCAGTGCGTGCATGCAAGTGGGCAAAATCGAGGCAAGGTTCAACCCCTGGAATTTCCTGGCTAAGCATTAATGTATCCTGAAGTGAACCGATTAATGCCTGTTTTCCCATGGTTTCAGGGCGCAGGGTTACCAGAATTTCCCGCTCTTTTAGCTCGTTTGCGCAACCAGATAATCTTTCAATCACCTTCTTTTTCCACACATCAATGGGCGCGCCAAAAGAGCTGCCCGGATGAAAAATGATGTCAGTTGCGCCAGCCAAATAACCAAAATAGGCTGCATCCATCAACCGTTTTCGTGAATTACTCCACTCATCATCAGTCGCATTTAAATTTATAAAGTATGGCGCATGGATACTGATTGCGATATTTAATTCATGGGCTGTTGATTTAATTTGCGCACAGGATTCTTCAGAGATTCGAACTGCGCGCACCCAGCCCAACTCCAGTGCCTGCAAACCAAGTGAATGAATTTGGTTGATCGCGCCAATTGTTCCGCCCGGTTTAGCCGGCGTTGAGATGGGAGATCCCACTGTTCCAAAAAGAAAAGTTTTTTCCATCGTTTTTCCTTAATGCAAAACTTGTCCAATTTTTTCTAACAATGGAGGGCCTAGTACTAAAACCCCGATAATAGTTGAAGCAATTGCAGCAATTAATACCGCGGCAGCGCCAACATCTTTGCCAACCTTTGCCAGTGGATGTTTCTGTGGGCTGGCCAGATCAACCACTGCTTCAAGTGCCGTATTAATAAATTCGGCAAACCAGACCAATCCAATACAAATAAAAATCAATGCCCATTGAACAGGTTCTATCCACAACCAAAAAGAAAGCAGAATTACAAGGATGGTGGCCAGGAGATGAATCCAGGCATTTTTTTGCGTTCGAACCACATACCAAAGCCCGGCAAAAGCATTGCGAAATGAGCCAACCCTTGTGCGAAAAAACTCTGCAATTTGCCGCATTTTAAAAATCTTTCAAATCATTAGCCATGAGCCTGCTTTGAATATCCCACATGATTTCTTTTTCAGCATCCGTGCTGTGATCATAGCCCAGCAGGTGCAGTACCCCATGGATGGTCAAAAGTTGAATTTCTTTTTCTGCCGGATGGTTGGCCTCGGCCGCCTGTTTTTCCGCCCGCGGATATGAAATTACAATATCCCCTAGAATAGTATGCCCTGTTTCCAGGTCGAGATCATTGGCAGAAAACGACAGAACATCGGTCGAATGATCCAGACCACGATATTGTTGATTTAACGCTTTTACCACATCATCCGAATCAATAACAACTGACAAATCATTATTCTCCATATCAATTTCTTGATCTGTCAGTGTCAAGCGAACCACCGATTCAATGAATTTCTCTGATAGCAAATCCTGATATTGTTCAGCAATGATGACATTAATCATTCAGTCCCTTTTCCCATCTTGCTGTGAAGGAATGTTTTCTAAACCAGCAGTTGTGCTGGCTTTTCGGCTGGCCAGCGGCTCAGTTTTTTCTGCAGCGGCTTTTTCATGAGGATCGTACCGCGGGTAAAGAATACGCGGATGATAGGTATTTTTTAGCGTGTTTATAAATGATTCTGCAATGAGGTTTAAATCGCGCATGGTAAGGTCTGTATTCTCCAACTGACCATCGCGCACAACCTGATCAATATTTGAGCGAACCAATTCTTCAATGGCTTTTTCGTTGGCTGGCAATTCAGCCCTGGCTCTTGCCTCACATCCATCGGCTAGCATTAAAATGGCGGTTTCGCGGGACTGAGGCTTTGGACCTGGATACCGAAAATCATCAATATTCACCTGTTCATGATTTTCCGCGGCAAGTTGTAAAGCGTGGGTAAATTGATAGCGAGTGACCAATGTCCCATGATGTTCGCGAATGAAATCTTGTATGCGGGTTGGCAGACGGTATTTCTGCGCCATTGCAACCCCGTCAGTTACATGTTGGATGATAGTCTTTGAACACTCCCGCGGATCCAAATCATTATGCGGATTAAGATTACCGACCACCTGGTTTTCAATAAAGAATGATGGGTTTGTTAATTTGCCGGCGTCGTGGTGAAAAGCTCCCACCCGCACCAACAATGCATCTGCGCCAACAACACGGGCTGCCTGTTCAGCCAAATTGGATACCTGCAAACTATGTTGATAGGTGCCAGGAGCTTTTTGCAGGATTAGCTGAAGCAGCGGATGGTCGGGGCGTGACAAATCTAACAACTGCAAACCGGTTGTTAGCCCCAAAATTTGCGCAAATAAGAATTGAAGCAGAAGCGTTACACTGGCTGAGGCCATGCCATTGAAAATGGCTGCGCCCAACAATGTGATAATTCCAATTGTATCGGTTATGGTATTGGGCAGGCGGAACGCCAGTATGACAGCCATTCCAACACCACTGGAAGCAACCCCGGCCCAGAAAAAGCTCCCAATATGACGCCCTCTTCCAAGGATCAGCATCCCAATAAAACTGGATAGAATGTAAAAAAGCGTAACCTCCAATCCAAATGTTAGACCATAAGCTGAAAGCACGCTCAAAATGAACGTAAAGAGAATGCCCAGTTCAAGCGAGAAGAGACTGGATAGCGTAAAACCAAATGCGGCGATAGGAAACAGATAGGGGAAGATTGTTCGATTAGGCGTTAACAGCCTGGCGCTAATTAGAAATACCAGGAAAGAGACAGCGATGACCAAAATCGTGCGGTTGCTGGACAAACTAGGCGGATGGATCTTCTTGTAATAAAGGCTGACGAAAAGTGTAAGCGCAAAAACCAGGGCCACAGATGCAATGATTGATTGTGAATCATTCTTCCCACGAATTAATTTGTATCGTTGAAGCGCTTCCAAAATCGCTGGTGTAATCACCTGCCCGCGGGAAACAATCGCCTGTCCTGTTACATACTTAACCATGACCGGTGCGACAGCGTCTCTGGCAGATTGCCGCGCAACCCTGGTATCTTCTTCGCTATAAAGGCTGTTCGCAGCAATAAATGGAGGCACAAGTTTGCCGACGACTGCCGATTGGTCAACGGGCAAAGAGAAACTGACCAGTGTAGGTACGTTTCTTTGAGCCTCAAATATATTCGTGGGACGAATGGAATTCCGCATGGAAAGTTCGAGAACTCGCAAACATTCCTGTTTTGTGGTTTCCCACTTCGCTTCGCTCATATCTAAAATCAATTGACCGTTAGCGGCATCCAACTCAACACCCTCAATTTTTGCAAGGTCGTCCATTTTCTGATTGTGTTCGGCGTATGAATCATTGCGAACAATTCCAATGTAATCCAATGTTCTTTGAAGACGGTCAATTTGAGAACGAGTGATGGACGGATCTGCCGGGAGAAAAACCGCGGAGACCTTTCCTTCGGCTTCAATGCGAGCCTGCTCTGTGTACACTTCGCTTTCGTATGTAAGTGTCCGCGGAGCCTGGATATCTTGAAAAACGACTTCTCCCTCTTTTAAGGTATAAGTAGCAGGACGAATGGCTATTGGAAATACCATCGCTGCCAGTGTAAGAATACTGGTGAGTATGAGTATTATTAATGGGTATTTTGAGTGGCGATCAGACCACCATGAACTGACTTTTTTCAACTTTCCTCAGTTGTTCAGCAGTTCTCTCACCATTTGGCTTACACGGGAGTTGGGAGCACGCCCCGCGACATTGGGTAAAACGATTTTCATTACTTTACCCATATCCTGTGCGCCAACCGCACTGGTTTCTTGAATTGCCGCAAGCACCAATTCTTTCAGTTTTTCATCAGATAGTTCTTCCGGAAGATAAGTTTTTAAGAACTCAATTTCTTCCTGGTTGATCGCAATTAAGTCTTGGCGGTTGGCCTTTTCGGCATCTTTGATTGTTTCTTGACGGTTGGCAATTTCTTTTTGCAACACAGCAATCAGTCCAAGATTATCCAGCGGGCCCTTTTCGATTTCAATCAGTTTAATGGAAGATAACGTCAGGCGTATGGCGCGTTTTTTTAACTCATCCTTCTGACGCATTGATTCCAGCAAATCTTTCTCTAGCTTTTCTTTCAGGTTCATGTTGCTATTATATCCTTTCACAAATCAGGATCGACTTTTCTGCATGAAATTATTCTAATCCAGGGTTAAAAACGGTTTAATTTGATTAAATATTATGGTACCGATCCCCGGAACTTTTAACAAATCATCCAGGGAAAGAAAAGTTCCAATTTCCTGTCGGTATTGCACAATCTGCTTTGCCTTTTCGGGGCCAATTCCCGGTAAAGTCTCGATAACTTCCCAGGAGGCTGTATTGATATTTATACTTTCTTCTCTGATAGGCAAATTACCGTCAATCGGGTTGTTTTCTTCGATAACCGGATGAGTGGACGACTGGTTCCCCTCAAATGGTATGTCCACCTGCATACCATCCGCAAGCTTCGCAGCCAGGTTAATTCCTTCCAGATTGGCTGATGGGCAATTTCCGCCAGCTGTTTCCATTGCATCAACAACCCGGCTTCCAGTTGAAAGTTGATAAAGCCCGGGAGAATTGATGCATCCTGTTACATATACCGTGATGGGTTGTTGCGTGGGAGCAGGTAACAATTGAATTGGCATGCCGCGCGGAGGATGCACTGCCAGCGCAATGACGCCAACAGAAATTACTCCCAGTAAAAACCCCAACAGAATATGTTGCCAGGTCTTCATCGTGAACTCTTGGCTAATTCACTTTTCCTTCCAACGCCGGTGTTTCGCCAACCACATTTACAGGGTATTCGTCCTGAATTTTTTCTTCCTGCTCAATCATGGCATTGAATGCTGCCAGTGCTACCTCAACCATCTCATCGTCCGGTTCGGCGGTGGTTAAATGCTGCAATGCCAGGTTAGGTTTCATTAGCCATTGCACAACTTTCAATTGCTGGTTTTTACCTGTCCAACGAATGAACTCGTAAGCTAAACCAGCCAAAATTGGAAGCAGCACTATCCGGCTGACCAATCTCCATAGAACAGGAAGCGGTCCGAGCAAAACAAAGACCAGTATTGAAAGAATGATTAGTGTTAAGAGGAAAGCCGTTCCACAACGTGGATTTTCCACTGAAAATTTTTGTACGTTCTCAACCGTTAATTCCATTCCACTTTCAAACGCATTGATGGTTTTATGTTCTGCACCATGGTAAGAAAAAACCCGTTTGATCTCCGGTATTCTTCCCACCGCCCAGATATATGCCAAAACTAAAACCAGGCGAATTACCCCCTCAAACAAATTGCTCCAAAAGTTGTGCATATTTAAGGCGGTTTCCAGCCATGCACTGACTAAGGCAGGAAGAACGAAGAAAAACGCAACAGCGATTGCCAGTGAAAATAAAAGCGTCAACACCAATTGAAGGCCTTCGATTTTTTCTTCTTCGTCACTTTGATAGTTCGCCGAAATGGTTAAATAGCGGGTGCCAAGTGCTAAGGAATCCCACAAAATTATCAATCCTCGCAAGAAAGGAATTGATTTTATTCTGGAGGTATAAATTCCTTCCAACTTTTCCTTTTGGATGACAATTTCGCCGTCAGGTTTTCTGAAGGCAGCAGCCAACGTGCTGCTGCCACGCATTAAAACACCCTTGATTAATGCCTGGCCTCCATAAAGTGGTAAGTGTTTAATTTTTGTCATTGAGTCGATCTTTCTTTTCTGTGATCAGTCAGCAAGGTTATATAAAAAACAAATCAATGCCTGAATACCTTTATTCCAGGTTGGCAAGTGCAGTCTTTCATTGGGGGCATGAATATGATCATCAGGCATGCTAAATCCGGTGAGAATGGAATCAACACCCAAAATTTCCTGCATGTGTGCCACAACCGGTACACTTCCACCGTCGCGGCGAAAAACCGGCGTCTTACCCCAAACAGTCTGCATCGCTCGGGATAATGCCTGGACAGCAGGCAAATCACGGTTGGTGATGCAAGCCGGACCACCGGCCATGCTGATTAACTCCCAACGAATGGTAGACGGAGCTTTTTGTTTGAGATACGCATGGAGGGATTCATATACTTTTTGTGGATCCTGGTCGGGAACCAATCGCATGGAAATTTTGGCCATTGCGTATGAAGGCAATACTGTTTTGGCGCCCGCCTCAATATATCCAGAATATAGCCCATTCACTTCCAATGTAGGACGGGCTCCCAGCCTCTCGGTTGGGGTATATCCAACTTCACCCCACAACGCAGGCACGCCGGTCTGCTCCAGGTAATCCTGATCGTTTACAGGCAGCCTGTTTAATTCGGCGCGTTCTGCGGCAGGCAGAGGGCGCACATCATCATAAAAACCCGGCAAAGTAACTTTTCCATCCGGCGAATGCATTCCCGCGATTAATTCGCAAAGAGCCTGACCCGGGTTATGGACAATACCGCCGAAAACACCGGAATGAAGATCGCTTGAGGGTCCGTATACACGAAGTTCGAAATACGCCAGGCCGCGCAGTCCATACGTGATGGTGGGGATATCGGGAGCAAGCATTCCGGTGTCAGGGTTGACCACCACATCGCATTTCAGTAAATCAGCATGCTGTTTAAGGAACTCTTTCAGGTTGGGTGAACCAATTTCCTCTTCACCTTCCAGAATGAATTTCACATTAACCGGCAAATCTCCAGTGGCAAGAATAGACTCGATAGCTTTAATGCAGGCAATATATTGCCCTTTCATATCTGAAGCGCCCCGAGCGAATAGATAATCCTCTTGAATTACACCGGTAAATGGTTCGGTATTCCACTCGCCAAGCGGCTCCACTGGTTGAACATCATAATGCCCATAAATTAAGATGGTTTTTGCGCCCACTTTACCGGTTTTCTTTTCGCCATAGACCACAGGATTGCCGGCGGTTTGAAATATTTTCACAATATCAAAATTGTTTTTGTGTAGGGATTTTTCAATCCACTGGGCAGCATTTTCCATGGCCGGTTTGGCGTTTATATCTGCTGAAACTGACGGAATTGCCAGCAATTCATTTAACTCATTGATGAATTGATGACTATTTTCGACAGCGTATTTAAGTGCAGAATCAAGGTTATTCATAACGATTTGTTACCTCCTCAATGTATGACTGATTATAGGCGAAATATCCACTTTACGACAACCACTATTTCTGTGGAATTTCAATGGTGCGAAAAGGGGAGTTTGTGTTAAAATTGATGTAAGCAAGGTTCGGTGGTCGGTTCGGGTAGTGCCTGGGCCGGCGTCGGGCCGGAAATGGTGTTTGCGCCCGTCGAAAAGTGCCGCCGCCTGCTCCACCGATCCTATGCAAGAATATAAAGAATACCTCACCCCAAAAACCATATCTGATGCACTGAGGATGCTTTCCGAAGCATCCGGTCATGCTCGCTTGATAGCGGGCGGTTCGGACCTGTTGTTGGATTTGCGTCAGGGCAGACATCCACCGGTTGATTTGCTGGTGGATGTTAATTTTATCCCTGACTTGCAAATTCTCGAACAACAGGAAAATTCTCTTTTCATTGGCGCCGCTGTGCCTTTGAAAAAAGTCTCCAGTTCTCCGCTTGTGAAACAGCACGCCGAGGCATTGTACGAAGCCAGCGGCATGGTGGGAGGACCCCAAGTTCGCAACTCGGCCACACTTGGAGGAAACGTGGCGCATGCCTTGCCGGCAGGAGATGGAACCATTGCCTTGCATGCGCTGGGTGCCAAAGCGGAAATTGCCAGCAGTGCTGGAAGGCGGATAGTGCCCATTGAAACGTTGTATAAAGGTCCCGGAAAATCAGCGCTGGATCCGTACAACGATTTACTGGTGGGTTTTCACATCCCGCTTTCAAAGGAACACCAATCTTCTGCTTTTCAAAGAGTGATGAGACCGCAGGGCGTTGCACTTCCAATCATCAATATGGCAGCCTGGTTGCAGAGAGACAGCGGCCAAATTGTCGACGTTCGCCTGGCAATTGGGCCGGCTGGCCCAACACCGCAGCGCGGGAAAGCAGCAGAAGATGTTTTGCGCGGCAAAAAATTCTCGGCAGATTTGCTTGCCGAAGCCAATCAAGCGCTGTTATCAAGCATCCATTTCCGGACCAGTGCACAACGCGCTTCTGCTGAATATCGCGTGCATTTGTGCAGTATATTGTTGGAAGAGGTTTTAAACCTTGCCTGGCAGCGTGCCCTGGAATGAATCGCATAAGGTAGTGGAGAAAAAATGAGCGAGCCCTCTATGCTTCATTTCACCGTTAATGGTGAAACTGTCGATTTACCAGTTAAGCCAGGAGAAACCCTGGCAGAATTAATCCGTGAAAGATTAGGCCTGACCGGTACAAAAATTGGTTGTAACGAATCGGAATGCGGCTCTTGCACCGTTTTGGTTGATAATGAACCCATACTTTCCTGTTCTTATCCTGCCCCCAGGGTAAATGGAAAAAACGTTATCACCGTGGAAGGTCTCAATAAACATATTGAATCCCAATCTGGGCTTCACCCGCTGCAGGAAGCATTTATTAAACATGGCGCAGTACAATGCGGTTTTTGCATTCCAGGACAGTTGATGACCGCATACGGGTTGCTGCTGCGGAATCCCAATCCTACCCGTGAAGACATTCGCCATGCACTAAAAGATACCCTGTGCCGTTGTGCTGGATACCCGACCATCGAAAACTCAATCCTGGCCGCTGCCGAGGCAATGCGGACGAATAAACCCGTTTCAGAACCCGAAATCCCCGATTCAAAACGAGCCATGCGTGTCATCGGGAAAATGAATCAGCGTCCCGAGGCGGTTGCCAAAGTAACCGGCAAAGCACTTTTCACGGATGATCTCAAGTTCGAGAATATGCTTTACGGCAAGGCCAAGCACGCAGAAATTCCACATGCATTCATCAAACGGATTGATGTGGAAAAAGCCAGGGCATTGCCAGGTGTTGTGGCAGTTATGACAGCAAAAGACATACCCGGAAGTCATTACCATGGAGTGATCATTAAAGATTGGCCCGTGATGGTTGATGTCGGCGAAAAGGTTCGCTATGTAGGCGATACGATCGCTATTGTGGCTGCAGAAACTAACGAGATCGCTTCTCAGGCCCTTGATTTGATTGAATTTGAGTACGAAGAATTACCCGTGGTAACCGACCCGGTTGAGGCTCTTCAGCCTGGCACCATCCAAATACATGAAAAGGGCAATTTATTAAAACACATCAAAGTTCGCAAAGGTGATGTGGACGCCGGCTTTGAACAGGCTGACATTGTGCTGGAACATACCTTTCACACAGGCACTACTGACCATGCCTTTATGGAACCGGAATGCAGCGTTGCCCGGCTTACCCCTGATGGCCGGATGGAAGTCTTTGTTGGATCGCAGATCCCTTATGAAGACCGTGAGCAGGTTGCAGCATCTCTCGGGTGGGAAGAAGATCGCGTGCGCATCAAAGGTATGCTGGTTGGGGGAGGATTTGGCGGAAAAGAAGATATCGCTGGCCAGATTCATGCCGCGTTGTTGGCATGGAAAACCAACCGGCCGGTGAAAATTTTATTCGACCGCCGCGAAAGCTTGACGGTGCATGTGAAAAGGCATGCCACTCAAATCAAAGTTAAATTAGGCGCCAAAAAAGACGGAATCCTTGTTTCGGCATTGACGGAGTTGTATGGCGACACTGGTGCTTACGCTTCTCTGGGCGAGGCGGTCATGACGCGCGCCACTACGCATTCTTCAGGCCCTTATGAAATTCCCAACGTTAAAGGCGATTGCTACGCCATGCTCACCAACAATGTTCCATCAGGTGCTTATCGCGGATTTGGGGTTACGCAATCGGCATTTGCCGTTGAGAGCATGATGGACATGCTTGCCGAAAAACTCAATATTGATCCGGTGGAGATACGCAAGAAAAATGCACTCAAAGAAGGCAGTATCACTAACACCGGTCAATTGCTGCGCGAGAGTGTAGGTCTGTGCGAGTGTCTTGAAAAAGTCGGGGCGGAAATAAAGCGAATTGCTGGAAACGATGCTTTTAAAGCGCGCGTGGTGGAGGGTAAACCATACAAAAAACGTGCGTGGGGTATTGCCGCAGCGTATAAAAACACCGGTTTAGGCGGTGGAACGCCCGATATTGCCAATGCAGAAGTCGAACTTTATGAGAATGGAGAAGTTGAAGTTCGATCTTCTTCAGCCGAGATTGGACAGGGGTTGGTCACCGTTTTACAAATGATCGTGGCGGAAGAATTGTCTCTGCCGGTTAATAAAGTGCGCGTATTGCTCTCTGATACAGACCTGACTCCAGATGGCGGCCCAACTACCGCATCCCGCCAGACATTTATGACCGGGAATGCTGCCAAAGGTGCGGCGATTGCATTGAAAAACAACCTGATTAATGCTGCCGCTGAAATGTTTGACATACCCCCGCAGAAAGTCGGCATCCAGGATGGAAAAATTACCTATGACCACAAGGCTGTTTCTCTCGATGAATTTGCCAGAGAAATGAAAAAACTAGGCCTTGAGACAAAAACGCTGTTCCGCTACAGCGCACCGGAGACAAAACCTCTGGGAGAAGGCGGAGACATGCACTTTGCATTTTCTTTTGCAGTGCAAGCCGCCGAAGTGGAAGTGGATACAAGAACTGGAGAGGTAAAAGTCCTCAAGGTGATTTCTGCAAATGATGTCGGAACAGCATTAAATCCGCTCGGCTTGCAGGGGCAAGTGGAAGGCGGCGTGATGATGGGTATTGGGAATGCAATTACTGAACGATTCTTAATGGATAAAGGAAAAGTAATTACCGACCGCATGGCGACTTATCGCATGCCATCTATTGAACACATGCCCGAAATTACATCCATCATTGTTGAGGCGCCGGTTTCCACCGGTCCGTTTGGCGCAAAGGGCGTTGGAGAAATATCCAGCATCCCTACCACACCCGCCATTACGAACGCTATCTATAACGCGGTTGGTGTGCGTGTGGATCGTTTACCAGTTGACCAAGAATTGATTGCCATGCAAATTGTATCCAAAAAATAGTCAGGAGGAGTCATGCTTATCACAAACGGCAGGATCATTACCTGGGAAAAACCGAATCGCATCTTGGAAGGTTATGCAGTTCGAATTGAAAACGATGTCATCCAAGCAGTGGACGTGCAAAAAAACCTCATGGAGAAATTTCCGCATGATGAGGTAATGGATGCCAAAGGGCAAATTTTAATGCCTGGAAATATTTGCGCACACACACATTTTTATGGTGCTTTTGCCCGCGGCATGTATATTCCTGGCGCTGCTGCAAAAGACTTTCCAGAAATTTTACAAAAGCTCTGGTTCCCATTGGATCTGTCATTAAGTATGGAAGATGTGCGCTATTCGGCGCTGGTCAGCGTCGTGGACGCGATTCGGCACGGAACAACAACCCTGATTGACCATCACGCCTCCGGCGACGCTGTTAACGGTTCACTGGATGAAATTGCCGGTGTTATCGATGAATCAGGCATTCGCGCCAGTCTTTGTTACGAGGTGACTGACCGAAATGGCAAAGAAAACACACTGGCAGGAATTAATGAAAATGTCCGGTTTATCGAATATGTTAAAAAAGAAAAACCCCTGAATGGCCGCCTGTCAGCGCTGTTTGGCTTGCACGCCAGCCTGACTTTATCCGAGGAATCTCTGGATTTGTGCCGTGATGCAATACCGGATGATACAGGATTCCATGTGCATGTTGCCGAGCATTTTTCGGATGAATATGACAGCATTGCCAAATCGGGCATGCGTGTGATTGATCGGTTGCACAAGCACGGAATTCTGGGCCCCAAAACCATTGCGGTGCACGGTGTTCACCTGGACGCCCGAGAGCTTCAAATCCTGGCCGAAACCGGCACCTGGCTGACACATCAGCCTCGATCCAACATGAACAACGCGGTTGGCGTAGCCGCCATTGAAGCCGCCATGCGCATGGGAATCAAAGTTGGGCTGGGAAATGACGGCATGGGAAATGCCATGTGGGAAGAATGGAAGACCACTTACTTCATTCACAAACTGGAACATCGCGATCCGCGCCGCATGCCGGCTACTGACATTGCCCAAATGGCTGTTTACAACAATGCAGCCCTGGTGAACGCGTTATTCCCGGTCACTGTTGGGGCGGTTGTTCCGGGCGCTCAAGCCGATCTTATCCTGGTGGATTACCATCCCTACACACCCATGACCGTGGACAACTTGCCGTGGCATATTGTGTTTGGATTCCATGAAAGCATGGTCACCATGACCATGGTGGCCGGTAAAGTTCTGATGAAAGACCGCCAGTTATTAACGCTGGACGAGGAGAAGATTGCTCGATATGCGGCTGAAAAGCTCGTACCCCAAACCTGGGATCGATATCACAAACGATTCAATTAAAGAACGAGGAATGATGAGCGAAAATCCAGCAACAGAAATTAAAACCATTGCAATCCTGGGGGGTACCGGAAAAGAAGGTAAAGGCATTGCCTATAGATGGGCTAAAGCAGGTTACAAGATACTTATTGGATCACGCGATCTCCAAAAAGCCGAAGCCGCTGCCACCGATGTTGCCAGCCTGGTTGGCAATTCTGATTGCGTGACAGGCATGGAAAACCCCAGGGCAGCCAGCGAAGCTGACCTGGTGGTACTAACTGTACCCTATCAGGCACACCGCGCCATGTTGGAAAGCGTTGCACCCTACCTGGCAGGGAAAATATTAATTGATGTTACTGTGCCGCTTGTACCGCCCAAGGTAACCAGGGTTCAAATGCCTGAAGCCGGCAGCGCCTTACAGGAAGCACATCAGATATTGGGAGATTCAGTCAATGTCGTGGCGGCCTTCCAAAATGTTTCGTTTGAAAACTTGTTGCACGAAGGCGATGGAAATTGTGACATTCTGGTCTGTGGCACTTCCAAAGAAGCCCGCGAGGTGGTACTATCCTTGCTTGAAAAAGCCAATCTGGTTGGATGGGATGCCGGTCCAATTGAGAATTCTGTGGTTGTTGAAGGTTTAACCTCCATTCTGATCGGCCTCAACAAAAAATATGGCGTTCCATCATCCGGTATCCGCATCACTGGCATAAACCGGGAAAAGCAATCTTAGCCACCTCAGCCGCCACCATTCAGTACCTTACAGGTTGCCCATGCCCCTCGTCATTACTCCACTCACAGGAATTCCCCTGGTAAACCCGGGGGATAACCTCTTCCCAATCATTAACAATGCTTTGGAAAGAGCAGAAATACACCTGGAAAATGGAGATATCCTGGTAATTACCCAGAAGATAATTTCCAAAGCGCAAGGGCGCTATGTTGATTTAAACACTGTTCACCCTTCAAAACGAGCGCATGAAATTGCCCGATGCACGCATAAAGATCCGCGTTTCGTTGAAGTTGTACTGAGTGAAAGCAGTGAAGTGCTGCGAGCTGAACCAGGAAAGTTTATCGTCGTGCATAAATATGGGTTTGTGTGCGCCAATGCCGGTGTTGATCATTCCAATGTTCACCCGGATGGAGTTGCAAACCCGGATGAATGGGTGCTGCTGTTGCCCGAAGAACCTGACAAAACCGCCAATACCCTTCGAAAAGGGTTTCAAGAAACCCATCACAAAAAAATCGGCATTTTAATCATTGATTCCCACGGCAGAGCCTGGCGCAAGGGAACAGTGGGCGTCACAATTGGCGTCTCTGGTATTCCAGCACTGGAAGATCTCCGCGGAAAACCTGATTTATTTGGCTACAAATTGCAGGTTACTGAGGTTGCAGCAGCCGATGAACTGGCAGCAGCAGCTTCACTGATGATGGGGCAAGCGACCGAATCCATTCCGGTTGTGCATGTCAGGGGATTCCCGTATCCACTACGGGAAAGCTCGTTGAGTGAACTCATTCGCCCAAAAGAAGAAGACTTATTCCGCCAGGATGGCAAAAACTTGCCATGATATTAAGCTCATGTATAATGGATTTGTAAGACATTCAAACCATTCAAAATTTGATCAACACCCAAAATAATTGGAGGAAAAAATGGCTGAAAGTGTCGCACTATATTTACAGGATGCCCATGACCTTCGCGATGGGTTGGATTTCGTGAAGTATGCTGAACAGAAAGGTTTTGATGCAGTTTGGCAGGCAGAAAGCCGCCTGGTACGTGATGCAATTGTCCCGATGGCAGCTTATGCCGCTGTAACAGAAAAGATTAAAGTCGGTTCCGGTGTGATCAACAACTGGACACGAAACATTGGACTGCTGGCTGCCACATTCCTCACCCTGGACGATCTTGCTCCCAATCGTGTAATCTGCGGCATTGGCGCCTGGTGGGATCCACTGGCAAAAAATGTTGGCATCACCCGTACCAAACCGCTGCTTGCCATGCGCGAAACCGTCATGGTGATGAAAAAATTACTCAATATGGAACGTGTTACATTCCACGGTGAGTTTATCCATGTGGATGGAATTGAGCTAGATGTGGTTCACGGCCGGCGCGAGCCCCGCAATGTGCCAGTTTATATTGGCGCAACTGGCGACCAGATGATGGAAATGACCGGCGAGATATGTGACGGCGTTGTATTAAACTATTGCGTAGCGCCTGAATATAACTTGAAAGCTATGGACCTGTTGGATCGCGGCGCCAAAAAAGCCGGAAAGCGTGTATTTGACCTGGATCGTCCGCAACTGGTAGTTTGCTCGGTTGATCACGATCACGATAAAGCCATTGATTACACGCGCGAGCTGCTCACCCAATACCTGGCGCAGCAGCCGCATATTGCGAAAGCCTCCAATGTATCGGCTGACGTGGTGGCTGAAATTCAGTCCATACTTGGATGGCCTGCCACTCATGAACAAATTCAAAAGGCAAAACACCTGGTGCCTGAAGATCTGATCAACCGGATTACGGCTTCAGGAACGCCAGAAGAAGCGCGCGCCAAAGTAAATGAATATCGCCGCAATGGTTGCACTTGTCCAATCTTGTATCCAGCCGGTGGTGATGTTAAACTATTGATCGATACATTTGCAAAATAACAAGTGAAATCTTAAATGCACAGTGTTGAGATTAATCAGTTCGTTCAGGAAAAATCTGATATGATTTCTCCAATATATGTAATCGGGCACGTAAACCCTGATACGGATTCAATTGCCGCAGCAATATCTTATTCCTGGCTGCTCAAGGAAAGGGATAATTTATACGCCATTCCCGCCAGGGCGGGTGCCATTAATCAGCAAACATCCTGGTTATTGCGCCAACTGGGATTGGAAGTGCCCATTTTATTAACTGATGCTTCACCACGCTTTGAATCAGTTAGCAGGCGTCTTGATACAACCACACCCGATAAACCCCTCCGGGAGGCCTGGGCAATTGCCAGTCGAACGGGGGGGTTGGCGCCAATTTTGAATGAGGATGGCACTCCGTACGGACTGGTTACCGGGTGGACCTTGTTTGAATTCATCAGCCGGTCTGTCGGTACACATCCCAAGCAACAGGAAATGCGTATTAGCGAAATACTGCACGCACCGTGTAATCAAGCCGCTGATATCAAGGTTCCGAAATTCCAGGCTTCCACCCGAATTCGAGATGTTGTGAATCACCTGTTGCGGTCAGAAAAAGGTGAATACTGGGTAGTGGATGAAAACAATCGCTATCTTGGAATTTGCCGCCAGCGTGATCTCGTCAATCCACCGCGTTTGAAATTAATTCTGGTTGATCACAATGAAGATCAACAGGCATTGGGTTCATTGGAAGAAGCAGAATTATTGGAGATAATCGATCATCACAAACTGGGCAATCCAGCCACCAGAACGGCCATTCGATTCATGGTCGATGTTGTTGGAAGCACCTGCACATTAATTAGCGAGAGGATATATGATGCAGGTTTGAGCGCCCCGCCACAGATTGCTACCGTGATGTTAGCCGGCATATTAGCTGATACTTTGATCTTGCGCTCTCCCACCACTACAGAACGGGATCGCGAGGCAGCCAGGCGGTTATCGCGCTGGGCATTTGTTCCAGGTAATCCGATGAGTAGCGAAACCATAGAATCCTTCGGTGAAAAATTGCTGGCTGCCGGAGCGGGCTTGGGCACAAAAAGCGCTGAAGACGTGGTAAATACCGATATGAAGACCTATAATGCCGGCAACTTCAAGTTCTCCATATCACAGGTTGAGGTGAGCGATCACCGTGAAATCACCGATTACATTGAGCCTTTGCGTGAAGCTCTGAAAAACCTGAAAAAAAGTCACAACCTCGATTTTTCCATGCTCATGATTACAGACGTGGTTCAGGGTTCCAGCCGTGTCCTGGTTGAGAATCCGCCAGCCATCTTGTATGATTTACCGTATCCACCGTTATCAGATGGAACATTGCTGGCTGAAGGTGTTGTTTCAAGAAAGAAACAACTTGTTCCAACCGTTTTAAGCCTGGTTGAATCTTGAAAGAAAAATAAAATTCTGTTTTTACACAGATTTATCTGGAGGATTTATGTGGGAAAAATACCTGTGCGCCAAAACCACGGATGAAGCAATCCATGCGTTACACGAGCATGGCAATAAATCACGCATTGTTGCCGGCGCAACAGACATCATGCTCGAATTGGAGCGTGGTGTCCGCAAGGGGATTGAGACTCTCGTCGATGTCACCCGAATCCCCGAATTAAACACAATCACCCTGGATGAAAAAAAGAATATTCACATCGGCGCCACGGTTACACACAACCAGATTGTTGCATCAAAGCTGATTCGAGAACTTGCTCTACCGCTTGCTCTGGCTTCATGGGAAGTCGGCTCACCGCAGATTCGTAACCGGGGAACAGTGGTGGGAAACTTGATTACCGCCTCTCCCGCCAACGATACCATTACGCCCCTGATGGCGATGAAAGCCAGCGTTCTTGCAAAGTCTTCAGAAGGCGAAAGGCTGATACCGTTGGATCAGTTTTACACAGGTGTGCGAAAGAACGTCTTAATGGATAATGAAATGGTGGTTGAAGTGATTTTCCCCGCCATAACGGCAAACCAAAGAGGCGTTTTTACGAAATATGCTTTGCGTATGGCGCAGGCGATTTCCCTGGTAAATGTAGCCATTGTGCTGGATTTCGAGGGAGAGAAAATCCGGAGCGCATCGCTTACCCTGGGCGCTGTTGCACCAACCATCATTCACGCCGAAGAAGCAGAATCATACCTTGTTGGAAAAACCCTGACGCCCGATGTAATCGAAAAAGCAGCCGAGTTGGCGATGAACGCAGCCCGCCCGATAAGCGACGTGCGCGCATCGGCCTCTTATCGACTGGCAATTTCTAAAGTCATCACGCGTCGCTCGCTCGTTGAAATTCGCGACAATCTGGCCAAAGATCGCATACCTGCTTCGCCTGTATTTTTATGGGGTAAGAACATCAATGGCGTAAAGGCGTTGGATGCAAGCCGGCTATTCGATCAAAAAACCTCCATCAATACGACCATAAACGGGAAAGCGTATTCTTTCCAGACAGGACAAAACAAATCGTTACTGCGCTTATTACGTGAAGATGCCGGCTTGATCGGGTCAAAAGAAGGCTGCGCAGAAGGCGAATGCGGCGCCTGTACTGTTTACCTGGACGGAAAAGCTGTAATGAGTTGCATGGTGCCCGCCCCGCGTGCACATAATGCACAAATTGTGACTGTTGAAGGGCTGGCGAATAAAGATAAATTACATCCCATACAGCAGGCATTTATCCATGAGGGCGCTGTGCAGTGCGGATATTGCACGCCCGGATTCCTCATGTCAGCTGCAAAACTCCTGGATGAGAAACCGCGTCCCTCCCAGGAAGAAATTAAACAGGCCATAACAGGGAACCTGTGCCGCTGCACCGGTTATTACAAAATCATTGAAGCTATTGAAACAGCGGCGAAAAATTTGGAGAACGAATGAGCAAATACGGGCAATACCAATCAAGACCTGTAAAGCCAAAGCGCAGAGAACTCCATCCAGTCTGGCGTGGAGTTGGTTTTGTGTTAATGGTTGTCACGCCTCTCATTTCTTACGCAGGGGCGCTGGTGTTGCTCAGTGAAAATGCCAAAAGAGGCTGGGTGGCAATCCCGGCAGAGTTAATTGCGCCTTTCTCCGATCCCATGCTGTTTGTCAAAATTATCTTAACCCTGGCTTTGACGCTGGTTGTTTATGCATTATTCGGGCTGCTTACCGCCTTGCTGTATGATTTATTGGCCCCATCACCCTATGGGCCCACTGATGTGCCGCCAACTGCTTTTCACGGCAAACGTTATAAACGATAAAGCAACTGTTCCTGGAGGTTTCCATGGCTTTGGATTATATAGGGCAATCCACTATTCGTATTGATGCTGAAAGCAAAGTGAAGGGCGAGGCTCTTTACCCTGGTGACTTCAATCTCCCCAACCAGGTGTATATGAAAGTCTTATTCGCTGAACGCCCGCATGCAATTGTCAAATCAGTCGATACATCGGCGGCAGAGGCATTTCCAGGAGTTGTCGCGGTATTTACTGCCAAAGATGTACCCGTAAACGAATACGGTCAATATTTCCAGGACCAGCCTGTGCTTTGTGGTCCCGGTTCAAACAAACAGTATGCCGACAGGGTTCGGTTTGTTGGTGATCAAATTGCACTGGTGGTCGCCGAAAGCGAAGAAATTGCTACCAAAGCTCGCAATTTGATACGTGTTGAATTTGAAGATTTACCGGTTATCGATTCAGCCGCATTGTCTGCAAAACCCGATACCTTTCTTCTCCACCCCGATCGCGGGTCCAACATTATCAGCAAATTTCAAATCCGTCACGGCGATGTAGAGAAGGCTTTTAAGCAGGCTGATGTTGT
>CAZOKH010000040.1:0-31858 GCA_964580315.1 uncultured Anaerolineaceae bacterium | reverse complement strand
GACTCACCGCTTTTGTTAAGGTTCGCTATTTTACAGAAAGAATGTTACACCAACATTCATTACTTTCTTTCCCCCATTAATTAATATTGCTATCGAAATAATTCAAACAATCGATCTCTTATAAGAATTAATTTTATAATAAATCAATAATGCTTGGCGCCGACCACCACGAAGCCCATTGGCCGCGCTCGCGCAGTTCGCGCATTTCTCGCCGCAAGAAACCCAGCATTTCCTGTGCACGCATATTATCTGCTGCTGGCAAACGCAAATAGGACGTTCGCATGGTTTCCAGGCAGCTGGCATACAGAACAAAGGGATCGATTGCCGCCAGTTTCTTGTAAAAGTGATCCACATTCGGCAGCCAGGCAGCCCGGCGCTCAGCCAGCAGGATTTCAATTTCTTCTGCCAGCATGCGGGGGATGCGGTGTACACGATCTTTTTGCAAAATTGGAACGGGAGATTCCATCTTGCAAAAGGTATTGGATTCTTGAATTTGAATCGTCAACTTTCCACCCAGGGTGATAAAAATTACTTCCTCACCCATCCTGTCGAACAGGCTTATGGGTCCGGCGATTACGGAGTAAGTTTCTGCAAAGCCCATGCCGGTTTTTCGATAGCGCACTTGCAGTGTTTCCACATCACCCGAAGTGTTTTTAACCTGGCATATTAACCGTTCAGGATCAAAGTGCAATTGAGTGGGTGTTTCTGTTATACAGATATCGACACGATGACTGCCGGGAGCATTGCTGTATATATGTGGGTGGATAGTAAACCCCAACGTATCCATTTTTAATTCTGTTTTTTGTGTAACTTCCATACCATTAAGTCCTTAATGCCTTTTTAAGCCCGAAAATCATACCACAACTTGTTTATTCTTCCGGTACAATGTTAAAGAAAAAAAACTGGAGGCTGCCAATGCCAGTTCGCACACACGCTGATTTGATCGAACAAATGAATTCCTTGCAGGTTGCACCGGGTTGTCTTGCCCTGTGGGGATTGGGACAGATGGGCATCGCCCTCAAAGGCAGCGATGGACGCCTGGTTTACATTGACCCCGTGCTGACCAATGTGGTGGCAGAGATGATTCCGTCAGTTGCCGATAAGTTCGTGCGGGCTTTCCCGCCACCATTGAACCCGTCCGAAATCTCCAATGCCGCCCTGGTGCTTTGCACGCACGAACATCTGGATCACACCGATCCGCTCACCCTGGGACCGCTGGCAAAAGCTTCGCCGCATGCCAGAGTAGTCACCACCGGTTGGTGTGATGAATTGCTGGACGAAGCAGAAATTGGAAAAGAGCGCCGGATCGTCCCCCCCGCACAACAGGCGCTGGATTTCGAAGGCATCCGCATCACCGCCATCCCGGTTGGTCATTACCAGGTGGAATTTGACTCCGTGCGAGGCTATCGTTATTTCAGTTACCTGATCGAGTGGAACGGGGTGGTGTTTTATCACAGCGGCGATTTGGTGATTGACCCCGGCTACCTGGAGCGCATGCGCGCCTACCCGGCTGCTGATATTGCCCTGGTTGCCGCCAACGGGCGCGACGCATACCGCGAAGCCAACGACTGCGTGGGCAACCTGATGCCTTCAGAAGTGGTCTGGTTGGCGCAAGAACTGGGCTGGGATATGGTCATTCCCGGTCACAACGACCTGTATGCCTGGAACACCATTTCCACCGGGTTGCTGCCCGATGCCATTCAGCGCAATCACCCCCGCCAGCGATTCCATATTCTGCAGCCCGGAGAGCTGTACTATTACATCCCCTGATTTTTAACGGCCAGATGGTACACTTTTTCAGCCAATTGGGGGTCATAGGCTGCCTTGCGCCCTTCACATGTCGGGCGCGGGCATAACCGGCAGCTTTCAAAGCTGACCCCCGAAGCATAGGCCAACCCAGAAACAGTTTTTGCCGGAAGCATCAGGCAGCCCTCTGTCAATTGCACGCCAATTTCCCGCTCTTTTCCTCCCAGAAGGGAGAAAAGCGGTTTCTGCTCTTCGAGCGACCAATTCTCCAGCCTGCCCGGGCTCATGCTTGACAGGCCAGTCAATGCATAACTGTCTTTTAGGTGCTGCATCACATTTTTCAGGGCAGAGGCTAACAGCAACTGCTGCATACGGTCTGCCCAGTATTGCAGCAAGATGTCGGTAAAGCCTTTTGCCCATTGTTCCAGTTCCACACCCGCGGTTACCACATAGGCAAAGGCGCGCTGCACCCCGTCCAAATTCATGCGCAGAACCCGGCTGGTGAATCTCACGCCATCCAGTTCCACGCTGTCATGGCTGCTGCGGGTAATAAAAACCGGTTTAATCAACGCTTTAGGCACTGCCACGCCCCGGGCGGCAGCAGCCATGTCGTCCATTTCTTTCAACATGGGTGAATTGGGTTTAATGCGCAACTGGCGCACCAGGGCTGCCCTGTCCAGCTCTGCATCCACGCAATTCCAGATCAGAGCTGGATTCGTCACATCACCCTCCCTACCAGGCTGCCCATTTGGAGCTGCGCCCTGCACCATTTAATTCCCTTCCAACTCCACATAAATGCGCTTGTTGATTTTTCCCTTACTCTTGTAATCAACCACATGCATTTTTCCCACCTCACGCGTGTTGGCCACATGGGTGCCGCCGTCTGCCTGCAAGTCAAGCCCCACAATCTCAACCGTGCGAATTTCTTGGATCTCAGGCGGCAGCAAATTGATTTTGGTGCGGATTAAGTCAGGAATCTGAAACGCCTCTTCACGCGGCAGAATTTTCACCTGGATGGGATGAGCGGCCTGTACTTCGCGGTTGACTGCCTCTTCAATCACATGCACCAGGTCTTTGCTCAGGGCTTCAAATTCAAAATCCATACGCCCCTGCAGCGGTTCCATGTTTCCACCGGTCACCTGTGCGCCGTAATCTCGAAAAACCACCCCGCACAAAATGTGCATGGCCGTGTGGGTACGCATCAATTGATAACGCCGTTCCCAATTAATGTGACCGGTCACCTGGCTGCCTTCAACTGGAACTGGCGTCTCACTGCCCAGAACGTGCCAGATTCCTTCCGGCGCTTTCTTCAATGCCTGGATGGGATATTCCACTCCGTCGCAATGCAAGCTGCCGTTATCAGCCGGTTGACCGCCGCCGCCCGGGTAAAACGCCGTCTTGTCCAACAGGACAGCCCGGCTTTCAGGCTCAACACGGGTAATGCGGGCTGCAAATTCTTTGAGATAGCTGTCTTTCTGATACAGATATTCGGTCATGATCGCTTCCATCCTTTCACGATTCTGCAATCTCACCAATCATCGACCAGGGTCCGGTCCAATTGATCTTAACGGGCAAAATTCTCCCGCGCAAATCTTCTTCGCTTTCAACAAAAACCAGTTTATATGTTGGTGTTCTTCCCTGCCAGCGTTTTTTCTTCTTTTCTTCAAAAAGAACTTCCACGGTTTTACCCTGGTAACCGGCATGAATTTCTGAAACCACCTGTTCTTGCAAATCTTCCAACAAGCGAAAACGCCGCCATTTTTCCTCATCGGGCACATCATCCTGCATGGTGCGTTCCGACAGAGTGCCTTTGCGGGGAGAATAGCGCGCCAGATGGGCCACATCCAGGCGCAAATCAGCCAGCAAATCATAGGTGCGCTGAAATTGAGTTGTGCTTTCACCGGGGAAGCCGACAATGATATCCGTTGCAATGGAAACACCCGCAATGCGCTCGCGAATTCGCTTCACCAGGCGGCGGTAATCCTCAACAGTGTACCCCCGGCGCATATTCGCCAGCACTTCATCATCCCCCGCCTGGATGGGAACTTCGATATGAGGCATCACTTTGGGTAATGAAGCCACGCAGTCCAGCAATTTGTCGGTCATATATTTGGGGTGCGAGGTCAAAAAGCGAATCCGCTCAATGCCGTCCACAGCATGCAACTGCGTGATTAAATCGGCCAAGTCAGGGTAACCTGCCTGATCCAGGCCGTAACGGTCAACAATTTGCCCCAGCAAAATGATCTCTTTCACTCCCTGCATAGCCAACGACTGCGCTTCCTGCAGGATTATCTCTGGCGGTCGACTGATTTCCACTCCACGCCGGTAAGGGATGATGCAATAAGTGCAGGCATGCGAACACCCCATCACAATGGGAATGTATGCCGATGCCGTGCCCTGTTGGAAGGTCGGCAGGGTCAATTCTTCATCCAGCCACTGGTTATGCTGCCCGGTAGTTTTTGCCAGTTCAGCATGCCCGTCGCGCATTTGCAAATAATGCAGCAGTGGTGCGGGGTCTGATGGCGGGGAAAAAACATCTACAAATGGAAAACGCTGGCGCAACTGGTCATGATTTTTCACTCCCACCAGGCATCCCATCACATTAATCACCAGTGCAGGATTTTGTTTTTTTAGTGAACGCACAGCGTTCAAACGGCCGTAAGCTTTATCCTCTGCGCTTTGCCGCACCACACAGGTGTTCAGCACGATAACGTCAGCCTGCTCTGCGCGTGTCGAATGGGTATACCCCATTTTCTCCAGGGCGGTCGCCACTCGCTGCGAATCAGCCACGTTCATTTGACAACCTTCAGTCCAGATGTAATACTTCATGGCGCCGATTATATCAGCATCGGCTGGTTTTACGGGCGGCAGCAATTGTTTTTTTTTTTGGAAAAGATGTTGCAAGGTCATTACAAAAATCCTTAACCAAAAATTTCGAAAAAATTAATCATTCTTTAACAAATGGATTTTTCCGTCAGGTTCGAGAAACGAGATTCCAAAAATGGCAAGGTATTTCCCGGTAAACCAATCTGATATGGTTCATCATTTTTTTGGATTTGATTCTTAGTTTTTTTGTTCAACAAAGCTGTGGGTAAATTACCCCCATATATAGGGGTATATTCACAGGGTAAGCCACAGATGGTTTATTTTTTGGCTACATTCACAAGGAATTTTTGTCTGTTTCCCCAACATTTCTTTAAGATTGAAAGCCTTAAAAATTCAGAAATTTTTAGGTTGGCGTAGGGTTAATGACTTGCCCTTTCTTGGACGATTTGCTAGAATTTATGTATCGCTCAAACAAATGAGCAGGTTTATCCGCCCACTTTACCTCCTAATTTTCTCGGGCAAAACTAAAGCAATTTATCTTCCCGCTGTACGTCACCATCAGTGGGGTTAATTTTTTGTCGTAAAAAACCGGTGACGACAAAATCCATCCAGGAGAAGACGCCGAATGAATGAAAAACAAGCCTGGCAAGCAGCCGTAGGACAACTTCAAATGGAAATGTCAAAAGCCTCTTTTGACACCTGGGTACGCAGCGCAGAGCTAGTCGGGTATTCAGAAGATACATTTACCGTCGGTGTGAAGAACGCCTATGCCCGCGATTGGCTGGAAAGCCGTCTCGCCAGCAAGGTCACCCGTCTCCTGTCCGGCATCATGAATCGACCGCAAAATGTTTGCTTTGTGGTCTGGCAGGGTGAGTATGAAATCAACGAGCCTGCCGATGCTGAAACAGCACCCGCCGTGCAAACATCACCATCAGAAGGGGTTATTTCCATTAACCCACGCTACACGTTTGAAACCTACGTAGTTGGCGCCAGCAACCGCATGGCGCACGCCGCCTGCCAGGCGGTTGCCGAACAACCTGCTCGCGCCTATAATCCTCTTTTTATCTATGGTGGTGTAGGTTTGGGAAAAACCCACCTGCTGCACGCCATTGGCAATTCCGCGCACAAAAAAGGTTTGACGGTTTTATACGTCTCGTCAGAAGAATTCACCAACGATCTGGTTGAAGCCATTCGAACACACTCCACGGCTGCCTTCCGCGAGCGTTACCGCCAGATGGATGTGCTGCTGATTGATGATATCCAATTCATTGCCGGTAAAGAATCGACCCAGACGGAATTCTTCCACACCTTCAACACGCTGCATGGTCAAAACAAGCAAATCGTCATGACCTCCGACCGTCCTCCCAAAGCCATGAACACCCTTGAAGAACGCCTGCGTTCGCGATTTGAATGGGGCCTGACGGTTGACATTCAACCGCCCGACCTGGAAACCCGCATCGCCATCTTGCGCACCAAAGCCGAACGCGCACACACCACGGTTTCCGATGAAATTGTGGAACTGATCGCCCGCCAGTTCCAGTCCAACATTCGCGAACTGGAAGGCGCCCTGACGCGCGCCTTGGCTTTCTCGGACCTCAGCGGGCAACCGCTCAACCGTGAAATGGTCATCTCTGCTCTGGCAGATATGCTTCCTCAAAGGACTTCCATCAAACCGGATGAGGTAATTAAAGCAGTCGCGCTGGCTTTTGGCATCACATCTGATCAATTGCTAAGCCGCGACCGCTCGCGCGAAATCGCTCTGCCGCGCCAGATTGCCATGTATTTACTGCGCGAAGAAGTGCATGTATCGCTGCCGCAAATTGGCGAGGCGCTGGGCGGACGCGACCACACCACCGTCATGCACGGCTGCGAGAAGGTTTCCGACCTGATTGAGCGCGACGACCTTCTGCGCCGGCGGGTCATTCAGATTCGGGAAAACCTGTTTGGTCAGCGGCCGCTGGCTGCCTAAATTATCATTTTCACCAGATTATCCAAGACGTTCACCCCGGTGAACGTCTTTTTTTATTTCTCAAAATGGCATATTCATTGCAACTTTTTGAGTCCCGGTCTCATTAAGACCGCTTCAACTCTTCATTTTCGCAGCATGAAATGCAGAATTTTTTCGGGCGCAGGCATGGGGAGGAGGTTTTGCAGACATGAACGCTTTGCAGGCTTGGCAAACGGTCAAATCACAACTCCAGCAGGAAATGTCAAAAGCCGCTTTTGACACCTGGGTGAGCAACGCTGAACTGGTTTCATTTCAAGAAGATGCGTTCACCATCGGTGTGCGCAATTCCTACGGGCGCGATTGGCTGGAACACCGCCTCAGCAGTCGGGTTGCCCAAATGCTGTCCGAGCAAACCGGCACACCGCTAACAGTGCGGTTTGTGGTCTGCCAGAGCAACGTTTCGCCGCAATCCATGCTGCATTCCCACTCCACAGAATCACTCGACCATCCGCACGATTCTCTCTTTCACCGTCACATGGTGAACAACCGCTACACCTTTGAAAATTTCATTGTGGGCAACAGCAACCGCATGGTCTATGCCGCCGCACGTTCCATCATTGAAAACCCGGCCAGCAGCTACAATCCCCTCTTCGTCTACGGCGGAGTTGGACTGGGAAAAACGCATATCCTGCATGCCATTGGCAATGCCGCCCTGCAAAGAAAAATGCAAGTGCTTTATATAACATCAGAAGAATTCACCAACGACCTGATCGAGGCCATTCGCACCCAGAGCACGGCAGCATTCCGCAGCCGCTACCGTCGATTGGATGTTTTACTGGTGGATGACATTCAATTCATTGCCAACCGCGAATCGACCCAGGTGGAATTTTTCCACACTTTCAACGCCCTCTACGGCGAAAACAAACAAATCGTGATGACCTCGGACCGTCCCCCAAAAGCAATGAACACCCTGGAAGACCGCTTGCGTTCGCGTTTCACCGGCGGGCTGATCGCAGACATTCGCCCTCCCGACCTGGATATGCGTCTCGCCATCCTGCGCTCCAAGGCTCAACGCAGTCAGACCCCCGTACCGCAGGAAATTCTTGAAATCATTGCCGGGAAAATTCATTCAAACATTCGTGAATTGGAAGGCGCCCTGACGCGTGTGCTGGCTTTTGCCGATTTGATCGGCCAGCCGATCACCCCCGAGCTTGTCCATTTCTCGCTGACCGATTTGCAAACGGACAACGGCGGAAAAATTTAATCAACCCGCCGGGCTGGCTGCCGTCACAGAACCCGAACCCATAAACCAGGCGTATGCCTCTGCGATAGCCACACTTGCCGGGCGTGGTTGAGGCATTCCCAGTTCCACCTGCGCCCTGCGGTTGGTATAGAAAAATGCGCGTCCTGCCAGGTTTAACATGGCGGGTTCAATGGGAAAATGGATGTAGGGATTCAGCAGCCTCAGCAGCCCTGCCATACTGTGCGCCAGGCTGGCAGGCAAAATCAAACGCGGCGCTGATGTTCCGGTGACGGAAGCAACCTTGCGCACAAAATCAACAATGGTCAGGTTTTCACCCGCCAGGATATATCTTCGTCCACAGCGGCCGGCACGCGCAGCAGCCAGGTGCCCCTGCACAGCATCTTCAATGTGAATAATATTTAATCCACCCTCAGTCAGGGCAGGCAAACGACGGTTCGCCACCTGAACGATCAAAGAACTTGACTGCCGGTAAATATCGCCAGATCCCAGCACAATGGCCGGATTGACTGTCACCACATCCAGCCCCTGCCCTACAGCTTTTTGAACCTCCAGTTCAGCCAGGTACTTGGTGTAACCATAAGACCAGCGCTGGGGCAAATAATTCCAGGTGTGATTCTCATCCAGTAAACCGGGTTCGGAAATCGTGCGGCGCAAAATGGGCGGAACGCCAAGTGCTGCCACCGAACTGGTGAAAACCACCCGGCGCACTTGCGCGCTCCGGGCAGCCTGCAAAACATTCCGGGTGCCTTCCACATTGACCGCGTACATTCTGCCCGGGTCATCCTGGCCCGCCACCAGGCCGGCTGTGTGAAAAACCAACTCCACATCCTGCATGGCGTTTACCAGAGAATCAAGCTGGGAAAGGTCTCCCACCACATGCTCAACCGGCAAATCTTCAAGCAAGCGCAGCATGCTGGTGCTGCGGTGAAAGGCGCGCACCGCATGCCCTTCAGCAACCAGCGCCCGGCAAAGATGCGATCCAATGAATCCGGTTGAACCTGTGACCAGTACATTCATCAATGACAAAATCCCTGAATGGAATCATTCTACCATCTTCCCGTCAGAAAACGAAATTTGCAGTTGATTATGGCGTCCGCACCCCCTGGCACCATACTTGCAACCATATATCTGTACATTAGCATGCTGCATCATCTCATCTCCCAAAGGGAAACCAATGAAATCCGTTTCCACTCAAAAAGTGATCTACCTGGAAAAATTTTGGATTACGCTGGTCATCGCAGTGGTTTTCCTTTCGTCGCTGACGGCTTGCAGCAAAGCGCAGGAAGTTCCTGCAGAAAATCCCAATCTGGCTTCTTTTGTCGAAAGCAAATTGAGCACTTCCCTGTGCGGCAACCGCATAGCTGAATCATTTTTGAGCCAGGACGGCATGCTGGTGCAGGTTTTTGAAAATGTGGTTGCTGCCGCCCCGCCCGCCAACCCTGCCGACTTTCACCTCATGCCCATCGGCAAAGAATCAGCCTACCTGACCACCAACCCAGGGCCGCAATTGCATGGTGGTGAAGAAAATGTACGCTTCCTCGCCGTGCAGGGCGAGCTTGGATATCACGTTCCCATGATTTTTGACCAGTACATTTCCTCACACGGCGGCTTGGAGCTGTCTGGAAATCCCATTTCAGAAACCACCATATTCGAACAGGAAAAAATCGCCTGTCAGTGTTTTGAGAATTATTGTCTCGAATTTCATCCCGAGGCGCCGGAAGAAAACAAGGTAACGCCGGTTAGACTGGGAGAACGCTGGCTGGAACAATCGGGCATGAATACAAACATCACCCCCGACGGGCTGCTGATCCAGGTGAGCGAAGAGCAGGTGCAACTTCCGCCTTCCGAATCGCAAACCATTCATGTCTATGTTTTTCAAAATGGCGCTGAGACGCCTGTGCCCAATGTGGAAGCCAGGGTGGTGCTGGCTACCCCTTCCGGTGAAGAATTTACCTACATTACCTCCCCCACCGATTCACAAGGACGCGCCAGTCTCACAGTGCCTCCCATGCCGGGTGTTGAAGTGGGCAACTTAATCAGTTACCAGGTATGCCTGAACAATTCATCCGGCAATCCGGTATGCGCTTACGAAACCTATATCATCTGGGATGTTGCCAGTCCAACATAGCAGCAGGCTTTACTTCCTGGCTTCAGCCGCAACTTGCAGGCTTTCAATCCGGTCGCCGCTGCTGAACACTTGCACCGGAATGGTTTTGGAACTGTCAGTTGCCAGTTTCGCATTTTCAACATATTTTCGCATACCAACAATTTTCCCCCTGGCGTCAAAAGCCGTAACAGCCACCCACACTTCCGTTTCTTTTGGATCACCCTCTTTTAAGGTCAGGGTAACTTGAGCCGCAGCGCTTAAACCATTGGTAGAAATTTCGGTACGGTCCAATTCCACCCCGAGCGGCAGGTAATTTTCTTCCTGCCCGGCTGAGGGCAAAGCTGTCAGCAACTGGATGCTGGCACGCAAATTTCCGCCGGGAGCCGGTGCCTGAAAATAGACGCTCAAAGGTAATTTTCCGCCGGCCGGCAGCAAGTTCAAGGGCGTCACCGCTGTCTCAGTGAAAATTTCATCCTCATCTTTCCCGGTGAGGCGCACGCTTGCGGTCACCCCTTCGACTGGCGACGGTGAAGGATTGTACACCATTGAAAAACACCACACCCCGCCGTCGCTGGATGCGTAACACTGGGGACTGTCCACTTCCAACGCCACTGGTGTTGGCGAAGGAATGCCGTCATCCCCCTCGCCCTCAGAAGATTCTTCAGATGAAGGTGGAATGACCAACACTTGCCCAACACTCAACGCATAGGGATTTACATCAGGGTTGGCTGCCATCAACGCGGTCAAGGAAACCCGATAGGTGTATGCGATTCCCCCCAGGTCCTCGCCCTTTTTAATGGTGTGCGTACGGGGTGTCGCCGTGGGTTCCGGCGGCAATTCGGCCGGGTTTTCTTCCGCTAATTCAAGTGTGGCTGTGGGAACAGGAGTCGTGTAAACCGTTAAAGCAACCGCCGACGGCCGGGGGGTGGGTGTCAACGGCGGCGCCGGTGCGCAGGCTGAAAGGATTACAATTCCCAGGGTTATCCATCGTGCGGTTTTGTTAAGAAATCGCGGCATGTGGCGATTATAACATGAGGGGTCAGGCTGCCTTGCTTCACCATGCAGGCTGTGTTAAACTCAAATCATGAATCCCGAAGAGAGCATGTTTCAAGAAGCCCGCACTGCACTGGCCGATGGCGACCAGGATCGCGCCCGCGACTTGCTGGCGCGCTTGCTAAAAATTCAACCCGGCAAAGCCGATTACTGGTTATGGATGAGCGCCACGGTCAACACATCCAAAGAGCGCATCTTTTGCCTGAACGAGGCTTTGCGCATTGACCCTAAAAACAGCATGGCGCGCCGCGGCTTGATTCTGGAAGGTCAACTCCCCCCGGAAAAGAATTTATCCATCCCTCTTCACACCTTTTATAAAAATTGGAAAAGCCCGCAAATTGCCCAGGATGCAGCCGAAAACCGCCGCAGCTCGCTTATCCGCATGGGCATTGCCGCTGGCGGCTTAATCCTGATCGTTGCACTGATTGCGGTGGGATTGTTCGGCACACGCTGGTTGCGCCGCTCGTTCCTGTCATTCCTGTTTGCCCCCACACCGGGGCTAAAATTTCCCACCGTTTCCGAGCAAACTTCCGCAACATTGGAAATCACACCCTCACCCACTTCTGATATTCCCACACCTCCCTGGGCAGCCTTAAAAGCCACCTACACCCCAACCGCTGTTTACATCAACACGCCTCATCCGCGCAGCGAGGCTTACCGGGCCGCCCTGCGTGCTGAGCAGGAAGGCCGGTGGGATGAAGCCATCACTTACCTGCAGCAGGCTGCCGACCTGGAGCCGGACGCCCCCGATTTGCAATATCACATTGCCGACGCCTATTTGCAGCAGGGTAATCTCGATCAGGCGCTCTACCGTTTTTCGGCGCTCATCGGCAGCGACCCCAATTTTGCGCCTGCTTACTACGGGCGCGCCAGGGCGCGCATGCAGCAAACCTCCCCCCGCCTGGCAGATGCCCGCCAGGATTTAACCACCGCACTGCAATTGGATGGGCAGTTCGTGGGCGCAGCCCTGGAACTGGCCAACCTGGAATTGATCGATGACAATGCCGATGCTGCCCTGCAAGTGCTGGATACAATTTCAGTCCAGGCTCAAGAATCCACCCGGTTTCACCTGCTGCGGGCGGCTGCCTTGCTCCAGGCTCAGCGCCCGGCCGATGCCCTGCCCGAAGCCCGGCGCGCCAATCAACTCGACTTGACCGAACTCGCCGCTTACCGCCTGATGGCTCAAGCCGCCCTGGAATTGGACGAACCGCAAGAGGCGGTCAATGCCCTGCAAGCCTACACGCAAGGGAATACCCAGGATATTGAAGCGCTCTTCTGGTTGGGGCAGGCACACCAGGCGCTGGGGCAAACAGACAAAGCCATTGACGCCTATACCCGTTCTTTGAGCATTGACAGCCGCCAATTTGACGCCTTATATCAACGCGCCCTTCTTTTCCTGGAAACCGGCCAAAAGGAAAAAGCCGCCGCCGATCTAAACGCCGCCCTCACCTATGCCCCGCGCACTTTTGAGGCCTCTGCCGACCTGGGCATTGCTTTTTTCCAGGCAGAAGCACCCGGAAATGCCTATCAACAGCTCAGCGTTGCCGAGGGTCTGGCATCTGACAGCGCGCAAAAGGCAGTGGTCTTTTATTGGCGCGCCCAGTGCCTGGAACAACTGGACAAGGCAACCGCCGCGCTGCGTGATTGGCAGGCGCTGGAAGCCTTGCCTGCCAGCCAGGTGCAGGCCGAATGGCTGGAGATGGCTGCAGACCGCATAGCCGACATTATCACCCCCACCCGCACCCCGGTCACGCCCACCTCCACACAAACCCGCTGGCCAACCCGCACTTCCACACCGCTGCCCGGTCAAAAAACCACTGCCTCGCCCTCACAGGCAATTACGCTCTCACCCAATCCTTCCGCCACACCCTGAAGAGGCGCGTTTTGAGAATACTTCATGTTCTCAACCTGGTAAAAATCAGAAAAAACCAGCGCAATGCCAGGGCAACTTCTGCCCGGCAGAGCGCCCGGTACCTGCTGGAAGGAATTGGAGCAGTCCTAACCATCCTGGGAGTGGCGTCATTCTTGATGGCGGCTTACCTGTATGCCGGGTTGGTATCCGATCTGCCCTCGCTGGATGCCATTCCGCTGCTGCTAAACCCGGTCAACGGCAAGATTCTAAACCCCACCGTTTTGACCGACAGCAGCGGCGAACACGAAATTTACCGCATGGAAATTCCCGGCTGGCAGCGGGAAATTTTACCCATTGACCCGCAGCAGCCCGATTTCATTTCCACTCAACTGGTCAGGTTGACCGTGAGTTCCATGCAGCCCGATTTCTGGCAGAGCAGCGGCGTCAACTGGCAAAAGCTAACCGCCTCCCAGCCGTCAACCATTGCCGAACACCTGGCATCCAGCCTGCTGCTGGAACAGGAACCCAACAGCCTGCGGCGGGCGCTGCGCATGCGCTTGCTAGCGCAGCAATTGACAGCCAGGTTTGGACGTTCACAAATTCTTGAATGGTATCTCAACAGCCTGGATTACGGTCATCAGGCTTATGGCACTCCCGCTGCCGCCCGCCTGTTCCTGGACAGGCCAGTCAGCCAGCTCACCATATCTGAATCAGCCCTGTTAATTGCCAGTTCCCGCACGCCTGCCCTCAACCCCCTCGATTCACCGGCCGCCGCCCTCGAAAACCGCGACCAGTTGCTGCGCCAGTTCGCTGAAAGCGGCATCATTAGCCAGCAAGAATTGAACACCGGCCTGGAAGAAAAGATGACCCTCCAGGAAAACGCCGATTTTCCCGAATCAATTGCGCCGGCGTTCACACGCCTGGCGCTGCAGCAGGCTTATGATCAATTGGGACGCCAGCGTGTGGAACGCGGCGGGTTGATCATTCGCACCAGCATGAATTATGACCTGCAAGTGCAGGCGCGCTGCACTGCCCAGATTCAACTCCAACACCTCACGGGGGGCAATGCACTCGATGAGGAAAAATGTAAAGCGGCTCGTTTGCTGCCAGCCTTGCCCCCCGGCACATCCTTGCTTCCTGATGAAGTACGCGCCAGCGCAGTTCTCTTGGATGTTAAAACCGGGCAGGTGTTGGCCGTGGTTGGCGACCTGGACAACCAGGGGAATGAACAAATGCTTCAGCGGCACTCACCCGGTTCGCTACTCACGCCTTTTGTAGCCGTCACTGCCTTTTCCCGCAGTTTCAATCCCTCCAGCCTGGTGTGGGATGCGCCCGGCATGCTGGATGCTTCACTGTCTTCCTATCAGAACCCGGATGGCGAATCTCACGGCGCGCTGCGGCTGCGCACCGCGCTGGCCAACGACTACATTCTGCCCCTCGCCCAGGTTATGATCCAGGTTGGGCCGCAAAACATCTGGCGGCTTTTGGAACCGCTGGGCTTCACCAGCCTTGCAAACCAGCAGGCTGATGCCAGCGTGCTCTTCCAGGGCGGAGAACTTAATCCGCTGGAACTTGGCTGGGCGTACAATATTTTTGCCAACCTGGGCGAACAAATTGGAATCAGGGAACAAAATGGAAACATCGCCCCGCTAATGATCCTCTCGATTGCTGACCGCGATGGAAATGAAATCTGGTCGGCCCCGCAGCCGCAATCCCAGGCAGTGCTCAGCCAATCGCTGGCTTACCTGGTTCACCACATCTTAAGTGATGAGAACGCCCGCCGTGCAAGCCTGGGATATCCCAACCCGCTGGAAATTGGCCGGCCGGCAGGGGTAAAATTTGGGCAGGCAGAAAATGGAACCCAGAGTTGGACTGCCGGTTATGTCCCACAGGTTTCACTGGTCACGTGGATCGGCTACCCGCAAATTGAAGAAGAATATACGGCAGTCAACCCGCGTTGGACTGCCGGCCTGTGGCAGGCAATCATCCAGTACGGTCTTCAAAACCAACCAGCCTCTGATTGGAGCCTTCCCAACGGCGTGGTCAACCTTGATGTGTGCGATCCCTCCGGCTTGCTGCCCACTGTTGATTGTCCAAACGTGGTGAAAGAAGTCTTTCTCTCCGGCAACGAACCCACCGCCTATGACAATTTATACCAGGTGGTTTCCGTCAACCGTGAAACCAACCGCCTGGCAACTGTTTTTACCCCTCTTGAACTGGTCGAAGAACGCACCTATCTCAGCATACCCGAGCCGGCTCGCGATTGGGCACGCGCCAGTGGACTGCCCATTGCCCCCACCGATTACGACCTGATTCAGGCGCCGCCCATGACCTCCGACGTGCGCATTTCCAGCCCGCAGTCGCTGTCGTACGTGAACCGCAAAGTGATCATCCAGGGCAGCGCCGCCGGAGATGGTTTTTCATCCTACCGGTTGCAGGTGGGTGAAGGACTTAATCCGCGCACGTGGACGGAAATCGGCGGCCAACAAACTGCACCAGTTACAAATGGCGTGTTGGGAGAATGGGATACCGGCAAAGACGGCCTGTATGCCTTGCGCCTGTCCGTCACCCGGCAGGACCAACGCATTGAAAACGCCATCATCCAACTGACGGTCGATAACACCCCCCCGCAGGTTACCCTGGTTTCTCCTCTGGATGGCGCTGAAATTTCAAGCGAAACATCCGTTTTAATGCAGGCCGAAGTTCAAGACGCAGCCGGTGTAAGCAAAGTGGAATGGCTGATCGACGGCGAGGTCGAGGCTGAAACCCTGCAAGCCCCCCACAATTATTTCTGGCAACCTGAGCAGGGCAAACACAGCCTGTCAGTGCGCGCCTACGACACGGCGGGCAACGCTGCTGAGTCTTCACCCGTCCAGATCACGATCCAATAAACTCCGGTTTCAGCTTGCAACCTGCTTAAACCGCCTTTTCAATCGGGTGGCGCAGAACCGTTTTTAATTTTTCAGGCGCGGTGCGATTCGGGTCAGACAAATACACCTCGTGGTGTTTGCCGCACAGTTGATATCCCTGCTCATAAGCAAAGGCATGCATACGTCCCACGGTCGGCGGTTCGGTTGTGAATGGGCCGATGTGCATAATCTGCACCACCAGGCCTTCTGCAAATGATTCCAGCCGAACCTGGTTAATGGCTTCAATCCCCTTCTTCTTGAATGCTTCCACCCGGGCAGCCTCCAGCATTTCAGGAGTGATAAAATCTGGTTGGCGGATCATCGAAATCCAGCTCCAGTTTTCCTTGTCTGCTTCTTCAAAGACCAACTGCCCCTGCGGGGTTCCCCACCACAAGCCTTCCAGGGGCATCACCCGGTAATCAACGCCTTTTTGCTTCTTCACGTCAAACTTGAGTGTGTAAGACAGGGCATACAGCGCCGAGACCGCGTCTTTGTACTGCTGAGAGGTGTTTGGGCTGCCCTTGCCGTCAATCATCAAGAATTGCATTTGCGGCACTTCACAGATAACCGGTGTCTTTGCGCCCGGGAAATAAAGTAATTTCTGTTCGGCAGTCAAATCCAGTTTTTCAGCCATTTTCTTTCTCCATTCCGGTTTGTTTCTCTTTGCGCAGGTGTTCTTGAAAACGAGTGATCCAGTTCAATTCATTCTGGATATTGGTTATGCTGTAATCAAATAACCATTCCACATTAACCGGAATCCCTTGATTGCGATCAGCCTGCCGTTTTTGTTTCAATTGATCCAGGCGCGCAACCATGTCCATCTTATGGCGTTCCACCGCCTCCAGGCATTCATCCCTGGTCAACAAAGCAAGGTAAGAAAGCGCCAACTCCAGGTCGCTGCTGCGAAAACGCGGTTGAGCTAGCCGCTGATAAACCGCATCATGCAGGGCATGAAAACCCGCCTTCGTCAGACTGAATACCTTTCGGGCGGGTCTGTTGCCCCCCTCTTGTACGTCAACCGTCACCCAGCCGCCTGCTTCTGCTTTCTTCAGCAGGTAATAGATCGACGAAAATCCAATCTCTGTCCATTCGCGCATGCCGCGCATTTCAATATCCTGTTCAATTTGATAGCCGTGCTTTGGGCTTTCTGTCAAAAGTCCCAACAGGGCAATTTCAGTATTGGTCATCATCACACCATGTTTTCTAGTATTAGATTATTGCAATGTTATAATAATGGACGGTCGCCATTTTGTCAAGTTAAACAAGCAATCGCCGGATGAAGTCCTCCGGCGATTTTAAAGCATTCAAACCGAATGATGCTGAATTAGCCTAGCGCCACATCCAACAGCATCATCACGGCAAAACCAAGCATGGCGCCGATGGTGGGAATATCAGTGTTCTTGCCCTGCTGTGATTCGGGGATCAATTCTTCAATCACCACGTAAATCATGGCTCCCGCCGCAAAAGCCAGCGCATAAGGCAAAATGGGCTGAATGTAATAGACCGCTGCCGCACCCAGCACACCGGCGATTGGTTCGACAACCCCCGACATCTGTCCATACCAAAAACTCTTTCCTGCCGACATTCCTTCACGGCGCAACGGGGCTGAAACCGCCAGCCCCTCGGGAAAGTTTTGAATGCCAATACCCAGCGCCAGCGCCACCGCGCCTGCCAGCGTTGCCTCGGGGAACCCGCGCGCAGCAGCGCCAAATGCCACTCCCACCGCCAGGCCTTCCGGAATATTGTGCAGCGTGATAGCCAAAACCAGCAAAATACTGCGCCGCCAGGATGTGTGAATACCTTCTGCCCTCTCAATGGGCAGTCCCAGGTGCAAGTGCGGCAGCAGTCTGTCCATCAGAAAAAGAAAGCCTCCACCCAGTAGAAACCCCGCAACCGCCGGCAGCCATTCGATCATGCCCAGGTGCGCCGCCATTTCAATGGATGGCGCCAACAAAGACCAGTAGCTGGCAGCAATCATAACGCCTGCCGCAAACCCCAGCATACCGTCCAATAATTTTCGATTAATTTCCTTTGCCGCAAAAACGCCAGCCGCACCCAGGGCTGTCAAACCCCAGGTGAACAAATTTGCCAGCAAAGCCTGTACGAGTGGATTTTTGATGTGTGAAACAAGCTCCATGGATGGCTTTTCTCCGATAACTGTAATGACCGCTTAATTTACCACCAATGTGCATAATTTTCTGAGGGGGCGTAAATTACCCGGTATTGTATAGATGAATGAGCACCAAAATCCTTACCTGCCTGCTGGTCAACATATTCCAGGCTCCAATACTTGCCGGTTTGAAAAGCCACTTTGAGGGCTTTCAAACCAATATCGTAATAAGACACATAGGCATCACCACTGGGAGCGATATCCATAGAATTATAGAAACCTACGTTTCCTTCATAATCCAGCTTCATTTGAAACTGGGAAAATCCATTCCAATAAGAGAAACGCAGATCGTCCCATTCTTCATCGGCATAAGCCAAAACCGGATGATTGGATAAATCAAACAACAGAACCGAGAAAGGCCCCACCTTATTCGTCTCGATAATTTCAACATTCCACTGGTCATCTTTCCAGCGCGCCAATTTTAAGCAGCGTTGTTTGCGATCATAAAAACTGATGGCGGGCAATCCATCACGGTCAATGGCCAGCGACCCGGCATGCTGGGTTCTACCCTGGTCGCCAATCGTTTCAATTTGCCAGTTTCCCTCCGTTTGCCGGGCAAATTGCAGGGTGCGGTGGTTAAGATAGGCAATCATGATATTGCCTTCAGGGTCCACCTTCATCGAAACAAAATAATAAGCGCGGATATTGGTTTCTTCAGCGCCCGGCGGTGTGAGGGCATCATCAATCACCCAGTTTTGCCATTTGCCATTTTGGCGTTGAGCCACCTTGATTGTCCAATTCGTGCGGTCCAAATAAGCAATCACCGGTTGACCTTGCGCATCCAGATCCAGTGAAGTGACCAAACCCACGTCTCCCTGGCTGTCCACCACGCTGGTTTGCCAACTGCTTCCCGTCCAGGATGCAAATTTCAAGTCACCATTGGTTTGATCATAATAGCTGATTTGCGCATTGCCGGCAGGGTCAAACTTCATGGATACAAATTCTCCAACCACTCCCTGCTCATCCACAAGTTCACTTTTCCACTCGCCCACTCCCACCCGGCACGAAAATTTCAAATCACCCTCGGCAGCCGCAAAATAGCTGACGCAGGGCTGCTCTAACACCGCAATGCGTGTGATGGTGGGCGTGGTGGTAATGGTGGGCGTCTGGGTGATGGTGGAAGTTTTTGTGATGGTGGGCGTATCAGAAGGCGTGGGGGTAATCGTCGCGGTCGAGGTAATTGTGGGGGTTCCGGTCTGGGTGGCAGTCGGCCAGCGGGTTGAGGTGGGCGCTTTGGTTAAAGTTGGCCAGCGTGTATCGGTTGGTTTGGGCGTCAGGGATGGGAGTGGAACATCAGATGTCTGGAGTGCATCAACAATCGGCAGGCTTTCCCTCACTGGCTGCTGCAGGGGTGTCCAGAATGTGATCAGCATAAACCCGGCAATTATGATGTTTCTCATTTGCATTGTTTTCATCTCAAACATCCAACCTTTCTCAACCAACCTGGCAAAACCATGTGCAACTTTCCCCCATGCTCCATGCCATACTGATTATAAGGTATTCCGCGAACCCAAAATGCTCACCAATTGCGCCGTGCTGTCAATAATTAAATCGGCGCCCGCCCTTTCCAGTTCGTCGCGCTCGCCAAAGCCGCACAACACGCCCACCGTTTGCGCTCCGGCTTTTTTTCCAGCTTTGATGTCTACCACGGTGTCGCCAATCATCAGGCATTCTTCAGGCTTCACTCCCATCTGATCAGCAGCCCACAGCACCGGGTGTGGAAACGGCTTGGTAAATTCACAGGTTTGTGAAGTAGCCACGCAGTTAAATAATGGTCGAAAACCATACTGATCTAAAAAAGCCAGTGTGCTCCATTCATCGCGTGCGCTCACCACACACATGGGGAAGCGTTGGCGAAAATCGCGCAGCATTTCATCCACACCTGGAATGATCCAGTATTGTTTCCTGGGGCGATTTTTTTGCCGGAGCTGCAGGGCATGCAGCAAAAAGACCACCTCGTCATCCAAGTGCAGCCGGTCAAATAACAGGTATAGAAAATTGGCAGGCGTTTCGGTTGCCATAATCAGCCAGCGGGCAAAAGATTTGGCATCGCGCCGGGGAAGAAGAAAACGGACAGGTAACAACAAACTTTCCAGGCGCTGCACCCACAGGTCATCGGTGTCGCTGAGAGTGCCGTCCACGTCAAAACAAAGCGCTTTGATCCTTGCAATGTCCAGCGGCATGGGCTTATCTCTCCAGGTTCAAAAGGTCAAAAATTGTGTCGGCTGCCTGCTGATCGGGCGCCATCAACCAGATGGTTTCGCGGTCGCGCTGCACCAGGATCGAAGTCGAATCGGCACCTTGCCACTCGAAGCCGTTTGCAACTGTGGTTCGCATTTCGCCCCAGCGTTTGTCCGCATAGCTTTGAAAAGCCTGTGAATACTCGCTCGCTTCGTTTTCATCTTCCCACAGGGCTTTGTGCAAAACCAACATTTCACCCGTTGCTTCATTTTGCAAGACAAGATAGCGGTCGCCTTCCCACCCTTCGGCAGCGGCGTGCGCTTCACTTGATTCCAGGCGTGTTTCCGGTTCATATCCGGCTGAAACCACCAGGAAGGTGTACCATTCTCCCAGTACATTTTCGTCCAGTTTTCGCCAGTCGCTCCCCAACTTGGACTGAACATCCGGCAAGGTCACCGGTTCGGGGACATCGCCGGGATATTTTTCGGGGTGCAAAATCTGCTCGGTGCTGACCGGCGGATTGCCAAAAACACGATCGATGCCCGTAAAACCGCCCTCATCGTAAATCGTGCTGACAAATTCATATCCCTGTGTGTAGGGAAAGAGAAAATCTTCCTGCATATACTGCGGCGCAGAATTAAATACCGGGCTCTGGTAGCTCCCATAAAAATCTTGAATTTGCTCCCGGTCTTGCTGCGTGCCGTACCGCACCAGCCAGGTCTCTTCGGTTATGACTGCATCCCCTTCAAGCAAAGCTGAAACCGCAGCGCAGTATTCGGCATTCTCCTCGCAATCTTCATCGTTAAAACGCAGCCCTTCACGCAGATCATAGGTCTGGTCTTGCAGCGCATGATTAAATTCATGCGCATAAGTCATGCGTTCAGTCCCATGGAATCCCGCCCCCTTGACCACATACATTTCCTTCGTTTCAGGGTCATAATATCCGGCAACCTGTTCGCTGTATAAATCCCGGTAAAAACCATACAAGTCAAAATCCGGGGGTAACAGGCCAAATGCTGCCAAAATCTGCACATCATCGGCAGCCTCTTCGGGCAAATAATCTTTGAAGAAATCGGTTTCAACCCGCTCACGCAATTCATCCGCAGTCAGCAAAAAACGCGGCACCGATTCTTTCTGTTCCAGGCCGCGTAACTGGCTGACCTGCGCCTGGATTGTATCCATTTGCAGACGAATTTCCTCAGGCAGTTCTCGTTCTGTTTCAACAGTAGGGAACGGAGTCAACTCGAGAGCAGGATTCGTTGACGGCTGCAACACATTGGTTTGCGACCGGGCAATTGTCCAAATCCCAACCGCACTGATAGCCACACCGCACAGGCAGACGAGGATCATCAAGATAACAAGCGAAAGTAATATTTGTTTATTCATGAAATACCATAGTTTCTTAAAAAAGTTATGCTATTGTAATCTGGAATTTATGGAATTTTTAGAGCACTTCCTCGCATTGCTACTTAAAATAGGGGAGGTGTAAATCTGGGGGGATTAAACACTTCACAACAAAAACAGGGCTTAACATTGCAAGGAGAATAAGTTGAAATCACCTGTCATCACTGTTTTCTCAAACATCGTGCGCTTTCTCAGATCAATGCGTGGCTTTCTGGTGTTGGCCTTCCTGGGTTTATCTTTTTTACCCCTCATCATTTTCAGCCTGATCGGTTTTAATAGAATGCAATCCGCGCTTCAAGAGCGCATAACCGGGGAACTGGAACGCACCATTCAATCTCAATCCCAATATATCAATGACTGGCTGGGCGAAAAAGAATTAAGTATTCAAATGCTGGCTGGCATGGATCGCATTCGTTCAATGGATCAAGACCTGGTTAGAGAGACGTTAAAGCAATATTTTGACATGCAAAACAGCTTCGAGTCTTATATTGTTGCAGACCTCAATGGCAACCTGGTTTATGCCACGGACAACGCCAAAGTCAACATTAAAGATCGCGATTATTTCAAAAAAGCGGCAGCCGGTGAATTAAATATTTCTGAGCCGCTAATCAGCCGGGGTACCGGGCATGTGATTGTGGTGATTGCCACTCCAATTTGGAATGAATCCAACCGTGTGGTCGGCATTGCAGCCGGCATGCTGCCCACCAATGCCATCATTCAACAGCTCTCTCTTTTGCAGACCGGCGCAACCGGCGACAGCTACCTGGTCACCCGTGATGGGGTTTTCTTCACGCCATCCCGCTTTGAAGCTGAATTGAAAGAAGCCGGAAGGATTAAAGAACGCACCGAACTTGAACTTAAGGCCAATAGCTACGGCATTCAGCAAGCAGTTCAAGGAAAAACCGGGGCATCCATTTATAAAAATTACATGGGGTATGAATCCTTCGGCGCTTATGGATGGATTGAAAAAGGGAACTGGGGCATACTGTGGGAACAGGGCACCGCTGAAGCGTTAATCCAGGTGGCTCAGTTGCGCAATTCCCTGTTGTTTGTCGGCCTGGCCATTTTAATCGTCGTAATATCACTGGCAATATACTTCAGCCGGAAAACCATTAATCCCATTTCACACATTTCCGAAGGTGTCAAACAACTTTCGCTGGGCAACATTTCTCTCCTGGAAGATCAATCTTCCAGGATCATGAACAATGAAAAAATCAAACTTCTGCTCAAGCGCAGTGACGAACTTGGCATTGCTGCAACAGCCTTCACCGACCTGGCTGATTACTTGAAGAATATCGCCGATACTGCAACAACCATCAGCAACAACGACCTGACCAAACCGCTTCAACCCCGATCAGAAATGGATCAACTGGGCATCGCCCTTGCCAAAATGATGGATCAATTACGGGGCATTGCCGCAGATATCGCCCACAATGCAGCAGTGGTAGATGACTCGGCGCGCAACCTTTCCACAGCAGCCCTGCAAACCGGTCAATCGACCGAGCAGGTGGCCACCACCATTCAGCAAATTGCGCGCAGCATTTCGCAGCAAACCGAGAGCATCAGCAACATTGCCCAGGCCATTGAGCAGATGGGCACTGAGATTGAAAAAGTTACCCGCGGCGCTCATGAGCAGGCAGAAGCCGTGGGCGCAGCCGCCGATGTCACCGCCAGGATCAACCAAAATATCGAAAGCGTGGAATCCAGCGCAGTGGCTCTCACCCGCCAGGCTGAAGACACCACCCGTCTGTCACAGGTGGGTTCGCAGCGCGTAGAAGAAACCATCGACGGCATTCACAACATCCGCGCAAAAGTCGGCTTCTCAGCCCAAAAAGTACAGGAAATGGGTATGCGCTCCGACCAAATCGGCGCCATTGTTGAAACCATTGAAGATATTGCCAGTCAGACCAACCTGCTTTCGCTGAACGCATCCATTGAAGCCGCCCGCGCCGGCGAACACGGTAAAGGTTTTGCCGTGGTAGCCGATGAGGTTCGCAAACTGGCCGAACGCTCCGGCTCTTCCACCAAAGAAATTGCTTCGCTGATCAAGTCCATTCAAACCACCATCCATGAGGCGGTTGATGCCATGGAAGCCAGCGCCTATGAGATTGCCAACGGCGTTGAGAAAGCCACCGCAGCCGAAGAAGCCCTCAACAGTATCCTGGATTCAGCCAAAGATGTGAAACAACAGGCCGACAACACTGCCCGGGTGGCCGAGCAGATGCACCAGGCATCTGAAGAGTTGATCGATGCCATGCAGGCCGTCTCGCGGGTGGTTCATGAAAACATTTTCTCAACACAAAAAATGACCCGGGAATCACAGCAGTTGAATCAGGCCATTGAAAATATTGCCAGCATTTCTGAAGAGAACAGCGCAGCCGTGGAAGAAGTGAGCGCTTCAACCGAGGAATTGAACGCGCAATCATCAGAAATTTCGATTGCGGCGCAATCACTGGTTGGCATGTCACAGGAGTTAAAATCCATTTCCACGCAATTCAAACTCTAAACATTCTGAATTAAAGCAACAGTCCTGTGGATTATCTTCCATCCACAGGACTGTTTTTTTAACCATTGTTTTGCACAAACTGGATTGCATACTGTGCATCGCCGTACCCCGGTCGCGCTTCCAATGCTTTCTGGAAATTCTCCAGCGCTTCCAGGGTTTTTCCCTGGCGGTACAGCCCCCACCCCTGCCAAAGCAGGGTCTCCTCTGAATTGGCAGTTACTTTTAACGCATATTCCGTTAGCGCCAGCAGGTCATCATTCCGCCCGGCGTGGAAATAAGCCATAAATGGGCCAAACTGATAGCGCAGCATGCGCATGGGCAGGCCAATTTCACGCGCTTTGTCATAAGCCTGGGCTGCTTCCACATACCGTTCAAAATAAACCAGGTTGCTGCCCACATTGAACCAGGCAAACGCATTTTGCGGATTATCCTGGGTTTCAACCTGGGCTGCCTGCAGGGCTTGCTGCCGATTTTTATCCACATCCCAGTTATCGCCCAGGATCGATTCAACCAGCGGTTGCTGTTCCGGTCGAAAAAGCAAAATGTAAACCCGGTTGAACGATTGCCAGTCATTATCCAGTTGGCTGTAACTCACCTTCCAATCCGGCGAGACAAAGCTGTTTTGTGTGATGAATGTTTCTGTTGCGTCATCATAACCATTCACCAGCAGGTAATGCCCCGTCCAGCGGTCATCTTGCGGTCCCATAATTCCCAGCGAACCTTCCGGCAGAATGTAGCTGCTTTCAATCATCACCGGAATGCCGTTGGCAATTAATGTGCGCAATAAACTCAGGTTACCTCCCACACGGTACTCGGCATTCAGCCAGCCCGCATTGGCGCGTACATACTGCACCAGGTCTTCCACGTTTACATTGCGGTCGGCTTTGATCGGTTTCAAATTGTCCGAGATGTTGGTTTGTTTGCCATCCCAACCGTAAAAGCGCAAATACATCGCCAGGGTGGCTGGTCCGCAATTGTTCCAATCTTGCCCTTCAAACGGAGGGGATGGAAGGTCAAACTGTTGCGGCAGTGCAGTGGGGGTGAATGTGGGCAGCGGGGTTTGTGTGGCAACCACTTCTGTTGGAGCAGGCATGGTTGCGGTTGCTGTGTGTTGAGGCGCGGCAGTCTCCAGGGGTTCCACCGCCACAATGGGGGTGGGCATTTCTCCCACCGGCTGCACCACGTGGCGCAAATAAGTCAACCCCGCGTCCGCCCGCCATTCCAGGCGCTGGCGCAGGGGAGAAAACAAAACAATACCGGCTGTTAGGAAAACAACACCTGCCACAGCCAGCGCGATATACACTACCATTAATGACTTTTTGGGTTTAATCATGCCGCCGATTCTACCAAATTTCAGCCTTCCAGCATCAATCTGGCGGCATTCCTGCCAATTTCCACCGCAAAGTTGGTGCCCCTATCCCACGGATACACCTGGCTCATGCTGGCGAAAAATAATCCCGGCAAGGGTGTGCGAATCGCCGGAATGTTGCGCGAGTGATTCACAAACGGAACCGGCTGGGCATAGTTGGTGCGGTACAACCAGCTTCCGGTCACCCAGTCGGGTTGGAATTTGGGATTGATCTTTTTCAACGCCGGCAGAAAACGCTGCAGCAATTCCTCTTTCGACAGGCTGAAATATTCGTGATCTGTTTCCAGGTAGTCGCCGCAATACACAATGTGGTCGCCGCCGTAGTGCTCTTTCGGCAGGTAATTGGTGTGCTCGACCAACGCCAAAAACGGAAAACCTTCCGCCTTGGGTAAATTAAACCAGTAGTAGCCTTGCTCGGACAGTTGATGTTTCAGCGTGATGGTCATCACCACCGCGCCGAGGCTTTTCAATTCAAGCAAACCGCGCAAATAGTCATCCTGCAAGGCGGGCGCCAGGCGCGCCAGCAGCGTCGGCGATCCGGTGAACAGGCACTGGTCAAATTCTTGCGTACCGCCTTCCACATCCAGCCACACACCGCCTTCCATTTTTGGACGGATGGCCTGCACGGGAGTATTCAGGCGAATATCTGCTCCCATGCCGCGCAAGATTTCAGCAAATTGATCGGCAAACGCCTGAAAGCCGCCCTCAAACGTGCCCAGCCGGGTGGTGCGGGCGTGCATGCGCGCCCACATCCAGGCCATGTTCACCTGTTCGGCATAACGCTCGCCGAACTTTCCAACCACCATGGGCTTCCACATCTCTTCATAAACGCGGTCGCCTGCCCACTTACGCATCCAGGCATCCACCGTAGTGGCTTCCATGGGCTTCCAGTTTTTGGTCAAACGCAGGTATAACCCCACCAGGCCAAAGCGAATTTTGTTGATACCCCATCCCAACCCGGGATAAAGCAAAGCTGCCAGTATGGAATCAAAAGGATAGAACTTTCCTTTGTGATGCATCACCGTCACCGGGCGCGGAAAAATCACCCTGTCGCGCAGCCCCAATTCTTCAATCAAACCCAAAATGTGGCGGTCAGAGGCAAACCAGTGATGGTAGTACTGCTCCAGCGTCCAATCCCAGTGCGGCAATTTGAAACCGGCCGCCAGACCGCCCACCTCGTTACTCACTTCAAAAATGGTCACCTGGCGACCGGCTTTCAGCAAATCATAAGCTGCTGACATGCCGCCCAGGCCGGCGCCAACCACGGCAATTCGTCCTGATTTATCCATCATGTATCATTCCTCTGCAAGTCTCTGCCTTTGTGCGCTGTCCCAGGATAATCCTTCGCGCGCAAAGTAATAAGCTCCCAGGGCAGTGATCGGCAGCCACAACGCCACGTGCAGCAGCAAGGTATATCCCGCCGCCACTTCACCCGGCACATGATAGGCTTTCAGCAATGCAATGCCCGGCGCGTCAAACGTGCCCACATACCCCGGAGCTGAAGGGATGGTGGTTGCCAGGTTGACAATTCCATTCATCAACATCAGGGCAAAAAAACTGACCTCAAACGGGAAGGCGTGCATGACAAACCAGTATTTACCCGTCTCGAACAGCCAGATGATCACAGAAGTAAAAAAGATCATCAAGGCTTCCTGCGGTGAGCGCAATGACTCGAGCCCGGTTAGAAACCGCTGAACAAAACTGCTGATCTTTTCGCGCCAACGCACCGGAAGCAACCGTTCGATAAAGAAACCAATCACCACCTCGGCGCGTGCCGGGAACATGGCTGCCAGTAGAAAAACCGCCAGCGCCCCCAAAAAAGCCGCCGCCCCCCAGATTGCCAGCGTCTGGATGCTGCCCACATAGCCTGAATCAGAGGTCAAACGCGCCAGTTCGGGCAGGTTGAGAAAAACAAAGCCCAGCATCACCACGCCGTCAAAAATGCGCTCAACAATCACGGTGGCCAGTGAGGCCGAAATGGGCACACCTTCGCGGCGTTTCAACACCACCGCGCGCAGCACTTCGCCCGCCCGCGCCGGGTAGATGTTGTTACCCATGTATCCAATACATACGATTGGAAACATGGTACGCACGGGAATTTTTTTCAACGGGCGCAGCATGTAATGCCAGCGCCAGGCGCGCACCCACACCCCCATGAAGTAAACCACCACGCCGGGAAGAATCCACCAGGCGTTGGCATGCTTCACGGTTTCCCACACCTGGCCCAGGTGCAGCCCGCGCAGCGCCACGTAGAGCAGCGCCAGGCTGATGATCACCCCCAGCCAAAATTGCCAGCGTTTCATAAATTTATTTACCTTCCAACGCTTTCAGGCCTGCCAGCATGCGCTGCGCCGCGCCCTGCGTTCGTTCCAACGGGGTGGCGTATGAATAGCGCACCCATTCTCTGCCGTAAGGTGAGAAAAAGGAACCCGGTACAACCGTCATTCCATAATTCCCTGCCAGATATTGTACCAAGGGTTCGCTGTCTTCCCATCCACCCAGCTTTAGCCACTTGCTCATGCGGATAAAAGCATAATACCCTTTACCCAGGATATAAGTAAAGTCATGTTCCTTGAGGAATTGTTCCATCCAGCGCCGGCTGATGTTGATTGTTTCAATAATGGGTTTGCTGGCTTTGTCAAAGCCCATTTCATAAGCTGCCATGGCAACCGCCATGGAAAAGAAGGAAGGCACATAGGTATGTGAAGTGCGTGCCGACATGAATTCGGTCACTGACTTTGAGGCAATTAGATGGCAGTTGCGAATGTTGGATGCGCCCAGACTCTTGGTAATTCCATCCATGAAAATCAACCGTTCGCGTTCCTGCGGCGTGAACAGCGGCAGGAACGTATTAAGATCCATCGGTTTTTCATCGGTCACATAATGGTACATCCAGTCATACAACACAAATGCCGCGCCGGCAGCCAGGGCGGCTTTTCCCAGTTCAGCCTGGCGCTGCGCAGTGTAGGTCAAACCGGTGGGGTTTTCAGGGCTGGTGATGATCAATCCCGCCACTTTGCGGCCTGATTTTGCTGCCAGATCAATACAAGCCTGAATGCCGTCTTCGGTTTGCACCCAGCCGTCTTCTTCTTTGCCCGGCGCATACATCACATTGGCGCCCACGGCATAAGGCCCCCAGGTGTATGATACCCACGGCACACGTGAAAAAACCACCACATCGCCTTCGCGTCCATGTCCCAGCGCCAGCATGGCATCATAGGCTTTTGCCAGCCCGTCTCGCCCGCCCATCACCGCCATGACATTCTTTTCATTGTATCCCAGCCCAGGTTTTACTTTCCAGTACTGTTGAATGACCGCTTTTTTATACTCATCCGTACCGGAGGGTTCGTCATAACCCGTACCATGTTCAATTTGAATTTGTGCAGCGCGTTCCAGAATCTCGCGCGGCACACCGGGCAGGCTGGCTCCACCGTCACCCTGAGATGCCAGGTACACCGGCGAATCGGGGTTTTTTTGGCGGTAAACATCCAGCGACTGGCGCAGCAGGAAAATGCGGGATGCCGCAATCGGCGCCATGTGGGTCAAATGGTCACTCACCGGCACCAGGTTTTCTTCAGGAAGGGCATAGGCTGGTTGAGCAGAGGAAGCGAGCGGGGACATAAATTCTCCTTGTGATTTCTTGCCGGGACATAAAAACACCCCGTCCATCATTTGTGGAACGGGGTGAACTTATCTCCAGGTTGGAAACTTTTTTCCATGAACATTTTTTAAATAACGACCAAAGCAATGTTTTTTTGACGAAAATTTCAGGGAAAATTCCCTGCACTTGCGATTTGAAATATACCACCTCTGAAAACACAAGTCAAGAAAACCGTGTCAGCCGCCTGTCCGCGTCAACACAAATGGTGCAACAGCCTGACGCCGAGGATTGAAAACAAAGTGAATGCAGCATAGTTCAGCGAATGATTATCCCTAAATCAGGTTATAGCGTTTTTATAATTACCCCTGGTTGCCACCTGTGTGTCATTGCGAGCCCCGATTTTTTTCGGGGCGTGGCAATCTCAACTTTTTTGAATTGAGACTGCCGCGTCGGGCTTCCGCCCTCCTCGCAGCGACAATTATAGAATTTTTTAAGGTGGTAACCTGACGTAATCAATCCTGCAAAGACTGATGGCTACTTAATCCGATAAGAGATCCACACAGCTAAACGCCCCAACACTCGCAAAGGAATCAATCGAGACAGCGCCACGGTGAAATTTCCGAACTTGCGGTAAAACAGGTTGAATAAAAGGTATGACATACGCTGCGCCATATCTTCAGGCATTCGGCGCATGATGTTGTGGAAAGAATAAAACTGCTGGTACATCCACAGGTAGCCCGCATACAATTCCTCCGCGGTCATGCCTTTAGGCTCAAAAACCACGTGCGCGGTGTTGTATTTTGACAGGTCAGGATCAATGATTCGCCCGGCCTCCTTCATGCGGCGGTGCAACGCTGTGCCGGGGTATGGCGTCAGTATATGCGAGGTCAGAGTCTCGATGCGGTGTTTCACCAGCCACTCCAGTGTTTTCGAAAAAACCTCCCGCCCATCGCCGTCCAAACCAAATACCATGCTTGCGTTGATCATGATACCCCGGCTGTGAATGGCTTTGACAAGGTTCTCATACTCCTCAAACTGATTATCTTTATTTACACCCTTCAGGGCAGTGTTATTGATTGACTCAAAACCAATGAAAAGGCTCTGGCAGCCCGTCTCTGCCATCAGGTCGAGAATATCGGGGTAGTTGAGTATCTTTGTAGTAACAGCAGCACTCCACTTGAGATTCAGCCCCCTGATTTTCTCAAGCAGTTCACGAGTATAGGATGGTGTACCAATAAAGTTATCGTCAATGAACAGCACATGCCTGGTTCCCAACGCCTTGATGTCACCCAGCACATCGGCTATGGGACGCCTGACATACACCCGGTTTGGGCAGCTATTGTAGCAAAAGTCGCACCGATTGGGGCAGCCGCGGCTTGTGGTAATCACATTGGTGTAAAGGTATCGGCTGCTGTCAACCTTTTCATACATTGGAGATACGATTTCGTCACCGCGAAATTTCTCCATATCACAATACACCTGATGCAATTCATTCCTGGTAGCGTCCTCAATCATGCGCGCCCACACTCGCTCGGCAGCGCCGACGCATATTGCGTCAAAATGAGGCGTGCAGTCCTCCGGGCAACAGGTAACGTGAATGCCCCCGGCTACTACAGTAACTCCCCGTTGACGGAATTCTTCAGAGATACGGCAAGCGCGCGGCATCACATCCAGCGTAATCGTAATGCCTACCAGATCGGCTTCACAATCAAAGTCAATTTTGTCCAGGTTTTCGTTGAGCAGGATAACTTCGTGCTCTTCGGGCGTAAGCCGCATCAATGTCAGCAAACCCAGCGAAGGCGACATCCGTGTCTTGAGATCGGTGTCCATTGGCCGCTTATTCATTTTTGGCTGAATTAGTAAAATTTTCACGACGCTATTTCCACCTGCACAGGAGCACAAAAACCAGATCAGCCAGCACCACGGTTGACCAATGGATAACAATAAAGAGCGTGAACTTTTCAATGATGCCGTTGGGATCACTTAAGACCATCAGGTAAAAAATCGCAATGGCGATCAGCGTGAGCACAACAGCCACGGCAAGGCATTGGCTCAGAAGTGAGGTGTGATACTCATCATAAGGACGGCGGCGCAAAACCAGCAGGGCAACAACCAGTATGGTGATTGCAATCATCGCATAGGCGATCAACACGTGGTTTCCAGCCGCCAGAAAATCGCTCCAACCCTCCCAAAAGGAATTAGCATGATGTTTTGCACCGCTGTAATAGAGCATACGCTTAAACTCAATGTGCCCGGACGTAACGATAAAGATCAGCCCGTAGAAGGCTGTAAATAAACTGATACACACCGCATTGACTTCAGGGGAGCTAAGGATACGTTTCATTTTCTGTCATCCTCTTTAAAGAGAAATAGAGCTTCAATCGTTGTTCCAAATAGGCGCGCCAGATCATACGCAAGCCATATCGACGGATCAAACTTGCCTGTTTCAATCGCATTGATAGCCTGTCGGGAGACCCCCAGACGCTCACCCAGTTCTTTTTGAGTGAGGCCTAGTTCCTCCCGGAGCTTCCTGACATTGTTTTGCATGGGACTACCTCCATGGAAGTGTCATGTTTACCTTACACGCAGTATAGCAAACGAATCTTTCTGTGTCAAGTAAACCTGACACAGAATCCTTATACCAACGAAATTGACACCGGCTCCAACCAGTACCACCAGCGCTGGGTGACCTCTTCAGGTGATGAATTCTACACGGATGAAGAATCCATCAACCCAAATTATGACGGCGGCGTTCTAGGCCGGCAAGATTGGAAGCACACCCCCATACGTTCCCGCCGGCCATTGGATTGATCACGTTGAGCGGTACACCTTCAACCCTTCTCTTTTGCGGCCGGGTGGAATGATTGAATTTTTTTTTGGGATTGACTCTGTTCCAGGAATATGGATAATGATTAATGATGC
>CAZOKH010000039.1:20631-31995 GCA_964580315.1 uncultured Anaerolineaceae bacterium | reverse complement strand
GACCGTGAATTCGGCACCGGAGCATTGAAAATTACCCCCGGACACGACCCGAACGACTATGCCATCGGGGAAAAATTTAACCTTGAAGTCATCAGCGTCCTCGATGAAGCCGCCCACATCAATGTTTGGGGCGGACAGTATGAAGGACTGGATCGCTTTGAATGCCGCAAGAAATTGTGGGAAGACATGCGTGCTGCCGGGTTGGTCATAAAAGAAGAACCCTACCAGCTCAACGTTCCCCGCTCACAACGCGGCGGTGAAATCATCGAGCCCATGGTTTCAACCCAGTGGTTCGTGCGCATCCAACCGCTTGCCGAAAAAGCGCTCGATGCCGTGCGGGACGGCCGCATTAAGATTATTCCCGACCGTTTCACCAAGGTTTATTACAACTGGCTGGAAAACATTGAAGACTGGTGCATCAGCCGTCAATTGTGGTGGGGGCACCGTATCCCGGTGTGGTACTGCGCCGATTGTGGAGAAGTGATTGTCTCGCGAGAAGACCCCACGGAATGCCCCAAATGCCGCAGCACCCGCCTGACGCAAGATACAGATGTGCTGGACACCTGGTTCTCCTCCGGCTTATGGCCTTTCTCCACCCTGGGATGGCCTGATGAAACATCTGATCTGAAATACTTTTATCCAACCACCATGATGGAAACCGGTTACGACATCCTCTTCTTCTGGGTGGCGCGTATGATTATGATGGGATTGGAATTTACCGGGGAAATTCCATTTGACACGGTGTACCTGCATGGTTTGATTCGTGACGAGCACGGTCAAAAAATGAGCAAAACCAAAGGCAACGTGATTGATCCTTTGGAAGTGATGGATCAGATGGGCACCGATGCCCTGCGCTTCACCCTCCTGGTGGGTTCCACGCCCGGTAATGACATGAACCTGAGCACCAAAAAAGTTGAAGCTAACCGCAACTTTGCCAACAAAGTCTGGAACGCTGGTCGTTTTGTGATCGGCACCCTGCAGCAGGCGCCGACATCGGCACAGGGCGAACCACAATGGAGCCTGGCAGACCGCTGGATTCAAGTGCGCCTCAACACCCTGGTGCGTGATGTGCAGCGCCTGTTCGACACCTTTCAATACGGTGAGGCCGGGCGTCAAATTTACGATTTCTTCTGGAGTGAATTTGCCGACTGGTATGTTGAAATTGCCAAGCTGCAAATGACTGAAGGCGGCGACCGGGCTTTCTATACCGCGCAGCAATTGGTGCACACCCTCGACACCTGCCTGCGGCTTCTGCACCCGTTTACGCCTTTTATCACAGAAGAACTTTGGGGGCATCTCAAACAGGCTGCGCTCGAACACTCTCCACAGGTACAGCCGCAGGGCGGCTGGGAAGAGGCGCTAATCATTGCCCGTTGGCCCGAAGCGCAACCTGCCTCCGAACAGGATGAGCAAACTGTTTCAGATTTTTCACTGGTAATGGAAGTTATTCGCTCATTGCGCAATCTGCGCACCGAAAAGAAAGTCGAACCCGGCAAACGTATTCCAGCCACCATCGTGGCGGGTGATCGGATAAATGTGCTTCAGTCTCAAATTAATTCCATAACTGCTCTGGCGCATCTTGATTTTGCCCAAACCCAATTGGTTGCTTCATTGGCTGAGAAACCCCAGGGGCAAATCTCGCTGGTTGTTTCGGGGGTAGAAATCTATCTGCCGCTGGCCGGTCTGGTTGACACCGCCGCTGAAGCATCCCGCCTGAAAAAAGAACTGGAAGAAACACAAAGCCAGATCAACCGTTTGCAAGGCTTGCTTTCAAGCCCCTTCGCCGAAAAAGCGCCCCCAGCCGTGGTCGAAAACGAACGGAAAAAATTGGCTACCTTTATGGAAACCGCTGAAAAACTCAAAGAACAATTGAAAAACTTGTAAAAGAAAATGAGCGCCGTTTTTGCGGCGCTCTTCTTTTCATTACTCGATCCGTTCCTTTTCGAGCTCAAAAATCCTGTTTAGAATAGCAATAGAAGTGGCATAAGTAGAATCCATGCCGAAGTATGACAGCGTGCCCGCCCCCAGGTTTTTGCCTTTGCTCAAGGGAGTGTCTGATGCATAATGCAGAATGCCCAGGTCAAACGGCAATCGGTGCAGGCTGACAATCTCATCCACCGGGTGGCGTTTGGGACGGAACATTTCATAAATGGCAGACAGGTATGGGCCCGCTTCCATTTCAATATCCGTGTACCCCTCGCGATAAATCACATCCATCACGCGTGAATTTTGCAGGAACGTTCCCAGCACTGTCACCGCTTTCTGATTATCCAGGATCGACCCATATTTTAAGTAAGGAATGATATCTCCCGCACCGAAAGCGTTACGGAACATATAGGTATTCTTGGAATGTTCATCATAAACCACGGTTGGGATGAGCACATCACCCCGTTTGCCGTTGAGCGAGGCGGCTTTTCCCATGATATAAACACCCGGAATCGAGCCAGCCTGCTCGGCAATCTTAAACAACAGATGATAAGCTGCAACACCCAGTGGATAATCAATGTTCAAAATAACCGCATCACTCTTTTGCAAAAAACGCCAGTCTTCATGTTTTAAACGTTGATCAAATCCACTGGCATCCATTTTGGATAGTTCAATTACCTGGGCTTCAATATCAAAGGAATGTTCTGATGGAACACGAACCATTCCAGTTTGCAACTCCCGGATGTATTGCTCTTCCACCAATCGCGAACCGGCTGGAGTTTGTTGATATTTTTTCAGCACGTAATATAAAAAGTTACCGGGGTCCGACGGCACTTCACTGGATTTGATTTTTTGCCATTCTTCGTTCAACTCAGGCTGATCACCCTGTTCAACAAAATTGATCAATTCTTCGCGGTGATGATCCGTGAAGCCCGAGATCAGGTTGGCAATGCTGTGTGGATTGCTGGACACAAAATAAACCGGCCGTTTATCCAGGTCTGGCACGTGGCGGGCTATATTTTCCCACCAGGCGCGGGTGGCTCGCCAGTAATCACTTAGCGATCCGCTCAGCAAGCGAATGCGCAAGTTGCAGCGCTTCGCCTTGATTGCCTTCAGCATTTCGCTGAATCCCTCACCCCATATAACCAGCAACCTTTCCAGGTCATCCGGGTTCAAAAGCAACTGTTTTGCCAATTCAACAAATTGCTGTGGATGTCGCTTGGCCGCTTTCTCGAACCAGTCATCAGGACAATGCTGCAGCAGGCTGTTTAATTTATTCCACTCAATTTGATATGCAGTCAAAGCCGGGACGACATCTTCAATGTCAGAACGGCTGGCTATATAGCAAGCCAGCGTGCCTTTTCCATCAAAGAAGCAGCGCCGCCTGCGCGCCCGGGCATCTGCATTTTGCCATTGTTCCACGTTCCCATAGCCATGTTGAATAAAAATTGCCTGGTTTTGCCCCAGTGTCACCGTTTGAACATACGGCATGCAATCCGGAAGGCGCAGTGAGCTATAAATTAGAGCACCCACATCGGGTGCATCTTCACGGGCTAATAAATGCAGGGTTGAATTCATCCCGGCATGCACTTCTTCCAGGGTGCGCACCTGCACTTCAGAGGTTGACCGTAGCAAGGAATAAATTGTCTGTAAATACAGGGCAATTTCATCTGAAGCGGTGCTGGGCACTTTACGTTCCATAAGTTTTTCTCCACATCTAAAAAATGGTGTAACTAGATTTTAACACGGTGGTCAAATGCCCGCATTACATGGTAGGATTGAAAACAAAAATGATCTAAATTGGAGGCAGCCATGCTCAAAGTTGGATACATCGGTCTGGGTTTAATGGGCAAATCAATCGCCAGCAACATATTAAAAGCAGGATTTCCGGTTGTTGTACACAACCGCAGCCAGGCGGCTGTCGATGAACTGGTTAATCTGGGCGCAAAACGTGCTTCGTCTCCGGCTGAAGTCGCCCGGCAGGTGGATGTGGTGTTCACCAATCTCCCCGATTCTCCTGATGTGGAAAAAGTGACATTGGGGAAGGATGGCATTATTGAAGGTGCACATCCGGGATTAATCTTTGTCGATAATTCCACCATAAAACCGGCCACCGCCAGGCTCATTGCAGCCAAACTGGCAGAACAAAATGTGCAAGCGCTTGATGCTCCCGTAAGCGGCGGGGAAGTGGGAGCGCGCAACGCTACCTTAACGATCATGGTTGGAGGACCTGCAAGCGCGCTTGAAACCGTCCGCCCGATTTTTGAAGCTATGGGAAAAACCATCACACGCATTGGTGAAGCAGGAACCGGTCAAATTGCCAAAGCAGCCAATCAAATCATGGTCGCCGCTCAGATGGTAGCCATGGCTGAATTGCTGATCTTTTCACAAAAAGCAGGCGCCGACCCCCAAAAAGTAGTTGAGGCCATTCGCGGCGGCGCCGCCCAGTGCTGGACGCTTGATCAGAAACCTGACCGTCTGTTTAAGGGCAATCGTCAGCCCGGTTTCAAAAGTTCGATGCAGGCTAAAGATATGAACATCGTAATGGATTCAGCGCGAGAATTTGGTGTGCCGCTTCCATCGGCAGCCATACACACCCAGCTTTATAATGCCATGGTTGAAATGGGCCTGGGCGCGCAGGATAATTCCGCCATCCTTGCAGTGTTTGAATCATTGTCAGGATCGCAATTGCAGGAAGACTAATCCCTGCCGCTTTTTTGCTTCTTTTTCCGAATTTGACGAATACGGCGGCTGGACGACCAGAGATCCCAAAATGTACTCCAGATCAGAAAGCCGCCCAATAAAATCGATAAGATAAACCCGATCGTTCCCAGGATGGGGATATATTTCCATGATTCGGGCGAGACATTCATGGCAATGGATGAGCCAATGATCATTCCGGCAAGAATTAGCCCTGCCGTCATCCGGTTGGCAATATTTTGGATGCGGTTTAATTGCTCGTCAAAATCTGGAACATTCAGCCCCACCCGAAGCTCACCGTTTTGAACCTGTTTAAGAATTGATTCGCTTACGTCAGGCAGCATTTTCAGAAAACGATTTAAGCGGCGGGTATTTCTTAGGAGCTCGAAAGCAATGTCCTTGGGCACCAGTCGATTGAAGTACACCTGGCGGGCTACAGATCGGGCAATTTCCATAATAATCAAATCTGGGTCCAGTGCATGAGCAACTGCCTCGCCCTGCATGATGGCTTTAATCCCCAGGCTGAATTCCGAAGGCAAACGAATGCGGTGCTTAAAGAGAACAGACAATATTTCTTGCAAAATTGACGAGAAAGAGATTTGATCCAGAGCCAGGTCGAGATATTTGTTGAGAATCCGATCAAAATCCCGCTCCAACCGGGCCTCATCCACTTCCTGTGAAACCGCCCCCAGTTCCATTGCCAGTTTTACAATCTCATGCGTATCCCGCTGAATGATCGCCAGCACAATATCGCTCAATAAGTCGCGCTGTCCCGATCCCAGGACGCCCATCATCCCAAGATCGATGTAATTTATGGTTCCGGTCGTGCTTTCAACCAGGAAATTTCCCGGGTGCGGGTCAGCCTGGTAGAAGCCATCCATCAGCACCTGTTTAAAAATGCTGTGAATTAATACATCAGCCACTTTCTTTCGATCGACGCCAGCTTCGTCAAGCGCTTCCAGGTTGTCAATCTTGATTCCCGCCACGGCTTCCATGGTTAGAATCCGCGACGTGGACATATCCGGAAAAGTCAAAGGCACATAAACGCCCTGAACATTTTCCATATTGCGAAGCAAGCGGTTGGCATTGGCTGCTTCAATTTGATAATCCATTTCAGCCTTGAGAGTCTCGGCAAATTCATTCACAATTGCAAGAATTCCATACTGTTTCCCCCAGGCTGTGCGCGTTTCAAACAAACGCGCCACTTCCCGGATGATTTCAATGTCAGACTCAACCTGCCGTTTGATCCCGGGACGCTGAACTTTCACCACAACCTTTTGCAGGCTGTGCAGCCTGGCACGATGCACCTGCCCAATAGACGCAGCCGCAACGGGGATCGGATCAAATTCGTAGTAAATTTCTTCGGGAGGTTTGCCAAATTCCTCCAGGAACACCTCTCGCACTTCATCATACGGGAATGCTGGAACATCATCCTGCAATTTGGATAACTCATCCACCCACTTTTCTGGAAGTACATCGCTTCGACTGGATAGAATTTGTCCCAGTTTGACATAAGTTGGCCCAAGCTCTTCGAACATCAGCCTGAGACGTTCCGGGAATGTCTTCATTTCCAGGTCTTTAACCGGCAAATGAAGTTTTTCCTTCAACAGTTTCCTGATCTCCTGCACTTCCTCCCGCTCAAAAAGCATATCAAAACCATACCGAACCAGGACGGTTTGCACATCTCGAAAACGCTGCAAGCTTTGGATTGGCCGTGTTATCGTTCTGAACAATTTATCCCACTCCCATCATGCCCGGGCATTGCTTGAATAAATACAATAACATTCTACTCTGAAAGATGTAAGCCGATCGGACGATTGACATACTTGACGCAATGCGTTATATTATAACAAATAACGCGTTGCGTTATCAATAACTGGTCCTTTTCAGGAGAAGAAAAAATGCCCAAAAAAGAAACCACTTCACATGATGAAACATCTTCTGCAGCCAAGTCTTTTGGATTGTTTGAGTTATCGCGCAAGGTTTTACTTGCAGGCGTTGGGGCGGCTGTGTTGGCGCAGGATGAGATTTCAGATTTTGTCGACCGTCTGGTTGAACGCGGCGAAATCGCCGAACAAGATGCCCGAAAGCTTGTCAAGGAAGTTGTTGAAAAACAGCAAAAATTTATTGACGATGTTCGTGCGGAACAATCTCAAAAACATTCACGCTATGCCACCCGTTCAGATATCGAGGAATTAACTGCCCGCATCCTGGAATTGAATAAAAAAATCGAGGACTTGCAATCGCAAAAACAGTCCTGATGGATTCGTTTTCCAATAGCGCGGTATGTTGACTTAAGTCCGCATACCGCGCTTTTTGTATTTCGTTTTATAATTTTTACATGCCCATCATAAAGCGTTACACCAATCGAAAACTCTACAATACACAAACACGCCGTTATGTGAATCTGGACGAAATTGCCGGCATGGTTCAAAACGGCGAAGAAGTTCACATTGTGGATCACAAATCAGGAGCCGACCTTACCGCAGCCACACTTCTTCAGGTTATTCTGGACCTTGAAAAACGAATTGGCGCCTATGTTCCCAATTCAATCCTTGCACGGATAATTCAAACCAGCAATGCAGCTTTTTCGCATTTTCATGATGCCTTCAGTTCAACGAATCACTTTTTGGATGAGACAATCAACAACGAAATCAACCGTCGTCTGACCATCCTTAACGAAGATGGAATTATCAGCCCGAAAGAACTCGGAAAACTGATCAATCATTTAACTGATCCACGATTCAAACAATCGACCGACAAACTGCAAACAGGCGAGAAAGTTGAGAATTACATTCCCCTGGAAGAGTTACACAATCTAATCAACCAGGTAAGAGACCTGGAAACCAGACTCCAGGATATCCAGGCGCACAATTGAACCCGTTGGGCAGTTCAAACACACGCAAATATCTCTGTCAGAATTTCGTTTCTTTTCAAATTCCTAAAAAATCATTTATTGCCAGCCTTACTTGAAAAGATGTGACTTTTTGCATAAATGGGGGTTATCATAGGTGTGGTATACTCGCAACCATCCTTCAAGGGAGTTTGCTTCATGAAACATGCCGTCAGCATTAGTATCGGTTCTTCGAAAAGAAATAAATTAGTCCAAATTGAAATCTTAGGTGAAAAAGTTCAGCTTGAGAGAATTGGCACTGATGGAGACCTTCAAGAAGCCGCCCGCCTCTATCGTGAGATGGATGGGAAAGTGGATGCCTTTGGAGTGGGCGGCACGATTTTAGGCTTCCTGATCAGCAATCACTGGTATCCATTACATTCAGTCCAATCTGTTTTCGCAGGCGTAAAGAAAACACCGCTGGTTGACGGCACGGGCTTAAAAGAAACCCTGGAATTAAAAGCAGCCGATAACCTTGACAGGGAACTTGGCGAGCAGGTCGGCAAAAAACGGGCTTTTATGACCAGCGCGGTTGATCGTTTTGGCCTGTCGCATGGTTTCTTCCGCGCCGGTTATGAATGTGTCATCGGCGACCTTATGTTTGCCCTGGGCTTATCACTGCCCATCCAAAAAGAACAAACCCTGATTAAAATTGCGAAAATTTTGCTTCCGGTCATGTCGCGACTGCCTTTCAAATGGCTGTATCCTGTGGGCGAAGCCCAGGAAAAACGCACTCCCCGTTTTCAGAAATATTTTGAATGGGCAACCGTAATCAACGGAGATTGCCACTACATCACACGTTACATGCCCAAACGCCTTGATGGGAAAATCATCGTGACCAACACCACCACTGCCGAAGATAGAGAACTATTCCGCCAGTCAGGTGTGAAATACTTGATGACCACAACCCCCATGTTGGAAGGACGAACCTTCGGCACCAACATGATGGAAGCTGCCCTGGTCGCTGCGGCCGGCATTCAACATCCAATCAATTACGCGAACAACAAAGACTACTTCCGCTTCATTAATGAATCAATTGACAAACTGGGAATGACCCCTCACATCCAGGAATTATAGCCATGGATGCCATCGTTACAGCTGGTGGAATCACCCCGCAAAATGACCCGCTTTTTTCACACACAAAATTTGGCTACAAGTCCCTTATTCCAATCAAGGGAAAGCCAATGGTGCAATGGGTGCTGGATACCCTTTCAAACGTTTCACAAATAGATCAAGTCTATGTGGTCGGTCTCCCGGCAGATATTTCCCTCCAATGCAGCCACCCGCTTATTTACCTGCCAGACCAGGGAGATTCCATCCGAAACATTTGTTTTGCCGCGCAACAAAAAAAAGACCAACAGGACAAACTAATCCTGGTTGTCTCCGGTGACATTCCCGCTGTCCAACCCGCCATGATTGAGTGGTTCATACATCAAACAATGGTTGGCGGTTATGATTTCTATTACAACGTCCTGGAACGCCGCACAATGGAGAGCCGCTACCCGGATTCCCGACGCACCTACGTTCGGTTTAAAGATTATGAACTATGCGGCGGCGACATGAATGCTATACGAAGGAACATGGCGAACCTGGAGAACCCGATCACCCTGAAGTTATATCAAACCCGGAAAAATCCAGTCCGGCAGGCCGCGCTAATTGGCATTCCGTTCTTATTCCGGTTGATCACAGGGCAACTAACATTAAACGAAGCTGTGAAAGCCATCAGCAAGAAATTAAAAATCAGCGGACAGGCGGTAATTTGCCCCTTTGCTGAAATTGGCATGGATGTGGACAAGCATTTCCAGCTTGAAATTTTGAAAAACGACTTAGAGAAATAATTCAATGAATTTATTCAATCAAATTCTGGAATTTGACGCAAATCTTTCCAGGAAAGTCCGATTGGATGATAAGGACGATTTCTTACACCATCTTTTCAGCTTTCTGGCGCATTCAGCCGATTCCTGGATACTTTTACCAGTCATCGGTCTTATCTGGCTTTTCAGCCATGGAGAATGGAAATACCGATTAGCGGTTCTGGGAATCGGCATTTTTGCCCAGGCAGTCCTGGTCTTGATTCTCAAGTTCATGATCCGCCGGCGCAGACCTGCCGGTGAATGGGGAGCCATATATCGCAATACTGACCCCCACTCCTTTCCATCAGGCCACGCCGCCAGGGTTGCGCTTATGGCAGCACTTTTCATCGCACTGGGACCGGCATGGCTGGCCTGGATCACAACCATCTGGGCAATTCTGGTATGCCTGTCTCGCGTGATGATGGGGGTTCACTATTTTTCTGACATTGTGGGGGGAATCGTGGTTGGACCGCTGGTTGCCTGGGGATTGATCGTCATAATTCCCTTGCTCAACCAATGGTTTCCCTTTATTTTTGGCTAGAAAAACCGTACACGGGGTGCGTCAAATCAAACCGCACCCCGCAGGTTGCCTGATACATTTCTAAGGCACTCGTTTAAAGATAAATGTGTGCACCGGGCCCTTTTTCTCGCTTACGGTAAGAACGTTTACCAGTTCCCAGCCCTCAAGACCTTTTGCCGAAAGCATATTGTTTAAAGACACGGGGTCATCTTCGCCAAAGTTTTTACACATCATCTCGGTTTCAGCCCGAGTGCAACGAGTCATCACCATACTGTATTCATATTGCGGGTATGATCTCTCCGGCAAAATCGATTTTGGTTCCTCACCGGCATCTTTCGATTTGCAGGCAGAAAGAATCAATGCCATTGCAATAATAAGAAAAAAGATTTTTCTTTTCATTTTTTCCTCCATTCAAGAAAAACGGGCACGTTGTTTATCATCGTTGCATGATTCTTGCCAGGGGAGATACTAAACGCGGTTGGAAACGGCGTGTTTCTTGCACCATTCACAATGCTTTTTCCAAATATTGGTTCTAACCAATTGCTTAGAATTTTTACAGGGACATTTTCGGGTTGAATAACGTAAAAGAAAAACCTGATGACTTTCATATTGCCCTAAACCCGCAGTCAATCATAACCAGGGTTGATCTGTCTTTTTGCGACTATCTCTCCAAGCCGCACAACGAACTTGTGGGACGCCTCTTTTCTGAAACCATTCCCGAATTCCAACGTTCGCAATTCCAACAATTTTTAGCGGCTCTTCTCGAAAAGAAAACAACAGCCGCCATCACGCTTCACCATAAAAATAACAAAGGGATATTGCAGCCCATTCATTGGATATTCCGTCCTGATCTCTTGAATTCAGGAACCCCGGTTGTTTTGATTGGTTCAGGAAGTTTGGTTTTTGACTTCAACTCCCCCACCGATCTTCAGCAACACAGCCGAATCAATCTGGGAAAAAGCGCGCTCGATTCCATCCAGGATATTGTGTATATAACAGACCAGTTGGACCGCGTCGCGCTTTCCAATGAAAGATTCAGAGAACTGCTTCAACCCGAGCTTCGGTACACCCGGCTTCTTGAAAACAACCTCCAATCCATTGCGCCTTTCCTTTTCGGCCAGTACGAACAAGATAAGCAGGCCGTTTTGCAATCTGTTCGAGAAATTACCTCCGAAACATCGCTTGAAGTGAACAATGAAATTCGATTCTTCCAAAATCGCAGGAAACCAATTCTTGAAGATGGAAAGCTGAATTATCTGGTTACCATCATGCAAGACATAACACCCTTGAAACAAGTCGAAAAAGCCCTGCAGGATAGCGATGAAAAGTATCGTTCATTCATCCAAAACTTTCATGGAATCGTCTTTCGTACCGACATGAATTTCACCCCCATTTTTATCAACGGATCAGTTTCCCAACTCACTGGTTATTCATCACAGGCTTTGCTCGCCGATAATCAACTCTGGGATGCA
>CAZOKH010000039.1:0-20621 GCA_964580315.1 uncultured Anaerolineaceae bacterium | reverse complement strand
GGCATGGGTCAACGATGCCAGGATGAGACTGAAAAATGAAGTCGATGCAGTTGTAGAGCTGGAATATCGCATCATTCATAAAAACGGTGAAATTCACTGGATTAATGAATTGATGCAAAACACAGTGGATGAACAGGGAAATCTAAGATACATACAGGGCACCTGTTATGATGTTACCGAACGAAAGAAATCTGAAGAAACGTTAAACCAGATCAATCAAGAATTACACGACACCGTTCGCCTGCTTCAATTGCGCAATCAACAATTCATGCTGCTGAACGAAATGGGGGACATGCTGCAAAGCAGCCGCCAGGTAGAAGACGCCTACGCCATCATATCAGATTTTGCACCGCTGCTTTTTCCCGGGCACTCCGGGGCTATTTACATTCTGGATAACGTCGAACAACAATACCATGCGGTAACATCCTGGGGTGCAAATCCGCCCGCAACCAGGTCTTTCGCATCAAATGATTGCTGGGCAGTGCGCAGGGGGCGCATATTCTCCGTCTTTCCCCCGATTGAGAACATTTTGTGCAGCCACGCGAAGGACGAATTGGGTTTTCAAAACAACGAAGAAGAGCAAAAACCTGTTAAAACCTCTCACACCGGTTGTGTTTGCATCCCCATGCTTTCACACGGAGAACTTTTTGGGGTGATGCAATTGCTCCTATCGGGTAATTATGATTCTGAAGAAATCAGCCGCCTGGCTCAAACCATTGCCGAAAGAACCGCCCTTGCCATTGCGAACCTGGACTTGCGCAATCAGTTGCATATACAATCCATTCACGATCCGCTGACCGGTTTATACAACCGTAGATTTATGCAAGAGACATTGGAAAAAGAAGTCCACAAAGTCCAGCGCACGAACCGCGGCGTCAGTGTGGCGATGATCGATATCGATCGCTTCAAAGACTATAACGATGGTTATGGTCACGACATCGGCGACTCAATCATTCAGCAAATTGGTCAATATTTACAAACACACACGCGCGTAGAAGACGTTGTGTGCCGTTTTGGAGGGGATGAGTTCTTGATCATCCTGCCGGAAGTAACCTCCAGTGATGCTTATCACAGGATTCAAGAGCTAAGCCAGGAGATCAGCCAGTTGCAAATTCAGTTTTCAGAAAACCAGTTTAATAAAGTCACCATTTCTGCCGGTGTAAGCCAGTTGCCAGAATTTGCCAGCACGGCTGAAGAGTTAATTCGAACCGCCGACATAGCACTTTACCAGGCAAAAGAACTGGGCCGAAACAGGGTCGAAATTTTTGTCCCCAAAAAAATGTAAAACATCTTGTTTTACAAACGATGTCTTGGATAGCTCCCCAACACCCGCAAATTGATGCTGTATTCGCGCAAATGATCGAGCGCCCTGGTAATGGTGAGATTGTTGGTGGATCCAATAAAATCAATGTAAAACAGGTATTCCCAGGGTTTTCCAACAAGCGGGCGCGATTCAATCTTGGTTAGATCAATGTCCCGCAGGGCGAACACACTCATAGCCTTGAACAATGACCCCGGCTGGTTGGTCAATGTAAACACAATGGATGTTTTCGCATCCTCACCGGGGTCCTCAATTGGCTCAATGGATAACACGAGGAAACGTGTAAAGTTAGCCTGGTTGTCCTCAATGCCTTCTTGAAGAATATTCAAACCGTAAACTTCAGCAGCGCGTTTCGACGCGATGGCGGCCACATCCCGGTTTTCCATCTCACTGACCGCCTTCACACTACCAGCAGTATCGTAAAACGGCTCAACAGCCACATGCTTTAACGAGCGCAAATAATGCTCACACTGAGCCAGCGCCTGGGGATGACTGATCACTTTGTGAATTTCTTCCAACCTGACACCTGGCTTGGCAAGCAAACAATGTCTCACGCGAAGAAAATGCTCGCCAACAATGTTCAACCGGCTCTCAATCAGGTGGTCATAATTTTGATGAATGCTGCCAGCCAGTGAATTTTCAATGGGAATAATGCCAAAATCGCAATCCCGATTTTCCACCGCCAGAAAAACATCTCGAAAAGATGGGCAAGCAACCGGCTCTGCCTGTTGACCAAAATGTTCAAATGACGCCGCTTCTGAAAAAGCACCCGCCTCTCCCTGGTAAGCGATTCTCATTGATGATTCCATCCTTTCGATTTGCAATAGTCCCGGGTTAAGCGAATATTTTACCCCAGAATAATTTTGACAAAATGATCATTGTGGTCGTCTTTAAGAGGAATCTTCTGATCCGGGCAGATTTGTTCATCCAAAATCACATCCGTAACAGCCGTGAATGGCGTTGCTTTTGCAATAACCAGGATGGAATAGCGAGAGGAACCAAACCGGTAATCAATTTGATATCCGTTCCAGTCAGCAGGAATGGCAGGGTTTATGGTTAGAAAATCTCCCTCTTTCTTAAACCCTAGGATTTTTTCCAGGCCCAATCGATACAGCCATCCAGCCGATCCGGTGTACCAGGTCCACCCCCCTCTTCCCGTAAAGGGTGGTTCACCATAGATATCTGCCGCCACAACATAGGGCTCAACGCGATACTGTTTGATCTTCTCTGGACTATCACTGTGATAGATGGGAGCAATCATACGAAACACTTTCAACCCCCTCTCAGCATCTCCCAGTTCGGCAAATGCCCATCCCGTCCAGGCTGAGGCATGTGTATATTGCCCGCCATTTTCACGCACACCCGGTTTATAGCCTTTGATATAACCGGGGTTTTGATTGGAGTGATTAAAAGACGGGGTAAAAAGCAACACAATACCTTCTTCTTCTTTGATCAGTTCCGTCCAAACAGCATTCATGGCCGAAATCCTGCGGTGATAATCAGCCGCCCCTGAAATTACCGCCCAGGATTGTGCTATGGCATCAATGCGGCATTCCATGTTGTTTTTGGAGCCCATCGGCTCACCGTTGTCGTAGAATGCACGCAAATACCAATCTCCATCCCACGCATTTGCCTGAATAGCTTTGATATATTCTTCCCTTCTACCCAGATACAACACCGCTAATTGTTTACGATTAATCTTTTCGCATAAAGCTGAAAAACGGTTCAAAACATCAATAAGGAACCATCCCATCCAGACGCTTTCACCTTTACCCTCGATCCCCACCCGATTCATTCCATCGTTCCAATCATGGCTGCCAATTAACGGCAACCCGTGTTTCCCCTTGGTGCTTCCCTTTTCAATAGCCCTACGGCAATGTTCCAACAGCGTAGCCTCGTTATCGTCGCCGGGTTGATAATGATCATACCGTTCGGTTTCTTCAGCTCTTAAAGGAGCTGCCTGCAAAAAGGGAATTTTTTCATCCAGGATGGAAAAATCGCCAGTTGCATCAACATAATTGCACACAACATAAGGCAGCCACAACAAATCATCTGAACAACGTGTGCGAACTCCTCGATTATATGGCGGGTGCCACCAGTGCAATACATCTCCCTCATGGAATTGCCTTTTTGCCGCTTCAATGATGTGAGAACGGACAAATTCTGGCCTGGTATATTGCAAAGCAAGCACATCTTGCAATTGATCACGAAAACCGTATGCTCCGCTTGATTGATACAGGGCTGAACGTCCCCAAATTCGACAACCCAGGGCTTGATAGGGAAGCCAGTGATTCAACATCAAATCCAGCGCCGGCTCGGGAGTTTTCACGTTTATGGTTGAAGAAATCTCGTCCCAGTATTGCCTGGTGCGTTCCATTTCATTTTTTACATTACGAAAATCCTGATATTTCGTGATGAGTTCTTCAGTCTCTTTTTCGGTTTTTCCACAACCCAACAAGAATGTAACCTCTTTCACCTCTCCGGGAGCCAACCATAAGAGTTGTTGAAAAGCAGCGCATGGATCCATACCGGCCTCAATCGTGCTGGCCAGCCCCACTCTTCTCATTGCTGCCGGATCCTGAAAATTCCCGTTTCGCCCTAAAAATTCAACCCGGCTGCCCGTAACACCATGTGGAGACCGGGTCGCGGTCAGAAAAGCCACTTGCTTTTTAAAATCGGTGTTGTAAGGATTGCGCGCCAAAAGAGTATGAGTCGTGGTGTCAAAGTCGGTGATGATGTACGGCCGCATCATGTCTCGCTCTGGTCCCAGCGCCCATTCTGCATAATAGGTCGCCGAAATTCTTCTAATTCGATTGGAAATATTCTGAACACGAAGCAAAGCAAACTTAACCGGATCATCCTTTGCGATGGAATAAGTTAACGATGTAATAATTCCTTCATTACAGTTTTCAAAAACACTGTACCCCTGTCCGTGACGGATAAAATAAGTTGTCTTTGCCCGGGAGGGCAGTGGCGTCGGCGACCATAACCTTCCCGTATCTTCATCACGAAGATATATGGCTTCGCCCTGGTTGTCAATCAGAGGATCATTATTCCAGGTTGTTATCTTGTTTTCCCCGCTGTTTTCAGCCCAGGTTGTTCCCATACCGCTTTCCGAAATCCAATAGCCAAACCGCTCGTTTGCAATGACGTTGATCCACGGCGCAGGTGTGTTTTTCCCTTCTTCCAGAATTATGCAATATTCCTTACCATCTTTGCTAAATCCCCCCAGGCCATTGAAGAATAATAATTTGTTTGCTGAAAAACTCTGCAACTCGAATTGTTCTTCCTGAACCTGTAGAGCTGCTTGAAACCTGGGTAATCGCACGGGTTGTTCAAACATCCTGGCCAACTGTTCGTCCAGCGAACCCGAGTTGGGGCGAATAATCACTCTGGCACAGGTCTCAAATAGTATCCGCTGTTCTATTGGAATTAATTCTGACCTCAGCAGGAAAATTCCCCCGCGCTGATTTAAAAACCTGCCCGCACCCAACCGGTTGATCAAACGAAATACCAGGTTTTGCATCTCCTGGTTATAGCCTGTGTCATGATCGTTAAAAATCACCAGGTCAATCAACAGGTCAATACTGCGGTAATAAAGATAGGCATTAATTAATTCCGTCAAAATGGATATATCGGTTTCGCTTTCAACGCGAATTAACAAAATGGGATAATCTCCCGAAACAGCATATTGCCACAGGCTCGATTGTCCCAGTTCGTTGGCTGCCAGGACAGAAGTGTTCGCCCGTAATGCCCTGTTCGGATATAACAATAAAGATAATAACTGGTGGTATTGTTTAAGCTCTTTACCGGTAATCTCTAACTGATTCATGTTCTGCTTGGACAGATTCAACGCCTGATTAAATGCATTCTCGATCTGATTCCAACTCTGATATTTTTGAGCCAGCTCTTTTACCTTTGCCTGGGTTTCTTCAGCTATTGTCAAGAATGCCAGCGAATAAGCGGTGTGAGGGTTTAACTCAATTTGCAGCCCGGCACAAAAAATTGGATCAAGCTGAGCCTGTATATCGCCCGGTGTGAATGAATGACTGAATGTCCCGGCTGAATTCTTGAGAATTTTTGGCGCATGGATATTTCCCCCTCTCCCAATAAATTTTTCGCGGTCAGAGCAAAACAGGTATTTTGTCTGGTTTTGGCTTGCTGTCGAAATGCAATGTCCAAGGCAAATTTCCCCATCTTCCTCCGTTCTCTGCCTTCTTTTAAAAATCAAGGTTTGCGTTTCTTCATCAAAATCTGAATCAATGAAAAGCTTATTAAATGCCGGGTGCCTCCTGTCAGCCAGTTGAGAATTTAAAATGACTTCACCATAGCTAAAAATTTGCAGGTTTCTTCTTTCGTTACAGTGATTGGTGATTTGTACTTTTCGGATCTCAACAGGATCATTGGGTGATACACACACTGAGGTTTCAATAACAAGATTTTCCGCCCTGTGGATGTAGTTCGCTTTATGCGGTTCAAATTGAACAGAAAATTGGTGCGAGGCGCCGGGCAGGGGTTGGAAAGTCGCCGACCAATTTTTCTGCCGGTCAAGGTCTGCCACAAATATGAAAGTCCCGTAGTTATCCAGAGTCGTATCCGGTCTCCAGCGTGTCAGGTCAACACCCTGCCATTGGCTGTATCCTGTTCCAGCATTGGTGATCATCAGGGAATAATCGCCGTTTGATAATACATGCACCTGGGGAACCGGCGTTTCGCCCGGGTAATTCCAGCTAATAATTGAAGTTTCTTCAGTGCCCTCTTCAACCGCCCTTGGTTCACGGATATTGTGTGGAATGAGCAGGGGAATATTTTGCGGGATTGTTTCATAAAGCAGTAAATTAGCCGTGTAAAATCGCGGATCAGATTGCAAACGATTTTTTACAATATCATTGCTCAGATAATTAACCAGCGAAAGCAGAATCATCCCCTGGTGATGCGCCATGTAGGTTTTCACCAATTCGCCCCCCGAAGATTGCGCTCTTCCCGGGGTAAAATCGATGGCATCGTAATAACCATATAGCCCTTTGGCGTCCAGGCGGTCAAGTTTTTCAATATTCGCCAGCACATTTTGAGGATCAAATTCCAGCGCGATTAATGAGGAGTAAGGACTGATTACCAGGTCTTCATCCAATCCTCGTTTTAAGCCCAATCCCGGAACGCCAAAAGCTTGATACTGGTAATTTAATTGCGAATCAAAATGATAAAAAGCGCTCTCCGAGATTCCCCACGGCACATTGTGCTTTTTTGCATAAACTTTTTGAGATTTAATGGCATTATCAATACTCAAACCCGTCAGAGTATTTTCCTCTGTCTTAAAAAACAAAGACGGCATAAGGTATTCAAACATGGTGGCGCTCCAAGAAAGCAGCGTTGTCGTTCCATTCGTCACCGTAAAAGGTCTGGCCAGATGAAGCCAGTGGCTGTCAGGTACATCACCCTTGGCAATAGCCACCAGGCTCGCAATACGGGCTTCAGATGCAAATAAATCATAATAATTTGAATCAAGTCTTTCCGATTCAACGTTGTAACCAATGTGAAATACCTGTCGGTCTTTATCAAAAAGAAAACGAAAATCCATCTGCTTAATAAAATTTTCAGTAAAATCTTCAATTTGCCGCCAGCCATCCATCATGACGAAGACAAGATTTTGGCTGATCTGAAATTGCTGATAAAGACCCTTGCACCAGTTCAGGGCCTCAGCCCAAATTGCATATGCGCCTGAATCAAGATCAGCAATCCGCCGTTCTTCCAGGGCATCCATCAATGTTTTTAAAGCCGCCGTTCCAGATGTAAAAATATCTGGCAGATTTTTCAATTCCACATCATCAACAAAAACTGATGAGAAACTTCTCCATAATTCTGTCAATGAAAGATCAATTTTTTGCTCGGTGAAGTATCTGGGAATCTTCTGAAAATAACCAATCCAGGGAGCCAGGTTATCCATTTCGCGTTGCAGATCATAAATCTGAAAACTGAATTGCTCAATCCAAATTCTCAATTCAGCCAGCGATTCCTGAGTAAGAACCTTGTTGTTACTTTCAATAAAAGATAACAGGCTCGCCCCCAACTCGGTCGTGCCGTCATTTCGCAAATCATCCAACAACGAGTACCATTGATCTGGTTTGTCTTTGCAATTCAAAATGGCTGATTGCAATTTTTGAATATTTGAAATAAGCTGGGCGGTTTCCAACTCTTTATCCAACCCCTTGATCACTTCATACACTTCACCCAGGGTATCCATCAATCCCTGAATTCGCTGCCACCGCAGGGTCTTCATTTCAGGAATGGCAATAATCGTATTCTTTGCTGCAAGCAGGCACATCACCAGGTTTCCGCTATCAACAGTGGAGATATAGCGGGGAAACAAGGGCGCTAAGCTTTGTGTGTCATACCAGTTAAATAAATGACCATTTTGTTTGTCCATCTCTTGAATGGTCGAAAGCGTCGATTGAATACGAATTGTCAAATCCAATGGGCCGATGTAACCAAGTTCCATGGCCGCCACTTCAGATGTAAGCAGCAATCCAATGTTTGTTGGGGATGTGCGATGCGCAACCTGCCGCAGGGGAAATTCTTGAAAATGATCTGGCGGCAGCGAATGGTCTTCGGGAGTTACAAAAATTGAGAAGTACAACCAGGTTCGCAGAGCAATTTTTCGTAATACTGAAATTTCTTCATCGGAAATTTCTTGTCTCTGCTTTACCTTTAAAACACTAACCCAGGTTGCCACGTACGGACTGACAATCCACGCCGCCAAAAAAGGCAACGCATAAACGAGCGAACCTGGCCGGATAATTCGTACGAATAGCGAAATGAAAACCGTAAAAACAGACGCGGACCCCATCTGCTTCCAGGTTACCCCCAGGCGGTGTTGTTTCCGAAAAAGTTGCAGGGTATGCGCTGCGGTTGCCCACCGCAGCAAATGCTTATGGGTAATATAGATACGCGTGAGCGTTGTAAGAATTGCATCACCGGTGAGGGTTGCTTCATACAAAAGGAAGGTTAGATTCAAAAGAAAGCGATAAATATTTATGAGGATTGAACTGTGGTGAACTTGAACAGTGTTGTCATTCACATTCCGTGATACCTGCAAAATGAAACCGTAAAGCATTGGAATAATCAACACACTCAGCGCAATCAAATTCCAGACCCATACACTGCCCGGCAAAATGAGCCACCCCAAAAGCAACATAGCCGTGAGGTTAATTGGCATCAAACTTCTACGCAGGTTGTCAAAAATTTTCCAGCGGCTAATTATGGACAAGGGATTAGGTATTTTTTGCCGATCCAGCCCCGGTACTTTGGGGAACAACCACGGCAGCAATTGCCAGTCGCCGCGTATCCATCGGTGCATACGGTGTGCATACGCCAGGTAATGGGTAGGATAGTCCTCATAAACATTAATATCAGTGACCAGGGCAGCCCGCCCCAGCACCCCCTCAAACAAATCATGGCTCAATAAGGTATTCTCAGGGATTTTCCCCGCAACCGATCGCTCAAAAGCACGCACATCATAGATTCCCTTGCCTACATAAATTCCCTCCCTAAATAAATCTTGATACACATCTGAAACAGCCCGGCTGTATAAATCCAGGCCAATCTCTCCAGCGAATAACCGTGTCAGGCGGGTTTTCACAACCGAAGTTGGTTTGACTTGAACCCTGGGCTGCAAGATGGAATAACCACTGATAATTTTCTCTTGTTTCTCGTCAAACACCGCATGGTTTAGCGGGTGTGAAAAAGTTGCAACCATTTTTCTTGCCACCCCCTGCGGCAAAATCGTATCACTATCCAGGGTGATCACATACCGAACATCTGTCAGCCAGGAAATATCTCCAATTTTCACGACATAAGATGTCTCAGCATTTTCAAGAATGGTTTTGTTTAACTCAACCAGTTTTCCGCGTTTGCGTTCCCACGCCATCCAACATTGTTCGCTTTCGTTCCAGCGGCGCTCGCGGTGAAACAGGAAAAATGGGCGGTCATTGCTTCCCTTGCTTTGGTATTTTTCATTCAATTCTTGAATTCCACTTGTAAGCAAAGCCAGCATATGATCATCGCTATCCATGTGCTGGTTTGGAGCATCGGCGAAATCGGTTAATAGACCAAAGCGAATGTTCTCATCATCATTCGAGAGAAAATGCAGTTCAATTTGGCGCAGCAAACCTGTCACATCGCTATCATGGATAACAATCGACGGAATCACCACGAATGTCTTGTTTCGTGCCGGGATTCCTGTTGAGTAATCCATTTTGGGTAGCACGTCTGGCGGAACAATATTCGTCACGATCACATTGATCAAGCTAACGGAAATGGTCATTGCAGGGATTATCCCAACCAGGAAAACGATTAAGTGATGGAGTAGTTCGCCGCCACTGAAATACGAATAAGCAATCATCAACCCCAATAACATGGCTGATAAAAGAAGAATGGAACCAATAAAGATACCGGTTTTATTCTTCTGCAACCATCCCCTGATTTTCTCGCTGGCATTGGGAACGATTCCTAATTTTTGCTTTAAAGCAAGAATCCCATCCGATAAAAGATAATATCCAACGTGATTTTGTTTTGCCTGGCAGGAAAGACTTAATAAACCTGATTCTGTATTGCAGTGATCATCCACTTGCCTGGCAAGTTCAACAGCATCGCTGGCTACCATCACTTCACTATTGTGCGACCGAGTGGCCAATTTCTCGATCTCGCGCCGATAACGGTCTCTTGTGGCAAAATCCATTTTGGAATAATCACCAGCCGGGTCCCCCTGCAAAATCTGCTCAACCACGCTCAACTCTTCAAAAACCGCCTTCCAGTCGGTTGTATCAATACGGCGCAGAGCAGGTATTCCATTGGCTACTCGGGAATTAGCTTCCTCTACATCTTGACGGGGTTTTATCAGCCACTCTGGTGCTTCGATCTCCGTAATTGTGGCAACACTGGATGCAAGGTGTTCCAATAGAATGTAACGAAGCATTGTCGGTAAACACCACAGTTCCCCCATCGTGAGCGGCGTTTGCTGTTGGTATTGTTTTAGAAATCTTTTAATACAGTCTGGCTCAAAATAATTTTTACAACCAGAGAAAAACTGGGAAACCAGGACAAATATCCGCGGCAATCCAATTACATTTCCATCAGCCACTTTAGGCAGTTGGTTATAGTACTGTACCGGTAGATCGTGTCGAATTTGACTGACTGTCTGTTGTAAAAGATAATAGTTATCCAACATCCATTCAGCAGCAGACGACAACGCGATTTTTGAATCGGTTGATGTTTGGAATTGATTGTAGGCTTCCTGTAGAATTTTTGAGATTACCTTTAATCGATCCAACAAAATGGGCGGAACCCTGATTGAACCGGGCAACAAGTTGTTGGGAGATGGTTTCCCCGAATCTGGATCGACACGATGGTGGTTAACTTCAGCATTTGATCCCGATGCCGTTGGAATTTCCTCCTCATTGGTTTGTTGCAAAGAGGTTGATGCCATAAATTAATGTCCCTTTTTCTGCTCAACCTGGTTTTCAAACAATCGAGATCGCAAGGCTTCTTTGGGCATATCTTGCAAAACCAGCAAAGGGGTTTTCCCAAAGTTCATAAAATTCGACACAATACTTCCAATCGGCCAGTGAGAATGGCTGGTATAACCATGAGCACTTAATACCACCAGGTCAATATTATTCTCATCAACCAACTGATGCAATCGAACAGCTGTGTTTTCACAAATAAATAACAACGGTTGAATATCCAGGTCATCAGCCTGCAGCCTGTTTTTTAGCTGCTCAATATATTTTGATGCTTCAGCAAAATTTCGATCCACAATCCGTTGAGACAACTCCTCATCTTCCTGGGATACCGGACCCAGCCGCGGCATTTCCGGTTTGCTGACCACATGCGCCGGGTATAACAGGGATCGGTGTTGCCGGGCTATCCGAATGGCAACTGGCAAAGCGCATTCAGCCCGCTGCGACATGTCAAGCGGGACAAAAATATTCTGATAACTGAGTTCGATATCCTGCTCAACAGCGCCGCTGTGTGCACGTATGATCATTGCCGGAATGACTATGCGCAGGAGAACTTGTTGCACAACACTGCTAAGACTCCAACCGCCAACCCCGCTCATACCGTGGCTGCTCAGGATGATCAGGTCAACCGGTTTGATTTGCGTGTACTGAACAATCCTCTCGGCTGATGATCCTTCCAACACTTCGCAGGTGGTTTCTATACCACCTTTCCTGAAAACATCTGCCTTTTGTTCAAGATAAGCCATTGCTTCGGCAACGTTCATATGCCAGCTCAAAGAATCAAAAGGCCGCATTTGCACTGTTTCACGGCTCCGATCAAGCACGCGAATCAAAATCAACCTGGCTCCGAACACCCTGGCAATGGATAGTGCATGCGGAATTACACATTCTGCCAGTTCAGAGCCATCCAAAGGAACAAGGATTTGTTTGAACATTTCACCCCAATCGCTGAATAATTAACTCGAAAATACGGTCAACTCGTTTGCAATGTTGGCAGCGAAATTATCTATTCATTTTTTCCGTGAGGGTTTCGGGACGTCAATTACGTTGCAGCAAAGATGATAAAAATAATTTATCAATAAACAGCTGGAATTACTATAAGAAACACCTTAATTCTCAACAATGCCCTTAGAATCATTTTAGCCGATTTTTCCCGCTTCGTACAATCGAGAAAACAATCAGATGGGTTGAAAAACTGAATTGTGGTTTTGTCGTCAGGGTTTTTGAGCAACAAACTTTAAAAAGCTGGAAACCGCCCAGCCGCTGCGATTTTCATCATAAGACGCAACAAGGTGCCACCAGGTATATCCATCTTTCTCAACAGGCCCATCATCGACTTCAAACACTTCTTCGTCAAGAGCAATGAAATGCACATCATTATCCGTTCCCGGTGATGAACGAATTCGCAATCCCGCCCCATCAGTGCCTGATATTTGCACATAACTGCCAATGGATATTCCATCCACAACGATCACCCCGCCATTGCCCCCGACAGGAGTCTGACTCACAACCGCCGTTGGAGAAGGCGCAACCAGCACGGTCATGGCAGCAGTGGGAACCCGTTGTTGCGGTTGTGCTGATGATAAAATCACCGACAATCCGCCAAAAAACAGGCACAACGAACAGGCTATAAACACCGCGCCAAGGAGAACCCACCGGTTCCAGGATTGACTAAAACGATTGAGCATAAGAACTGTATTATAAACGATGCAAGTCCAATAATTTGATTATGATATAATTTTTTCAATGAGTGAGAACGGGGCATCTGCAACGCCATTATTAAATAGCCGATATCAGCTCCTTCAAACAGTTGGGACAGGGGGCATGGCAATGGTCTATCGCGCTCGCGATTTGATGCTTGAGCGCCCGGTTGCTATTAAGGTATTGCGTCCTGACTATTCGCAAGACGCTGCTTTTCGGGAACATTTTCGTCAGGAAGCAAAAGCTGCTGCGAACCTCTCACACGCCAACATTGTAACCGTTCACGACTTTGGCCTGGATGCCGGCAGACTCTTCATCGTGATGGAATATATCCCCGGCACCGATCTAAAAACCATCATCAAGCGCCGCGGACGGTTTACCATCGATGAAGCCATTGAACTCATATCCCAGGCATGCGACGGGATCGGCTACGCTCACCGCGCCGGGTTGGTACATTGTGACGTAAAACCACAAAACATGCTGGTAACACCCGATAATCGTTTAAAAGTCACAGACTTTGGCATTGCCCGTGCCTTAAGCAGCATCCATCCCGATGAACAATCTTCAGTGGTCTGGGGTTCACCGCAGTATTTTTCACCAGAGCAGGCTGCTGGCAATGCCCCTTCACCAGCATCCGATGTTTATTCCCTGGGGATCATTTTATATGAAATGCTCACCGGGAAATTGCCCTTCATATCCAACGATCCACATGAATTGACCCGTTTGCATCAGAGTGTGCAGCCGGTTCCTCCCAGCCGCCACAACCCCAAGATTCCCCAACCCCTTGAACAAATCATCTTGAAAGTTCTTTCCAAAGAGCCTTCAGCCCGCTACCGTACCGCTGATCAACTCGGCAGGATATTAAAAGCCTACGCAAAGCAAGAAAACCTTGTGTTTACCGCGCCAACCACAGTGGAGAAACCTACCACAGCCACGGCTGAGACAACCCCCATGTTACCGGCCAATTCAAAACCGGCACCAAGAATGCACACCGAACCAGTTGCTGCGCCAACAGCCCCCCCCGATTGGATCACAATTTTGCTGGGCTTGCTGGCCATGCTTACAGCCGGCGGATTAATACCATTTTGGATCTATATCTGGTTTACATTAACGGCAAAATAATTCTTATTATCCATATTGAGGCTATCATGTCAGACAAAATAATCATTTCCACATCCATTCTCTCAGCCAACTTTGCACACCTTGAAAGCGATCTTAAAACCGTCCAACAGGCTGGTGCTGACTGGATTCATGCTGACGTTATGGACGGCCACTTTGTACCCAATATCACCATGGGACCATTTGTCATTGAGACATGCAAGCAAATTTCCCCTCTTCCCATTGATGTTCATCTAATGATCAAAAAACCGCAGAATTATGTGGAGGCTTTTGCAAAGGCTGGAGCTTCCACGTTAACAATTCACATCGAAGATAATCCAAACGCCCACCGCACACTTCAAGTCATTCGTGAGCTGGGATGCAAAGCCGGCATTGCCCTCAATCCCGGCACACCAGCCTGGGCAATTGAAGCCGTTTTGCCTTCTGTTGACATGGTGCTGGTAATGACCGTTAATCCCGGGTTTTCCGGTCAGAAGTATATCCCGCAGGCCGGTGAAAAAGTCCGAAATGTGAAGGAACTTTGTGAAAAAATCGGGGTTAACCCATTAATTCAAGTTGATGGCGGAATCACTGCCGAAACACTGCCCATCACATACCAGGCAGGCGCCCGCGTGTTTGTGGCAGCCACATCCATTTTTAAATACCCCACCGGTATTGCAGACGGGATCGCAGCCTTAAGGAAATCAGTGCCGTAGAAATGAAAATGTCACGGCGGTTGCCGTGACATTTTGTTGTAAAATGGGTATTATTTATTTGCTCTTTACCATCGTTCGAATGCATCTGGCGCACAGCACCCTACGCACCCGGCGACCGTCAACCATCACCGTAACTCTTTGCAGGTTGGGGCGAAAAACCCGGTTAGTAGCCCGCTGAGAGAAACTTCGGTTATGACCAAAGGTAGTTGTTTTTCCGCAAACTTCACATCTCGCCATGGTTATAATTCCTTTCAAAAATTCACCAAATGCAGAATGGTTTTATTATTTATCGATGCCAAAACCAAATTTTATCACAATCCTCCTTCTGTATCAATAGAAGAAATAAAAGATGAATGAGAGAGGCAGTACAAATGACAAACGAGAGATCCAATCCTCTAGGTGATATCTATATCTCGCACCGTGCAATAGCCACAATTGCCAACCAGGCTGTTTACCAGTCTTATGGCGTGGTCGGTTTGGCGGCCAAAAATTTTGCCGAAGGTCTGGCGCATGTGCTTGTAAAAGATCCATTGTCAGGGATTGACGTTCATTTCAATGGTGAAGCGATCCAAATTGATCTATACATCATTGTTGAATATGGCACCCGCATCAAATCTGTTGCGTCCAGTGTTTCAGATACGGTTCGATATCAAATTGAGAAAATTCTGGGGATACCAGTAACCCGTGTTGATGTTCACGTACGTGGTTTACGTGTAAGTAATCCCGATTAGAAAATATTCCGCATGATTTCACAATGTTATTATTAGGAGCATTATGAGTAGTCAATCATCCACCTCAGCCGCGTCACAACAGCCAGAGGCAAAATCGCACTTGCTTCTTGACGGGCAAGGAATGAAAAAACTGGTTGAAGCTGCAATGACCTGGTTAAAAACGAACCAGCAAATTGTCAATTCTTTAAATGTATTTCCCGTGCCAGATGGCGACACCGGTACCAATATGCTGCTGACCATGCAGTCAGCCTATAAAGAGATAGACGAATCAGGTGAAAACAATATCGGTAAACTTGTTCAGTCGGTTGCCCAGGGCGCGCTGATTGGTGCGCGCGGCAACTCGGGCGTCATTCTCTCCCAGCTCTGGCGTGGATTTGCGCGCGCTTTGGACAGCGTCGAAACAATGGATGCGGCTCTATTAGTGGCTGGTTTGCAAGAGGCAAAGAATACCGCCTACAAGGGGGTTGTCCGCCCGGTTGAAGGCACAATTCTTACGGTGGGAAAAGATGTGGCAGCCGCAGCCGAGGCGGCTCTGGCTGAATCCAATGACCTGGTGATCATTCTCGAAAAAGTGGTTGAAGCAGCTGACCAATCCGTACAGCACACACCCGAGCTGTTACCCATTCTCAAGCAGGCAGGCGTGGTGGATTCTGGTGGAAAGGGATTGTTCTTTGTTCTTGAGGGCATGCTGCGCTATATCAAGGGACAATCTCTGGAAACATCAACATCCATTGTACAGCCCATTGCCAATCTTTCACTGGAAGATACCATGGAAACCATTGAGCCCGGACAGGATTATGAAGTGGTTATCGATTTTAAACCGAACACCACGTTCAGTTTGGATTCTTTTTACGGTGGATTGTCTGAAATTGGCACTTCCATTCAGGTCGGTGAAGGCGACGGCTTTTATCGCATGCACATTCACGTGCCCACAGAAAAAAGATACGAACCGATTGATTACACCATGCAAATGGGAACCATCACAAAAGTTGCCATGGAAAACCTTCTGGCTCAAATGGAAGGTATTCAAAATGAAAAAACGCATCATTTCAACCTGGAACCCGTAGAACCCGGGCAAATTGCAGTTGTGACGGTTTCACCTGGGGCGGGTATTTCCAGAATTTTTGCCAGCCTGGGCGTGTCAGCCATTGTGGAAGGCGGTCAAACCATGAATCCAAGCACCCAGGAGATACTGGCTGCTTTCGAAAATTTGCCGACCGACAAAATCATCATCCTCCCCAATAACAAGAACATCATCATGACCGCGCAAGCCACAGCCAGTATGACGGTCAAGAAAGTCCACGTCATCCCCAGCAAAACTATTCCACAGGGCCTCAGCGCCATGTTGCGCTTGCTGCCCACCGCCGATCTGGATCAAGTGGCTGGTGACATGGAAAACGCCTTAAAAGAGGTTGAGACTGGAGAAATTACCGTTGCCACCCGTTCTGTGGAAATTAACGGTGTTGATGTAAAAATGGGTGAAGTGATTGCTTTGCACAATGGCAAGCTGATTAAAGCCACAGATACAATTCAAGATGCCTGTCTGGGATTGTTGGAGCATGCCGAAACACAAAACAAGGAAAGAATCACTTTGTTTTATGGGGCCGATATCTCCAAAGGCGAAGTCAATCGCATCGTGGATGTGATTCGCAGTAAATACCCCTCTCACGAAATTGAAGTGCATGAGGGCGGTCAACCTCACTATCAATTCATCATAGCCATAGAGTAATGTATGAATTCATTGTGCATTGTCACTGACCAAACTGCGCAGTTAACCAAATCGAATTTTGCGGGACGGGAGCATGTTTTCACGCTCCCGCTGTCTTTTCAACTGGAAGGCAAAATTTACACCAAGGATGGTTTTCCTCTAGTAAATTTGCCGCCCTCAGCTGATGAGCAGACTTCCCCAAAATTGATAATGCCTTCGATGAGTGAAATCCGCAGTTTCTTCGTTGCGCTCAGTGAAAAATACAATGAAATCGTATGCATTTTTCTCTCAAACGCGCTTTTCCCATATTGCTCAAATGTTGAAAAAATCGCTTCCGGGTTATACAGCAATCCAAAAATTCAAATAATTGACTCACACACCACCTCAATCGGCCTGGGATTATTAGTCCAATCAGCCGCTGAGATGGTTTCGCTAGGACGTTCTGCATTTGAAATCGAACGCCAGATTCGAAATCAAATTCAACACACTTACACCATTCTTTGCACACCGTCATTAACCTACCTGTTTCAAAATGGTCTGGTTGACTACGCCCAGGCGCAAATTGGTGAATTATATGGACTTTATCCCATATTCGGCATTGAGGATGAACGTCTTCATCCCATTGACAAGATGCGCAATTACCGGCAAGCGCTCACATTTTTCCAGGATTATCTGGATGAATTTGAGCAACTCAAACAAATCGCCTGGCTTCATAAATCACCCGAAAATTCACAAGATTTTAAAATGTTCCGAGACCACATTACAAATAATTTTGATGAAGAAACCTTTATTGAGAAAAATATTCATGCGCCGCTGGCAACACTGCTGGGGCCAAACGTTTTTGGGCTAATTATCGTAGAGGAATAACACAACAGGTTATAATAATGCTGTTCAAAGCCGCAGAATCTGTCTGCGGCGAATTTTTCTTTTTTCACTTTTTGGTAAAATTAATCCATGGAATCCTCTCTAGAAATCCTTCGAAAATTTATTAAGTTGGAAATAGATCGGGGCTATGACAACCGTGCTGTTTATGGCGGTCTGCAGAACCTGATTCCAAAATGGCGTCAGGAAAACCTGCTGTCCAGCGTTGATGAAGCAGTAAGCTCCAACCTCGAAACGCAATTATCCAACTATGATGAAGTCTCTCCCGAGCAGAGAGCAGTCATCATCCAACAAATCATCGAAACATTGAATACCATTGCGCCAGTTGCGGCTTCCGAACAGGTTACAGTTCCGCAAACTGTAGCGCAACGGTCACAGGGTGCTGGCTTTAAAAATGAGCCTCCCGTTCACACTGAACGAAGAGAACAAAATCGTAAACCGCCCTTCCATCCGGCAGCCGGAAAATCTCAGGTTGGGCTGGAAGCTCCCATCACCATCCTTCCAGGTATCGGCCCAAATATTGCAAAAATATTTATCAAGCTTGGCATTAGCACCGTTGAAGACTTGATGCTGCACTATCCCCGTAGATACGATGATTACAGCCAGCTCAAGCCGATCAACCGCCTGACCTACGGCGAAGAAGTAACCATTATTGCCGTGATTCAAAGCATCACTTCTCGCCCCATTCACAACGGGAAAATGACCCTCACTGAAGCCGTAGTGTTTGACGGAACCGGTACGCTGCGAATCAACTGGTTCAATCCCTACGTTGCCAAAAAACTGAGCCGTGGCTTGCAAATTGTCGCCTCCGGTAAGATTGATATGTACCTGGGGCGCCTGACCATGAAAAATCCCGACTGGGAAACCATCGACCAGGAGCACCTGCACACCAACCGGATTGTGCCCATTTATCCTTTGACCGCTGGTATCACCCAGCAACACTTGCGAAAACTAATTTTTGGAATAGTTCCGCATTGGGCGCCGCGTATTGGTGATTACCTGCCTAAAAGAATCCTCGATCAGGCTGGTCTAATTGATCTTTCACAGGCTTACCAGCAAATCCATTTCCCCGATTCGCAAGAGAAACTGCGGGCTGCGCGCAGCCGCCTGGCCTTTGATGAAATTTTTCTCCTCCAAATTGGCGCATTGGGACAGAAAAAAGCCTGGCAATCGCACTCAGCTCAAATTTTTGACGCCCCACAGGAATATCTGGATAGGATTATTGTTGAATTACCGTTCCAATTGACCAATGCCCAGCAGCGCGTATTTGAAGAAATTCGCAATGATCTAAAATCTGGCAAACCAATGAACCGCCTCCTGCAGGGTGATGTGGGAGCCGGCAAGACGATTATTGCAGCCCTGGCTATAGCCATTGTCATTCGTGAGGGCGCTCAAACTGCCATCATGGCTCCCACCAGCATTTTGGCTGAACAGCATTACCGCAGTCTTTCTAACCTGTTGACCCAGACAGACCAGGATGGCAATGCTGTGATTAAACCCGATGAAATTTGCCTGCTGGTCGGTGATACCTCATCCGCTGAAAAAGAGCAAGTCAGACAGCGGCTGGCCAACGGCGAGATAAAGATCATCATTGGAACACACGCCTTGCTGGAAAGCCCGGTGGAATTCCAGCGGCTGCAATTGGCCATCATCGATGAACAGCATCGCTTTGGCGTTGAACAGCGCGCCGAGCTGCGCTCAAAAGGCGAGAACCCGCATCTGATGGTGATGACTGCCACTCCCATCCCTCGATCACTGGCGCTCACCGTGTACGGCGACCTTGACCTATCAGTTATGGACGAACTACCCCAGGGAAGACTGCCCGTGGAAACGCATGTTCTTCACCCGCTGGAACGTGAACGCGCCTATCAACTGGTTCGTTCACAAGTAGCCCAGGGACATCAGGCGTTTTTCATTTACCCCTACGTTGAGGGCAGCGAAGAAGAGGAACGAAAAGCAGCCGTAGATGAACAAATTCGCCTGCAGAAGGATGTTTTTCCCAACCTTGAAATTGGACTTTTGCACGGCAGAATGCGCCCGGCAGAAAAAGATGAGGTCATGGCGCTTTTCCGCGATGGCAAGTACCACGTTTTGGTATCAACATCTGTTGTCGAAGTAGGAGTGGATATTCCCAACGCCACCGTCATGGTGATCGAAGGCGCCAACCGCTTTGGATTGGCGCAATTACACCAATTCCGCGGCCGGGTTGGGCGCAGCTCCGATAAAAGCTATTGTCTCCTGATCCCAGAGACCGAGAATGCCCTGGATAATCAGAGGCTGGCAGCTATGGCCGAGACAAACGATGGTTTTGTTTTGGCAGAGCGCGACCTGGAACAACGCGGTCCCGGCGATTTTCTTGGAACTCGTCAATCAGGCTTGGCTGAATTGAAACTGGCAAACATTACCGACATCCACCTGATTGAAAAAGCGCGCAATTTGGCCAAGCAGGTTTTTGAGGAAGATCCAGATCTGGCTCAGCCTGAATTTGCCGAACTGGCAAAAAAGGTCAGGCGATTCTGGCACACCAAAGGAGACATTAGCTGATATGGTAAAGGCAATTTTCCCCGGCACATTCGATCCAATTCATTACGGTCATATCGATATTGCCAATCGCGCCTCAAAGCTGTTTAATGAATTAATCGTAGCCGTCTATAACCGCCCATTAAAGAACCTGCTTTTTTCACCCGAACAGCGCATAAACCTGGTGCGGGAAGTCTTTAAAAGCCAGCCAAACATTACCGTGGTGGGTTATTCAGGCTTAACAGTAAAGTTTTGTCAGCAAATGAACGCCAAAGTAATTGTACGCGGATTGCGCGTTTTTTCAGATTTTGAATATGAATTTCGAATGGCTCTGGCAAACCACAGGCTTGCACCTGAAATTGAAGTTGTTCCTTTAATCACCAATGAAGAACATACTTTTCTTTCGTCTTCAACAGTTCGAGAAATTGC
>CAZOKH010000038.1:0-32409 GCA_964580315.1 uncultured Anaerolineaceae bacterium | reverse complement strand
CTTTAAATAAAAAAGCCCCATTGATGGGGATTGAAACTGTCGGGTCTGGCTCCGGCTTGGGGGAGATTGTTGTTGCTTTAAATAAAAAAGCCCCATTGATGGGGATTGAAACAACACAACCCGTTTGTTTTATCAAACAAGTCGTATCTTTAAATAAAAAAGCCCCATTGATGGGGATTGAAACTTAATACATTGCTCGAAATTATCTGAGCTGTACTGATACCTTTAAATAAAAAAGCCCCATCCTCCATTCGGAGGACTTTTGATGGGGATTGAAACGTAGGTGTGGGGACGATGTTCGAGTTCTGGTCAAGGAGCCAAAACCCAAAAAATCCCGCGGGGGATTTTTGGGTTTTAACCTGCCAGATTCCCGCCGTATTTTCAATTTGTTGCTATAATCAATTCATCAGTACCTTTCCAATTCAACGTTCAAGGTGACCCGATTGCCCGGATGTCAGGGCTTAAAAGGTGGAAGCTGGTGCGAGTCCAGCGCTGTGCCGCAACTGTAAGTGGCGAAATGCCGCAAGCCAGGAAACCTGCCTTGAAATGATTTTCTGTATGACCTTCTCGAGCAAGGAGGCGGTGAACTGCACGCGGTAATCTGCCGCAGGCGGTGAACAGGCTTTCAAAGCTCAATCTCACACGGATTGAGCTTTTTCTATTAAATCTCCTTGCGAAAGAAATCGGCAAGGATGATTTTATGAATCTGGCAAAACAACCCTCATCGGAAGCGTTTCGATCACTGGTTAAAACCCGGCGCAAAAGCCAGGCGGTTGGTCTAAGCCTGGTGATTCTGGCGGTGGTGTTGTTTTTTGCCGCGGTGAACCTGGGTGAAGCAAGGATAACGCCCGATCAGGTTGCCCGCATTGTGTGGGGCAAGGCAACCTTTCAATCGCAGTGGTTTGCAGAAATTCCCGCCGGGCTGGTGTCGATTGTGTGGGATATTCGCCTGCCGCGCATTTTGGCGGCGCTGCTGGTGGGCGCCGGGCTTTCAGTTTCGGGGGCGGTGTTTCAGTCGCTGTTGATGAATCCATTGGCTGACCCCTACACCATTGGCATTTCCACCGGCGCGGCGTTTGGCGCTTCACTGGCAATTTTCTTCTCGGTGATTTTGGAAGCGCCTTTTCTGCCGGTGCTGCCGGCGGCATTTTTGGGCGCGCTGCTCACCCTGCTGCTGGTGATGCTGCTGGCCAACCGCAGCGCGGGACTCAACGCCGGCAACCTGATCATTGCCGGCATCATCGTCAGTTCCATCCTGTCGGCCGGCATCACCTTTTTGAAAAACGCCGCCGGCGAAGAGGTGGCGGCCATTGTGCAGTGGCTGATGGGCAGCCTGTCGGCGCGCTCGTGGTCGCACTTGCTTTTGTTGTTTCCCATTGTGCTGGCAGGGAGCCTGGTGTGCTTCCGCTTCAGCCGCGAGTTAAACCTTTTGTGCGCCGGCGAAGACCGGGCGAGAATCCTGGGCGTTCCGGTGGCGCGAACGCGCTGGATCTTGCTGATCACGGCTTCGCTGGTTACGGCGGCGTGCGTTTCGGTCAGCGGTATCATCGGCTTTGTGGGACTGGTCATTCCGCACCTGATTCGTTTTGGTTTGACCTCAGACAATCAGCACCTGCTGCCGCTCTCGGCTGCCCTGGGCGGCCTGCTGCTGCTGTTTGCCGACAGCATCTCGCGCGTGCTGTTTGTCAATGAAATTCCGGTGGGGGTACTGACCACGTTAATCGGCGGGCCTTATTTCCTGCTCCTCTTTTTGCGCAAAAGCAGCCGGGGCGGGGCGGGTTTATGAGCGCAGAACTTTCGCTGTCTATTCAAGATTTGAGCTATGCCTACGGGCACCAGCGGGTGTTGAAAGATATCCATTTATCCATCGAGCAGGGTTTTGTCTCCATCATCGGTCCCAACGGGTCGGGCAAAACCACCCTGATGAAATTGATTTGCGGACTGCTGAACCTGCAAAGCGGTTCGGTGCAGGTTTTGGGGAGAAACCTGAAAGAACTATCCAACCTGGAGCGGGCGCGCTGTTTCACGCTCATTCAGCAAAACCAGGGCTTTCCCTTTCCGTTCACCTGCCTCGAGATGATCAGTTGGGGGCGCTACCCGCACCGCGAACAACTGGACGGCTTGAGCGATGCGGATTATGAAGTCATCGAAGATGCCATGCGCATCACAGAAACGCTGGATTTTAAGGACAGGCTGATCACTGAAGTGAGCGGCGGCGAACAGCAGCGCGTGATGCTGGCGTGCGCCCTGGCGCAGCAGCCCAAAATCCTGTTTTTGGATGAGGCTTTTTCGGCAGTGGATATTTCCTATAAGAAAGATATTTTGAGCAAGCTAAAAAAACTGGTTGAGCAAAAGAAGCTCACGGTTGTTTCCATTGTGCATGACCTGAATGTGGCTTATCGCTACAGCGACCGGGTTATCTTGTTGAAAGACGGCGAGCTGGTGGCCTGTGGTTGTCCCGACGAGGTGATGAATGAGATGACGATCCGGCAGGTGTTTCAGGTCGAGGTTGAGTTCATTCAAAGGAGGTGTTTTGTTTATTGAGCTGTGTGTGCGGTGTTTTTTTCAATCATTACAACCATTCAAACCAAAAGGAGAAAAAATGAATCGCAAAAGCATTATCTTGTTGTTGACCGGCCTGGTGTTGGCCGGAATTGTCCTCACGGCCTATGTGCCGGTTTCGGCTGCTGTTGTTGAACCCACACCCACCGCTGCCGCCGGTAAAAAGGCGCTGCTGGTGGTCAGTTTTGGCACCAGCTATGCCGATACGCGCGCCAAGACCATTGAAGCGTCCGAAAAAGCCCTGGCGGCGGCTTTCCCCGATTATGACCTGAAACGCGCCTTTACTTCGCAAACTATCATTGACATTCTGAAAGAACGCGACAACATTGAAGTTGATAACGTTGTACAGGCCATTGAAAAAATCTACAAAGACGGCTACACTGAAGTGCTGGTTCAGCCTTTGCATGTGATCAATGGGGAAGAGTATCACAGCCTGATTGCTGAACTGAATCCCTACCGCGAAAAATTTGCCAGCTTCAACATTGGCAGCCCGTTGTTGAGCAGCCACGAAGATTATGTGGCGGCAATTAAGGCATTGAATGCAGAAATGCCCGCGCGGGGCGAGAAGGAAGCCGTGGTTTTCATGGGACACGGCACGCACCATCCGGCGGATGCCGCCTATGCTGCCATGAATTTTGTGCTGCAGGATGAAGGCTATGACGATGTGTTTGTGGGAACTGTGGAAGGTTTTCCAACCCTCGATACCGTCATCAAATCGCTTGAAGCGGCAGAGATTGAAAAAGTGACCCTGATGCCGTTCATGATTGTGGCCGGCGACCATGCCCAGAATGACATGGCAGGCGACGAGGAAGGCAGTTGGAAAGTGATCTTGAAGAGCAAAGGTTATGAAGTGGAAACGGTTCTGAAAGGCCTGGGCGAAATGGAAGGCATTCAGAAGATTTACATTGAACACGCCAAGGCTGCGCTGGAACCCGCCGGGGAAGAAGAAGCCGCAGAATAAACAGGAATTTGTAATGGGTAAGGGGGTATAGGAACGATGGTATTGTTCCTATACCTCGTCTCTCTTTTAGGCATTTGATATTTGAGCGTGATTCCGATATGAAAATGAAAAAGCTGTCCTTTAACCTGATACTTGTTGTATGGATTACTGTTCTGGCGGTAACCGGCTGCTCTTCGGATGCGGCTGTTGAGCCAACAGCGGCGCTGGCTGCGGCTGCTGAACCGGTCACAGCGCCGGGTGCGGCCAGTGCGCCAGAAACAGAAACAGCGCCAGCCGCAATTCAGTTTACCGATGACATGGGAAATGAAATCAACCTGGAACATGCCTGCCGGCGCATCATCTCGCTGTATTCGGCGCACACTGAAAACCTTTACAGCCTGGGCGTTGGCGATAGCGTGATCGGTGTCAATTCCACCGCCATCTATCCGCCGGATGCAGCCGCCAAGCCGGTGTTTGATTACGCCTCTGACCCGGAGAAGGTGATTGCTGCCAATCCTGACTGCCTGCTCATCCGCCCGTTCATTGACCGCAAAAACCCCGATTTTGTAGCCGCCGTCAAGAAAGCCGGGGTGCCGGTCATCTCGCTGTACCCCGAAAAGTTCGACGAATTTGACGCCTACATTCAAAAACTGGGAATGATGACCGGGACCGAAGAAAAGGCTGGACAGTTGCTGCAGGACTTTCACCAGAAACTGGTTGCCATCAGCGAGAAAACTGCCGGGATTGAGCCGAAGAAAACCGTGTTCTTTGAATCGACGGCGGTCAATTGCCGCACCGTCACCGTTGATTCGATGCCGGCGCAGGCCATCAGGCTGGCGGGGGGCATTAACATTGCATCTGACGCAGAGCCAATAACCGGGGGCAGTTCCATTGCCTCCTACGGCGTTGAGAAAATTTTGATCCATGCTGATCAGATTGATGTGTACATCACCCAGCGCGGCGCCATGAACGCCGGCGACAATGCTCATTCCATTTCCATTCGTCAAGGCTTCGACAGTGTTAAAGCCGTACGCGACGGCAGGATACTGGAAATCAATGAAAAATTGATTTCATCGCCCACTTTTCGTTTTTACAAAGGTGTGCATGAAATCGCCCGTTTTTTGTATCCCGAGCTGATGGACGATTTGGAGAGTTTCCGTTCTGATGAACCCATCACCCGCGAGACCCTGGCGCAAATTCTGGTGCGCCATGCTCACAAACCCATCTATGTGACCGCCTCATCCAAATATTACCAGCAAGAACACAGCGGTCATGTGTACGGCCTGTTCACCGATGTTGCCTGGGATGATCCCAGTTTTGACGCCATTGAAACGGCTGTGATGGCGGGCTGGATGGAAGGAAAAACTGCTGAAAGCGGTGAATTTTTTGACAGGGAAGGTGCTGTCACGCGGGAAGAATTTGCCAAAACGGTGTTTCTGCTGGGCGATTACCAGCGAAAGGAAACACATGTTTCCATTGCTGACCTGGACCGGGTTCAGAATGCAAAAATTGTGCAGATACTGGTCGATAACCAGGTTTTTGAGCTGGAAGACGGCAATTTCAACCCGGCGAAACCGTTGACCGTGAATGAAGTGATTGACCTGCTGGCCGGTTTGGAACCTTAACCGGGTAGGGGTGCTGCGGATATTGAAATTCGAGGGAGAACCAGACTGTGACTGATCTAACCAAAAAATCTAACCGAACGAAGGTGGGCTTGAATCTCCTGTTCACCGGCGAAGGCAAGGGCAAAACCACGGCGGCCATGGGCACCATGTTCCGCGCTCACGGGCAGGGATTTTCGGTGGGTGTGATCCAGTTTATCAAGAGTCCGCAGCGCGTGTATGGTGAAGCCCGCACGGCGGAGAAGCTGGGTATTCCATTCAGTTCGCTGGGCAGCGGCTTTGTGCGCACGCAAAAAGATCAGGATGATGCCCGCCAGTTTGGTTTGAGCGCCTGGGAGGAAGCCTGCCAGTGGATTACCAGCCGCCAGTATGATTTGCTGGTTTTGGATGAGGTGACCTACCTTTTTCATTTTAAGTGGCTGGATGTGCACGACTTTATCGATTGGATTCGGCAGAACAAGCCGCCCGCCATGCACCTGGTGCTGACCGGGCGCTATGCTCCGCCGGAACTGGCAGATTTTGCCGACCTGGTGACCGAGATGCGTGAAGTGAAACATCCTTTCCGCGAACAGGGCATTCCCGCCCAATTGGGTGTGGATTTTTGATGTGCAAACAGGAAAATGGCCATTGAAAACAGACGAGATGTTTCAACCGGGCGTGGTCTATTTTGCGGGCGCCGGTCCAGGCGACGCAGCTTTGCTGACGCTGAAGGCCAAAGCCCTGATCGAGTGCGCTGATGTAATCCTGTACGCTGGTTCGCTGATCAACCCGCGCGTGCTGGATTTTGCCGGGAAGGATGCGGCGCTGTACGACACCGCCAAAATGAACCTGGATGAACAAGCCGGGTTGATGGCGGCAACCGCGCGCGCCGGTAAAGTGATTGCCCGTTTGCACACCGGCGACCCATCCATCTTTGGCGCCATTGGCGAGCAAATGCAAACCTTGCAGCAGGCGGGCGTGCCTTATGCCGTCATCCCGGGGGTCAGTTCGGCATTTGCCGCAGCCGCGGCGCTGGGCATTGAATATACCCTGCCGGAGACCACCCAGACGGTTATCCTGACGCGCCTTTCAGGACGCACCCCCGTGCCGCCGCTCGAAAATTTGCGCTCACTGGCGGCGCACCGCAGCAGCCTGGTCATCTTCCTCAGCACCGGGCTATTGAACGAGGTGGTGACCGAATTGAGCGCCGCCGGTTACGCGCCCGAAACGCCCATTGCCCTGGTTTACCGCGCCAGTTGGGCTGATGAGCGCATTGTGCGCGGGACGCTGGCGACTATTGCTGCCCTGGTTGCAAAGGAAGAGCTGACCCACCAGGGTTTGATCATCGTCAGCCCGGCGCTGGATGCCGCACTTTCAACGACATCCCATTTGTACGGCGGTTTTCAGCACGCGCCCGTTGAACGCCAGGGCATTGCCCTTGTGACGCTGACCGCACCGGCGGCTGAACTGGGGCGTTCGCTGCTGGAGAAAATGCCCGAAACAGAACTATATCTGCCTGCCCGCCTGGGCGGCGCGCCGGATAAAGATCAGCCGCGCATTCATCTTTTTCAGCAATCCATCCGGCAGGTGCTGCAAAGCGCCTTTCAACAACACCAGGCGCTGATTTGCATCCTGGCGGCCGGCATTGTGGTGCGCGAGCTGGCGCCGCTGATGCAAAACAAGCACACTGACCCGGCGGTGGTGGTGATGGACGCCGAAGGAAAATTCGCCGTCAGTTTGTTGAGCGGGCATGAGGGCGGCGCCAACCAACTGGCGAGCCGCCTGGCTGCCCTCACCGGCGGGCAGGCGGTGATCACCACCGCCAGTGATGCGCAGGAAATTCCGGCATTAGACGTGCTGGCAAAGCAGCACGGCTGGCGGCTGCACCCCGGCAGCCGTTTTACGCAGGTGATGGCTGCCCTGGTGAACCGCGAGCCGGTGGGATTGGTGGTGGATGAGGATTTGCAACTGCCGCAGGTGGTTTTGAATCACCGCTGGGCAGGAATATTCTCGCACCGGGATGACGCCCTGGCGGGCGGTTGTGCAAAACTGGTGATCTTTACCTGCCGCAAAATCCCCGAGACTTTTTGGAAGCAGGTTAATCATGCGGTTGTCTATCATCTGCCGCAACTGGCGCTGGGGATTGGCTGTAATCGCGGCACACCGGCGGATGAGATTTTGCAGGCTGTGCAGCAGGCGCTGGATGAGGCCGGTTATGATCTGGCGGCAGTGGGCTGTGCGGCAACCATCCAGGAAAAGAGCCATGAAGCCGGGCTGCTGGAAGCCTGCCGCAAGATGGGCTGGCCGCTGCATTTGTTCGAGCGCGATCAACTTAACCAGGTGCCCGATCTACCCAATCCTTCGGCCTATTCCATGCAGGCGCTGGGTGTGCAGGGCGTGGCTGAACCCGCTGCGCTGCTGGCAGCCGGCAGCCGCACGCTGTTGATTGAAAAGCAAAAGTTCCCTAACGTAACTGTGGCGGCGGCGTGCCTGGGGGGTGAGGGATGAACGGGAGCATCTTCATCGTTGGGTTGGGGCCGGGGTCAATGGACTGGCTGGCGCCTGCCGCCCTCGATGCCTTGCAGCGGGCAGATGTGATCCTGGGCTACCAGCGTTACCTGGAGCAAATTGCATCGCTGCGGCCGGAGATTCCCCGTGAGGGCAGCGGCATGCGGCACGAGGTGGAACGCGCCCGGCGCGCGCTTGAACTGGCCAGGCAGGAAAAATGTGTGGCGCTGGTCTCCGGAGGCGATGCCGGCATTTACGCCATGGCGGGACTGGTGCTGGAACTGCTGGAGATGGACGGCGGAAGCGAGGTTCCCGTGGAGGTGATGCCCGGCATCTCGGCCCTCAATGCGGCGGCGGCGCTGCTGGGCGCGCCCCTGATGACCGATTTTGCCGCCATCAGCCTGAGCGATTACCTGGTTCCGCTGGAGACGATTCTAAAGAGGCTGCGGGCAGCCGTGCAGGGTGATTTTGTGATTTGCCTGTACAACCCGCGCAGCCACCAACGCACCCGGCCCTTCGACCAGGCGTATCAGATTTTGCTTGACGCACTGGGTGGGGAACGCCCGGTGGGAGTGGTGCAGGCAGCCTACCGTGAGGGGCAGCGCGTGCTTTGCACGGATTTGAAGCATTTACCGGGGATCAAAGTGGGTATGGATTGCATCGTGATTGTGGGCAACAGCCAGACGCGCCTTTGGAACGGCAGGCTGATCACCCCGCGCGGCTACGCCATCCCGCGCACAGAGAGCCAGCCATGAGCCGTTTGCGAATTGCCATGGTCAATTTTTGCCCGCTATACGGCGATGTGGGGGGCAACCTGGGCGCCGTTGAACAGCAGGTTCGGGCTGCGGCTGCGCAGGGGGCGCAGTTGGTGTGTTTTCCTGAAATGTGCCTGACCGGATATGCCAGCGTTTCCACCATCCTTGACGATACCCTTTGCATGGAAGGTGGCACGATGCAGCGGCTTGGTGATCTTTCCGTGAAGACAGGCGCTGCCCTGGCAGTTGGAATGCCCGAATGGGAGCCCGAATCGCAAAAAGCATTTATCACACAGGTGTGCTGTCTGCCCGACGGCAGGATGATCTCGTATCGCAAAGCGCATCTCAGCCAGCGTGAGGCGAAGACATTCCAGGCTGGCGACCGCATGGTTTTGTTTGACCTGCAATCTTTTACATTTGGAATGCAGATTTGCTATGACATTCATTTCCCTGAATACAGCCTGGCGCAGGCGCTGGCCGGCGCGCAGGTTATCCTGGTTTGTTCCGCTTCACCAATGGGCAGCGCGCAGGAACTGCGCGAGCGTTGGACGAAATTTCTGCCTGCCAGGGCGTATGACAACGGATGTTATGTGCTGATCTGCAACCAGCACGGCACGGCGCCGTCGGGTTTGTCTTTTTCAGGTCTGGCAATGGCTTATGACCCGCACGGTGTGCTGATTGCCGAATCAGACAAGCCGGATGTTCCCCTGCTGGTGGATGTGGATGGCGAAGTGGTTATGCAGGCGCGGCAAAAAAGATCCTTTTTTAAGGCGCGCCGCCCCCAAATTTATCATCTGGCCTGACCAAAGGATGTGTTTCGATGAAACCGGAAGAAATTGAACAGGAAAGTTTTCGCATCATCCTCAATGAGCTGGGTCCTCATTCTTTTTCAGCGGCTGAACTGGCTGTTGTGCAGCGTGTGATTCACGCCACGGCTGATTTTGATTTTGCCCGCAGCCTGCGATTTTCGCCGCACGCTATTGAGGAGGGATCGGCTGCCCTGCGCAGCGGCTGCCTGTTGGTGAGCGATGTGCAGATGATTGCCGCCGGTGTGAACCATGCCCGCCTGGAGCGCCTGGGTTGCGCCGTGCAGTGCCTGGTACATGATCCACAGGTGGTTGACCTTGCCCGGCAGAGCGGCAAAACCCGCTCGGAGGTTGCCATGCAGCAGTTCGGCAGGCGGTTGGACGGCGCCGTGGTGGCGATTGGCAACGCCCCCACCGCCCTGTTTGAGGTGATTCGCCTGTTTCAGGAGGAGGATATCCAACCGGCGCTGGTGATTGGCGCCCCGGTGGGCTTTGTCAATGCGCTGGAATCGAAGCAGGCACTGGCGGGAACTTCTTTGAATTTCATCACCGCGCTGGGCAGAAAAGGCGGCTCCACCGTGGCGGTGGCCATCCTCAATGCCCTGCTGCGCCTGGCGGAGGTGGGATAGGCATGCGCACGGGGTTTTCAACCAGCGCCTGCTCGGCGGCTGCGGCTGCGGCCGGCATTCAAGCCCTGGTAGAACAGCGCTTGCTGCATGAGGTTGTGATTGATTTGCCCGCCAAAAAGCAGGTGGTTTTCACGCTGCACCGCTGCGAGTTGACCTCCCAGGCCGTGCGCTGCGGTGTGATCAAAGACGCGGGCGACGACCCCGATGTGACCAACGGGTTGGAGATTCAGGCGCTGGTGCGCTGGTCGGAGACGCCCGGCATTCAAATTCTGGGCGGCGAGGGGGTGGGGCGGGTGACTCTGCCGGGCTTGCCGGTGGCAGTGGGCAAAGCCGCCATTAACCCCGGTTCTCGCAAATTGATTCTACAGGCGGCGCGGGCGGCTCTGGGCCGTTTCACCGCCGGGCAGCGCGGCGTCGAAATCACCATTTGTGTGCCGGAAGGGGAGCGCATTGCCCAACAAACCATGAATCCCAAGCTGGGCATTGTGGGCGGCATTTCCATCCTGGGAACGGATGGACTGGTGCGCCCCTACTCGGCGGCTGCTTATCGCACCAGCCTGTATTATGAATTGAAGGTGGCCAGTGAAAATGGGTACGACCGCGTTGGACTGGCTACCGGGAAACGCTCCAGCGCCTACCTGCGCAAGGTGTTGCATGACGAGCGCGGACTGGGTGTTGTGGATGCCGGTGATGAACTGGGTTACCCGCTGGAGCGAATTGCCCGTATGCCTTTCAAGGAAGTTGCGGTGGGCGGCATGATCGGCAAGCTCTCCAAGCTGGCGCAGGGGCGTTTTCAAACCCACGTGCAGGAAGGTGAAGTGGACTTTTGCTTCCTTTCAAACCTGGCGGCAAAGCTGGGCGCGCCGGTTGATTTGTGCGAGCGGATTCAAACTGCGCGCACAGCCTACCAGGTGCAGCGCTGGCTGCGAGAGACAGGCATCCACATGGAGCCGGAAATTGCCCGCCTGGCAGCCGGACAGGTGTATGCCCGCCTGGGTTCGCGCCTGAGGGTGGGTGTTTACCTGTTCTCCCAGGCTGGCGATATCCTGGGACAACATCAAATAGGAGCGTGCTTGAATGACTGAGCCGGTGACTGTAATTGGCGTTGGATTGGAAGGAGCGGCAGGGTTGAGCCAGGCGCTGCTCGAACGCATCGCCCGGGCTGATCAACTGTGGGGCAGCCAGCGCCTGCTGGCGATGTTTCCACAGGTTGCGGCTGAAAAAAAGGAGATTAGGAATAACGTTGCCAGTTACCTGCGCGAACTTGTGCAGCGCGCAGCGCAAACGCAGGTTGTGATTCTGGCGTCGGGCGACCCGGGCTTTTTTGGCCTCGGCGCCACCCTGTTGAAGGTGCTGCCGCCGGAGGAAGTGCTGCTGTTTCCGCAGCCCACCACTTTACAGGCGGCTTTTGCCAGGCTCAAAATTTCCTGGAGCGAGGCTGCTTTTACCAGTGCGCATGCCCGCCCCGTCTCTGAGGTCATTGGTGCCGTGCGCCGCTATGCCAAAGTGGGCATTCTGACCGACCCCCGGCAGAACCCCGCCTGGCTGGCTGAAAAATTGCTTTCGGCAGGCGTGCCAGACTGCACTGCCTTTGTGCTGCAGAACCTGGGCGCTGCAAATGAAGCGGTCATCCAGACCCGCCTGGTTGAACTGCCGGGGCAGCAGTTTGCTGACCTGAACGTGCTGGTGCTGGTTCAAGACACTGGCTGGAAACCGGTTGCGTCCTTCGTCAACCGCCCGGATGAAGCGTATGCGCATGTGCGCGGGATGATCACCAAACGGGATGTGCGCGCCGTCAGCATCAGCCGCCTGGCGGTGCGAGAGAATGACATTGTCTGGGATATTGGCGCGGGCAGCGGAGCGGTGAGTATTGAACTGGCCGAGCTGGCCTGGCGCGGGCGGGTTTTTGCCGTTGAGAAGGACAACACCTGCCTCGACTGCATTCAAGCCAACCTGGCGCGTTTTGGCTGTCAGAATGTTGAGGTTGTGGCTGCGGATGCCCCCGAAGGGTTGGCAGGACTGCCCACCCCAGACGCGGTGTTCATTGGCGGCAGCGGTGGAAACCTGGAGGAGATTTTGCTCCATATCGAAATGGTTGCTCAAAGAGTGTGCCGGGTGACGGCCAACTTCACCCTGCTGGAAAATTTGTTGACGGCATCGCACTGGATGCAGCAGCACGGCTGGCAGCCGGAAATCATCGAAGCCGGTTTTTCTTACGGCAAGCCGGTGGGCAATGGAACCCGCCTGGCGCCTGCCAACCCGGTCTATATCTTGAGTGGAACCTGTGCAAAGGAGTGTGATGTGGCATGACAGGAAAATTGATTGGCGTGGGCGTCGGCCCCGGCGACCCCGAATTGCTCACCTTGAAAGCGGTGCGCTTGATTCGTTCAGCAGCGGTTTTGGCCTACACGGTCAATACCGAGGGAATGAGCTACGCCCGGCAAGTGGCTGACGGTTTCATCACAGCGGGGCAAACCGAGCTGCCGCTGGCTTTCTCGATGAACAGCGACCGCAGCCTGCGGCAGGCTGCCCGCGCCGCGGCGGCGGAAACGGTGCTGCAAGTGCTGCGGGGCGGGCAAGATGTGGTTTTCCTCACCGAAGGTGACCCGCTGCTGTACAGCACTTTTCAACACCTGCTGACGCTGCTGCCGGCTGATATTGTTGTGGAGATATGCCCGGGAGTCAGCGCCGTGTTTGCAGCCGCGGCCGCGGCGCATTTCCCGCTGGCGCTGGAAAACCAGGCAGTCATGGTCGCCCCGGCCGAGCAGGCGCTGGGGCATTTGCAAGAGTGGCTGGCGGATGGCAAATGCCTGGCGCTGTTCAAGGTGTCGCGCTGGCTCAAGCCCCTGGCAGATGAGATTCGGTCATGCGGCCTTGCCTGCCGGGCGGCGCTGGTCGAGCGTGCATCCACCCGCAATGAAATCACCCTGGCAGACCCGGACAAATGGAAGGACTACGCCTCGCCCTATTTCTCCCTGGTTCTACTGCGCGGGCAAACCGCGGCGGGAGACGGCGATTGAGCGCATTGCCCCGTTTATTGATTGCGGCGCCGTCCAGCGGCTGCGGCAAAAGCACAATTGCCAGCGGTTTAATGGCGGCTTTTGCGCAGAAAATGCGCGTGCAGGGATTCAAAGTCGGCCCGGATTACATCGATCCCATGTATCACAGCCTGGCGAGCGGGCGCCCGGCTCGCAACCTGGATGCCTGGATGCTGCCCGAGGAGAAGGTGCTGGATATCTTCGTGCGCAACGCCCGGCAGGCTGACCTGAGCATCATCGAAGGCGTGATGGGGCTGTTTGACGGGTATGCTGCCGACCTGCTGGAAGGTAGTTCAGCCGGCGTTGCAAGTCTTTTAAAGGCGCCGGTCGTCTTGTTGGTAGATTGCGCCAGGATGAGCGGCAGCGCAGCCGCCGTGGTGCACGGTTTTCACACACTGCTGCCGTCTGTATCCCTGGCGGGGGTGATTTGCAACCGGGTGGGCAGCCCGCGGCACAGCCAGTGGTTGAGGGAAGCTATTGAAGGCCGCACCGGCGTGCCGGTGCTGGGGTGTATTCCCCGCATGGATGAATTGAAGGTTCCCGAACGACACCTGGGGCTGTTCACCGTGCAGGGGCGGGAAGAGGAAGTGCGAACCTGGCTGAACCGCGCGGCTGACGCGGTGGCGCAGCACGTTGACCTGGAGCGACTGCTGGCGATTGCGCAAAGCGCGCCGGAACTGCCCGCGTCCGTACAGACTGAACCTGCCGACCATTCCCCGCAGGTAAGGCTGGCAGTTGCCAGAGACGCCGCCTTTTGCTTTTATTATGAAGATAACCTGGACGAACTGCGCCGCCAGGGCGCTGAAATTGCTTTTTTCAGCCCGTTGAAGGATGATCGACTGCCGGAGGGTGCAGCCGGTTTGTATTTGGGGGGCGGCTACCCGGAGCTTTACGCCGAGACATTGAGCGGTAATCACGACCTTTTGCAGCAGATCGCCAACTGCCACCGGCAGGACATGCCCATCTATGCCGAATGCGGCGGGTTGATCTACCTGACGCAGGGTTTGCAAAAGGAACAAACGCGCTGCCCGCTGGCGGGTATAATTCCTGGCTGGTGCGAGATGGGCAGCCGTTTGCACATGGGCTACCGCCAGGTGGAACTGGTGCAGTCCAATCTGCTGGGCGATGCCGGAACAACCCTGCGCGGGCACGAATTTCATTATTCCCACCGGGATACTCCGCTGCCCGACCATGCGGCTTACCGCATTGCGCCGCGCGACAGGCAGGATGAAGAACGCCTGGAAGGATTTTGCTCAGCAAACCTGCTGGCATCTTATGTGCATGTGCATTTCTCTCAAGATGATGGGCTGGCGGGACGTTTTGTGCAAAAATGCCGGCAGTGGATGCTGGATAAGGAGGTTGGCCTGGCGTGACCGGGAACATTCCGGCTGCAATTCCCTGTACCTGCGGCGAACTGTTTCAGGGTTCGCTGGAGGGGGAACCTTGCCTGGTGTCGTGTCCCATCGATCTGTTCAGCACGGCCGTTGTGCAAGATGCTTCCAATGCTGGCGTCGAACCAGGCCTGAAAGTACGCCGGGCGTTGAACCAATTGACCGGCGGTAAGGGCAATGATTATCCCCTCTCCATTCAAACACCTCTGCCTGCAGGGCGCGGTTACGGCACCAGCACGGCTGATATCGGCGCGGCGCTGTATGCCGTGAGCGCATTTGCCAACATCCCGCTGGATGGTTCGCAAGCGGCGCAAATTGCAGTGAGCATTGAACCAACCGACAGCACATTTTTTCCCGGACTGGCATTGTTTGCGCACCGCAGCGCCGCATTCCATCAATGGCTGGGCGCAGCGCCCGCCGTAAAATTGCTGGTGATCGACCCCGGCGGGGGTGTGGACAGCGAAGAATTCAACCGCCGGGACTGGCAGCCGCAGCTAAAGCAACTGGCGGGTGGGCATGCAGATGCTTTCAACCTGCTGCGCGCGGGCGTGACTGCAGGCGACTTGGGAACGCTGGGCGAAGCCAGCACCCTGAGCGCCCGGCTGCACCAGGAGATTCTGTTCCACCCGCTGCTCGACAGGGTGGTTGATCTAAGCCGCCAGATTGACGCCGCCGGGGTATGCCGCGCGCACAGCGGCACAATTTTGGGAGTGTTGTTGGAAATGGATCGTGGAGATGAAGCGGATTTGATCAAATTCTTTCGCGAGCGCCTGCCGCAGGAAGTTACCTGCCGGTTCACGCGCCTGACCGGGGGCGGTGTGCGCATGCCAACCCCGCAGTTGGAGAAAGTTTAAGGTATGGCAGCCAAAACGATTATGGTGCTGGGCAGCATGTCGTCGGCGGGCAAAAGCCTGCTGGTGACCGGTTTGTGCCGCCTGTATGCGCGGCGCGGGGTGCGCGTGGCGCCTTTCAAGGCGCAGAACATGAGCAACAACGCTGCGGTGTGCGCGGGCAGTGAAATTGGTCGTGCGCAGGCTGCTCAGGCGCACGCAGCGGGCATTGAGCCCACGGTGGATATGAATCCCATCCTGTTAAAACCGGAAGGCGATGCGCGCAGCCAGGTGATTGTGCGCGGGCAGGTGTGTGACTCGATCTCTGCCAGCGATTATTACGCCCGGCGCGCGGGATTGTGGCAGGTGGTAACCGAGAGCATCGACCGGCTGCGCGATCAGTATGAGCTGGTTATCCTGGAAGGGGCGGGTAGCCCGGCGGAGCTGAATTTGCGCCGCAACGACCTGGTGAACCTGGCGGCGGCGCACTATGCCGGCGCGCCCTGCCTGCTGGTGGGCGACATCGACCGCGGCGGGGTATTCGCGCAGCTTCTGGGCACCGCCTGGCTGCTGGATGAAGCTGACCGTGACCTGATTCGCGGATTTGTGATCAACAAGTTTCGCGGCGACCGGGCGCTTTTCGACGACGGTATTCAAATCCTGGAAGAACGCGGCGGCACACCGGTGGTGGGGGTGGTGCCTTACCTCAAAGACCACGGCATTGCCGATGAAGATGCCGCCCTGCTGGATGAACGCAGCACCCTCAAAGCCGGGGCGCTGGATGTGGCGGTTATTCAGCTGCCGCATATCAGCAACTTTGATGACCTGGACCCGCTGGCGGCTGAGACTCAGGTGGGCTTGCGTTTTGTGCGCCGCCCAGACCAGTTGGGGTCTCCTGCCGCGGTGATTTTGCCCGGCACCAAGAACACACTGGAAGATTTGCACTGGCTGCACCAGAGCGGGCTGGCGCAGGCCATTTGGCAACTGGCAGCCAGGGGATGCGCCGTGGTGGGGCTGTGCGGCGGTTTTCAAATGCTGGGTGAAGAAGTGAGCGATGCCGGGGCAGTCGAGTCGGGCTGGCAGCGCCTGCCGGGAGTGGGGCTGCTGCCTGTGGTAACCCGCTTCGAGAATCAAAAGACCGTCACACGCAGCCAGGCGCGCATTCTTGCCGGGAATGGTTTTCTTGCCAGCCTGAAAGGCAGCCTGATCAGCGGTTATGAGATTCACATGGGGCAAACCCACAGCGATGCGCCGCTGGTTGAGGTGGTGCGGCGCGAAGCCTCGCCGGTCAGCGCGCCAGACGGCGCCTGTTCGGTTGACGGGCGTGTGTGGGGCAGTTACCTGCACGGTATCTTTGAGAACGATGCTTTCAGGGCGGCCTGGCTGCACAGCCTGGGTGCGGCGGCTGATGCGTTACCATTTGCCGCACGGCGAGCGTCAGCCTATGACCACCTGGCAGACGTGTTGGAAACAGCTTTGAACATTCCGTTGCTGGATCAGATCATCGAGAAGGGCCTGTAATATGCCGGCGGCATTAATGGCGCTGCTGACTGCCTTTGCCCTGGATGTTTTGTGGGGCGACCCGCCAAACCGCTTTCACCCGGTGGTTGGCATGGGCAGCTTCATTCATTGGACAAAGCAAAAATTCAATATTGGCGGCGCGCACCGGCGCTTCTGGCTGGGAGCGGTGAGCCTTTGCCTGGGGGCGGGTTTGTTCTCGCTGCCGTGGCTGGTTGTGCAGGGCTGGCTGGCAGATTCGCCTGCCTGGTTGAACGGCTTGCTGACCGGATTTTTGTTGAAACCGGTGTTTGCTTTTAAAAGCCTGCTAAAAGCCAGCCGCAAGGTGCGCCAGGTGTTGACCGATGACGATCTGCCCGAAGCGCGCCGGTTGCTGGCCTGGCACCTGGTCAGCCGCGACACGACGGCGCTCTCGCCGCAGCAGGTGTCATCGGCAGTCATCGAATCGCTGGCCGAAAATTTAACCGACAGCTTTCTGGCGCCGCTGTTGTGCTTTTGCGTGGGCGGTTTGCCGCTGGCCTGGGCTTACCGCTATGTCAACACCGCCGACGCCATGATCGGCTACCGCACGCCCGAATTGGAATACTTCGGCAAGTTTGCCGCCCGCCTGGACGATGTACTGAATGCACTGCCGGCCCGCCTGGCAGGATTGCTGCTGACCGCTGCGGCGGGGTTGACCGGGCTGGACGGTAAAAATGCCTGGCAAACCATGTGGAAGCAGCACGCCCGCACCAGCAGCCCCAACGCCGGCTGGACGATGGCGGCTGCCGCCGGGGCGCTGGGTGTGACCCTGGAAAAGGCGGGCTGTTATGCTTTGCAGGGCGGAGGGGGGCTGCCGCAGGATATAGATATTCAACGCGCCGAGCGCCTGACCCGCGCCGGGCTGCTGCTCAGTTTGCTGCTGTGTGGAGGTGTCATCCTTGTCCTTGCAACCCTCATCTGAAGATCACGGGGGCATAAACCCGGCTGAGCTGCAGCGGCTGGGGATTGACCCCCATGCCCTGGCCGATTTCTCGGTGAACAGCAACCCGTTTGGTCCCTCGCCGGCTGTGCTGGCGGCGCTTCAAAAGGTGGACGTGTCGCTTTACCCCGACCGCGATTGTGACGAAATCCGCCGGGCGCTGGCGCAGGCCTGCGGGGTTGTGCCCGGGCAAGTGTGCGTGGGCAACGGCACGGCTGAACTGATCTGGCTGATCACCCAGGCATTCTTGCAACCGGGTGAGCGGGTGCTGATTCTGGGACCCACCTTTGGCGAATATGCCCGCGCCGCCGCCGCGCAGGGGGCTGAAGTGCAGGAGGTGCGAGCCTCTGCGCCGTGGTTCGATCTGCCTGTGGATGTGCTGCTGACTGCCATCCGGCGGCAGCGACCACGGCTGGTCTTTTTGTGCAACCCTAATAATCCAACCGGCAAATTCATTCCGTTGGCGGATATTGAAAGAGTGGTACAGGCTTGCGGCCAGGACTGCCTGCTGGTGCTGGATGAGGCGTACCGCTCGTTTGCCGATGGGCAGTTCTTCTCGTCTTTTCCGGCTGAAAACTGCCTGGTGCTGCGCTCCATGACCAAAGATTTCGCCCTGGCGGGTCTGCGCCTGGGTTACGCGCTGGGGAGTGCGGCGCACATTGCCCGTTTGCGGCAATTTCAACCCGCCTGGAGTGTGAATGCCTTTGCCCAGGCGGCCGGGCTGGCCGCCCTGCAAAGCCTGGATTATTATCGGAAGACATTGGAAGATCTAGCGGGCTTGAAAAGACAGTTTTTTGCCGCTTTGACCGCTGCCGGGCTGGCGGTCGTTTCATCCGATGTACATTTTGGGTTGATTGCGCTGGAGCGCCCGGCTGTGGAAGTGCGCCGCATGCTCATGCAGCAGTCCATCCAGGTGCGCGATTGCACCTCGTTTGGACTGCCCGAATACATGCGCGTCAGCACCCGGCTGGTGGAGGATAACCAGCGGCTGGTGGCAGCCTTATTAAAAAATTTGCCGCAAGTTGGGAGATCATGCGATAATCAATGAAACAAATATCTATGCGGTAAGCAGCATCAAGGAGAAAGACAACCCGATGGAACCAAGAAAATATGCTCAAATCGATATCCGGGTTCCGGCGCAGCACAACAGCCTGCTGGAGAAAACCCTGGAATTGGTTAATAAAGACGTTGAGATAAAAACCCTGTGGCGCGTGATTAACATCAATGCCATTGACCGGCTGGGTATGACCGATCACGGCCCGGTGCATTTCCAAATTGTGGCCAACATTGCGCTGCGCCTGGCGCGCCTTCTCGATAAACACAAAGTGGTGATGTCGGTCACACAAAATTATGACCTTTCAACCGAGTATGCCGAACTGATCATTTTGCTGGCTAGCCTGTTTCACGATCTGGGCATGTCGATCAGCCGTGAGGGGCACGAGGAGTTCAGCCTGATTTTAGCCAATGACATCCTGCACCGCCTGCTCGATTTTCTGCCGCTGGAAGAACGCACCATCGTGATCTCAGAAACGCTGCACGCCATCATTGCGCACCGCAGCGGCGGCGTGCCCTACACCATCGAAGCCGGCATTGTGCGCGTGGCTGACGCCCTGGATATGAGCGAGGGGCGCTCGCGCATTCCCTACCAGGCTGGCAAAATGGACATCCATTCGGTCTCGGCGGCTTCCATCGACAAGGTGGAAATTTTGGAGGGAACCGAGAAGCCGGTGCAGATCAACATTTGGATGAACAACAACGCCGGCATTTTCCAGGTGGACGAGTTGCTGCGGCGCAAGCTGAAGGGCTCGGGCATTGAAAAATATGTAATCGTCAGCGCCTACCTGGTGGAAGGCGAAGAGAAGAAGCTGATTAAAGAATTTCAGGCGATGTAAACTGCGGGTGCGGTCGGTTTTTTGACCGCCCCCGTTTTTTTAGGGGGGGGATTCGCGCTCTCACATTGTGCTATAATCAATAAGGAAATTGTAATTATCATAATTTGGATTTCCTTATTGTGATATGCCGTGTTGTGGGAGGATGAGATGTTTGTCAATCGTGTCTCAGAACTTGGTTTGTTGGAAAAACGATTTGCATCCCCAAAAGCGGAATTATTTGTGCTTTATGGCCGCCGGAGAGTGGGTAAAACGGAGTTGCTGGCGCGTTTCTGTGAGGGAAAACGTTCCATTTTTTTCGTTTCTGACCTGGGTTCGGAGATTTCATTGCGGACGGCGCTGTCCGGTGCTATTAATTCGGTTCTGTTTGGCTCTGACCAGGTGAATGCGATTTACGCTACCTGGGAAGATTTGTTTAATGCGCTTGCCAGGGCATCGCAAGATGAGAGGCTGGTGGTAGTTTTAGACGAATTTCCATACCTTGCAACGGCATATCCACCTTTGACGACGATCCTTCAGCGCGCATGGGATCAAACTTTGAAAAACAGCCAGGTCATGTTGATCCTTTGCGGATCATATATCGGAATGATGGAAGAAACTGTCTTAAGTTACAAAGCGCCGTTGTATGGCAGACGGACAGCCCAATACCTTTTGGAACCCTTGCAATTTAAAGATGCAAGGTTGTTCTTCCCGACTTTTCATCCAGAAGACCAGGTGCGCGCCTATGCTGTGTTTGGCGGCACGCCTGCTTATTTGAATACCATTGAATCCCTTCAAACGTTGAACCAAAATATCCAGGACGGAATACTCAGCCGGGGTTCCTTTCTCTATGATGAAGTACGTTTTATCTTGCAGCAAGAGTTGCGCGAACCCCGCAACTACTTTGCCATTCTCCAGGCCATTGCAGACGGCAAAACCCGCCTGAACGAGATTAAACAAGCCACCGGGTTGGACGGCGCCACTGCCTATCTGGATACCTTGCAGCAGCTTCACCTGGTCGAGCGGGTGGTTCCCGTCACCGAAACTCAGCCGCAAAAGAGCCGCCGCGGAATCTATCGTCTGAAAGATCATTACCTGCGTTTCTGGTTTCGTTATGTTCATCCCAACCGTTCGCAGCTCGAACGCGGTGCGGCGCAAATCATCCTTGAGAACAAGGTAATGCCCGAAATGGATCACTTTACCAGTTTAACTTTCGAGGAAGTTTGCCAGCAATATTTCTGGCAGGCGGGGCTGGCTGGCAAGTTGCCTTTTCTTCCCAACCAAATTGGCAGGTGGTGGAACGCCAGCGAAGAAATTGACCTGGTTATGCTGGGAGAGAACGATGCTATGTTGGTGGAATGCAAATGGACAAATAAAGCGGTGGGGATCGATATCCTGGCAGATCTGGAGCGGAAAGCCGCACTGTTGCAGCCCGAGCTGGGAGGCCGCCGGGTTCAACTGGCATTGTGTTCCCGCTCCGGGTTTACGCCGCAGGTGATCGAGGTTGCCAGCCAGCGGCAAGAGTTACAACTGTTGAGTTTGCCGGAGATTGTGATGTAAGTAGGTTGGCGCGGTTACCCCATTCGCTGCGCTCAGGGGCGCAAATTTTGCCAGCCATTCTTACTCAATCAGCGCCCTCAACTTCAGTTCGCGGCGCAGGCGGCGTTCATCCACGTAGATTACGGCATCCACGCCCCGGCGGATGGCCAGCGCCGTGCGGAAGGGATTGGCGTCCACCAACAGGCTGGTTCCGGCTTCCAGCTCGCCGGCGGCACACAACCGGCTGAAAATGGCTGCCCGGTCATCCTCACAGCCCATACCCTGCAAAGGAATGACCCGGTCAAAATGGGCGCAAACGCCGGTGCGATGGTCAACGTTAGCCAGCCACTGCGGCGGGTAATCGCTCACCAGGATGCACTGGCTGTTGCGGCGCAGTTCATCGGCCACCGAAAGGGCGCCGGCATCCACGTCAATCCCCTGCAGGAATTCTTCCAACACAAGCGGCTGCCGCGGCGCGGCGGCGGCGTTGACCTGCTCAAAATAGCTGCCGGGGGGCAGGGCGCCGCTGAACAGGGTGCGCTCCAGGTCGAAAAGCGCCAGGCGCTGGCGCTCGCTGAACGCCATGCCCTGTTTCTCCAGGGTGTCAATGATCTGAGGCGACAGGCGCGGCAGGATGACTCCACCTGCCATAAAGTAGTAATGTTGAATATTCTTCATCGAATCAATCCCCCACCACTTGCACCAGCACCGAGCGCGCGCGGCGCTCGGGCTGCATATCCACCACCAAAATATCCTGGTATTCGCCCAACGCCACGTTGCCGTCGATCACCGGGGCGGCAATGGAGGGCGGCATGATGGCGGTGCGCACATGCGCCGCGCCGTTGCGGTCGTATTCGCGCAGGTGATGGGCATACGATCCGCCGCTGGGAATCAGCCGTTCCAGGTTGTCTTCCAAATCAACCAGGAAGCCGGCTTCGTGCTCAATGATCACCACCCCGCCGGTGGTGTGTTGAAAAAACACCAGCACAATGCCCTGTTGAATGCCGGAGCGGTTGACAATTTGGCGCACCGGTTCGGTGATGTTGAGGGAATGCCAGTTTCCCTCCGAATCAAAAACAAAGGTTTCGGAATGTACCATGCGGTGTGAATGCTCCTGCTCTAATGATCCCAGAAATACGATGGGGGTTCCACCTGAATTGTATCTGAAGTCTGAAGGAAATGTCAGCCGTTGAACCGCACCAGCTTCACGCCGTGCTGTTCGGCCAGCGCCATTTTCTCCGGCAAATAATCCCCGGGCGGAGTGGGCAATTCTTGCAGCGGATAGGTGCGCCCGGCGCGGCTGTACTTGGCGGCGCCCAGCGCGTGATAGGCCAGCAGGCTTAGCCCTTCCACCGACGGCAGCGATTTCACCAGATCAAACACGGCTTGCAGGTTTTCGGACGAATCGTTGTAACCGGGAATCAGCGGCATTTGCACCACCACGTGGATTTTTTGGGCGTTGAGATAATGCAAATTCTCCAGGATGAGCCGGTTGCTGACCCCGGTCAGGCGTTGGTGTTCGGCGTCTTGCGTGTGCTTCAGGTCAAAGATCACCAGGTCGAGGTGCGGTAACACCTTCTCCAGCGCGCTGCGCGGGGCAAAACCGCTGGTTTGAATGGCCGTGTGAATGCCCTGCTGGCGGCACAGGCGCAGCACCCCGGCGGTGAAATCGGGTTGGGCCAGCGGCTCACCACCCGAAAGGGTGACTCCCCCGCCCGAATTCTGGTAGAAGCGTTTGTCGCGCTGCACCACATCTACCACCTGCTGCGCGGTCATGATTTGCCCGGTGAGCACCAGCGCTTCGGGGTAGCACTGCTCAACGCATGCCCCGCAGCCGTCGCAGCGCTCAAATAAAATGGTCACCGGTGCGCCGGGAGCAGCCTGTTGAATGGCGTTTTGCGGGCACAGCGGCAAACAGCGCCCGCAGCCGGTGCACTTTTCAGCGAAATAGGTGATTTCGGGGCTGCCCGTCTGTGATTCGGGATTGCTGCACCACAGGCAGCGCAACGGACAGCCTTTGAGAAAGACCGTGGTGCGAATGCCCGGCCCGTCGTGCAGAGTGTAGCGTTCGATATTGAAGACAATGCCCGTAATTTCGTCTGTCATGCGGCTAATCATATCACGCTGATGTACAGCGGGAAGATCGCCTGGTGAAACCAATTTTAACGGGAAGGTTTTTATACAAGCGATCTGGCTGATAAGAAACCAACTTTGCCTTTCATATGGCTATCGTTGCCCGTGCGATCAAAGCTGCAACCTACGGCAATGGTGATCACACTCTTGATTACTGACACAAACGATCATCCTCCACTTTCCCCATACTGCGTTAAAATCGAGCCTGACATTTCATCCAACTACGGAGATTCCATGAATATCCTTATCTTCAATTGCGGCTCTTCTTCACAGGGCTTTAAAGTCTATCAGGTGAGCGCCGGCGGCGAACAGCAGGTGATTGCCAGCGGCAAGGCCAAAAACGTGGCCACCAAAACCCAATCGCAGCCGGTCATCGACTGGACGATCAACAATCAGGCTGGTTCAACCCCGGCCGATCTCTCCACTCACCGCCTGGCGGCGCAGTCCAACCTGGCCATCCTCCAGGAGCATCACATTGACATTGATGCCATTGGACACCGTTTTGTGCACGGCGGCGAATATTTCAAAGGCACTGCCCGCATTGACGCCCCGGCACTGGAAAAACTGCGCGCATGTTTCCCGCTGGCGCCCATTCACAATCCCAACTCGTTCAGCGTGATTGAGGTGTGCGGTGAAGAACTGCCCGGCGCGCCGCAGTACGCCGTGTTCGACACAGCTTTCCATGCCTGCATGCCGGAAGAAGCCAAACGCTACGCCATCCCGCGCGAGCTGGCCGTCAAACACGGCTTTCACAAATGCGGTTTCCACGGCCTGTCGTACCAGTATGTTTCGGCCAAAAGCGCTGAATACCTGGGCAAGCCGCTGGAATCGCTCAAGTTGATTCTGTGCCACCTGGGCACCGGCGGATCGAGCATCACGGCGGTGCGCGACGGGCATTCCATCGATACCTCCATGGGTTACTCACCTCTGCCCGGCCTGGTCATGTCAACCCGCTGCGGCGATCTTGATCCTGAAATCATCCTGGAACTGATCCGCCAGGGATATTCCACCGACGAGGTCAGCAAAATTCTCAACAACCAGTCGGGGCTCATCGGCTTGTCGGGCTTCTCGTCTAACCTGGCTGAGATCATTGAAGCCGGCGAAAAGGGCGACCAGGACTGCCGCATTGCTTACGGTGTGTATGCCAACCGCCTCAAAACCTACCTGGGCGCCTACACCTGGCTGCTGAACGGGGCGGATGCCATTGTGTTCACCGATGACATCGGCGTCAAATCGTGGAAGCTGCGTGAGGCTGTGTGCGGCGGCGTGGAAAACCTGGGCGTGCTGCTGGACGCAGACGCCAACCGTAACGCGCCGTTGGACAAAGCCTCAACCGTCAGCCGCCCCGGGTCGCGCACGCGCATCCTGGTGGTTCCAACCGATGAAGAGCAGGTGATTCTGCGCGAGGTGCTGGCGCAGCTATAAATCCAATCCCTCAACCACTGCCTGCCAGAAACTTACATCTTCCTGTCCCAATGACCACATGGACAAGCCCGCCAGGTGATATTTGCTCACCAATGCTGTTTTGATGCGGATGCTGTCGGGATTTTCGAACCAGGCAACATGCTCATGCCCCTCCTGTTCAAATGTCAGCCAGGGGGATTGTGAGGCATCATCCCAGTGCAGTTCGGCGCCGGGGTTTTGCAACAAACCCGGCACATCGATCCAGTAGAAACTCTCAGCGGAATAGGTTTCGTTTTGGGGTTCTGAGGCGCTCAAATCCCAGTCATAACCGTAGGCCGGCAGACCGATGAGCAGTTTTGCCGGATCGACCAGGGAGGTGGTGTAAGCCAGGCAGTCCTCCACCCAGTCGGCGCCTGCCACTGGACCGGGTTCGCCCCAGGGGCCGTGCTGGTCGTAGGTCATCAATTGCAGATAGTCGGCGTCCTGTCCCAGGGCTGCCAGGTCGAACGGGTAGCTCCAGGTGTTTTCTGGATCATTGTCTGTTTTACCCGGCACACTGATGATGAGCCTGTAACCTTCGGTGTGCAATTGTCCTGCCAGATCGTGAATAAAGGCGGTAAAGGCGGCACGGTCTTCTTCGATAGACTCACTGAATGACAGGCTTTCAAAGTCGATGTTCACCCCGGCGTAGTCTCCTGTGTGCATTAAATCCATCACTTCAGCTATCACCGTCTCGGGATGGGTGACGAGCGCAGCCTGCGCCAATTGCGGGTCAAAATCATTCACGTCCGGCTCGTTGTTGTAATTGGTGACACAGGCAAAGGTTTGAATGCCGTGATCACGATTGAAGGCTGCTGCATTCAAATCATCACTGCCCACCAGGCTGCCGTCCATTTGAACGCTGAATACGTCAACCGAAATGATTTTGAGATAAGGCGCGTGAGTCAGCAGGGCGTCATAGGATTCTTGCCTGCCGGTGTAATATCCCAGGGTTAAAACCGTGTTGAAAACTTCGGGTGTAACCGTTGGTTGAGCTTTCGTGACGGTTGGGATGGATTTTTCTACCGGAGTAGGCGCAGCCGGTTGCACTGCACGGCTTTCGCACCCCGCCGTTAACAAGGCTGCCAGAATCAGCGTGCAGCCTGCAATCCCGATGAGCAAGGATTTCTTCATCTGTTCAACTCCTTGATTGCCACAACGAACCACACAAAAGGCACGAACAATAAAAAAAAGTTGCCGCATTAAAAATCACTGCAGCTGTCGCTGCGAGGAGGGCGGGAGCCCAACGTGGCAGTCTCAATGACAAAAACTGAGATTGCCGCGCCCCGAAAAAACATCGGGACTCGCAACGACACACGGGTTGTAACTTGAGTTAAATCATTAAACCGAACGAATTTTTTTCGAGTATTTTGTATTTTTCGTTGTCTAATGCTGCAAAATCCACGCGGCGGTCTTGTCTGCCAGGCGGTCAAAAGCCCGCACGGCCAGTTCCAGGTGATCTTCGCGGGTGTCTTCCTCCCCGGTGTGTGAGAGCCCGCCCAGGCTTTGCACAAACAGCATGGCGGTGGGCAGGCCGGCTTTAGCCAGCACTACGGCGTCGTGCAGCGGCCCGCTGGGCATGCGCTGCGGTTTCCCGCTGATTTCTGCCACGGCGTCAGCACACAAAGCGATCAAATCCGGGTGAAACAACACCGGTTCGATCTGGTACAGTGTCTCCCAGCTCACTTCCACCTTTTCTTCAGCGGCAATGCGCCGGCAGGCGGCCTGCGCATCAGCCCACATGGCTGCCAGTGAATCCGCATCCAGGTGGCGCTGATCGAGGGTACAGTCGCAGCCGCCGGCTACGGCGGTGACAATGCCAGGGTGTGCGGTAAGGCTGCCCATGGTGCACACACCACTGCGCCGGTTGGCAATCTCGCGAACCTCCAGCGCCAGGCGGGCAGCGGCGGCCAGGGCGTCGCGCCGCATGTGCATGGGTGTCGAGCCGGCGTGCGCGGTTTGCCCGGTGAAATGTATCAGGTGACGTTCTACGCCCAGCGCGCCTACCACGGCCGCCAGCGGAAGATTTTGACCTTCCAGCACGGGGCCCTGTTCGATGTGCAATTCCAGGCAGGCCGCCGCATTTTGCAGTTGACGGGCAGCTTCTGCGGCGGTTTCGATATCCACACCCCATTGTTTTAAAACATCCGGCATGCGATTGCCGTTTTTGTCAGTCACGTTACGCAGTTCAGCGGGGTCAAAACCGCCGGCGGCAGCGCTGGCTGTGAGACAACTGCGCCCGAACTGGGTGCCTTCCTCCTCGGCCCAGGCAACCAGGCGCACGGTAACCGGCGGCGTGCCCTGCGCGCTAAATCGACGCAGCACTTCCAGCCCGGCCAACACGCCCAGGCAGCCGTCCAACCAGCCGCCGTTGACCACTGAATCGATGTGGCTGCCCATGATCAGCGCGCGAGGCGAAGCGCCGGGCAGGGTGGCCCAGATGTTGCCCGCCGGGTCGGTTTCCACCTCAACCGGCAGGTCAGCTAGTTTGGCGCGCAGCCAGGTGCGCGCCTGGTCCCAGGTTGGGGTCCACGCCACGCGCTGGGCGCCGTCGGCATTGCCGGTGAGGGCGTGCAGTTCTTTCAGTTCGTCAATCACCCGCTGTGGATTTAATGGAGTAATTTGAGCCATGTTTCAGCCTCCGCTGTGCTTATTTGATTATATTGCTTGTTGGATGATTACAACGAAAAACGCGAACCACACGAAATATGCTTAAAAAGCTTTCGTGCATTTTGTGTCGTTCGTTGTTATTCAAAAGATTCAGTTTTTTAAAAAAAGGAAATAAACAACGAAAAGCACGAACCACACGAAATATGCTTAAAAAGCTTCCGTGTATTTTGTGTCGTTCGTTGTTATTCAAAAGTTTCAGTTTGTAAAAAAGGAAATAAACAACGAAAAACGCGAACCACACGAAATATTAAAAATATTTTTGCGTATTTCGTGTCGTTCGTTGTTCATCAAAACAGGTAGTAATGGTGAAAAATAACTATCCCGGTCTGGTTCCGGATTACAATTATCCCCCGGTATGTATGATTCAGGAAGGTGATCAGGTTAATGTTCGTCGGCGGTGAGTTCTATTATGAGGATAAGTGGCTGCGCAGCGCGCCAACCATCACAACCGATGGGATGTACTTTCTGGCCGGGGGGCAGGCCTGCCTGCTGGTGATTGGTGATTATCTGCGCGCGCAGGGCATCCAGCGGGTGCTGTTGCCTTCCTACCTGTGCCCGTCGATTCTCACTGCCCTGGGGCATTGCGGGTTGGCTTTTGATTTCTACCGGGTGAATGAAGACCTGTCCATTGACCTGGATGACCTGGCGCGCAAAGCCGCCGCGCACCGGGCGCTGTATTTCATCAACTATTTTGGTTTTTCACCCTGTGTGGAAACACTGGATTTCTTTAAAACCGTACAACAAGATGGAAAACTGGTGATTGAGGACAATGCCCAGGCGGGCTTTGCCAGCCAACACACCGGCGATTTTGTTTTCAACAGCCTGCGCAAGCTGACGCCTTACGACGGCGGCTATCTGCTGACGCGCCATAACATGCAGCCCTACATCGATCCCTACCACAGCCGCCCCAACCGCCGCCTGCCGGTCATGCGGGCATACCGCCGGCGTTTGCCGGCTTACCTGTTCCACGATGAAGACGATTATGATGAACTGGAAAGGTTGTTTCAACTTTCCGAAGAGTATTATGCCGCCGACTTCTGTGTGATGGGCGACCCCGAAGAACGTCACAACATTGAGCGCCTGGACTGGGAGGGCATTCGCCGCGCCCGGCGCGAGAATTACAACTATCTGTTGGAATTAATTACGCCCATCAAGGAGCTTGAACCCATCTTCCCGGCGCTGCAAGCCGACAACCAGCCCCTGGGACTGCCAGTGTATGTGAACGGCGTCTCACGCGACGCGGTGTATGAAGAGCTGGGCAATGCTGAAATCGGGCTGCCCATTCACTGGGAGGAAATTCGCCGTCACCCGGCCACCCGCGGCGACGCCCTGGCTGTGCAAATGGCGGGCAGGATGCTGACCCTGGTGATTGATCAGCGCACCAGCCGCGAACAGTTGGACTATCTGGCAGAACAGTTGATGTGGGCGGTAAGGGCGGCTTGAAACCAATGCCGAACGGCTGATGGTTTTGAGTTATTAATCCGGTAAAGTTGTAGGTTGGGTTGAGAGCACAACTCTTAATCCATTTCAAGCAGCATTGGCGCTCGAAACCCAACATGCCAGTTATTTAGCAACATGTGTTGGGTTTCGGGCGTGCAAAATGGTTCTAACCGATCAATTTTCTTTCGCCCTCAACCCAACCTACGATTCAATCTAGCCTGGTTAAAAAGGATGTAATACCTGTTTAAAAATCAAAAACCATAAGCCGTTACTACAATTGATGATTAAGTTGCGGCGTGAACCGCGCCCCTTAGATTTCTTCGGAAGGTTCGGCTTTTTTGATGGTTGCCGCAGCGGTTTCTTTGCGCAGGGTTTTGATGCGCACCAGGTGGATGGTGACCCCCACGGCTATGGTCAGCAACAGCAGCTTCACCCACATCACCTGCACCACGAACAAAACCGAAAAGCCAATGGTCAGCCACAGCGAACTGATGGCCAGGATCTTCTCGGTCAGCGGTATGCCGCGCCCTTCACGGTAGTTGCGGATGTAATCGCCAAACCAGCGGTTGTTCAGCAGCCAGTGATAGAAGCGCTCGGAGCTGCGCGCGTAGCAAAAAGCCGCCAGCAGCAAAAACGGGGTGGTGGGCAGCACCGGGAAGAAGATGCCAATTACCCCCAGCACCACGCTCAACGAGCCGCCGGCGATCAATAATCCTTTAACCATTCGATTCATTTACATACCTTTAATCATCCGTGGTTTATCCAAAAGCGTTTCATTTTACCCGGTTTCAAGGCTCAATGCCGGCAGAATCATTATACTTTCCATACTGGATTTTCCATCCGTCCGCAACGGCAAGAAAACGTGCATATCCATTGGCGCGGATGTAGTCGAGCGCCTGGTAGTATTTGCGATACTTGTAGCCGTTCTTGTTAAAGAACTCTTGTAAGATTGCGCAGCTTTCATATTCTTCGCAATCAGCGCAGGTTTGATAACCGCGTTTGATGCAGCACACCTTCATCTTGCATTTGGCTTTGTTGATGTCGCGTTCGCCGCTCAAATAGCCCAGTTTACAGCCCCGACACAAATCCTGTTTCATCACCGGGCAGGTGCCGCAATAAGCCCCGCAGCAACCGATCTCTTCGATACTCATCTAGCCTCCAGGAGCAGTTTCGATTTCGGGCTGTTCAAAACCGAGAATGGCATACATCAGCGGGGCAATGCGACCGGCCAGGTCTTCAACCGGCTGCGGCTGCCTGTCGTGACTCCACTCCAACGCCAGGCCGTAAATCGCCCAACTGGCGGCGACTGCGGCGGTGCGGGAGTCTTCCGGGCTGTGCCCGGCTTTTTCGCCCCACATTTGCAGCAAATCGAAAACCTGCTGCTTCACGCGGGTTTCCACCAGCGTTTCAAACTGCTGATCGGCATGGGCGCAGTGCGCATTGGACCGGGCAATGAACTCGGCCACGGTGATAATCAAGGAACGCAGATTTTCATGGCTGAATTGACAGGTGTTGAGCGTGCGTTTTTCCAACTCGCTTTGAAACATCTGGTTGATGCTGGTATCGAGCAGGCTAAATTTATCGGGAAAATGTAAATAGAAGGTGGTGCGGTTGATGCCTGCCCGCTCGGTAATATCTTGCACGGAGATGGATTGAAAGCTTTTCTCTGCCAGCGAATCGGAAAATGCCTGCAAAATCAGGCGGCGCGTGCGCCTGATGCGCGGATCAACCCGCTCTTTTGCCAAATTTTCAGACGACATTTGCTCTCCCGTGTCGATTACTCGACAAAATTCAGGATTTGATGATTGACTTTTTGAAAACCTTCCCATATATTCAACGAGTGTTCACAAAAAAGACATTTGTATATTATACGACAAGTGTCTAGTAAAAGATAGTTCGATTATTGGAAAATCTTTAATGGTAGAAAAGGCAGTAAAAAATGACTACACCCATAGCTATTCCTGAGGAAACCACTTTTTCGATTCACCCGGCTGCGGCAATCGGGCAGGTGTCGTTGACGGTGGCAAACCTCGATGCCCAGATTGCATTTTATAAACAGGTGCTGGGACTGCGCCTGCACTGGCGCGATGACGACCGGGCCGGCCTGGGCGCCGGCCGGGATGATTTGCTGCACCTGGTGCAGCAGCCTGATGCGCACCGCTACCGCGGCGTGACCGGCCTGTATCACTTTGCCATCGTCTATCCTGACCGGCGCGAATTGGCGCGCGCCGTGGGGCGGCTGTTCACGCTGGGGTATTCCAACTACCCCACCGACCACATTATGACCAAGACCACCTACCTGGATGACCCGGAAGGCAACGGCATTGAGCTGTATGCCGAGTCGCCCGAGGATGGTGAATTCACCATTGAGAATGGCGAATTTGTCACCCGGCGGGCTGACGGCAGCCTGAGCGACGGGCGCGAATTGCTGGACGTGGAAGCCCTGTTCACCCACCTGAAGCCCGACGACCGCCTGGATGAGCCCATCACCCCGCTGGTGCGCCTGGGGCATGTTCACCTGTACGTGAGCAACGTACCCGAGGCGGTGGATTTTTATCACGGCATACTCGGCTTTGACTTGAAAGGTTACTCGCCGGCATTCCAGGCGGCTTTTGTCAGCGCGGGCGGCTATCATCACCACCTGGGGCTGAATGCCTGGAAGGGCGAAGGCGCCCCGCCGCCCCCGCCCGATGCGCTGGGACTGCGCCATTTCAGCATTGTGCTGCCCGACCAGCAAGCCCTGGATGAGGTGATTGCCCGCATCGACGCCGCTGGCATTCCCGCCAACCAGACTGGTTCCAGCCTGCTGCTGGCCGACCCGTCGCAAAACGGGGTGATGCTGCTGGTGAAGTAGTATCGGATCAATATTAAATGGCACGAAAAAAAAGCCTGTGTTCGTATTCCACAGGCTTTTTCGTGTATTTCGTGCTTTTCGTTGTTTAGGATTTTAATCCCGCTTCAGCTCATTCACCACGCGGTGCTCAGCCAGCCAGGCCGCCCGGCGGCGGAACAGGTCGGGCACGGCGGCATTGGCGCGGTCGATCAGCTCGCGCAGGTCAGCGGTCAGCAGCCTGCCGCCGTCCACCACGATCTGCCCGGCCACCATGGTCATGTCCACGTCGCCGCCCTGCACGGCATGCACCAGGTTGTGGTGCAGGTTGCCGTCGGTCCCGCCCAGCAGGGGGGTCATGCGCGGGGTGTCGGTGCGCACGGCGATCAGGTCAGCCATTTTACCCACCTCGATGGAACCGGCCACGTCGCCCAGCCCCACCGCGCGCGCGCCGTACAGGGTTGCCATGCGGCACACTGACCAGGCGTCCAGCGCGGCAGCGTCCAGCTTGCTGAACTTCGCCAGCAGCGAGGCCACCTTCATCTCTTCGAACACATCCAGGTTGTTGTTTTCTTTCTCGCCGTCGGTGCCCAGCCCCACATTGATGCCGGCCGCCAGCATATCTTCCACGCGGGCGGCGCCGCTGGCCAGCTTCATGTTGCTGACCGGGTTGTGCGCCACACCCACCTTGTATTTAGCCAGCAGTTCAATCTCGTGATCAGACAGCCAGATGCAGTGCGCCAGGTGCACGCGGTAGGCGTCCAGCAGGCCGAACTGCTCCAGCGCTTCCACCGGGCGGTTGCCGTAACGCTTCTGGTTCTCTTCCACGTCGAACTTGCTTTCGTTGCTGTGGGTGTGCAACCCCACCTGGTAGCGGTGGGTCATATCCACGGCGCGCTTCCAGGCTTCGGGCACGGCGTAGAACATGTGCTCGAGCCCCACCCACA
>CAZOKH010000037.1:0-33226 GCA_964580315.1 uncultured Anaerolineaceae bacterium | reverse complement strand
AAAGAACTGTGGATATTTCTGACTCGAATTTACAGAAAAAAGGTTGCGTAATCTTGTTATGCCTCAAAACCAATTATATGCACTGTTATTAACACTATCTGCAATCCTTTCCTGGATCATTTTGGCATATGCATGCCGTATGCGAACTTCACCGGGGGCGTATGGATTAATTATTTATACCGGCGCTACATTGTGGTGGGCTATAACCTATGCCGTACACTGGTTATTCTTTGCCCAAACTGATCATTTTTTGTGGCTGGATTTAACCTACCTGGGAGTGGTCGGCGTTCCGATAGGTTTTTTTATTTTTTCTGCATCTCTTACAAACCGTGTAAAGTGGCTCATTCCCAGCCGTGCCTATCTCCTTTGTGTTGAACCGCTCATAACCATCATTTTGTTGTTTACTGATTCTTACCACGGCCTGTTTTTTGGCGGTAATCGACAACCGGGTTCTGATGTAATCCTCCATGGGGGATTTTGGTACAAAGTCAATGTTATTTATCTCTATGGGTTGATCGCATTGGCATTGATTTTTCTTATACAATCCTATTTCAAATCTGGTCCTTTGCAAAGAAAACAAACAGGCATCATTTTGGCAGGCAGTTGCATTGCCTTGTTTACAAACCTGTTGGTTTTACAAAACATTAATCCATTTCCTGATCTCGATTTAACTCCGATTGCATTTTCATTGACCTCGTTGGTATATGCCTATGGTATTTATATTTACGGCATTTTGGATATCATACCAGTTGCCAGAAACCTGGTGATTGAAACCATGGCTGACGGGGTGCTGGTTGTTGACAGCAATTTTCGAATTGTGGATGTCAATCATGCATTTATTCAATTGCTTCATTTGCAATCATTTGAACCGCGCGGCCAAAAAATTGGACAGATTTTGCCAGGCTGGGAAGAGCTAATCCGAAAGAACAGTTTGGGGCTGAAAGTCAAAGAAACCCTGCAAATTCATCCTGATACTTCGCAATATGTTGAATTGCAAATGACATCCCTCAATGATAAGAAAAATACAGCAACCGGCTATGTTCTCGTAATCAGGGATATCAGTGATCGGGTGAACTCTGAAAACCAGTTGAAGCGTTCGAACGACCAGCTAAATGTTCAACTGGAGAAAATTGCTGAAATGCAAGAACAGCTTCGCGAACAGGCCAACCGTGATCCATTGACAGGTTTATATAACCGCCGTTTTTTGGACCTTTCGTTAAATCAAGAAATTCATGAAGCTGATCAGAAGGGTGAAGAAATCAGCATCATATTTTTTGATATTGACCATTTCAAAGTCATCAATGACCAGTTTGGGCACCTGGTTGGAGATGCCGTTTTGCAAAGCATTGCCAATATTCTTTTGAGCACCATTCGTGAAGGCGACATTGCTTGCAGGATGGGCGGTGATGAATTTATTGTGGTATTGCCCCGCACGGCCATCCCTGTGGCTGAAAACCGTGCGCTGGAATTAATTCAGCGTATTTCGAATTATGATTTTTACAGCCCGAATATCAAACCGTGCATTCAATTATCTGTGGGGGTTGTTTGTTACCCTCAGCACGGCGCAGACCGCGATGAACTATTTCGGGCTGCTGATATGGCGCTTTACCAGGCAAAAAGCCAGGGGCGAAACCAGGTGGTGGTTTTCAAACCAGTTGGATAAGGTTTGGGCAGGTCCCGGAATCATCCAAGATGGGGGTAATGAAAAGGTAGGCTAGCAGATGCGCGGTAGAATTTCACCTGCCAGGGTGTTGAGCACGCGCGTGCCGCCAATGATGGTTTTTAGCAGCACCAGCCCGGTAGGTGATCCTTCAACCACCCCAATCCTGGCTGCATTTTGTCCATAATGATTGCGGCGCATGGCATCCAGGGCAGCTTCAGCCTCGTCGGGCGGTGCCATTACTATCACTTTGCCTTCGTTCGCGATGTACAATGGGTCAAAACCGAGAAACTCGCAGGCGCTGCGTACCACCGGGTTGACCGGGATGGCGGTTTCATCCAGGTGAATGGCAACTTTGCTCTGGGCGGCAATTTCGTTGAGGGTGGTGGCCAGCCCGCCGCGGGTGGGGTCGCGCAGCACGTGGGTGTGCGGGGCGGCTTGCAGCACGGCTTGAATCAATCCATTGAGCGGGGCAATGTCTGACTGCACGCCGGTTTCAAAGTCCAGATCGCCGCGGGCAGCCAACACGGCAATGCCGTGGTCGCCCAGTGTGCCAGAGATCAACACCACATCACCCGCCCGGGCGCATTCACCGCCGATGTGCAAGCCTTCGGGCAGCCAGCCGATGCCGGTGGTGTTGATGAAAATGCCATCCGCTTTACCCTTTTCAACTACCTTGGTGTCACCGGCCACAAACTGCACGCCAGCTTCCTGCGCCGCATCACGCATCGAGTCAACAATTTGCTCCAGCAAGCGGGTGGGCAAACCTTCTTCCAGGATGAAACCAGCTGTGAGGTAGAGGGGAACGGCGCCAGACATGCTGACATCGTTGACCGTGCCGCACACGGCCAGTTTGCCAATATCGCCGCCGGGAAAGACCAGTGGAGCAACGATGTGCGAATCAGTGGAGACCACAACGCGCCCTTTCAATTGGGATCCATCGGGCAATGCCACTGAGCCAAAATCATTGTTGGCCGCCAGGGCTTGAGATGTGAGGCGTGATTGAAAAACACTGGCAATGAGCTGCTGGGTCATTTGCCCGCCGCTGCCGTGACTGATGACGATCTGATCGGGGTGGTTGAGCGGCATGGGACAAACCGGGCCTTCGAGATGGGGGAGAGATGTTGTGGTCATGTTAACCCTTTACGGGGGAATTTCGCTTGAAATTATAATAGGCAGCGCAGGTGCCTTCGGAGGAGACCATTGTGGCCCCCAGCGGTGATTGAGGGGTGCACAGGGTTCCAAAAGCGGGGCATTCGTAGGGTTTTTTGATTCCCTGCAAAATTTGTCCGGCAATACAAATTTCTGATTCGTGTGTCTGGATGTCTCCAACCTGGAAACGCTGCTCAGCATCAAAACGGGCAAACTCGGGGCGCAGACGCCAACCGCTCATGGGAATCATGCCAATGCCGCGCCAATTGCGGTCACATTCCATGAACACCTTTTGGATGGCTTGCTGGGCTTTGATGTTTCCCTCTTTTGTCACTACGCGGGAATAAGCATTTTGCACTTCAAATTTTCCCTGTTCCAACTGCTGAACTGCCCACAGTATGCCCTGGGTGAGATCCAAAGGTTCAAAGCCGGTCACTACAATGGGCACGCGGTATTTTTCGGCAATGGGCGGGTATTCCCAGTATCCCATCACGGCGTTGACATGCCCGGCAGCCAGGAAAGCCTGTACCCGGTTTTGGGGTGATGAAAGCACCGCTTCCATGGCAGGCGGCACACGCACCTGCGATACCAGGATGGAAAAGTTTTGCAGATTCAGGGCTTGCGCCTGAAGGACGCTGTAAACATTGGGAGGAGCGGTGGTTTCAAAACCAATGGCAAAGAAAACCACCTGCTTATCGGGATTCTGTACGGCAATTTGCACGGCATCCAGTGGCGAATAAACGATGCGAACCTGTCCGCCGGCCGCGCGTACTGAAAACAGGTCGCCGCGTGAGCCGGGCACGCGCAGCATGTCGCCAAAGGTGGTGAAAATGACGTTGGGTTGAGAGGCGATAGCCAGGGCTTTATCAATCAATTCAATAGAAGTGACGCACACCGGGCAGCCTGGTCCGTGCACCAGTTCAATCTGGGGCGGCAGCAGGTCGCTTAACCCGTATTGCATGATGGAATGGGTTTGACCGCCGCAAATTTCCATGATGGTCCATGGACGGGTCACTATACGGTGAAGCTCATCCAATGCTGCGCGCACTTTTTTACCGTCGCGAAAAGAGTCAAGCAGGGTCATGGCATCAGCCTTCCTCGAATTCTTCGTCTGGAAGCTTAATACCCATTTGTTCCATTTCTTTGAACAGGTTTAACGTTTCCTGTGCTTCTGATTCGGAAAGCAGGCTGATGACAAAACCAGCATGCACAACCGCATAATCGCCCACCTGTGCTTCCGGGTTGGCTTCGAGACATGCGGCGCGAACCACGCCGCCGAAATCAACTTTGCACATGGTGAGTGCGTTTTCTTGATAGATGGAAATGATCTTACCGGGAATGGCCAAGCACATAAGACACCTTTTTCTATGGGTAAAAAGAAGCGATAACCGCCTGACCGAGCGCGATACCGCCGTCGTTGGTTGGAACCTGTTGATGGATCAATGGTATGAAGTTGTGAGCATGAAGCAGTGAAAGAGTACGCCTCAACAGGAAGATATTTTGCCACACACCGCCGCTCAATGCAACATGGTTAATGCCGGTCTGACTGCGCAGGTTTTCGCACATCTGTAATCCCAGGCGGGCTATGCTGTTGTGGAAACGCGCTGCCAGCAGTGGGGTGGAAATGCCCTTTCGATAATCCCTGACCAGGCATTCCCACAGGGGACGGACATTGATAATTTCAGATTGTAGTTCAATGGGGTAGGAAGACTCTTCATTGAAATCAGCCAGAGCTTCCAATTCAATGGCGGCCTGTCCTTCGTAGCTGATGTGCTGGCAAATTCCCAGCAGAGCAGACACTGCATCAAACAAACGTCCCATACTGGAAGTGAGCGGACTGTTGATGTGTTTATCAATTTGTCTTTGAATCAATGAAAGTTCAGTTGAAGAATAGCCGGTTACCGGCGGCAAGTCGGCGCCCCACTCGAGGCCGGCGTGTTTCAAGTAAGCCAGTGCTATGCGGCCCGGGTTGCGTACGGCAGTATCGCCGCCCGGAAGCGGGACATAATCGAGGTGGTGAGTGCGTTCAAATGCCGCTGCGTATCCACCCAACAGCACCTCGCCCCCCCAGGTGACGCCGTCTATGCCATAGCCGGTTCCGTCGAAGATCAGCCCAATGACCGGGTCTTTTGAATTCCACTGATTATCTGCCAGGCAGGCCGCCAGGTGCGCATGGTGGTGCTGAACCTGTAACAGCGGCAGTGACTGTTCACTGGCGCGTTGTTGCGCGTAGCGCGTGGACAGGTAATCGGGATGCAGGTCTGCAACAAGCATTTCAGGTTTAATGTAAAAAAGTCTTTCGTAGTGCCGGATGCCTTCTTCAAAGGATCGCAGCGTCTCAAAATTTTCCAGGTCGCCAATGTGGTGGCTGATAAAGGCATATTGTTGGCGGGTGAGGCAAAACGTGTTCTTCAACTCGGCGCCGGTTGCCAGGATGGGGGGCATGTTAAATGGCAGTTTGATTGCATCGGGGGCATAGCCGCGCGCCCGGCGCAAGAAGTAAGGCTGGTTGTTGACCACACGCTGCACCGAGTCATCGACGCGGGTGTGAATGGGGCGATTGTGCATTAAGAATCCATCTGCCAGGCCAAAAAGCCGCTGACGGGCTTCGTCATCCTGGTAGGCAATGGGTTCTTCGCTGAGGTTGGCGCTGGTCATCACCAGCAGTTCCGGAAAATTGGGGGCGGGTTCCAGCAGCAATAAATGCAAGGGGGTGTAGGCCAGCATGACCCCCTGGCGGGTTTGAGCAGGGGCAACTTCAGGTGAGACGAGGCTTTCAGGTCGAGGCGGCAAAAGGACTACCGGTTTTTGACGGGAGGTGAGCAGTTCCTGTTCGGCCTGGTTGACAAGACAGTGGCGTTGAACGGTTTGCAGGTCGAACGCCATGAGTGCGAAGGGTTTGAGGCTGCGGCGCTTGCGGCGGCGCAGTTCGGCCACTGCGGTGGTGTTGAAGGCGTCGCAGGCCAGGTGGAACCCGCCCAGACCTTTGATGGCAACAATTTTGCCCTCACGCAGATACTGGCGGGTCAATTGAATGGCGGTTTCACCGTTTGCGACGACGGCGCCGCCGTTTTCAAACCACACCGACGGTCCACAATTTGGACAGGCCACCGGCTGGGCGTGAAAGCGCCGGTCAAGCGGGTTGTGATATTCAGCTTCGCATTGCGGGCACATGGGAAAACCCGCCATGGAGGTTTTAGGGCGGTCATAAGGAATATCGGTGATGATGGTGAAACGCGGGCCGCAGTTGGTGCAGTTGATAAAGGGGTGGCGGAAACGGCGGTTTTGGGGGTCAAATAGTTCGCGCTGGCAGTCGGCGCAAATGGCCACATCCGGCGAAATGGGGATAAATTCGCCGGGCAGTGGTGCGCTTTCTAAAATCTCAAATGTCGTATAGCCGTTTGGAATCACCGCTTCAACTTCAACTGAATCCAGGCGGGCAAGCGGCGGCGCCTGCGTGCGAAGTTGTTCGATGAAGCCTTTGACAGCTTCATCAGAACCGTTGATCTCAATTTCGACGCCCCGTGATGTGTTGCGAACCCAGCCAGTAAGTTGATGTTGAATAGCCAGTGTGTAAACGAATGGGCGAAAACCAACTCCTTGAACAATGCCTTTCACCCAGATGTGACTGCCAACCATGCCGATTATTTTTCTTTCATTTGTTTGACGCGTGCTTTCAGCCAGTTACCCCAGGCTTCAATCCCTTCACCGGTTTCGCAGGAAACCTGGAATGTGGTTAAACCGGGATTCAGCATTTCAACGCCCTTGAGGAAATAATCCATATTGAAGCGGATGTAAGGCAGCAAGTCAATTTTATTCATAACCAGGACATCGAGGCCGCGGTAAATGGTCGGATATTTGTAGGGTTTGTCATCGCCTTCGGGCACACTGGCGATGACAACATTGGCGTGCGTGCCCAGTTTGAATGACGCCGGGCAGATCAGGTTGCCAACATTTTCAACGATCAAAAGGTCGATATCAGCGAGAGGGAAGGATTCCAGGCCGCGGCTGAGCATGACCGCATCCAAGTGGCAGCTTCCAGCGGTATTGATTTGCAGGGCGGGCATGCCAGCGGCAATCACTTTGTCAGCATCAATGGTAACCGGCGCGGTATCTCCCTCAATAACGCCAATGCGAATTTCGGGCGCCAGCGCTTTGATGGTTTTCAAAATTACGCTGGTTTTTCCTGCGCCAGGTGAGGCCATGATGTTGAGGGAAAAGACTCCAGCCTGATCCAGAATTTTTCGATTGGTCAATGCCACCTGGTCGTTGGCATCCATTATTTTTTCAACAACAGTTACTTTTTCCGATGACATATCGGTGAACTCCTATGAGATGGTTATTTTTCAATTTCAATACTTTCCAAAAAGAACTCTTCGCCCTGAATAAACTTAACCCGGTAACTGCCACAAGAGGGGCAAGTGTGCAGTTCTTCCTGGATTTCATACTCGGTGTGACAATCCTGGCAAACAATGCGGGCAGGGAGCCTTTGAAAATGCAATTTGGAACCGGCGCAGATGGTATCTTGACTAAGCATATCCCAGTAAAATTGCACGGAATCATCAACAATACTGGACAACGCTCCAATGACCAGGTGAATGTCCGTCACACGGGTTGCACCGGCATTTTCTGCATTTCGGACGGCTATGTTAAGAATGTTCTCGGTTACTGCCAGTTCATGCATGGTTGCATTATAAACCTTTAAAGTACTTGTGTAAAACAATTAGCCTATGCTAATTAGTGATTCTTGTGAATATAGATACGCCAATACATCAGGCCAACGAATAAACCTCCACCGATGATGTTGCCCAGGGTAACCGGCACAAGATTCGTTATAAGAAAATTCTGCAAGGTTAGATTTGAAAACTCGGTGGCGGTTTTTCCAATGGTTTCAAAAAACGCCGCACCCCCCCAGAATTTGATCATTAAAGCCAGGGTAATGAAGTACATGTTGGCAACGCTGTGTTCAAACCCGGCGGCAACAAAAGTGGCAATGGGTGGAATGATTGCCAGCACTTTTTCGGACACGGTGTGGCAACTGAATGTCAGCCACACAGCCAGGCAAACCAGGAAATTACATAAAATACCTGAAACCATGGCGGGAACGAATGAAAGCCCGGTTTTGGCATTTCCGATGGAAAGGGCGTTCAAACCCCAGGCTCCGCCTGCCTGTGTGTGTTCATTGCTCAGAAAAATGAGGAGCGCCAGGAAGGCTGCGCCGAGGAAGTTCCCGGCATAGACAATGCCCCAGTTGCGCAGCAGGGCACCAAATGATACTCTTTTGCTTGCAAACGCAATCATAATCAGGGCGTTGCCGGTGAATAATTCTGCACCGCCGATTACAACAAATATCAGTCCGACGGAAAAAACCAGGCCTGAAAGCAACTTGATTACACCGAAGGGTAAACCGGCTGCGCCGGTGGAAACCACTGAACTAAAAACTCCCCCCAGGCCGATGTAGGCTCCGGCCAGAACTGCCAGCAGGACGAGTTGATCGGTGGGCAGGTTTGCTTTTTTGACGCCAATTTCTTCTGCTTTTTTGGCCATTTCAGCTGGTGACAAAGCATCAAAGCGAATTGACTCATTGGACATGATTGAATCTCCGCACAAATAATTATGCCTGAAGCCAGGCGAGAATTTTCTCTGCAGCGGTTTCAGCAAGAAGTGAGGTTTGTGGTGATAATGTTTGGGCAAAATCGAATTTGAACCCGCGCACCGAGACCATTACCCCCTCAATTTGGCGGTGATACAGACTATCAACCAGGCAAAGGAGGGATGAAGGCGTCAGGTGATGGGTTAGTGGCGAGGGTTTATAACACGCATCCACCTTTGTCCAGGAAAGATCTTCGGGAATGCTGCCGGTATGGGCGTCAATGAAGCACACACGGTCGTAATCCATGATGATTTCAGCCAACTCAGGGATGAGTTGCAGCAGGAAGAAAAGATCAGGTTCCTGGCCGTCAGGTTCCAATCCATCTTCATAGTTGGAAGGGATTTCGCGATTTAATGCTTTGGCCACTCTGGTCAGAATGTGCCAGGCAACACCGTCATCTTGCCGGTCGGGGTTGCCATAACCAAGAATAAGTGTTCGGGTCAAATTTCCACTCCTGTTAGGAAGAAAAAGGGGTTTTGGTGCAGTAAGCATAACACCAAAACCCCTTGTTTTTTATTACTCAAAACCTTTATTGTTATCCGCGTTGTACGGTTTTGATTAAGTTATCCTGCATGTCAACTACATTAATAATCATGGGCATTTGCCCGATAGCGTGAGTTGAACAGGAAAGACAGGGGTCGTGTGCACGCACGGCAGCTTCCACACGGTTGAGCTGACCTTCGGTGATGTCGGGCCCGGTGATGTAGGTTTTGGCAACCCGATCGACGGCTTCGCACATGGCATAGTTGTTATGCCCGGTGGCCACAATCAAGTTGACTCGTTCCAGTTGACCGTTCTCTTTTGCCCAGTAATGATGGATGAGGGTGCCGCGCGGAGCTTCAATCACACCCACACCTTCGCCCTGGAAGTTATAGTGGTTGTTCTGGATCTCTGTGCTTAGAATATCGGGGTCATCCAGCAGGATACGCACTCTTTCCAGCGCAAAGATGGTTTCAATCAGGCGGGCATAATGGAAGTAGAGCGTATTTTCAACTGGCAAACCGCCGTTGAGGGCTTTGAAAAGTTTGTGTTCAGCGCCAGCCAGGGGGGTATTCACTTTTTCCACTGCATTGAGGCGTCCGAGCGGGCCAACACGATAAACGCCCTGGGGGTATCCCATTTTCTTGTAATAAGGGAATTTGAGGTAAGACCAGCTTTCAACATGCTCGGCGATGTAATCAAGGTACTTACTGCCGGGGAAGCGTTCGAGCAGTTTGCCCTTGTTGTCGAGCAGGCGCAGATCGCCATCGTACAGTTCCAGGGCGTCGTCAGGTGTGACGGTGCTCAAGTAACCGGTGGGGAAGACACCAAATTTGTTGATGTCTTCACGATTTTTCTCGGCCCAGTCTTTCATAACCTGTATGCCAAGTTGGGTGGTGGCAATGGCCTCATCCAATCCTGCCAGGATGGTATCGCGGTCATTGGAATGCAGCGCCTTATTGACACCGCCAGGCATAGCGAATACAGGATGGATGCGGCGCCCGCTCACCAAGCGGATGATTTCCTGGCCGTATTTCCGAAGATTGACGGCTTTGACCGCAACTTCGGGGTTGGTTTGAATGATGCCAACCACGTTGCGAATGGCCGGGTCGGCGTCAAAACCCAACAGCAGGTCGGGGCCAGCCAGTTCAAAGAAGTGCATGCCGTGGCTCTGGATGATTTGCCCCATGTGCATCAAGTCGCGCAGCAGAGATGCCGGACGGGGAGGTTTGACCCCCATGACATTATCGCCGGCTTTGGCGGCCGCCAGGTGATGGCTGACCGGGCAGATGCCGCAGATGCGCTGGGTGATGCTGGGCATTTCAAACACCAGGCGGCCTTCGCAGAATTTTTCAAAGCCGCGGAATTCGTTGATGTGCAAGTAAGCATGATCGACTTTGCCGTCACCATTCATTCGAATGGTGATTTTGGCATGGCCTTCGATCCTGGTTACAGGTTCGATTGTTATTTTTTGAGCTACCATTTGAATCCTCCGATTAGTGCCAGTGCAGCAATTTATCTTTTAATACCGGTATTCTTCCCTGCGCCAGTTCGCTCAACACGTAGTAAATGACATCGGCATCAGGAGGACAACCAGGGACGGATACGTCCACTTTTACCACTTCATGTACCGCGCGAACGCGCGTCATTGTAGCCAGCTCGGGGTCGTCGGGAACTTTGCCTTCTGAATCAGTGCTTTCGGTTTCAACATACCCGCGGCGCATGACATCGTCGAGATTGAAGAAATTGCGCATGGCAGGAACACCGCCGAAAACAGCGCAGTCACCCAGTGCAACCAGAATTTTGCAACGTGAGCGCATACGTTCAGCCACTTCCACGTTGTATGAGTTATTGATTCCACCTTCCAAAATTCCAACATCAACGCCGCTCTCGTCAGGTTCTTTCAGGTCTGTAATTGGTGTGGCGCGAATATCGACCAGTTCGGCGATCTTGATTATTCTTTCGTCCATATCCAAGAGTGACATGTGGCATCCAGAACACCCTGCAAGCCAGTCACTAGAAATTTTTGGTTTCGCCATAGATTGTCTCCTTATTGAGTGGTTAAACTCATTATTGATAATTATGCATTTACAACCGATACGGGTGCGGTTCGTTTGACCAGTTCTTTTTCCCATTTGCCCGCATCAACTTTGACGCCCATTTTTTCGGCAACTGTTTTCAAAGCATCAAAGTTGCTTTTGACATTTTCGGGCATTTGCTGTGACCGGACGGCTTTTTGGAGACGACCGGCAAAGTTGAGATAAGAACCTTCTGTTTCGCTCCAGGTCTCAACCGGCAGCACCACATCCGCTCGTGTTGTAAGCTGTGATACATAACTGGCTTGCACGGCTACGAAGGGGGTTTTATCCAGCATTTGAACCAGTTTTTGTTTGGGGGTGTCATCACCCAGGGCAACAAATACCGCCTGTTGAGCGTCTGGTGTGAATGCCTTATCGAGGCCGTACTGCATTGCAGCCAGGCTGTTGGCTCCACCTTTGAGGCAAACCAGGTTCGATTTGTCGCCGTTCACAGCGCCGCAGACATGACCAAGGTCAACCAGGGCTTTCAAAACCGCCAGAGCATTGGCATCGGCAGCCAAACCTTCACCATAGATGATAACCGGGCGGTGAGCTGATTGCAATATGTTTGCAACGGACAGCACTGATTTGGCGGTAACGCCGGTTTTGGCTTCAAAACCGGGTAATGCCTTTTCGACATCCACTTCGGCATCTTTGGCTTTCTTCAGGTCGCGTACCAGGCTTGCCAGGCCGCTGACAACATCCAGGAATGTGCCAGATTTCACTGACAGCGCGGTGTCTGCAAAATAGCTGAAATCATTTCCTTCAGCATCAATGGTGACCAGTTTAACGCCGTTTGGCAGGTTGCGTTTGATGAAGAAACCGGCGACTTCGTGGTTGTTTGTCAGGTCAGCACCCACCAACAAGACTGTATCTGCGGCTTTGACTGCTTCAAGGTCGCTTTCAAATGAGCCTTTGGTTTCATCAGCCAGTTTAGCCGAAACCGCAGCAATGCTGTTTTCTTCCATGCTGGTGGCATTCTTGAACATCTCTTTGAATTGATAGAGCGCTTCAGCCGAAAGGCGGGTTGAAGCAATGGCTGCGGCGTTGCCGGTTTTCATCTTCGCTGCAATTGCTTCAGCAGCCTCGTCCCAACTGGCAGGCTGAAGGGCACCGTTGCGGCGAATCAGAGGAGATTTGATGCGGTCGCTTTTTTCTTCCAGCGGCATGAAACGTCCAACTTTGCAGAGGATGCCCTTGTTGATGGGGGCTTCCCAGTTGCCTTCAATGCGCACCATGTTGTTGTCGCGGGTGAGCACATCGACGCCACAACCGATTGAGCAGCCCAGGCATATCGTCTCATGATGATCGACCTGGGTTTCCAGACCGTGGTAGGCGCTGTTGCGGTCAATTAATGCGCCGGTGGGGCAAACCTGAATACAAGTGCCGCAGGAAACACAGGTGCTTTCGCCCAGCGGAACACCCAGGTCGGCCACCAGGCGGCTTTCTGCGCCGCGCTCTTCAAAGCCGAGCGTAAAGTTACCCACCAGTTCACCGCAGGCGCGTACGCAGCGGCGGCAAAGGATGCAGCGATTTTGATCCAGAATGATATAGGGGTGTGAAGCATCCACTTCGTAGGGTTTAAAATTGGGTTGAATAGGCCAGTAAGTCATGCCTTCAGCATAAGCGGCGTTCTGCAATTCGCAATCTCCACCACTGACCACGCAAAACGGGCAGAAATGATTTCGCTCACTAAAGATCATGGTGAGAACAAATTTGCGTGCGTCTTTGACTGCTGCTGTATTGGTGCGAACTACCATGTTATTGCTGACAGGCAATGTACACGAAGTCTGCAATGTTCGCATGCCTTCAACCTCAACCAGACACATGCGGCAGCCTCCATAAGGGGTTAATTGGGGATGATCGCATAGTGTGGGAATTTCAATTCCACCCAATCTTGCCGCTTGAAGGACAGTAATGCCTTCAGGAACTTCGAGTTGCTTGCCATCAATTGTGATGTTGACCATATTTGATCCTCTCTAGAAAAATCATCAAAAAATGCAGTTGTAAATTTTTGTGACTACCCGTGCATGGGGCAAACGCCAGCAGGGCAAACTTTCAACTTGATGTGCGCCTCAACCTCAGATTTAAAGTGACGCATAATGTCGCGCAATGGTGTGGCAGAGGTTTGTCCCAGACCGCAATTGGATAATTGATACAAATTTTCGCTTATCTCATCCAAATGGGTCAGGTCAGACATTGTACCTTTTCCCTGGGTAATGTTAGTCAAAATTTCATAGGCGCGCTGATTGCCAATGCGGCAGGGGCCGCACTTTCCGCAGCTTTCTTTGCGGAAGAAATTTTGCAAAACGCGCGCCAGATCAACCACGCAGGTGCGCTCGTCGCAAATTAACAAGGCTCCAGATCCCATTGAAACCTCAGCCAGTTTGAAGGAGTCGAAATCCATGGGGGTGTCTTGCAGGCTGGAGGGGATGACAGAACCGCTGGAGCCACCGGTTTGAGCAAGTTTGAAATGCGCGCCGTCCTTCATGCCTTTTCCATAGATTGCAATTACTTCACGCAGCGTGATACCCATTGGCACTTCAATCAATCCGGTTGAATTGACATTGCCCAGGATGGTATAAACCTTGGTTCCCGGGCTGCTGGGTGTGCCAAAGGAGCGGAACCACTGCGCCCCATGCCGTATGATTGCCGGGATGTTGGCAAGGGTCTCCACATTGTTCACCAGTGTGGGTTTTCCCCACAGGCCGTTGGTGGTGGGGTAGGGCGGGCGGGAACGCGGTTCGCCCCGTTTGCCTTCAATTGATTCGATTAGAGCGGTTTCTTCACCGCAGATATAAGCGCCGGCTCCCGAATGAATGATGATACGGAAGCTAAAATCGGTGCCAAACAGGTTTTTTCCCAGGAAACCCATTTCTTCGGAAAGGCGGATGGCGTTGCGCAGGCGCTCTTGAGCCAGCATGTATTCACCGCGCACGTAGATGTAGCCTTCGCTTGCGCCAACGGCATAGCCGGCGATGGTCATGGCTTCGATGATGTTGAATGGATCGCCTTCCAGAATCAGGCGGTCTTTGAATGTGCCGGGTTCGCTTTCATCAGCATTACAAATGACATATTTCATATCGCCGGCGGCTTTGCGAACAAAGCCCCACTTCAATGCAGTGGGAAAACCGGCGCCGCCCCTTCCCTGTAACCCCGATTTTTTAATTTCATCGAGAACATCTTCGGGTTTCATTTGTGTCAGAACTTTACCAAGCGCTTCAAAGCCATCGTGCAGAATATAATCATCAATGCTGACGGGATCAATCAAGCCAGCTCGTTCCAGGACAATGCGCTGTTCGGCGGGCAAAGTGCCTTTGCGGGCTGAAAGCCAGGCAATGCGGCCGCTTAACTCTTTTACCGATGCCTGTAACTCTGTTGCTACACGTCCTTTGTAAAGGTGCTCTTCAACCAGGAAATGTACATCCTCTGGTTTTACCGGGCCATAAATTACGGCTTCAGGATAAACCACTACCATTGGAATGGCATCATGCCTGCCCACATCACCCAGCATCGACAGGGAAACTTCGTTTTCCAGGCCAAAAGATTTAATTTCTTGCTGGAAACGCTGAAAAACTTCGTTTGCGCCTTTCTCAACGCTTTGCGTATCGCTGGATACCAGAACCATTGAACGATATGTTTTCATAGGTGCCTCCCTTAACTATAGCGGGACAAAATGTCTGGTACTTGATCGGGGGTCACATTGCCATAGATATCATCATCAATGACAATGACCGGCCCCACACCGCACACCCCCAGGCAACTGGTGGTAATCAATGTCCATTTTCCATCCGGGCTGGTTTCATCTTCAGCCAGCGCCAAATGTTCCTGGAGGGTTTCCCAAACTTCTCGTCCGCCCGCAACGTGACAGGGGGCGCTTTCACAAAACTGGATAACATGCCTGCCACGGGGTTTGGTGGAAAGCATGCGATAAAACGTAGCGACAGAATAGAGATGGCTTTCGGGTGTCTTAAGTAAGCGATTAATTTCATGCATCGCTTTAGCGGGTATGAAACCAATCTCACGGTTGACATCATTCAGGATGGGAATTAATTCTTCCCGACTATTGCCATGACGCTCAACGGCATCGCGAACGGCTTTGAGTATTGCTTCATCGTCATTTATAGTTGCATTTGGCATACTCTTCCTCCATCTCCATTCTGAACTGGCTATCGTTGAATAAGATTATTAGATTAAATGATCGGTTTTCAGAGGAAAACCGATCATCCCTCACTGATTTAATAAACTTTGACAGCGTTAAAGTTGCAGACTTGGGCGCAAATTCCGCAGCGGATGCAGATGTCGGGGTCGATGTGATGCGGCTGACGCCTCTCGCCGGTAATGGCATTCACGGGGCAGTTTCGAGCACAAACGGTGCAGCCTGTGCAAAATTCGGGCGAGATTTCGTAGTGAATTAGCGAACGGCAAACTTTGGCCGGGCACCGTTTTTCGTAGATGTGGGCTTCAAATTCTTCGCGGAAGTGTTTGAGCATGCTGACAATGGGATTGGGAGCGCCTTTGCCCAGACCGCACAGAGAATCCTGTTGGATTTCTTTGCATAACTGGTCAAGCATTTCCAGGTCACCATCACGGCCGTTGCCTTCGCAGATTCGGTTCAAGATTTCGAGAATGCGGCGTGTGCCAACCCGACAGGGAACGCATTTTCCGCAGCTTTCGTCCTGAGTGAAATCCATGAAGAAGCGAGCCATGTCAACCATGCAGGTTTCATCGTCCATGACGATCATGCCGCCTGAACCCATGATGGAGCCGGCTGCTGCCAGGGTTTCGTAGTCCACTTTCATGTCCAGCATGCTTTCGGGAATACAACCGCCCATGGGACCGCCGGTTTGAATGGCTTTGAAGCCTTTGCCGTCTTTAATGCCGCCGCCCACTTCGTACACGATTTCACGGAGTGTGATGCCGAAGGGGACTTCGATCAGACCGGTGTGATTCAAATCGCCGGCGAGGGCAAAAGTTTTTGTGCCTTTGCTTTTTTCGGTGCCCATGCTAGCAAACCATTCAGGTCCCTTGAGAATGATTTGCGGCACATTGGCATAGGTTTCAACGTTGTTGATGTTGCTGGGTTTTCCCCACAGCCCTTTTTGGGCGGGGAATGGCGGACGGTTGCGAGGTTCGCCGCGCGCGCCTTCAACCGATGCAATCAGGGCGGTCTCTTCACCGCAAACAAACGCACCGGCGCCCTGGCGCACTTCCAGGTCAAATGAAAAACCGGAATTCATGATGTTGTAACCGAGCAGCCCCAGTTCACGCGCCTGATTGATGGCAATGTTCAATGTGCGCACCGCGATGGGGTATTCGGCGCGGCAGTAAACATAACCGCGTTCAGCGCCGATGGAATAGGCACCGATGATCATTCCTTCAATCACCGAGTGGGGATCCGATTCGAGGACACGGCGGTTCATGAAGGCGCCCGGGTCACCTTCGTCGGCGTTACACAGGATGTATTTGGGTTCACCCTGGGCAGCACGCGCCAGTTGCCATTTTTTGGCGGTGGGGAAGCCCGCACCACCACGACCGCGCAGACCCGATTTCATGACGGTGTCAATGACCTCATCAGGAGTCATGCTGAGCGCTTTGGCGAGTCCCATGTAACCATCTTCGGCCAGGTAGTCTTCAATGTTGGTCGGGTCGATTTTTCCGCAATTGCGTAAAACGACGCGAATCTCTTTGGGCATGGGGGCGCCCAGTTCTTCATCGCTGAATGATTTGATTTCAGCGCGAAGGCTCTCAACAATGCGTCCTTTCAGGAAATGCTCTTCGACAAGGAAAGGAATGTCCTTTGATTTCACGCGGGCATAATGTACGCCTTCCGGGTAAACCATCATGTCTGGGCCATACAGCAAGGGGTCGCCAATGCGTGAAGTTTCCAGGACTTGAACTTCGTCTATTAAACCACGGTGAATAAGTTCGTCATTTAATTTGTCGATGATATCATGTGCGCCTTTTGAGACACATTCAGGGTCCACAGATACCAGTATATGTGATCTGTAAAAAGCCATACTAAACCTTCCAAATGAATTTTTTGTGTGCTGCAGTGATGCTATGAGGGTATTACAAACTCTTCAACAACTTTTCCGCCTTGCAAATGTTCTTTAATGATGCGACGGGCGACTTCAGGGGTCACTTTTCCATAATTAACCTGGGCCTGGTCATGAATCATCACTTGCACGACAGGTTCCCACGAATCAATACCGATGTTGCCTGTCTGGCGAACCACAACATCTGATATGTTTTCCTGTTCAATCAAATCGAGGATGGCTTTCAATGTTTCACGTGCGCCTGCGGCAATACCAACAGTTCCCATACCAATTACGACCTGTTTTTTACCGGATGTTGTGGTGGCATCACGTTTTTTCATTGCTTCTTCGCGCATCCGCTTCAAATCATCAAGAGACTTAATTTTATCCATGGTTTTTTTCCTCATTAGAACGATGGTTAGCGAATGAAAATCTATTCATTGTACAAATTCTTAATCCCGTCTTTGAGAAGATCTCTCAGATAGGAAATGACCAGTGGTTCAGAAAGGGAGTCCGTTCCCAGTTCGCGTTTGAGAGGCTCATCATCAAAAAGAAATTCTTTCTCATCAACGCGGTAATCCAGCTTCCAGTGAACTTCAGGACAACCTGTGACCAGTCCAAGCATGGTGCCGGCCAAATCACCCATGGGCATGCGGTCAATGTGGCTGAGTTGAAAATCCACCATGACCCGGGTGCCTGCCCCCGGTTGTGATTGGATGGAAAGTCCTCCATTGCAGGCTTCCGCAGCTGCTTTCAACAATGGAATTCCCAACCCCACTCGCCGCGTTGTTCGGCTGGTGACAAACGGGTCGGTAATTCGGGATACTGTGTCTGCATCCATCCCGCAGCCATCATCACTGATTTCAATTGTTAAACGGTCCTCTTTGGTGTTTTCCGTGACTTTGATGGAGATATTTTGGGCGTGAGCGGAAACACTGTTGTTAACGATGTCAAGGACGTGAAGCGCCAGTTCTTTCAATCGCGGTGATTCGTTTTATCTTTTTCCTGCAAGTCCGAGATGATTTTCGGGAACTTGTTAGGACGCATACGACCAATCACTTCTTCGTCAACCATGATGACCGGGGCCTGACTGCATGCACCTACACAGCGGCAGAGCTCCAGTGTGATGGCTCCATCTGCTGTGGTTTCGCCAGGATTGATGCCCAATACTTGTTTGGCTTTGTCAATAAGCTGCTGTGTTCCTCCCACATAGCATGCGGTGCCCATGCACAGTTTAATGGTGTGCCTTCCGCGGGGAGTTGTGGTGAAGAAACTATAAAAGGTGACCACCCCGTGAACCGTGCTGATGGGGACATTTAATTTGCGGGCAACATATTCTTGCATGGGCAGCGAGACGAACCCAATTTTGCTCTGCAGCTCATTGAGCACTACCATTAATCCGCCCGATTGATCTTTGTGATCTTCAAGTATGCTGTCGATCAACCCCCTTTTTTCAGGGATCATGGTTGGGTCATTGGATGAAACATGTCTAATAACTTTTTGCATTTCGTACTCCAAGTCGGCATTGATTTTGGTACATTCCTTAATCCTTAGAAGTTTAACCTTTCATACTATGTCTGGTCAATTATCAAATGTCATTTATCTCATGGAAGGTTATCCATATCTGCCGAATTTACGCCTTATGGAGTGATTAATTGGTGTTTTCGCCCTTCTTTTTGTTGGACGGCCAGGCGAATTTCGGATATGGAAGGTTCCTGAATTGTGAATATGTTGAATCCAAGAATATCTTCAAGATAATGAGCATCGCCATCTTGAATCAGAGGGTATCCCCGAATTTGGGGATATTTTTGTTGTGCTTCCTGAGAGGTTATGTGTTTGGATATTTCCAACGCATCAACAGGGAGGTCTTGCGGGACAAAACCCAGAATGGATAGCAAACTATTGGCAGTGCGGTTGACGTGAGCCGGGATAAATATTCCCCCCAATTTTTTCACTTTTTCACAGGCTTCCGAAATGCTGACATCGACAGAGTTGAGCAGCAACCGGTTTTCTCTGCGAATGAAGTCTCCGGTTTCATCAACTACAAACTGTTCACCAAAAAAATCGGGACGATTGGCAACGTTCGGCAGGTATTGATCGACATATTCCTGAAATGCCTGCGCTTGAGGGAGTGTATCAAACAGGCACAGGCTGTGCACATCTTCTCTGGTCTGAATTTCCATTCCCGGCAACACGGTTAAATCACTTCCTTCGGCTGCTTTATGAACAGCCTGAAAATTGTGAATGGAATTGTGATCAGTGATGGCGATGATGCTGATGTTTTTGCTGAGCGCTTCCTGTACGATTAGCGGAGGAATCATTTCGATGTCTCCGCAGGGAGACAACACCGTATGGATGTGTAATTCAGCGCGATATTTTTTCACGAATAAACCGCGATCGGCTGCTGTGATCGTGGAAAGGCAAAATTAGCGTGCACGGATGCCCATCTCCCAAAGTTTTCCAACAACTTCGAAAGATGACGCCTCAGTTGAAAGCAGGGCAACGTTTTCTTCATTGGCTTTGGCAATGGTGGCTTCATCAGGTGTGGCGCCTTCGGTGATGATGACAGCGCTTAAATCAAGCAAAGCTGCCACTGCCACGATATTTAAATGCGCCTGCAATGTGACCCAAATTCCCTGGTTGGCAGCACCCGCCATGACACAACTCAATAAGTCAGAGGTGTAGCCAAAACCGGGATGTATCGATGAGAAATCAGCAGGATTGGTTAAAATTTTCAGGTGAAGACTATCGATTATGGTTTGAAGGTTCATCCGATCCAATCTCCTAGTTCTCTGTGGGGCGTTCCTGAAATGACTCGTCCTTTTTTAGGAATATCTTCATTCGCAGCAATGTGCCCTTATTGGGCTCTGATTCAAGCTCCATGTTATCAACACAGCGGGAAATATTCACCAATCCCATTCCGGCTCCAAATCCCAGTTCGCGCACCTCGTCTGATGCGGTGGAATAGCCAGGCTGCATGGCTAACTCGATATTTTCAATTCCCGGACCATCGTCGTAGGTTCGCATGGATATGCGGTGCGGTTCGATTTCAACCCGAATGGTTCCACCGTTTGTGGTGTGAATGATCAAATTCATTTCAGCTTCGTAGATGGCGATGCCGCAGCGGCGGGCAATTTGCGGGCTGGCCCCCAGGCGGATGAGGGCGCGTTTGATGTGACTGGAGGCAGCCCCGCCGTGGGTAAAGTCGCGCGGACGAATGTTGTAACGCAGGATCAAGCTGGTGCGGTCTGATTCGATGTCTTCAAACAAATGGCTGGCGCGGTACAGGCGCAGCTCTTCTTCTGCATGATAACGTTGGATGGTTTTGAGCAAACCGAGCGTGATATCACCCTTGGTGATAATACCCACCAGTTTTCCTGATCTGTCAACCACAGGCAGACGACCGACCTGGGTATCTGCAAACTTTTTTAACGCTTCAACCAGTGGGTCGGTGGCACGCACGGTAAGCGGATTGGGGGTCATATATTTTTTTACATCTGATTCGAGATCGGTTTTAACCAGGCAATTTATCAAATCTTCCAGGCTGATGACCCCCACCAGTTCGTCATTTTCAATGACAGGTGCCCCTGAAATGCGCTCGGTTCTGAAAATGTTGACCAGTTCGCGCATTTTTGTGTCAGGTGACACGGCAATCACATTCCCTTTCATTGCCTCGTAAATCTTGATGTCATAGACAAGTTCTTCGGCGCGTGTGATATTTGACGCAACCTGGTCGTTGATGACGATCTTTTTGGGTGGGGGTGTGTTATCCATGTCTCCTCACAGGAGAAAAAACCTTAGTTTGTTGGATCACAGGCGTTCTCTGAGCATTCTCCATTCGGCAAGGGCTTTTCCATACTTAACAATCCCTGGTTAAAAAGCAGTCCGCACATTTCAAACATGCCTTTATTGGTTTTGATAAGGGGGATACCCTCGGAAATTGCCAGATTTATTGTGGCTTCGGGTAATGTTTTTCCCCGGACAACCACCACGGCGGCAACATCAGCCATAACAGCAGTCCGAATAACCTGTGGGTTACACAGACCGGTTAATAACACGGCATCGGGTTGGATGGAAGCCAGTACGTCACTCATCAGGTCTGCTGCAAAAACGCCTGCGATTTCACGATTCAGGTTTGCCGACGGGTTTAGTAGAATGCCTTCTGAGATCTTAACCAGCGCTTTGATATCCATTTGCACCACCAGGTTCACAATAATGATTTGAAGAATAAGTAAAATAATTTTACACCATAACCCGATGAAAAAAATTTTCTATTCTGTATGAAATTTCGTATGACAGTTCTCCTGGAAAACTGTTTTCCGGTAATGAATTTGATCTGTGTTAAAATTGGCGGGCAATCAAATTGGGAGAAAAAATATGAGTCAAACAATAGCATCCGTCAAAGGAACCCGCGATTTTTATCCTGAAGAAATGTTTCTTCGCACCTGGTTATATCAGAATATTCGGAATGTGGTTGAGTCTTTTGGATACCAGGAATGGGATGGACCTTTCCTGGAGAAGATTGAACTCTATGCTGCCAAATCGGGTGAGGAATTGGTTAAAGAGCAATCTTTCGTTTTTAATGATCGTAATGGTGATCCATTGACATTGCGCCCGGAACTTACGCCGTCACTGGCGCGTATGGTGGCACAGCGGCAGAATGCGCTGGTGTATCCACTGCGGTGGTGGTCGTTTGGCCCTTTTTGGCGCTATGAACGCCCCCAAAAAGGACGCACGCGCGAATTTTTCCAGTGGAATTGTGACATCATTGGAACAAATTCTCCCGAAGCTGAAGCTGAATTGATTGCGATTTGCGCTTCCCTTTTCAAATCTGTGGATTTGTCTTCTTCGCAGGTAAAAATTTTGGTGAATAACCGCCGGTTGATGGACAGCCAATTGGAGAAATTGGGGGTGGGCGCTGAAGGAAAGAAATGCGTTTTTCGTTTGATTGACCGCCGCGACAAAATGCCGCCGGCCGAGTGGAAAGCATATGCCCAGGAGCAGGGTATTATTACGGCTGAACAATTAGACGGCCTGACCAGTTTGCTGGAAGACCGGGATCTTTGGAAACAATCTGACGAGTTGGTTAAGGTGTTTGAAGTTTTGGAAGTGATGGGCTTAATGGATTATGTCCGTTATGACCCCCAGATTATTCGCGGTCTGGATTATTATACCGGGACGGTGTTTGAAGCCAAGGATCAGGCTGCCGGCGGGCGGTCGCTGCTGGGGGGCGGCCGTTATGACAACCTGGTGGGTGATGTTGGCGGCAGCCCCCTGTCTGGCGCGGGGTTTGCCATGGGCGATGTGATGATGGGCGTGGTGCTGGAAAAATATGGCTTGCTGCCCGCTTATCAGCAGTCGCCGGCAAAGGTTTTGGTTACGGTATTTGATGAAATGCGTATTGGCTCTTCGTTTGCCCTGGCGAATGAACTGCGTACCCAGGGGATTAATGTCAATTGCTATCCTGAGGCCGCCAAACTGCCCAAGCAGTTGAAGTTTGCTGACCGTGTTGGCCTGCGCTATGCGTTGATTGCCGGGCCGGATGAAGAAGCCGCGGGTGTGGTCACTTTGAAAGACCTGGTTAAACGCGAACAGTGGACTCTTGCACGCAGCGAGATTGTGCAAAAATTGATAGGTTTGCTTGCGGAAGAACAAACCGTGTGATAAAATGAATGCCTTCATGGTGGCTGTAGCTCAATGGCAGAGCACCTGACTGTGGATCAGGTGGTTGTGGGTTCGACCCCCATCAGCCACCCCTGCCGACCGCGGAATTGAAAAATTCGCGGTCGTTATTTTTTAAGCTACTGGATCAGCAGGTTTCTTTTTGCGCTCCAGGCGCTTGCATATCCAAGTGGATTAATCGAGCGCACCCGCCAGTAATAATTACCAGGCGGCAGTTGTGTCATTGTGCACGTAGTTTGCCCTGCGGCTGTGTCGCAGTTTTGCTGCACGGTTGCGAATGCCTGGTTTGTGCTGATCTGCAATTCATAGTTGTTCATGCCCGGCAAGCCGTTGGTGGTTGAAGAAATCCAGGAGAATGTTGGTGTTCGATCTGTGGTGGAGGCTTTATCGAGGGGTGTTAGAAGAAACGGAGCAGACACCGGGGGCGTGATGAAAAATTCTCCAACCGGCATCCATTCGCCCCAACCGGCAGCAGTTTGCACTTTCATTCTCCAAAAATAGGCGCCGAAGTCCAATCTCACCATTTGTTTGGTGCTTGACGACGGAACATGATTGATGTCAACGATTGGATTGACAAAATCAGCGGCATCATCCACTTGAAGGTGATATGCCTGTGCGCCAGAGATTTTTCCCCAGGATAGATACGGGGTTTGAGTTAAGAGGTATGCACCCTGTGAGGGATATTTCATAAAATTGATTTCAAAGTTTTGCGTTGCGCTCCAACCCGATTCATTGCCAGCCGCATCAATGGCTTTCACCCGCCAGAAGTAGGTTCCAAACGCCAGTTGGTTGGCATTGGAAATTGACAAAACATTCTTTTTCACTGACTGGTTAATATCCATCTCGTCAAAACTACTGGTTTGAGATAATTGAAATTGGTATTGTGCGGCACCGGATGAAGGCTTCCACTTAAATACCGGCGTTGAGTCGCCTGTGCGCGAACTGGCCGCCGGTGTTAGCAGCATTGGCGGCAGCGGAGAATTTGTATCCAGAGTGAACTTATGGATGATGCTCCAGCGTCCCGCTTGACCAAGCCCGTTGATTGCCCTGCATCTCCAAAAATATACGCCATCGGATAACTGCACAGGTGTAAATTGTGCAATTCCTGAAAGTGTTGTTATGTCAATGACTATTGCAGAAGACGAAAATGAGGCTGAACGGGATACCTGGATTTGATAGGCGTGGGGCATGGGGAGATCGCCCTGCGGCACTTCTTGCCAGTTGAATTCTGGAAGAGCATTGATTATCGCGGCCGGTGAGGGGGAAATTAAGGATGGAATGCCAGGCTGGGGTGTTATGGTAAATGTCCAGGCAGGCGTCCAGACGCTCCAGCTTCCCAGGATTTGAACCTGCATGCGCCAGTAGTATTGACCAATGGATAAACTGATGGAAGGATAAGAAACCGCATTGCCTGCGATATTCATATCATCCAATAGTGTGGTATCAAATGACAGCTCGTTCGAGATTTGCAGTCGATAGTGCTGCGCTCCCGCAACCTTGCTCCATTTAAAAGCAGGCATTTCACCGGTGAATGCATTATTAAGCGGTGCTCTTTGGAAGGTGACATCAAATGAATCGATTGTTTTCCAGGGAGATTGATTGCCAGCCAGGTCTCTGGCTGCCACCCGCCACTGATATCTTCCATAATCCAGGGCGTCTTCAACAGGCAGGGTGTAGGCTGTTCTTTTGATCACGCTCTCTTTTAAGGAAGACATGAACTGATCATTGGATAATTCAAATGCATAGCTGGATGCACCGCTTGATGAACGCCAGGAAAATTTTGGGGTTGAGTCTGTTGTGTAAGAATTTATTTTGGGATTGATTAGGACAGGTGCAGCGGGGACGTGTGTATCCATTTGAAAGCTCTGGGTGCTGCTCCATGCGCCGGCATGGCCCAAATAGTTTATCGCGCGCACACGCCAGAAGTAGCTGCCGTCATCCATCGATGTGGGGATAAAAGATGTTACCCCGGCAGAAGTTGTCCCTGCGGCCAGCGGCGCGAGAAATTTTGTGCTCTTATCTACCTGTATTTCATAATGGTGAGGTTCAGGCAATTCACCATGCAAAACCTGTTCCCAGGTCAGTTCGGGCGTGCTATCGTTCAGGATTTGTTTGTTGGCGGGGTAAATAAGCGTGGGAATTCCGGGGGCAGGCGAGATGGTAAATTTCATCGGCTGCTGCCAACTTTCGCACTCAGATGTAGGATCTGTAAGTGCGCACATGCGCCAGAAATATATCCCTGTTGAGAACCGTTCTAATATTACGCTTGTGTTGGGGGCAGGGATAGAACGCTCGAACTGCAAAATTTCAATAAATTGTTCATCGGTTGAAACCTGTATCTGGTAGGCTTTTGCATTTGATACAGGATACCATTCTACTGTTGGCGCTGGTTGATCCACGTGAGCTTCATGGATTGGCGATTTCATAAATGTTATGACAAGGCTGCGGCTTTTTGACCAGTTGGAGGTGTTTCCCGCCGGGTCTTCAGCCTGGATTCTCCAGAAATACAGGCCGTAGTCAAGCGAAGCAGTGTCAGAGATTGTGTAAGTTGTGAGGTGAGTAAGAATATTGATCAGGGGCGTATCAAATTCCATATTGTCGGCAATTTGCAGGCGGTAATATTTGGCGTCTTTGACTTTTTCCCAGGTGAAAGCGGGGGTTGTATCATTGGTGGAAAAGCCGTGGATTGGTTTTTGGGGCAATGGTTCGGAGGGTGGAGTTGTGTCGAGTTGGAAGGATGGTGCGGTACTCCATTTTCCACTTATGCCAAACAGGTTCAATCCGCGAACGCGCCAAAAATACCTGCCAGGAGTCAGGGGAGAATCCGGAGTGAATGAGGTTGTTTCTTCTTCTAAAATGAGGTTTATTTCGGGCGTTTTAAATTTTTTATCATTGTCAATCTGAATCTGGTAGCGAGTTGCATTGGGAGCAATTGACCAGGAAAATTCTGGCAAGGGATTATTGCAGCAGGCATTTGGCTGAGGATTGTTGGGGAATGGAACAGCGGGATTAATATTAATGAAAAAGGTGCGGATGAAATCATCACCACCCAGACCATCCGAATCACCGTCCAGTTTGTTGCCTGCGAGGTCCTGGATGGACTCATCGCCATTGAGCCTCAACTGGTATTTCCCTGCGGCCAAACCTGTTGAATGGTTTACCAGGACAGTTGCTTTTCGGTCAATTGCCGAGTAGGTGACAGAAGAGATTTCGTATTCCTGATCATCCTCGCTGCCTGCGATGAAATCGGCGCCCAGGTGAATTAATGAGTAATTTCCGGGATATGTGATGTCGTCAATCTCAGTGTGCCCAGGTTTGTCAAGCATTTCTTTGTCAAAGAAAATGAAAAAACTTTGTATGGCGACAGAAGCGATTTCATTTTCGTCCAGTTTTTTGTTGCTGGTTTGCGGCAGGGTATCAATCTTTTCAACATGCGGCGGGTTGATCTGGGTGAAGTGAGCGGTCAAATTGATGTCAGAATTCACTGTGATGGTTAATGGATTTTGTTCGCCGTTAAAATCACCTGACCACCCTGTAAAGCCAGAGGCTGGTTCGGCTGAAATGGTTAATGGTGTGCCTTGTGCATATTGCGTACTGTTGCAATTTGGCAAAGGAGAAATGGTGACCAGTCCCGGGTTTGGGGGATCAACTTGCACGGTAATGCTATGACAGGTTGGATCGGGTTCATCCTGTGATATTTCTGGCTGAGATGCTGATTGGATATCAGGGGGTGTTTGCGTGGGTTCGGGGATGGTCTTAAAAATCGTTGGGGTTGGGGCAAGTGGAGCAGAATCAGGGAGAGACTGAAGCGGGTTTGGATCGCCGGGGGGCTCTTCCGGTATGGGGATGGCATTTTCTGATCCAGGTTTTATTTCAGTGGGAATGCGTGATTCTGAACCGGGCGTTTCGGTCACGTTCAGGGGATTGGTTTCGCCGGGTTCTGTTTGCGCCCGAACCGTTGGAAGATGCGGCGTCAGCCCGGCAAATAGTCCGATCAGCAGGCTTAGTGAAACGATTTTGATGAAACGAGGATTTTTCATACGGTGGTTTCCCTCCTGTTTAGTATGAAAATGGTTAATCGATTCTCTTCCCAGATCAGTATGTAGTTTCATATTACCAAATTGATTTTGTCTAGTCAAATGGATTTTTGCTCGATTGAGGGAATTCCGTGCAATCAAAATGAAAATGATTGATTTTCAAAAAAGCCTGGTGATATAATCTTAAAGGTTTATTCTGTCTGCATTTTCACATCCTACATTACATGTTTTATTAAGGAGGTTGTCGATGAATTACACAGATTTGGAAAACACAGCACATGCACTGGTTCCAAAGACAAAAGGAATTCTGGCTGCGGACGAGAGTTTTAACAGCACGGTTCGGCGTTTTGCCAAGTATGACATCCCGCATACTGAAGAGAACCGGCGTGCGTACCGAAATCTACTTTTTACAACCCAGGGATTGGAAGAATATATCAGCGGTATCATCATGTTTGATGAAAGCATTCGTCAGACGGCGTATGATGGTACGTTATTCCCAGAATATATGAAAGCCAGGGGCATCATCCCCGGTATAAAAATCGATGGTGGTTACCAGGAATTGCCAGGGTATCCCGGTGAGACATTTACAATGGGATTGGATGGCTTGCGGGAGCGCCTGGCGAAGTATCGCGAGCTGGGGGCGCGGTTTACCAAGTGGCGTGCACCAATGATTATTGGCGAGGGGAAACCCAGCCGGCAAACCTACCAGGTGAATGCCGAAGGCCTGGCAATTTCAGCGGCGTTAAGCCAGGAAGCGGGATTGGTGCCTATTGTTGAACCGGATGTCTCTTTGCTGGGCGTCCATACCATTGATCGCTGCGCCGAAGTAACCGAGGCGATCCTTTCGCATACTTTTTACCAGCTAGCTCTCTACAAAGTCCACCTGGAGGGAATGCTTCTAAAAGTTAACATGGTGATACCCGGGAAGGACTGTCCCGTACAGGATTCGCCTGAAGTGGTGGCTGATTATACGATTCGAACATATAAGCGCACCGTGCCGGTGGCAGTTCCGGGAATTGTCTTCCTGTCGGGCGGCCAGGGTTCACAACCAGCGATTGAACGCTTGAATGCGGTTAACCAGAGAAATGATTTCCCATGGGAGATTTCCTTCTCGTTCTTGCGTTCACTGGCTGATCCTGCTTATGATGTGTGGAAAGGCGATTCTGCCAATTTCGATGCGGCGCAAAAAGAGTTTTACCGCCAGGCAAAAATGACCGCTCTCGCGCGTCAGGGGAAATATCAGCCTGGTATAGCTTGATAAAAAAACGGTGCCAGAGGGATTATCCCTCTGGCACCGCCATTTTTTATATGCAACTAATTCGAACAAAAAAAGCGAAAGAGATGATATGATTATATTTTAATGGGATTAGAGGTATTAGAATTTGGTTATAAATGCTTATGGTATAATCCTCCGCCGGTTTGCCAGCCATTCATTGTACTTAATTAATCAAGTGAGGAGAATTCCAATTTGGCAATCAATCCACTAAGTTGGCTAATGGGGCTGTTTTCCCTGGATATCGGGATTGACCTGGGTACTGCCAATACGCTGGTCCATGTTCGTGGCAAGGGGATTGTGATTAATGAACCGTCCTGGGTTGCCATTGACAAACGTTCACGCAGACCTTTAGCCATTGGTGCGCAGGCCAAACAAATGGTTGGCCGCACCCCCGCCAATGTGATTGCAGTACGGCCGTTAAGAGATGGCGTAATTTCTGAATTTGAGATTACTCAGGCGATGCTTGGGTATTTTATTGGTAAAGCCCATCAGCAAAGCATTGTTCCCATGCCGCGACCGCGTGTTGTCATTGGTATTCCCTCTGGTGCAACTGAAGTGGAAAAACGGGCGGTGTATGATGCTGCCATGGCGGCTGGTGCACGCGAAACATACCTGATTGAAGAACCTCGCGCAGCGGCGCTTGGAGCAGGGCTGCCGATTTCAGATGTTCGCGGGACAATGGTGGTGGATATTGGCGGCGGCACTACAGAGGTGGCTGTGATTTCAATGGGGGGCATTGTGGTATCGCGTTCTCTGCGGGTTGCCGGAGATGAGTTGGATCAGGATATCATCACTTATATTCGAAATAAATACAATTTGTTCATCGGTGAAAGATCGGCGGAGCAGGTAAAGGTGGCGGTTGGGTCTGCCTATCCGCTGCCAACTGAAAAAACCGTGGTTGTTCGCGGGCGAAATTTGATCACCGGTTTGCCCGAAGCAGTTGAAGTGTCATCGGTTGAAATTCGCGAAGCTCTCAATAATTCAGTTCAGGTAATTGTGGACACCATCAAAGACGCCCTGGATGAAGCGCCGCCTGAAATTGGCGCAGATTTGATTGAAACCGGGGTTTGCCTGGCGGGGGGAACATCACAATTGCAGGGGCTCACCGAGCGGTTAAGCGACGAGTTGAAATTACGCGTCTGGCTGGCTGAAGATCCGATGACCTGCGTGGCAAGAGGCGCAGGAATGATCCTCGAGGATCTTGACCAGTACAGTCCTTTCCTGGTTGGGCTGGAACGGACCGCCACAACCTCAGCTTCCTCTAAATAGCAGTCTTCAGTTTTCTCCTCGCGAGTTGATGGTTTATTTGGTATGATTCCCTGATATGAATACTTCTCCAACCCGAATTTGGCAGCCCGTTGTTTTAGGGGTGTTGGTCATCGGGCTGTTGCTTTTAGCCATCAGCGGATTCCTGGGTGACTTTTTCAGCACGGCACTGGATCCGTTCATTGCCGCACAACGCTGGTTTGCCACACGTTACATGGCCATCTATGAATTTGTAACAGTGCCGCGTGATGTAGCCAGTTTGCGTCAGCGCAATGCTGAACTGGAGAATGAACTGTCGAGATTGCAACTTGAAGTGATTCAATTGCAGGAACAACTTCAAGAAGCGCGAATTTTATATGCCCTGCTGGATTTTGCCCGTGAGAGCCCTGAAAATCAGTATATGGCGGCAGCAGTGATTGGGCGCGACCCCAGTCCTTTCTTGCAATACATCATTATTGATCATGGATCTGATTCGGGTTTGCGGCACGGCATGCCGGTGGTTACTCAGCAAGGACTTGTGGGGCGTGTCGATGCGGTGACCGCCAATGCCGCCAGGGTGCAGCTCATCAGCGATGCCGCCTCTGTTGTCAATGTGCACATTCAAAATGCCGATGCCGATGCCTTGCTACACGGATCTTTGACCGGTGATACAACCGTGGAAATGGTGCCGCAAAGCGTGGCTTTGCAGGTTGGTGATTTGTTGTTGACTTCTGGTCTTGGTGGAAATTATCCATCTGATATCGTTGTGGGACAAATTGTCAATATTCGCAAGCAAGAGACCGACCTGTTTCAATCGGCCAGTGTGCAGACCACGGTAGATTTTGCCAATCTTAGCGCGGTACTGGTGATTACGAATTTCAAATCGGTTGATATTTCTCCTCTCGAACCAACTCCGGTGCAATAGGTGATTCGTCGATTTATTGTTTTCCCTGTGCTAATTCTGGCAATAGCCATTCAAATGGTTATAATGAGCAGCCTGAAATTGATCAATGGAGCGGCTGACCTGGTTCTTGTTGTGCTGGTGGTCTGGATGCTGCAAGAGCATTTACCTTTCACCTGGGAATGGCCGCTTCTGGCAAGCCTGCTGGTTATGTTTTCGTCAGCGCTGCCAAAGTTTGTGCCTGTAATTATTTATTTTTTTGCGGCTGGATTGGCTTATTACTTAAAAAAACGTGTCTGGCAAACGCCGTTGTTAATGCTCTTTATTACAATTGGAATAAGCAGTATTTTGCAAAATGTAATTGCCATTCTCGGTTTAAAAATGTACGGCAATCCATTTGCGTGGGAGGATGCAATCATTCTGGTTGCCATTCCCAGCATGATCATGAATTTTCTAATTGCGTTGCCTGTGCATGGATTATTATCTGACATGGCAAACTGGCTTTACCCTTCAGAGGTTGAGTGATGAATCAAAAAAGTATTTCAGGTGAAACATTTGATTATTGGCGCATTCGAATCATGGTTGGAATCTTCGTGGCGATTTTTGGCTTTTTTGCTTTCCGCCTGTTTAGCATGCAGATTCTGAACAATCAAGTTTATGTTGAGGCTTCGGAGGAGAACCGTACCAGTAAGATAAGTGTCCAAACTCAACGAGGGGTTATCTACGACCGCAATGGTTATGTGCTGGCCCGAAATGTTCCTTCTTATAATGTTGTTATCACCCCGGCCAACCTTCCTGTTGACGAAGGGGCTGTGCAAGAGATTTATCGTCAGCTATCCAAATTGATTGATATCCCTGTCACCAACGGCGAAATCACTGATGAATCGGTGAGATTATTTAAAGAATGTGACACAGACCTGGGGATAACTGAAATCGTCTATATCGGCGATACCAACGCTCCATATAAATCGGTAAAAATTCGATGCGATGTTGATGAAAAAACAGCCATGATCATTCAAGAAAAAACCAGTGATTGGCTGGGAGTGGGAATTGAGATTGAACCCGTGCGCGATTATCCGACCGGAGAGATGACGGCTGAAGTGATTGGTTTTCTGGGCCCCATCCCTGCCGCACTGGAGGAAGATTACCGCGCTCGGGGTTTTGTCCCGGGAAGAGACAAGGTTGGTTATGCCGGAGTGGAAGCATCCTTGCAGGAAACATTGGGAGGAAATAATGGCGAAAGGGTGGTTGAAGTGGATGTTGCCGGTCAGGTTTTGCGTGATTTGCAGCCACCGGTTGATCCGGTACCCGGAAATAATGTGAAATTAACGATCGACACCCGCCTGCAATCGGCAGCAAAAGAAGCTTTAAAAAGCGAAATAAATTTCTGGAATACTTATTTCAATGAGATTCGCTCCACTCAGGGAGCGGTGATTGCGATCAATCCCAAAACTGGTGAAATACTGGCCTTTGTCAGCTTCCCAACTTTTGAAAACAACCGCATGGCACGTTTCATCCCGGCTTATTATTACAATCAGTTAAGTGTTGATCCTGCCCGGCCTTTGTTCAATCATGCCATTTCAGCAGAACTCCCGCCAGGTTCGGTCTATAAACTGGCAGCAGCGGTGGGCGCTTTGAATGAGGGAGTGGTGACGGCTGATCAAAAACTGGAATGTCCGTCAGCGGGTAAGATTACCATCACACAAAAGTTTTCTCCCAACGATCCCGGTACGCCGCGCGAGTATGTGTGCTGGGAAGAAACCGGGCATGGCATGCAAGATTATGTGCACGGCATTGCAAATTCCTGTGATGTCTATTTTTATAAAATTAGCGGTGGTTTCCAAAATGAAGTACCTGAAGGGCTGGGTGTGTGGCGTATGGCTGAATATGCCCGGGCGTTGGGGTATGGTAATCCAACCGGAATTGAATTGCCGGGCGAGTCTGACGGCCTGGTGCCCGACCCAACCTGGAAACGTCTGAACATGGGCGAGAACTGGGCTACCGGCGATACCTATATTGCGTCCATGGGACAAGGTTATGTGCTTTCAACGGTAATTCAGGTGCTGGTTTCGTTTGCAATTGTGGCAAATGATGGCAAGTATATGCAGCCCACTCTGGTGTATGAGATTCTGGATTCAGAGGGCAATGTGATTGAACCATTCACACCGAAATTGAAATGGGACATCACCAAAGACCCGTTGATTACGGTTTATGACGAGAATAATTTTTCCACTGAGGAGAAGATTGTCATTGACCCGTTTGTTGTCCAGAAAACCAAGGAAGGTATGCGCCTGACCGTGACTGATGGAACGGGGCAACGTCCATTTGCAGGAATGGAGATTCCTTCGGCCGGCAAAACGGGCACGGCAGAGTTTTGCGATGATGTAGCCCAGGCACAGGGATTGTGCCAGCCGGGAAGTTGGCCTTCGCATTCATGGTATGTGGGGTATGCGCCTTATGATGACCCTGAAATTGCCGTGGTGGCATTCGTGTATAATGGCCGTGAAGGGGCCAGCGTTTCAGCGCCCATTGTTCGGCGGGTTATGGAAGCATACTTTGAGCTAAAAGCCATTGACTCAAGCACCGGCGCCGGCGGCTGATACTTTTTTCTGCACACTGATATAATTATGCTATCTACCAGTGATGGGCAGGTAAAAACCATTGGAAAATGATCTTCAGGAAAAGAAAGCAACGCTCCAAATAAAGGGAATTAAGGAAGGCTTGTTAATTTCCTTTGGAGAAGGCACGCGTGAAGAAATTGTCAGCAACCTGCTGGAGCATATCCAGGCACAAGCGGGCTTTTTTAATGGCGCCCGCATTGCCCTGGATGTTGGCAGGACTGTGATGTATGCGGCAGACATGGGCGCGCTTCGCGACCAGTTATCCGAATTCGGCGTGACCCTGTGGGCAGTGATATCCAATTCGCCAACCACAGAAACCACGGCTCAGAACCTGGGATTGGCAACTCGCATTTCAGCTCCCCGGGCAGAACGAGTCATTCGCACAATGGATAATGCTGTGGGC
>CAZOKH010000036.1:0-33228 GCA_964580315.1 uncultured Anaerolineaceae bacterium | reverse complement strand
GGCCGAGCCTGTGGTCGGAGGTGTGGAGCTTCACGACGGGCAACCCGCCCGGCGTACCCACGCTGCGCAGCCCGGCCAACAAAGCGCTGACGACGGATTACACGCCGAAGCTGGACTGGAACAACAGCAGTGTGCCCAAAGGCACCACTTTTGACCACTACCAGGTGCAGGTTTCGACCAGTGTTAGTTTTGCTGCCATAGTCATTGAACAGAGCAGCCTGGCCTTCTCAGAATATGAGCCGGATGCAGATTTAACTGCCAACACCACCTTTTACTGGCGGGTGCGTGCCTTTAACACGGATGGCGAGTATTCGGGCTGGTCGAGTGTGCGGATACTGCGTACAGCCATTGCGCCGCCGGAGCTGATTATTCCGGCGGGCGGAGCGGCAGCGGGCAGCCTGAAACCGGCTTTTGATTGGGAAGACGCAGCGGGTGCGACCAGTTACATCATCCAGGTGTCTAAGGTGAACACTTTCAAGAGCAGGGTATTGAGCAAGACAGCCGCGGCATCGACCTACACGCCCACCAGCAACCTGCCGGCGGGGCAAACCCTGTACTGGCGGGTGCAGGCGAAAGGGCCCAACGGCCCCAGCGCCTGGTCGGCGGTGGAAAGTTTCGTCACGCCGTAAATCCGCAGGATAATCATTAAAGAAATCCCCTGAATGAACAAAAATTCGGGGGATTTCTTGATTCTCAGTTGAAAAAAGCCAGGTTAGTATAAATTTTTTGTTTTGTATGCCCATTTTAGGATTAAAAAATTGAAGAGAGCTCAATGGCAGTGGGATAGGATTAGGACGAAGCTCCCGATAAAAACAACCAAATACTAACATTTGCCTATTGACAAAACAACAAAATTTATGTATAGTTTACAAAGAAATACGTGAGGCGTTGAACTGAAATTTCCGCACATGGTCGCTTACCCCGCTGGGGTCGGAATTCAGGGAGCCCAATAGCGAAACCGGCACTGGTGCCGGTTTTTTTGTTTTTCACCGGCCTGATCAATTCAATAGCGTATTCTTTTTTAGTTTGCTCTAGTGGAGGGATTAACCATGGGGTCTGGTACATTGTTTAAATTTTTCAAGCTGTTTGTCGTTTTTGTCATGGTGTTTGGAAATCTGATGCAGGCACAAGGCCTGGTGCGCGCTGAAGATGAACCGGGCACCGATCCAGCGCCTGCTGAGAATAGCGAAGCGCCGTCCGGTGAATCATCCGATGAAGGTGATGGCGGTGAGGGTGAACCAGCCCCTGCCGATGTTGAGCCCCCGGCAGGTGAAGGCGCTGGCGGTGAGGGTGAACCAGCCCCCGCCGATGTTGAGCCCCCGGCAGGTGAAGGCGATGACGGTGAGGGTGAACCAGCCCCCGCCGATGTTGAGCCTCCGGCAGGTGAAGGCGATGACGGTGAGGGTGAACCAGCCCCTGCCGATGTTGAGCCTCCGGCAGGTGAAGGTGAAACAGAACAGGCGCTGCCTGAAGAAACAGAAGAACCTCCAGCTGAAGAATCTCCTGAAGCAGCACCTGAAGAAGAGGCCGCCCCGGTTGATGGCGGCAGCAGCCCGGACCAGGAGCCTGCCCCGGCGGCCGAAACCGGCGACACATCTGCCAGCCCGGTGGAAGTGCCTGCCGAGGATGAGGCAGTTTTGGAAGAAACCGTGCAGGCCTTGATTGAAAAAGACCAGGTGTTGGTGGATGAAACTGGCGAAACCATCCCCCTGGGCAGCCAGGAAGCGGCCGATGTTATCACCAGCGATGATCCCTGGTTTGTTGGTTCTGATGGCGAAACTTATGGGTTCGTCAAAACGGGCTCCAGTTGCCCTGGCTTTATTGACAACTGCACGCAGAGCGATACGCCTTTCCAGGCGGCGGTTAATGCAGCTCCCAGTGGCACAACCATTTTTGTTGAAGCCACAAATTACAATGAGAATGTCACAATCGATAAATCCGGACTTTCTCTGCATGCTGGCACAGTCAAAAGAGTGGGAAATAAATGGACCGGGTATTATGATACCTGGATGAATTATGGTACGGCGTATCTAAACAGTATCACATTGAATTTTGACCTGGAGAATGTCGTTCGTATCCTCGCGAATACTGTATATGTTGGCAACGACTCGGTTGACTTACAGACGGCCATGGACCTGGTGAATGAGGGCGGTACGGTTAATGTAGCGGCTGGTGATTATTCGGGACATATCAAGATCAATAAGAAGAATGTCACCGTTCAGGGCAATGCCGGTTCCTCCAGCGATGCGGGCGCAGCAGTTGATGCTCCGGTTGTTTCAAATAAAAATATCCTTGATGGTTTGTACGGTTTTCATGTCAATGCCAAAGGTGTAACCATTGTCGGATTCAATCTCACCAATAATTATATCGGCGTGCGGATTTCCGGGAATGATGCGAATGTTCTGCAAAACACATTTGCCGGCAATTTCATGGGAATTTATAACGATGGATTGAGCGGAGTTAAGGGTGCCGACGTGCACGGTAATGTTTTCCTGGGCAACACCTGGGCTGCGCTGGTCAATTCATCAGGAAGAACTGATCGTGCTGTTGATGCCACCGGTAATTACTGGGGCAGCAACCTGGGACCCAGCCGCATTTATTTTGATGACTGGTTCCGCGATGGTGTTCCGCAAACAATGGTGTGTGACAGCAATGGAAGAAATTGCTACTATGATACGTGCGAAGGTGAGGATTGCGGCGACTGGATTGAAGGCTCTGTTATCTACTCTTCGTGGGTAAATGATGACGGCGATGATATCATCGAGGGCGATAACTGCCCCGGTGTGGATAATCCTGACCAGACCGACGGCGACAGCGACGGCATTGGCGATGTTTGCGATGCGACCCCCAACGGAGACGATGACGGCGACGGTGTGGATAACAACAGCGACAACTGCCGGGGCATCTCCAATCCCGATCAATCTGACGTGGATGGCGACGGCGCGGGCGATGTTTGCGACGCGACCCCTAACGGCGACGATGACGGCGACGGTGTGGACAACAACAGTGACAACTGCCGGGGCGTCTCCAATCCCGATCAATCTGACGTGGACGGCGACGGCGCGGGTGATGTTTGTGATGCGACCCCCAACGGAGACGATGACGGCGATGGTGTGGACAACAACAGTGACAACTGCCGGGGCGTATCCAATCCCGATCAATCTGATGTTGATGGCGACGGCGCGGGCGATGTTTGCGACGCGACCCCTAACGGCGACGATGACGGCGACGGTGTGGACAACAACAGTGACAACTGCCGGGGCGTCTCCAATCCCGATCAATCTGACGTGGACGGCGACGGCGCGGGCGATGTTTGTGACGCGACCCCCAACGGCGACGATGACGGCGACGGCGTGGATAATTTGAGCGACAATTGCCGGGGTGTATCAAATCCTGATCAATCTGACGTTGATGGCGACGGCGCGGGCGATGTTTGTGACGCGACCCCCAATGGCGACGATGACGGCGACGGTGTCGATAACAGCATCGATAATTGCCAGTCTGTCTCCAACCCGGATCAGTCAGATACGGATGCCGACGGCGCCGGTAATGCCTGCGACGCGACCCCCAACGGCGATGATGACGGCGATGGTGTGGACAACAACAGCGACAACTGCCCGAATACTCCCAATCCCGATCAGAAAGATTCGGACAAAGACGGCGTTGGCGATGCCTGCGAATCGACCCCTTCGGTTTCGGGCGGCGGCGATATCATCGGCGGTTTGGATGCAACCAGCTATTTCGTGCCGGTCACGGGCGTCAAGCAATACCCGCTGGGCTGTGAATATACTTGCAGCACCTTCACCCTGGCGAACGGCGACCAGGTGCAGTTGTGCAGCCTGTGCGGCAACCTGGTGACCTTTGGGCAGGTTGGCTCGACTGAAATGCCCGGTGCAATGGACGCAGGAGTCAGCTTTGTGTCGGGGTTGGATGTGGAATTGTTGAGCCTGGACGGCAGCCCGCTGGTAACTGCCCCTGAAGGCAGCAGCCTGACGGTAACCTTTGTGGTGCCCGCGGCATTCCAGGGTAAGAGCCTGTCAGTGATGCACTGGGACGCCAGCCAGAACGGCGGCGTGGGCGGTTGGACCGAATCAACCTGCCAGGCCAGCGGCAGCACCTGCACCATGCTGATGGGCAAAGCCCGGCATGGTGAGAAGGAAACCGATGGCTTGCTGACGGACGGTTTGTTTGTACTGGTGGCAAAATAACCCTGTGGAAGGGAAGGATTTTCGAGGGACGGCGATCGCCGTCCCTCTCATTTTTAAAAAATTACTGGTAAAAAGCAGCCGGTAAGCGTAAAATGACTATACATTAACTAAGGAGTAATCCCCATGCAATCATTAAAAGAACGAATTCTTCGCGACGGAAAAAACCTTGGCAACGGTATTTTGAAAGTGGATGGGTTTGTCAATCATCAGGTCGATCCCATGATTATGGACGATTGCGGCCGCGAGCTGGCGCGCCGTTTTGCCAATTCGGGCGCCGAACGGGTGTTGACGGCTGAAATTTCGGGCATTGCCCCGGCCTTGATGACCGCATTGTACTTGAAACTGCCGGTGGTGTATGCCCGTAAAACCAAGCCGGTGACCATGCCCGATACGGTTTATCTCACCATTGCGCCTTCACACACCAAAGGGCACCAGGTGGAGTTGATTGTGTCGCCGGAATATTTGACGCGCGGCTCAAAGGTGCTGATTGTGGATGATTTTCTGGCTTCGGGCGCCACCATCAAAGGCCTGGTGCGCCTCACCGAGGCGGCCGGCTGTGAACTGGTGGGTATTGGCGCATTGATCGAGAAAACCTTTGAAGGCGGGCGCAATTCGTTGGAATACCTGAATGTGCAAATTGAATCGCTGGTGAAGATTACTTCCATGGATGATGGTAAAATCGCCGTTTCAGATTAATCGTGCCTGAGGAGATGGATAAATGGATGCAATTGCCGTTCTCGATTTTGGTTCACAATATACGCAACTGATTGCGCGCAGTGTGCGCGAATTGCATGTTTATTGCGAATTATTTCCCTGGAATACCCCCGCTGAAACCGTGCTGGCGCTGCATCCCAGGGGTTTTATTCTCTCCGGCGGTCCCAATTCTGTTTATGAAGGCGATGCGCCTATCATCCCGGCTTATGTTCTCGATTCGGGTTTGCCGATACTGGGGATTTGTTACGGCATGCAGGCATTAACCCACGCACTGCATGGCGCGGTGGCGCAATCGGGTGAACGGGAATTTGGGTTTGCCCAGGTGGAAGTGACTGCCTCTAACCCGCTGCTGGCAGAGGGTAATTATGCTGTGTGGATGTCGCACGGCGACCGCATTGAAAAGCTGCCGGCGGGTTTTGAAGTGCTGGCAAAAAGCAGCAACAGCCCCATTGCCGCCATTGGCGACATTGCGCACCGCCGCTACGGTGTGCAGTTTCATCCTGAAGTGCGCCACACACCCGGCGGAAAAGAAATTCTGCGGCGCTTTGCAGTGGAAATTTGCCAGGCGCAGCCCGACTGGACGCCGCAGTCGATCATCAACCAGGCGGTGGAAAAAATCAAGGCGCAGGTGGGCGACAAGCGCGTGCTGTCCGCCGTCAGCGGCGGCGTTGACTCGAGTGTGGCCACGGCGCTGGTACACCGTGCAGTGGGCAGCCAGCTTTCAGCCGTGTTTGTGGAAAACGGCTTGCTGCGTCTGGGGGAACGCGACCAGGTGGAGGCGGCTTTCCGGCGTTCGCTGGGGCAAAATTTGATTGTCGCCGACGCAGCTGATGTCTTCCTGTCAGCCCTGGCGGGAGTGACCGAACCGGAGAGCAAGCGGCGCATCATTGGCGAGCAGTTTATTCGCACTTTTGAGGTTGAGGCGCGCAAGCTGGGTGAAATTCCCTGCCTGGTGCAGGGTACCATTTACCCCGATGTGGTCGAATCGAGCGGGCCAGACCGCTCACAGGCGGCGCGCATCAAATCTCACCACAATGTGGGCGGACTGCCGCCTGATCTTAAGTTTGAACTGGTGGAACCGCTGCGTTACCTGTTTAAAGATGAAGTGCGCGCGGTGGGCGAGGCGCTGGGATTGCCAACCGAACTGGTGTGGCGGCAGCCTTTCCCGGGGCCGGGGCTGGCGGTGCGCTGCCTGGGTGAAGTGACCCGTGAGCGGTTAGATTTGCTGCGTGCGGCTGATCACATTTTCACCAGTGAACTGGTTGAAGCCAATTTGATTTCACAACGTTCAGGTGAAGAAGGCGAGAAAATTGCCCAGGCGTTTGCCGTGCTGTTGCCGGTGCGCTCGGTGGGCGTGATGGGGGACCAGCGCACCTACCAGGAAACTGCTGCGCTGCGCGCTGTGACCACCGGAGACTTTATGACCGCCGACTGGGCGCGCCTGCCGCATGATTTGCTGGCGCGCGTGTCGAACCGCATTGTCAATGAGACCAAGGGCATCAACCGCGTGGTGTACGATGTCACCAGCAAGCCGCCGGCGACGATTGAATGGGAATGAACTGTTTTCACCCGGTATCCCCAGGTGGAAAAAGCAATTTTGTACGGATCGAGGGCAAAAGGAAATTTTCACAACGGATCGGATATCGATTTAACGTTGTGCGGTGGGCCTGATTTGACCTTTGAAGTGCTGCAAAAAATGGTAATTGAACTGGATGATTTGCCTATTCCATACATCATTGATTTCTCAATACTGCATGAAATAAATGATCCCGATGTGGTGGATCATATTCGGCGCGTAGGGGTGCCGTTCTTTATTAAGCTATAAGCAACTGCATAATCTCCCGGCGCGAAATGCTTCACGGTTGGCGTCTTTGTTGGTAAAATTCTCAGCCGTGATGCCAGCATATTAGGACCGCCGGGCTTGGCCGTGTACTCAATTGGGGGAAGTGGAAACATCCGTTTCACTTATTTATGCAGGAACACGAATAATTTTGCCGGGCAAAACCTGGCTGTTGTGAAATGTGCTGCCAGGATGCGGGTTCTTTCTTGCGCGGAAGGATGAGAATGTTATTCGCAGCATGGTATTGCTGTGTGTTTTTAGGGTTAGCCTCAACCGGGGTTGAAAAATGTTTATTGGATTGGATTTTGGAACAAGTAATTCATCGGTGGGTGTCTTTCGGGATAACCGGCTGCAGCTTTATAAGCTGGATTCTGCCAATGTAAATCCATACGTCATGCCATCCTATACCTATATCACCAGGGATCAGCAGGTATTTGTGGGTGTGGAGGCTGTGCAGAAATTCCTTGAACAGGAAACCGGCCGCCGCCCGCGCTGGGAGAAACAAAACCTGGGGGTTCTGGAAATGACTGTAGCCAGTGATGTGTCCGATGCGATCACTTATTATGACGATATTCAGGTGGAAATCGATGTAGCCGCTAACGGCAGGCTGCTGCAATCGATTAAAACCGGGCTGCGTGATTCCAAATATGGGGGCACACAGGTTTTTGAGCGCTACTATACCATCGAAGAATTGATTGCCATCTTGCTGTGCCAACTGCGCGAGAAATGCGAGCGTGAAATCAACCAACCCGTAACACAGGTGGTGATCGGCCGGCCGGTGAAATATGCAGACGATGAAGCAACCGACGCCCGGGCGCAGCAAAAAATGCTGGAGGCGGCGCACCTGGCGGGTTTCAAAGATGTGGTCTTTGAACTGGAACCGATTGGCGGCGCTTATCTGTATCATCAACAAACCACGCGGCGCGAGAAAATTTTGGTGTTTGATTTTGGCGGAGGCACGTTGGATATGTCTGTGGTGGAGGTGGGCGGCAGCCAGCCGCCGCTGACCATTGCGACGCACGGCCTCTTGCTGGGCGGTGATGACCTGACGACAGCGTTGATGAGAAAGTTGTTTCATTTCTTTGGAGAAAATTCGCGCATGGCTGACGGCTTGCCATTCCCGGCGCATATATTTGGAATGTTATATAGCTGGCAGAACATGGTGGAACTGAGCCGCCCCCAGTATGCATCGATTTTCAAATCAGCCCGAGACGGCAGCGACCCGGACGGCATTCAACGACTGGAAACCCTGATCAACAAGAAACTGGGTTTCAAGCTGCTTCAGGATTTGGACCAGCTTAAGATCAGGCTCTCAAAAGATTATTACGCCTGGCTGGATTTCAACCAGGACGAATTGAAGCTCAAGGAGTTGATTTTGCGCTCGCGTTTTGAGGAATTGATTCAGCTTGATGTTGACCGGGTTGACCGGGCGGTGGATGAATTGTTAAGAAAATGCGGCCTGCATGATGGGCAGATTGATGCCGTGCTGCGAACCGGCGGCTCGTCGGAAATTCCCATTTTTATCAATCTGTTGGCTGATCGTTTTGGCCTGGAAAGAATTAAAAATATTGATCCGTTGACTACGGTTGTGGGTGGACTGGCTGTCAAGGGGTATGAACTTTCAAACGCTGCCTAAAAAACAGGGATTGAATGATTACTGGTTGGAGCTAAGTGAATATGGAAACAACAATTAACTCAAAAATGCAGACCGCCTATGCCAATCGGCGCACCTTTGCCATTATTTCTCATCCTGATGCGGGTAAAACCACGCTGACGGAAAAATTGCTGCTTTACGGCAACGCCATTGACCTGGCAGGCAACGTGCGCGCGCGCCGCAACCAGCGTTCAACCACATCAGACTGGATGGAAATGGAACGCACCCGCGGCATTTCCATCTCGTCAACCGTGCTGCAATTCCCCTACAAAGACCGGGTGATTAACCTGCTGGATACGCCGGGTCACCAGGATTTTTCCGAAGATACCTACCGCACCCTGGCAGCCGTAGACAGCGCCGTGATGGTGCTGGATGCCGCCAAAGGTATTGAGCCGCAAACCCGGCGCCTGTTTGAAGTGTGCCGCATGCGCGGTATCCCGGTGTTCACCTTCATTAATAAAATGGACCGGCCGGCGTTGGAACCGCTGGCGCTGCTGGATGAAATCGAAGAAATTTTGGGCATGCAGCCGGTTCCCATGAACTGGCCGCTGGGAAATGGACCAACTTTTAAGGGAATTTACGACCGCTCACGCGATGAGATTACCCTGTTCGATCAGACCGAGCGCAATGAGCGCGCCGCCCTTGAAATTTCCTTTTCACTTGCTGAAGCGCAAGCAAATGAACGATTGACCGCCGCTCAATTGCAAAGTTTGCAGGCTGACCTGGCGCTGCTGGACGGCCTGGGGATTGAATTTGACCACCAGCGCATGTTGGCTGGCGAGCAGACGCCGGTGTTTTTTGGCAGCGCGTTGACCAATTTTGGTGTGCGCAATTTTCTGGATGCTTACATCCAACTGGCTCCGCCCCCGCAGCCCTTTGAAAGCGACCAGGGAGAAGTGACGCCCGAAGCAGAAAACTTCTCCGGTTTTATCTTTAAGATTCAGGCTAACATGAATCCCAAGCACCGCGACAGCGTGGCCTTTTTGCGCATTTGCTCGGGGCGGTTTGAACGCGGCATGGATGTGACCCATGTGCAGAGCGGCAAGATGCTGCGCATGCTGCGTCCCTATAAACTGTTTGCCAATGAACGCGAAATTATTGAAGATGCCTTTCCGGGCGATGTGATTGGCCTGCCCAACACCGGTGATTTGAGCATTGGCGACACGCTGTGCGCCGGCAAGGCTTTCAAGTTCAAACCTATTCCACGGTTTCACCCCGAACATTTTGCGCTGCTGTGCAACCTCGATTTGAGCAAACAAAAGCAATTCCAGAAAGGGTTAAGCCAGTTGGAAGCGGAAGGCGCGGTGCAGGTTTTTTACAACATCGATGCCTTCAAACGCGAACCTATCCTGGCGGTGGTGGGCGAGTTGCAGTTTGACGTGGTGCAAACCCGCCTGGAGAATGAATATAACGTGCAGACCCAGCTTGAGAGGCTGCCCATCGAATCGGCGCGCTGGGTGACGGGGAATGAAGACAGCATTAAACAACTGTCCAAACGCAGCCACTACATCCTGGCGCTGGATTCAGACCAGCAGTATGTGCTGTTGTTTAAAGACAGCTTCTATTTGCCAATTGTGAGCAAGGAATATCCTGACCTGGTGTTTGCAACGTTGAATTAAGGTGAATTTGAGATAGGGTCTTTTTCCCTGTCCTTACACCCTTAAATGGAATGAAGTCTCCCAAAGGGGCATTTTGTACGAAATTGTGCCGCATTTTCGGGTCGACACATAGGTTGACCCCTACAGGTAGGGGCGAACCTGTGTGTTCGCCCGCTATTAAGACTGCGCTTGAAAAGGCGTTGGTTAGTGGCTGGTTTTCCGGCTGCTGCGCACCCACTGAACGACCAGGAAAACCAGGGTAAGCAGTGTGACGCCGGCGCCCACCGCCAGGGCGGTGGTATAGGGGGCGTCGGGATGATTGGCGACCACCTTAATGCTCAGATCGACCTTTGCCAGGGGGAAGGCAGACACGGCGTTGGTGACCTGCCACACTTTGAGATGCTGCCACAGATCGTGTCCCATCACCAGCAGCAGCCCCAGTTGTGACAGGCGCACCACCAGCGGCTGTTTGTGCTGGTCGAGCCAGTGTTGAAATTCACCTGCTCCCAGGATGAGCAAAACCAGGAAGGGCAGCAGCACCATGCGAATGCTGGCGCGCTCGCCGGAAAGCAGCGGGATGGGGATCAGCCGCACCACGCGGTAGATGCGCCCCACCGACCACACCAGCATCACCATGCTGGGCAGCAGCAGCGCCGGATAGCCCCGGTCAGCCGCGCCGCGCTTGATCCAGCGGTAAACGCCAAAGTAGAGAAAGAAGAAAGCGCCCACCAACCCCAGGTATAGATCAAATTCCCACCAGGCAAAGGGGTTGATCATGGTGCGAATGTCAATCGCATCAGCCGGGTAAACGATGGTGACCATTGAGTTGAGGATATCCATCAGGGTGGGGTAACCGCCCAGGAATTCATCATCAAACTGGCTGGCAAACAGCGCCGGCGGCAAAATGCGCACCATGCTGAGCAGCACCGTGCAGACGCCGGTTTTGAGCGCCTGGCGAAATTCGCGCCAGCCGGTCAGGCCGATCAGCCCCAGGAACATCAGTCCCCACACGTATTGGTGAAATGAACCTTGCAGCCAGATGAAGAACAGCAGCAGGCTGGTTTTAGCCACCCATGCCCAGCTTTCGTCGCCTTCCAGCAGTTGGAAGATCAACACCACGAACCAGGGAAACAACAGCGAACCGCCCCAGGTGACATGACCCACCGAATAGTGCGCCAGCAAATGGCCGTTGAAATTGAACAGTAAAAACAGGGCGGTGAAGGCTACCAATGACAGGTTGAACTTGCGCCGAAACCACAACAGCCCGGCGGCGCCCAGCGTGTAGAGCAGCAGGGTGTGCACCAGGAAGAATTGCCCCACTTCCATGAAGCGCAGCAAAACAACTTGCGGCGAAAGAATGGGATCGACCATGCACAGAAAGCGGTCGGTGATGCCGCGCAGAGCGGATGAATCGGGCATGTGCAGCGGCAGCACGCCTTTGGTGATGGCATCTTTTAAGAAGGCGGTGCGCGGGGCGTTGATTTCAGCCCAGTCCAACCAGTCGAAAGGGATGTTGCCCCAGTTGAGAAATTTGCCCCACAGGAAAACACCGGCGGCAAACAACCCTGCCAGCCACACCCAGGGCAGCCAGGGGAAGTCTTTTTCATTGTTGCGGTCGAACATGGCCTCAACCAGGCGGTTCAATCCGTTCAACAGCTTTTGCACAGTGTTGATGATGCGCCTCCCTGCAAGCGGTTTTAAGCGATTCTACCAGAGACTATGCCCCAGATTGTGACGGTGGAAGCCGCCACTCGGGTTTTCCTTCAAAAGCGGCAATTTTCTCACGCCATTCGGCGGGCACTGCAATGCTTTTGCGCGTATGGTAATCATAGGCCACATTCACCGTTTCGGCGCGGGCATAAACCAGGCCCGTTTCAGGGTTCTCAATTTGATATTCCATGCGCATGCTTTTGTTGCCAATTTGTGAAGTGCGGATGCCCACCCGCACCGGGTCGCGGTATTCGATGGGCGCCAGGTAGCTGATGTGCACATCGGCTATGATGCTGCGAATATCATGGAAAGAAACGCCATCGAATAAATCCAGGTTAAGGATGTAGCCCAGGCGCGCTTCTTCAAGATAGGCCAGGAAGCGGGTGTTGTTGACATGCCACTGGGGATCTAAATCGGAATAGCGCACGGTGACAGACTGGTAAAAATGGAATTCGCTCATAGGCTGATTATACAATGTCTGGCAATTGTCATGCTGATCAAGGTGCAAGATCATCGATTCAAATGACCTCTGTCACTTGATGATGAGAATGTGTTAGAATAAACTCTATAATCAAGAGTATTTTTGTCGATAATGGCAAGTGAGGTATATTATGCAGATAACCCGACAGGCTGATTATGCGCTTCGAGCCATGCTCAATTTGTCGCATCTTGGGGCAAATGAGCGCGCAGCCACCAGCCAGATAGCTGTAGAAGAGAACATTCCACCTTCTTTCCTTGCAAAGATCATTTCTCAACTGTCGATAGCCGGATTGATCCACACTTCGCGCGGCGCGCGGGGCGGTGTTTCACTGTCGCGCGATGCCAAAGATATCTCGATTCTTGATGTGGTTGAAGCCATTGATGGGCCGATCATGTTGAATGAGTGCACGCTTAATGAACAGACCTGCCCGTTTGGTGAAGATTGTCCGCTGCGAAAAGTGTGGTGCGAAACGCGCACTGAGTTGATTGAAAAATTGAGCAGTATTCATTTTGATCAATTTGCAAATTATCGACGGCCTCACCGTAACTGATCTCGAAATCTCCTCCAGGTAATCTGAAATTTTTTTTCAATCCATCTCCGCCTGCCTGATGGTAGATTGCTTTTTGCAAGAATGAAGAAACCCCAAAAATCCCCGTTGGCGGGGATTTTGTTTCTTGCGGTACAATTACGCGAGCGTTGTTAAACCCCATACTGTTTTGAAAGGTTGTGCATGGAAACGAACGAAAAATCCACCTGGGCGCAGGGCGGATTGTTTATCTTTATACGTATTGTGCTCAGCACCAGTTTGCGCATGGTTTATCCCTTCCTGGCGGTGTTCGCGCGCGGACTGGGGATTAGTGTAGCGCACCTTTCGTATGCGCTGACGACCCGCGGCCTGGTGGGATTTGTCAGCCCGTTTTTGGCGCCGATCTCAGATAAATACGGCCGCAAAGCCGGCATGTTGACCGGGTTGGGCGTGTTCATCCTGGGAAACGCCATCGTGGTGATCAACCCCAGCTACCTCAGCTTCATCCTGGCGGTGTGCCTGGTGATGCTGGGAATCGATATCTACTTGCCGGCCATTTATTCTTATATTAGCGATAAAGTGGACTATGAAAAACGCGGACGGGTGCTGGCGCTGATTGAAATTGGCTGGGCATTGAGTTTTGTGATTGGCATGCCGCTCACCGGTTTGTTGATTGACCGCTACGGCTGGCTTGCGCCGTTTCCGGCGCTGGCGATCATGGGAGCGCTGATGTTTGTGGTGACGTTGAAGGTGGTGCCTGGCCATGAAAAACCACAGACCGCTGCACAGGGTAGTTTGTGGGGCGGCATTGTGCGCGTGCTGCGCCACCCGGTGGCGCTGGCCATGCTGGGCAGCGGTTTCTTCCTGTCATTCGCCAACGAGGTGGTTGCGCTTTATTTTGGCGTTTGGCTGGAAAATTCGTTTCAACTCCAGGTTACGGCTCTGGGGGCTGCTTCAGCAGTGATTGGCTTTGCTGAACTGAGCGGTGAAACACTGACGGCAGGGCTGGTGGATAAGATTGGCAAGAAAACCGCCACAATGATTGGATTGGTTTTGAACGGTGTGTTTGCACTGCTGCTGCCCTGGTTTGGTCAAACCCTTCCCGGCGCCTACATCGGCTTATTCTTATTCTTCCTCACTTTTGAATTCACCATTGTGTGCAGCCTGCCGCTGGCCACCGAAATTATGCCCGAAGCGCGCGCAGCCTTGCTGGGTTTGGATGTGATGGTATTTTCGTTTGGGCGTATGCTGGGGGCTGCCATTTCGCCCACGTTGTACAACTGGGGCTTCATGGCGAATTGCGTGGCAGCTTTTGTGTTGAATGTCCTGGCGCTGGTTTTGTTGATGCGTGTCAAACTGGAGCAAAAATCGGTTCAAAGCATTCTGGTGGAGGGATCATGACCATTTCATTGGAAACTGCGCGAAGCTGGTATGCCGGGGCTGATACCGTGCATGCTTTTGACCACATTGAACGGGTGACCTGCCTGGCGGAAAAATTAGCCCGCCTGGAAGGCGCCGACCTGGAAATTGTGCGCACAGCCGCCCTGCTGCATGATTCAGTGGGCGGCGCGCCGGGCAAAGCCGAGCGCAAAGACCACCATCTTACATCGGCTGAATTTGCCGGGAAAGTGCTGAAGGAAGAGGGATGGCCGGCAGATCGAATTGAAGCGGTGCAGCACTGCATTCGTGCACACCGCTATCGCGCCAAGATGGAAGCGCCGCAAACCATTGAAGCCAAATGCCTGTTTGACGCTGACAAGCTGGACGTGCTGGGAGCTGTGGGTGTGGCGAGAACGATTGCCTATGCAGCCCTGGCAGGCCAGCCGTTTTTTGCGCAGCCGTCTGATCAGTTTTTACAAACCGGAAACAAGCTGCCTGATGAACCGCACAGCGCTTATCATGAGTATCTGTTCAAGCTGCGGCGGGTTAAAGAGCGCCTGTTCACACAGGCGGCGCGTGAAATTGCTGAAGGACGCGACGCCTACCTGGCCGACTTTTTTGAGCGCTTGCAGTGTGAAATTCGCGGCGAGTGCTAGGCTAGTCGCAACCCAAACTGACGCCCACCCGGCGGGCGCTGTCGAGCCAGGGGTGGTCGGAAGGAACCACCCGCCTTTTACCTGCCACGTCTTCCAGAGCAACCGGCACGGCTTTGTTCCCGTGAATGGCAACCATCACGCCGTAGGTTCCAGCCTGCGCCAGGTCAGTGGTGGTGGTGCCCAACTGGGTGGCCAGCAGCCGGTCCATGGCTGAAGGGGTGCCGCCGCGCTGCAAATAGCCCAGGATGGTGACGCGCGACTCAAGCCCGGTGAGGGTTTCCAACTGTGCGGCAAGGCGCATGGTGCCGCCCATTCGTTCGGCTTCCACAGCCGCCAATGCGGCTTCAGCTTCGGCGCGCGCTTCCGATTTGCCGGCTTTTTCCGCTTTCTCCACCGCTTTGGTATATTTCTTGAACATTTCAGTGGTCATGGCGCCTTCTGAAACCGCCACAATGCTGAAACGCTTGCCCTTGCGGCTGCGTGCCAGAATGGATTCGGCCACTTTTTCGTAGGAGTAGGGAATTTCGGGGATCAGGATCACATCGGCGCCGCCGGCGACGCCGGCGCCCAGCGCCAGCCAACCGGCGTTGTGGCCCATAATTTCAACCACCACAATGCGGTGATGGCTGTGAGCCGTGCTGTGCAGTCGGTCAATGGCTTCGGTGGCCACTCCCAGTGCGGTGTCAAAGCCAAAGGTAACATCGGTTTTGGCCACGTCGTTGTCAATGGTTTTGGGCAGGGTGATGACGTTGAGGCCTTTGTTCTTCAGGCGCAGCGCGCTTTTCTGTGTTCCGCCGCCGCCCAGGCAAATCAAAACGTCCAGGTGGTGCCTGCGATAATTCTCCACCATCGATTCGGTCATATCCATGAGCTGGCCGCCCACCGGCATCTTGTGCGGTTTGTCGCGGCTGGTGCCCAGAATGGTGCCGCCAATGGTCAGGATACCTGAAACCGTGTTTTCGTCCAGGCGAATGGTGCGATTCTCCATCAGGCCGCGAAAACCATCCTGAAAGCCAATCACTTCCATGCCGTAAGATTGAGCTGCTTTGCCAATGCCGCGCAGAGCTGCGTTTAACCCGGGGGTATCGCCGCCTGCAGTTAAGACACCCAAATATTTCGTCATCGTCTTTTACCTCCTGTTGAGAAAATGTCCCATTCTCAGTCGCTGTGCGATGTGGGGGAATGGGAAGAAAAAAAGGACTGCTTTTCTATCATCTCCGGATGTTGGTGCGGTGTATCCACTGAGCGGTTGGACGCGGCATTCGATTGGGAAGGGTTGTTTTTTTCAACCGAATTTTCCAACGGTGGATTTTGGTCAATGGCATGCGCCATGCCCAGGACGGTTTGCACCAGGTTTTCCAGTTCGTTTTCCAGACGCTGACGAATCTGGTCGAGATGTTTTTCCATGCCGCGCGTCGATTCTTTGAAGCGCTTCAGGAATTCTTCTCCCTCCGTTTGCAGGAAGATCATCAGCAGGCGGTCGGGTAGCAGGGCAATGTTGCGCCCGTCGCCGCGAATCATGTAGGTGCCTTTTTTGGTGCAGTGTGGTTTTAAACGGCTGGGAGGGATTTCGATGCGAAAGAAAGGATGATGGGCCGAGTTCTCGATGAAGATTTCCAACTCAACCGGCGGGACGCATTCTTCAGCTTTGTTGATGATTTTTAGCCGTTCTCCATCATCCACCGGGCAGCCCACCACCACACCTTTTTGAACGCCGTTGCCAGACTGGGTTTCATCTACGCCAATCAACAAACTGCCGCCGTGCGTTGAATTGGCGAAGGCGATTAAATCAGTGGCGTCCAGTCCGCTCAGGGCGCGCTTATAGTCCACGTCCAAACCTTCCGGGCGGCTGATGAGCTGCCTGGCGCGATTGGAAAGTCCACGATACTCGTTTTTTTGCATCTTGTTCACCAGGTTCTGCTGCACAGGATGAAGAAAATGATTATCTCTATTGTACCGCCTGAATAAAACGATGCAATATCCCACTGCTTATCAGGGGGTGAAAAATTGAGACGATGATTGTTTGGAAAGAAAAATTGCCTGCGCCGGGTTGGGACACCGCAGGCAAGAAACCGTAACATGAGCTTATTTGGGTTGTTGAGCCGTTTTGGGTTGTTCAGGATTTTCTTCGTCGATGATGGGAACGATTTTGGAAACCCGCTCAATGAGCAAACTCACATCATAGGGTTTCACAATGAAGTCAACCACCTGTTTTTGACGGGCTTCACTGACCACATCAGGCGTGCCCAGGCAGGTGATCATTATGACCGGGATTTGCTGCAATTCGGGCAAGGCGCGCAGGTCATTCAAAAAATCCATGCCGTCCCAGCCCGGCATCACATAATCCAGCAAGATCAAATCGGGCGGGTCGCTCATGGCCATCACCAAGCCGTGCCGCGCATCGGTTGCGGTGCGCACCTGGTATCCTTTGCCGCTTAATGCAATTTTTGCCAGACGTGCGATATCCTCATCGTCATCTATTGTTAATATTTTGGGTACTGCCATTTGTTCCATCCCCTTCTGGATTTGTAGTATTATGCGGCGCCTCCAACCCGGCTGGCGCCGTAATGAATAAAACACTACAACCGTGGCGGTCCTTGACGAATTTTCTTGCGAAAAACATCTGCATAATCATTTACCCAGGTGAGTGTGTCGGAATACGGATGCCCGTGTGAATCAACCACTTCTGTCCACCAGGTTACTCCGGCTTCTTGATAGGCGTGGGCGGTTTCAACTGCCAGGACAGGGTCGGCAGGAAGCAGGCCCGGATGAACTGCGTCAAAGGGGGAGGTGCTGCTGCGCTGCTCGCCGATGAAGCTCAGAATGTCGCGCCAGTCTTGCGGGGTGAGATGCCCTTCAACCTTCTCCGGGCAGGCGCCGTCCCAGCGGGCGGCGCGGCGCATGGGCGCCTGGTGGGGCCATTTGCCGCCAATCCAAATGGGAATGCGCGGCTGCTGCAGCGGGCGCGGTTGGAAAATGACTTCACTGATGTGATGATGTTTGCCTTCAAAATGGAAGGGTTCACCACTCCATAAACCATTCAAAATTTCCAGCCCTTCATCCAGGCGTTCAGCGCGCTGGCGGTTGTCGACCACTTCACCCAGCGCGGCAAAATCATAATCAACCCGGCCGCCCAGGCCAATCGCCAGTGTCATGCGCCCGCCGGAGAGATGGTCCAGCGCAGCAGCCTGCCGCGCCACCATCCACGGACGGCGGCGGGCCAACGGGGTGAGCATGGTGCCAATGCGCACACGGCTGGTTGACATGGCAATGGCAGCCAGCGAGGTCCAGGGATCGCCAATGGGGGTGCGGGTGTTATCCCATAAAATGTGATCCCAGATGAAGACACCATCCCAGCCGGCCTCTTCCGCTTCTTTTGCCAGGCCGGCGATTTTTCTTGCATCTGCAAATTCACCCAGTATGGGGACATTGATGCTGAATTTCATGCAAGGTTACCCTTTCCTGTGGCTGTTGAATACCAGTACAGTATAGAATAGTTTTTCATATCCCGCAATAAAAAATGAGTATAAAAAGTATCTGTTGACTTTCTTGTCGAGTCGTACTATCATAATAAGACAAGTGGACAGAATTAAAACACCAAACTATTCGGAAGTAAATCTAGCAGGCACGCTATTCTTGCGTGCCTGTTTGTATATTTACATACTTTCAACATTTGGAAGGAGATTACCAGCATGGATTATGGGATGATCGGAAAAATCGAGAAAGCAAAACGGTATGCCGAGCAACGCAATCGCTTCCATTTTACCCGTTTCACGGTTATGGTGGACGGTGAAAACAACCCGCACAAGGTGGAATATGAAAACGGAAAATGGAGCTGCGACTGCGATTTCTTCAAAACTCGCGGGCGCTGCAGCCACACCATGGCGTTGGAATTTATCCTGGAGGGTATGGTTAGCACTGAAGAGGTGCAACCCTGACAACAATCCTGAAGTTCGTCGGGTTATTGTGAATTAAAAAATCCCTTTCCGTCATACCAGGAAAGGGATTTTTTTGATTCTTGTCAGGGCTGAGATTACTCGATCACTACCGTGGTGGGATCAATGGTCAGGGGGGGATACTTCATTTTGAAACTTTTTAATGTGTCCACCATTACCGAGCCGATGATGAGATTGCGGTACCAGTTTTTGTTGGCAGGAACCAGGTACCACGGCGCCCAGGAAGTGCTGGTTTTCTCCAATACGGCTTCATAGGCTTTCAAAAAATCACCCCATAGTTTGCGGTCTTCCAGGTCGCCGGGGTTGAATTTCCACTGTTTGGCAGGGTCGTGCAGGCGCTCTTCAAAGCGCTGTTTTTGTTCGTCTTTGTCGATGAACAGGAAGAACTTGAGGATGGTGACACCTTCCTGTGTCAGCATTTTTTCAAAGGCGTTGATCTGGTCATAGCGTTTTTCCCACACTTTTTGGGGAGCCAGGTTCTTAACGCGCACCACCAGCACATCTTCGTAATGGCTGCGGTTGAAGATGACAATTTGTCCCTTGCCGGGCACGTGGCGGTGGATGCGCCACAAATAGTCATGCGCCAGCTCTTCAGGGGTGGGGGTTTTAAAGCCGACCACCGAAACCCCCTGTGGATTGACGCCATCAAAAACATGGCGGATGACGCCGTCTTTGCCGGAAGCGTCAATGCCCTGCAAGATGACCAGCAAACGGTGTTTGCCTTCTGCATATAGCAATTCTTGCAGCGCTTCCAATTCCTCGTTCAGTTTCACTAATTTGGTTTTGCCTTCACTTTTGCTGCCGTCGAAGGCGGGCGTTTCATTGGCATCCCAATCTTTTAGGTCAACTTTTTGTTTCGGTTTTATCCGGTAGCGATCCATGTTTTCTCCTTCTCTCATTCAGGTGGTTAATGGATAGAAATATTGTATATCGAAATTTGCCGGGAGGTTTAATTGATTAATGATTGGGTAACTTTTTTTGTGCCCGGCTTAAATTTCTGGTATGATCTAATGATTATTTTGCAGATATTGGTGATCTAATGAAAAAAAGTACTTTCCTGGTTGCAGCGTCTTATATCCTGTGGGGCTTCTTTCCCATTTACTTTAAAACATTGCAAAGCGTCTCTCCTTTTCAAATTATGAGCCACCGCATGGTGTGGTGTTTGGTATTCATGTTGATCATCATGGCGCTGCGTGGTGAATTGCCAGCTTTGATAAAAAACATTACCCGGCGCACAGCATTGATTTATCTGTGCGCAGGCGGTATTTTGTCGATTAACTGGTTGACGTATGTGTGGGCTGTGAACAGCGACTATGTTTTGGAGGCCAGCCTGGGATATTTCATTAACCCGCTGGTCATTGTGCTGCTGGGTGTGATTTTCTTGAAGGAGAAGCTGCGGCTCACCCAGTGGATCCCGATTGGTCTGGCGGCTGCTGCGGTGGGTTACATGACCATTCAGCACGGCAAACTGCCGTGGATTGCCCTGGTGCTGGCGTTTACTTTTGGAATTTACAGCTTGATTAAGAAGATTGCCCCACTGGATGCTTTGCCTGGCTTGACCATGGAAACTGCCATGGTGTTTTTGCCTGCGGCGGGCTTTTTACTGTTTGAAGAGTTGCGCGGCGAGGGAGTGTTCATTCATGCCGGTGGATCCATCAGCCTGCTGCTGGCGTTTGCCGGTGTTGTTTCGGGTGTGCCGTTGTTGTTGTTTTCGCTGGGGGCGCAGCAAATACCGCTCAGCCTGGTGGGAATGCTGCAATATATTTGCCCGACCATTCAATTTCTCCTGGGGGTATTTCTGTACGGCGAGGCTTTTGATCATACCCAGTTGATTGGTTTCAGCATCATCTGGCTGGCGCTGTTGATCTATTCATTGGAAGGCTGGGCTGTGCGGCGCAGAACGCTGGCGGCCGAACCAGCCTAGTTGGCGGAGAATGTTGTATGGGATGCTTGAATCAGAAAACAGCCATAATCACGGGCGGCACACGCGGCATCGGTTTTGCCATTGCACAGGCATTTGCCGCTGAGGGAGCGGCGGTGGTGATTGCCTCCCGCTCGGCAGAATCGGTGGAACGGGCGGTGGAACAGCTTCGTACTGGGGGCTACCGCGCCAGCGGCATGGCGCTGGACGTGAGCGACCTGGGGCAGGTGAAAGCCCTGGCGCAGCATGCCGTGGACACCTTTGGCGGGTTCGACATCTGGGTCAATAACGCCGGCGTGGGCGGCCCGTATGGTCCCACGGTGGAATTGACCACAGAAGCGTTTTTGCGGGTGGTGCAAACCAACATCCTGGGGACATATTACGGCTCGCGAACCGCCATGCGCTATTTTTTGCCGCGCCGGGCGGGTAAGTTGATCAACCTGGTGGGGCACGGCGCAAAGGAGATTGTGCCTTTTCAGAATGCTTATGCCTCCAGCAAAAGCTGGGTGCGCTCGTTTACCCTGGCGTTGGCCAGAGAGACACAGGGCAGCGGGGTGAGCGTGATGACCTTTCAACCCGGCATGGTGCGCACCGAGCTGCTCACCGGCGGGCAGGTGATTGCCGGGCACGAAGAGAAGCTCAGCCGGTTTCCGCGGGTGATTGAGCTGCTGGCCAAGTCTCCCGAAAAGGCAGTCGAAAAAGTGGTGTGGGCAGCGTCGGCAGCCACTGATGGAAAAACCGGGCTGGAAGTGACCGCCGGAAGCAACTGGCAGATGTTGCTTGCAGCGCTGCGCTCGGCACTGGGGAATAAAGTTGAGCCGGTGGAAGTGCATATTTGCAGCGTGCCACCGGCTGAAGATTAAAGCTGATTGAAGATTAAGAAATCAGTGATGGTGGTGTATCTCAGACGGGTTGAGCAGGGGGCCAAAGATGTTGACCATTTTTGCCAGGCGGTCATTGTCATCCACAATCCAACAGGCGATAAAGGTGGTGATGGGCACGGCGGTGAATAAGCCAATGGTGCCAACCAGCGACCGGACGATTTCTTCTGCCAGATAGTTGAAGTTGAGCAGCGTGGTGATGTGGACATTGCTGGTGGAAAACAGCAAAAATGCTGACAGCGAGGCGCCCAGGTAGGCCAGAACCAGTGTATTGACCGTGGCTGCGATGTGATCTTTGCCGACGTTCATTGAGCGCATGAAGCGGTCGTTGAAACTCATATCGGGGTCGGCGCGGTAAATTTCGATGACCGCCGAGGTTTGACCGATGACCAGGTCATCGAGGATGCCCAGTGAACCAATGATGATGCCCGCGATCAGCAGGTTTCGCACATTCATCTGGGATGATTGCTGCATCAGGTACATGGCGCTCTCGTCGCCCATGCCGTTCAAGCGGGCAAAATCGACGAAAAGCACGGCGATGAAACCGGTGAAGAGAATGGACAGCAATATCCCGCTCAGGGCAATGTGTGTTTTTAATGTCCAGCCGTACACCAGGTATTGGGTTGCCGCCAGGAAAAGGATTGAGCCGATCAGGCTGACCAGGATGGGGTTCTTTCCGGCCATGATCTGGGGAATGATGTAATAGACAATCACCAGGAAACTTAATCCAATCCCCAGTATGCTGCGCACCCCTTTCCACCCGCTGACCAATATACAGATGAAGACAAAAACGATTCCCAGAACAAGGAGGGAATTGGTGCGCACGAAGTCGACAAACAGCACGGTGACGTTTCCATCGGGCATTTGGGCTACGGAAACCAGGATTTTCTCATTGGGCGACAACTGGTGATCGGTGGAAAGGAGATACCGCTTTCCATAGTCGATGGTAAATTCCCGCCCTTTGAATTTTCCTTCCAAAATGCGCAAATTGGCAATTTGATAGGTCTGGGTGATGTCGCCCATTTCCACGCTTCCCTGCTCTACAATGGAAAGCACCTGGGCTTTTACCGTTTCAGACGAATATCCAATAGAAGCTGGTTGATCGGCGGGTGGTTTATTTAAAGAAACAAACACGAACACAATGATCACCACGCTGACAGCCAGGGTGATCAGGGGAGATTTTTGATTGATTTTTTCCCAGAACATGTGTGGTACTCCTGATAATGTTCAATGCCAAACCCTGTTGGCGTGTTTTTATAGTAAGAGCATAACTATACCATTTTATTGTAAGCCAGTGAGAAAAATTTTCTTTTGTCTGGTAAGGGCAGACCGGCAGGTTGTAAGATACTCTCTCTTTAAACCAAAAACACAGGCTGGGGTTGTCCAAAAAGTGAACGAACAAACGGGTTCGCTCTTGCTTTGATGTCCTTTTGGGGACAACCTAAGCCCGTGATGTTTGCGCGGGGATAATCAGGATGACTAACGGGCTGGAATGAATACCGATCCTTGAAACATTTCCTCGTTATCCGCTTGTCTCACCAGCGTAAAGGTAACGGTTTCAAGCATGGCCGGCTGCCGACCGGAGCAGAACAATCTCTGGGGTTGGTTGTAAGCAAGCCGGGGAGAGCAGTCATATTGAATATCAGTGTGGTCAAATTTCAGGGAATACTCGTCGCTGATCGGCTGCTCAAATTCCAGTGTGATGCCCATTTGCCAGTTTGAAAGCAGCACCAGCGATTTGATGATCACTCGCGAGGGTGTTTGTTGCGGTGCAATGGTAATGAATTGCACCGGCTGGCTTTCAGACGGCGCAGCGGTGGTTTGCGCGGCGGGTATGGACTGGACGGTGGCAGCCATGCCAGGTGTTGGGGTTGATTGGACAAACGATGCGGTTGGTGCGGAGGCGGGCGGCAGGGCAGATGCGACGCCGGAGGCGCAGCCAACTGAGCCAGCGATCATCGCCCCCGCTGCCAGAAGAATCATCTTACGAATGAACGGTTTCATGGTGCACATTCTTTTCAAGCATCACCCGAGGCGGGGGTGTCAAAATAAACTTCGGCGGTCATGTTCCACAACAGGCGCGGGTCGTTTTGTTGCAGTTGAATGTAAGCGGTGTAATAAACATCGCCGTAAACCTTTTCTCCGATGATTTTCAGCCGTTCCACCTCGCCTTTCAACTCCAGGCCGGGCACCGCGTCGAACTGCACGGTAACCGGCATGCCGGGCTGCACCTTGCTGATGAGGCTTTCTTTTAAATTGGTTGTTTCCAGCCGCCAGGCTGTCAGGTCTCCCAGTTTGACGGTTGAGGCGGGGGTGACAATTTCTCCCACTTTCAAGGGATTGTCCACTACCACACCGGCAAAGGGGGCTGTGATCTCCAGGTTGGTCAATTTTTCGCGGGCAGCCTGCACCTGCGCTTCGGCCTGATCAACCCGCGCCTGCGCCAGCTCCACCTTGCGCGGATCGGCGGCGTCTTTCACGTGTTGAAATTCGCCTTCATAGTAAGCCACCTGCGCTTCCAGTTGAGCCACCAGCGCATCAGCTTCGGCCAGCTCCGACTCTTTGGGTTTGCTGTTGGCATAATTCAATTTGCTGACGGCCTGTTCATAGCGCTTGCGGGCATCTGAAAGCATGATTAACACCTGGGCGCGGGTGGCGCTTTCGGCATCGTTGTACGGGTAGATGTAGTTGTACATGGTTTCGGCGTCATCCAGTGCCTGTTTGGCAATCATTTTTTCCGCTTCCAATGCGTCAATCTGAAGCTGGTCGGCGCGCTTCCAACCCAGTTTTTTGCGGGTTTTGACGGCATCATCCAGATCAACCCGTGCTTTCGCCAGTTTCATTTCGATAGCGGCGGCATCAACGGCGCTGTTCTCGGTCAGGTTTTGCAAATCTTGCCGGGCTGAAACCAATTTCAGTTCGGCGGCAGCCAGAGCCGCCTGCACTTCTTCACTGCCTTCCAGTCGAACCAGCACCTCTCCTTTTTTCACCCGGGCGCCGTCATGCGCCCGCACTTCGGCCACAGTTCCACTGTCTGTGAAACCCAGTTCAGCATTTTGCACGGGCAGCAATTTTGCTTTTACCTTTAATGCCTGCGTGTCTTTGACTGCCGGGATGTTCACCGACGAGGTTGGGGGGCTGCCGCACCCCGCCAGGAGGAAGATGATGACAAACGATAGAACGATCTTTTTCATGTTTTTCTCCACAAACTTGGTATAAGCGGGTGTTTATTGGGCGTGCGTCAACAGGCGCACAAACGCGGTCATGTTCCACATCAAGCGGGGATCGGGCTGATTCAAAGCGATGGTTACGGTGTACAGAATATCGCCGTCGCGATCTTCACCAAAGCGGTTGATGCGTACCACCTTGCCTGCCAGTTCCAGGTCGGGAAGGGCATCGATGGTGATGATGGTGGGTGTATTTTCCTGGATACCTACAATTTCCAGTTCATTCAAGTCGGTGGTCTCGACCATCCAGCTCGTTGTGTCGGCAACATGAATCACGGGGTTGAGATTCACTGCCTCACCAGGTTGGATATCAATGCCGAGGATTACACCGGAAAATGGTGCGCGTAGATACAGGTCATTGAGACCGGCCTGCGCGGCTGCCAGGCGGGCTCTGGCGCTACGCAGTTTTTCCTGCAAAATTTCCAGTTTTTCAGGGTCAGGGCCGTCTTTCACTTTGTCAAATTGTTTTTGGGCTTCGTCATAAGCGGCCTTTGCCAGAGCCAGGCGGGCATCGGCTTCTCCGACTTTGTTGGCGTCGGGCTTCTTGAGGGCTTCGTTGAGGTTGCTGAGCGACTTGTCGCGCTTCTGTTGCGCTGCCGATAGTTTGCTCAGGGCTGCGGCGCGCTCCAGGTCGTTGACTGACCGGTCTTTCAAGCCGGCAAATTCGTCATTGGCTTTGCGCAGTTCGTCTTCAGCCAACATGTAATTGGCATGGATGGTGTTGAGTGTGAGGTCAGATGTGAGGCGGTATTCCTGGCGTTCGCGGTTTTCGCGGGCGTCATCCAGTTCGGTTTGGGCGCGGGCAAACTCCAGTTGCGCCGAGGCGGTTTCAACGGCTGCCCGGTCGGTGAAGGCTTTCAGTTCATGACCGGCCGCCAATACTTCATATTCGGCGGTGCGAATGGCGGCATCGGCCTGCTGCTTGCCTTTCAACACAGCCAGGGTTTCACCGGCTTGCACCGAATTGCCTTCGGCCGCCAGCAATTCTTCCACCACTCCGGGCGCGGCAAAGCTTAAGGAGGTGTATTGGAGCGGCACTACTTTGCCTTCAACCAGTTCTTCATCGGCGAAAGCCGGGGCAGCGTTGTGACCGGCTGCGTTCCCCATCGGTTTTGCTGATCGGTTTGCCAGGTTGAAGTATCCAACCAGAGCCGCTGCGAAGAGGATGGAACCAATGGCAATGGACTTGCGCGGGGATTGCATTTTGAGAAAGTTAATTGTTTCAACGCCTCGTGCACTCAGCCAATTTCCAAACCTGGTAAAGTATGCAGGGATGATGTTTTTATTCATAAGATAACACCTCTCGAACGGTTAGTTTTGAAGCATTACGGGCGGGAATGAAACTGGCAAGCGCGCTCAAGGCTAAAACCAGCGCCAGCCACCCCCACACTCCCTGGAAAGAATAAGCATAGTTCAGCGGCGCTCCAATCAGCGCCAGGCCGATGCCGCTGTTCAGTAAAAACATGAGCGGGATCGCCAGCAGCGCCCCGAACAGCCAACTGATCAATCCAATGACCATGCCCTCCATGATGAACACGTTGGACACATTGCGGTTGGATGCGCCAATGGCACGCATAACGCCGATTTCGCGGGTGCGTTCGAGCACATTGATGCCCATGGTGCCCATTAACCCCAGCCCGCCAACCAGCGCTAGCAGCACAGCCATGATGAGCAGCAAACTGGTGATGACGCCGAACAGGTTGTAGGCTTCGGCGGTTTCATCTTGCATGGTGATGACGCTGTAAACTTGAAATCCCTTGTCCTTAAAATGCCGTTCAATTTGATTAACGGTTTCCCTGTGCAGGGCTGCCGGGTTTTTCAGGCTGATGAGAACGGCATCTGCCTGATTCACTTCATCGGTGATGCGGGAAATGTAGGAGAAATTGGTATAAGCCATGGGGGCGGCGATTCCCAGGCTGACTCCTACCACCTGGAAGGGTTGGTCATCGCCGTCAATTTTCAGGGTGATCCAGTCTCCAAGATGTAAGTTTTCGTCGCGCGCAAAAGTGCTGGAGATGATGATGGCGTTTTCATCGTCTGGCAGCAGCCAGCGGCCTTCGGTTATGGTGGGCGAGGGCGCGTTAGGGGTGTTGGTGCGAACCACTATCATGTTGATGGTGGTGGTTTCACTCTTGTCTGAACGCACCATGCGGGAGGGGAGCATTTTCCAGAACTCGATATGCTTTACCTCCTGAATTTGCATCCCGGCGTGTTCAATTTCTTGTGTACGGTATGGTCTTTGCAGGTTGACCATCACATCGAAGTTGTACCATTTGATAAAATCAGCCAGGGTGCGTTCAATGGACGACTGGGTGCTGAAAACGGAGATGAATATGCCTCCTCCCAGTACCAGCGTGATGAGGGTGAACAACAGGCGTTGTTTGCTGCGGAATAGATTGCGGATGGACAGCAATTGCGGACGAAAGAGGACAAAGCGGGCAAACCATAATTTGCTGCCCGAAATCGCCCGGTCAATCCAACTTTTGCTTCTAGCCGATTTGAAGTTGCCAAACGCGCTCATGGCCTGGACGGCAGAGACCTTGAGCATGTTCAAAAACGGCGTAAGAGAAGCCAGCACAGGCACCAGCAGCCCGGTGATGACCTGGATCAGAATGGAAGTGAATGGAACGGAGAAATGCAGCAGGTCAAAGTTGAACATCTTTGCCAGGAACAGGCTGAGTGCGCGCGAAGCCGCAATGCTGACCGGGATGGAGATGATCAATGCCGCCGCCCCATAGCAGCACACCATCGCCAGGTACATTTCCAGCAGTTGGCGGGTGGTGGCGCCAATGGCTTTCAAGATTCCAATTTGACGGCGCTGCTGCGCCAGCATGGCGGTGACGGTGTTGATGATGAGAATGGCGCTCATCATCAGCGAGAGAAACCCTAAAAAACCCATCAACAACAAAATGGCATTCAGTAAATCATCCAGCGGCAGTTGTCCTGGTTCGGCAACAAGCGCCAATGAGGGAGTCATGCCGCTGCGTTCGGCATGATTTTTCACTTCGCTGTTTACGGCTTGCACAAAACCGGCATCTTCGGGGTTTTCAGTGGCAATGTTGAGTTCATTGAAACCGTAAGACTGTCCGAACCATTTCAGAGTTTCAAAGCTGATGTAGCCATAGGGCGTGTTATCCATTTGCGCCGGCATTTGCGACATGTCGTGGACGGTTCCGCTGACGGTTAACTTGCGGATTTTGCCGTTGGGCATTTCGATCCTTATAACGTCGCCAATGGCAATATCCAACACCTGCATGGCAGCGCGTTCAATCAAAATCTCGCGTTCCGGCGGAGGAAAAGCGCCTTCGTTGGGAAAAATTTTGTTCAGCCTGATTTTTTCATAATCATCCACGACATAGATGTTGATGGTTTCCCATTCGCCGGGCCGGGTCTGGCAGCGCACCGTGAACAGGCGGCGGGCATCGGCTTCTTGCACGCCGTCAATGCGGCGCACCGAATTGACAAAATCTTTTTCAAACAATTCCGCGGTGCGAATGGTTCCATTGGAAGGGACTATGGCGGCATAGCTGCGCTGAATCTCTGTGGAGAGCACCGCACGGGCGCTGACAATGGTGCCAACGGCGATCAATCCAATGGCGATGGAAAGAATGATTAAAAAGGTGCGCGTTTTATTGGTCAGCAAATCATTTCGAATTTTGTACCAGCGTGTTCGCATCATGGGCGGCTCTTTTCATCTACAAATTCACCATCGGATAACACCAGCGTGCGCGGGGCGCGGCTGGCGATATCGTTGTCGTGTGTGACGAGGACAACGGTTTTTCCCTGCTCAACCAGCCCTTCGAAAATCTCCAGCATCACGCCGGTGGTCACCGAGTCGAGGCTGCCGGTTGGTTCATCAGCCAGGATGATGGGGGGATCGTTTGCCAGCGCGCGGGCAATGGCAATGCGCTGCTGCTGCCCGCCAGAAACGGCGGAAGGAAACTTGTCGGCGTGGTCGGCGATTTCCATTTTTTCAAGCAACTGCATGGCGCGCTCGCGGTGTTCTGAAAGCGGCACAACATCGGCAAAATCCATGGGCAGCATCACATTTTGAACCACCGTCAGGGTTGGCAGCAACTCGAAAGTTTGAAACACCACCCCGACATGACTCAAGCGCCACCGGCAGGTTTCTTCCAGGTTCATGTGTTCCAACTCGGCGCTGCCAACCCGAATTTTGCCGGCTGTGCATTGATCAAGCCCTGAAATCATGTTGATCAGCGTGGTTTTGCCGCTGCCCGATTTGCCGGTGATGACCACATATTCACCCGCTGTTACCGATAAATCGACTCCTTTGAGGGCGCGCACTTCACCTCCAAGTCCCTGATAGACCTTGACCAGTTTTTCAAGATGGATGATGGTTTGATTGGGTTTCACGGCTGCTTCTCCTGCACCGCTTTCCCATTGGACGGCGGCTGCAATTCTTGCATGGCGACGATCAGCCCGTCGGCCAGGGTGACAATGCGCCGGGTGCGCTTTGCCAGGTCGCGGTCGTGGGTTACCATCAACACGGTTTTTCCATCTGATACCAGGTCGCCAAACAGGCTGAAAACCCGGTCGGCTGAACGTGTATCCAGGTTGCCGGTGGGCTCGTCGGCGACAATGATGGGAGGATCGTTGGCCAGCGCGCGCGCAACGGCAATGCTTTGCTGCTCGCCGCCTGAAAGCTCGGCGGGCAGCCGGTGCGCTGAATCGGCCATTGCCAGCCTGCCCAGCAGCGTCATGGCCCGCTCGGGGCGTTCTTCCGGCGGGTATTTGTTGGAATAGTCCATGGGCAGCATGACGTTTTCAACAGCAGTGAGGGTGGGCAGCAGTTGGAAGAACTGGAAGATGACGCCGATGGATTTGCCGCGCCACAGGGCAATTTGTTCTTCTGTGAGGGTATGCACAGCGGTGTGATCCACCCAGATTTCGCCGGCGCTGGGCTGGTCGATGCCGGTGATCATGTTGATCAGAGTCGATTTTCCACAGCCCGACTTGCCCACGATGGCGACAAATTCTCCGCGGTCAACGGTGAGGTCGATGCCTTTCAATGCTGTGAATGAGCCGCCGGGGCTGATATACGTTTTTTTCAAACCAGCCAGTTGAATTAGATAGGGCGCGGCGGCAGGGGTTGGGGATTCGACGGGTTTGCTCCCGTTTTTCTTAAAAATTCTGTCCAGTATTGGCATGTTCATTCCGTTCCACCGGTGCAGCAGCATGATCATTCATTTCATCAACCGTGCAGTGCACATATAGCAAAACCAGTCCAAAATTGTGAATTTGATTGAGGATGCCGATAAACTCCGATTGGTCGGTCACCCGGCCGCTGAGCAGGGTAACCGCTTCGGGCGAGGTTTCCATGCGCAAACCGGGAAAATAATCAGCCCAGTTCGCTCCCAGAGAACCCTTGACCCGAAAAGTACACACCATGCGCTGCTCCATCTTTGTTAACAAAAGCATACCTTTTCGGGCGCCCGGTGTCATCAACCGGCGGGTGGATTTGGATGGTGGAAAGATGGCGCGCCAATAAAACCAAACAACCTCCACCATTTGGTGGAGGTTGCGGAAAGATGGTTGTATGCCGGTTATTTTATGACGCCCAGTTCTTTAGCGCGGATCAGCGCCTGGGTGCGGTTGCTGACCCCCAGCTTGCGATAGATGTTGAGGGTGTGCGTTTTCACTGTGCTGGTTCCCAAAACCAGCTTTTCGGCGATTTGCGGATTGGTGTGCCCGGCAGCCAGCAGTGTCAATACTTCCATTTCCCGCTCGCTCAACAGATTGTTGGAGGGCAGCTCTTTATGCTGGTCGGCTTGAACGGCTGTTGTTTCCCTGGCAAATGCGTCCAGTATGGAATCTATAAAGGCAGATAAACGGGCATCGCGGATGAAATCGGCACGGTATGCCAGCAGGACGGGTTGAAATAAACTTCCCAGGTCGAGGAATGTGCGCAGGATGCCTTCGGGTTCTGCCTGGGTTAATGCCAGGTCAAGCCAGTGGCATGCAGACTGGCGGTGGTTTAAAAGGTGATGGCTTATTGCCAGAAGCGCATACGATTCCAGCAAAATAAGCAGCCATTTGCTGGCTTTCATTTCTTCCAGGATTGCTTCAAGCATATCAGCGGCTTCCTGGTGCTGTCCATCCAGGATCAACAGCCAGGCGTGGATGTTGGTTTTCATGCCTTTGACAAGCATGTGGGAGAGCGACTCGCCTATCAGGTGTTGGTTTCTCAAGATGTCAATTTGATGAATTTGTTCCCAGGCAGCGGGCAAATTGCCCTGCAGGATTAAGATGCGCGCATAGATGAGACGGGTCATGCAAAGGGTTACCGCGACCACTTTGCCGGCATTGCAAATGTTCAGTGATTTGTTGATGATACGATTGGCTTCACCAGGTTTCCCCAGGTTTTGATAGATGCGGGCTTTGGCGTTATACAGGTCAACCAGCAATTCAGAGTTTTCCCATTTTTCATACAATGCCTGTGCTTTTTCGCTGTACTGGAGCGCCTGCAATAGCTGATTACGTTCGCGGGCCAGTTCACTCAAACCAAAGTAGAGCAAATTGTTTAATGAAAAATCCTTCTCAAAGGTTTCTTCTAGTGAATCGGAATCGGAGTAAAGCGACAATCCCTTTCGCAATATTTGGTCAGCCTGCCGCAGATTGCCTGTATAAACTCTAACCATTCCAACAGCATACAACGACATGACCGCGAGGAAATTATTGCTGATGTTTCTTTTTGTTTCGATGTGTTTTAGCAACGTCTGGGTATTGGGCTCTGTACCAGAAGTGATGAACCCGGAGAAAAATTGCGCCCAGGCGATTACATTCAGTGCAAAGGCGTCATTTTCTGAAATGAAACGTTGGGCTTGATTGGCGATCTCGGCTGATGTGACAAAATCTCCGGTATAGATGTAGGCAATGGAGCGAATGCCGTAGATGCGCCCCAGGAGACTGTTTTTGGCATCGGCATCCATTTTAAGATCATGGACAAGCCCTTCAGCCTGCTGCAAATAGTGAATTGCCGCCTGGCTGGAATCTTTGATAATCAGGCAGCACCAGGCGTAGCTGATGCACAGGTGAGCATTGACACTTACGCGCTCCGATGGGAGCCGTTCAATCCAGGCGTGCAGGGTGGTAATGTGACCGCGTTCAATTAAATCCTGGCTGGCTTTTTCGACGATCTCGATGGTAAGATCAATATCTTCTGCAACCGCGGCAAGCCGGTAGGCTTCAAGCCAGAAGTTATTTTCCAGCATCCAGCGGCTGGCTTTTTGGTGCAGTTGGATGAACAGCCGGGGTTGGGTTTGCTGCAAGCGCTTGCGCAAGATTTCGGCAAACAACTGGTGATAGCGGAACCAGGTGTGGGTTTCATCCATAGGGGTGATGAACAGGTTGGTCTGCTCCATCCATTCCAGAATTACCTGGCTGTTTTTCTGACCGGTCAGCAGATCGCACAGGGGGCTGCACAGGCGGTTGAGAATGGAGGTGTACAGCAAGAAATCCTGAATGTCCTGCGGCTGGTTGTGGAGCACTTCTTCCAAGAGGTAATCGAAAATATATTGATTGCTGCCGGTGAACTGGCGGATAAACTGTTCGGGGTCGGGCCGCCCGCGCAGTGAGGCAGCCGTCATGTGAAGGCCTGCCGCCCAGCCCTCGGTGCGGTTGGCAAGGGCTGAGATGACATCGCCGCTCAGGTTTAAACCAAGCGCATGGTTTAAGAATTGATCGGTTTCGGTTGTTGAAAAGCGCAAATCTTTGGTGCGAATTTCCACCAATTGATCTTTGGCGCGCAGCCGTGAAACCGGCAGCGGCGGGTTGGTGCGGCTGGCCAGGTAGAGGTGCATTTGAGGCGGCATGTGATCAAGGAGATATGCCAGCATGGCATGCACTTCCTGGTTTTCGATGACATGGTAGTCATCCAGCACCACAATGAACGGCTCGGTGCGTTCATTGGTGATTTCGTTGATGGTGGCAACCAACACCTGCTGGATGGGCAGTTGCGGCGTTTGCAGCACCTGAAGCGCATCGTCTCCCAGGCCGGGCTGCACAGTTTGCAGCGCGGTCAGCAGGTAAGAAAGCAGGCGGATGATGTCGTTATCGCCTTCGTCCAGAGATATCCAGGCTGCCGGCATACCGCATTCTTTGACCCAACCGGCCAGCAGCATGGTTTTGCCAAAACCCGGCGGCGCCGAAATCAAAGTGAGACGGCGTTCCAATCCTTCATTTAGCATGGTTATAAGCTGCGGCCGATGGATTTGATTGGGACGGTTTGAAGGGATGAATAGTTTTGTGGATAGTAACAGATCAGTCACCCATTTTTCTCCGATCTACGTGCAATTTAAATTATATATCAGCCTGTATAGTGCATTGGTTTTTGGAAGCATGAAAGGATGGCCTGGTGTATTTGTTTTGAACCATTCAGAATGGTTTCAAAGGTAAATCATTAAAAGGAAAGGCTGCTCCACACAAGGAGCAGCCTGTTTATTCTATTTAATTGTTC
>CAZOKH010000035.1:0-34077 GCA_964580315.1 uncultured Anaerolineaceae bacterium | reverse complement strand
AGAAGAATGCTTTTCTTTATTGTTCAAAATCGCCAACCATTTTTGGGACAAACACGAACAGTCTACTCCCTTGACAGAACCCACCAAAATATAGATAATATTCATTAATACCATCAGCACAAGGCTGAGACGGAGGAAAGTACGCTGGCAGATGCCGACAGGGAAGCCGGGGCATAGACTGAGACCCCGCACGGAGCAACCCAGCTGAAGTTCCCTCCCGAGCCGCCCGGGGGAACGCCCTTTTGAGCAGGGCCAAGTAGTCCGGGACGCCGCGCGCAGCGTTATCAGCGCTACCAATCGCCTTCACCGGTCGTTGGAACGAGTGGGCTGCCCCGCGCAGCCAACAAGGGTGGTACCGCGGAATTTACCCCGTCCCTTATGGGATGGGATTTTTTATTTTTTTCGGAGGAATTATGACCGATCAACAACTCAGTTTGCAGCAGGTCGAAAGCATGCTGCAAGAAATTCAACAGCAGGGGCTGAACGGCTTGCAAGCCGTGGTCGATGAAACCACCCTGCAGGAATGGCGCATATCCGCCCTGGGGCGCAGCGCCCCCATCATGGGCGTGCTGCGCGACATGCCCAAATATGCCCCCGAGGCGCGCCCGCAGGTGGGCAAGCTCGCCAACCAGGTGAAACAAGCCCTGGAAGCCGCCCTGGAAGAACGCCAGCAGGCCATGAAAGCCAGCGCGCTGGAGCGCACCCTCAACGCCGAGCGCCTGGACGTGACCATGCCGGGCCGCTTGCCGCTGCAGGGACGCCTGCACCCCACCACCCAGACCCTGCGCGAGATCATCCGCACCCTGTCGGAAATGGGTTTCCAAACCTACCGCTCGCGCGAGGTGGAATCGGACGAATACAACTTCGAGCTGCTCAACATCCCGGCGCACCACCCCGCCCGCGACATGTGGGACACCTTCTTCGGCACCAACCCGGGCATGGTGCTGCGCACGCACACCTCGCCGGGACAGATTCACGCCATGCACCAGTATGCCCCCGAACCGGTGCGCGTGCTGCTGCCGGGCATGTGCTTCCGCTATGAGCAGATCAGCGCCCGCTCGGAGATTCAATTCAACCAGGTTGAGCTGATCGCTGTCGGTTACGAGATCACCTTCGGCGATATGAAAGGCACCCTGCAGGATTTCGCCCGCCGCATGTTTGGCGAAAATGTGCGCACCCGCCTGCGCCCCTCCTACTTCCCCTTCACCGAGCCCAGCGCCGAAATGGACGTGGAATGTTTTGTGTGCGGCGGCAAGGGCTGCCAGGTGTGCAAAGGCAGCGGCTGGCTGGAGATTTTGGGCTGCGGCATGATGCACCCCACCGTGTTGCAGAACGGCGGCTACGACCCGCGCAAGTTCCGCGGTTTCGCCGCCGGCATGGGCGTGGAGCGCATTGCCATGCTCAAACACCGCATTGACGATATTCGCAATTTCTGGGCAAATGATGTCCGCTTCCTGGAGCAGTTCTAATTATGAAACTACCGCTTTCGTGGCTTAAAGATTATGTCGATATTGACCTTCCGCTGGAAGACCTGGCGCGCCTGTTAACCGGCGCCGGGCTGGAAGTGGATGAGGTTAAAGTGGTTGGTTTGCCCATGCCCGCCGGCGAAAAGCACGAGTTCAAATTCACCGGCATCTCGTGGGACCCCGAAAAAATCGTGGTGGCGCAAATCAACGAAGTGATGCCGCACCCCAACGCCGACCGCCTGGTGCTGTGCAAGCTGGACGATGGCGCTGGCGAGCGCATTGTGCTGACCGGCGCGCCCAACCTGTTTGAATATAAAGGCATCGGACCGCTGCCCAGACCGCTCAAAGCCGCCTATGCCCGCCTGGGCACCACCCTGTACGACGGTCACCAGCCCGGTTATGTGCTGACCACGCTCAAAAAGACCAAGATTCGCGGCGTGGAGTCGGACTCAATGGTTTGCTCGGAAAAAGAGCTGGGCATCTCCGACGAGCATGAAGGCATCATCATCCTGGATGACGACGCCCCCACCGGCATGCCCCTGGCTGATTACATGGGCGACGCCGTGTTTGAAATATCCATCCTGCCCAACATGATCCGCGACGCCTGCGTGATCGGCGTGGCGCGCGAAGTGGCTGCCCTCACCGGCAAAGCCCTCAAACAGCCCCAACTCGACCTGCCGCAGGACGGCCCTTCCATCAAAGGCAAGGTGGATATCCAGATCACCGACCCCAACCTCAACCCGCGCTTTGTGCTGGGGATGGTGGAGGGCGTGGAAGCCCGTCCCAGCCCCTACTGGGTGCAGCGCCGATTGCGCCTGGCGGGCATGCGCCCCATCAACAGCGTGGTTGATGCCACCAATTACGTCATGCTGGAGCTGGGCGAACCGCTGCACGCCTTCGACTATGACACGCTGCTCAAACGCGCGGGCGGCAAAGCGCCCACCATCATCACGCGCGCCGCGCGCAACGGTGAAACCCTGCGCACCCTCGACGGCGCCGATCATACCCTGGAAGATTACACCATCCTGGTGACCGACACCGCCGGGGCGCTGTCGCTGGCGGGCATCATGGGCGGCGAAGAGAGCGAAGTGCAGCCCACCACCTGCAACGTGCTGCTGGAAGGCGCTTCGTGGAACTTCATCAACGTGCGCCGCACCACCACCGCGCACCACATCGCCTCCGAAGCCGGTTACCGCTTCGCGCGCGGCATTCATCCCGCCGTGGCGCCCGACGGCGTGCGCCTGTGCCTGCTGCGTATGGCAGCCTGGAGCGGCGGAACCGTCTCGCGCGACCTGGTGGACGCCTACCCCGTCCCGGTCAAAGACCCCAGCGTGGTGATCACCACCGGTTATGTGCGCGATCACCTGGGCATTGATCTCAGCGCTGCCGAAATTGCCAGCCTGTTGCAGCGCATTGAGTTCGTGTGCAGCGTGCAGGGCGACGCGGTGACCGTGCAAACGCCCGCCCACCGCCTGGACATTGGCGAAGGCGTGATCGGTGAAGCTGATGTGCTGGAAGAAGTGGCGCGCCTGTACGGCTATGACAACATCCCTGCCACCCGCCTGGCTGACGAACTGCCTCACCAGCGCCCCAACCCGGCAGTCGAGCGCGAAGAACGCCTGCGCGACATCCTCACCGGTCTGGGCATGCAGGAGGTGATCAACTACCGCCTGACCCATCCCGAGCGCGAGGCGCGCCTGTACCCCGCCGGTGAAGCCCCCGCCGATCCGATCTACACCGCCCTGCAGAACCCCATCGCCGTTGACCGCGCCGTGATGCGCCGCAGCCTGCTGCCCAGCATGATGGAAAACCTGGAACGCAGCATCCGCCTGCGCCCGCGCCTGGCGTTCTACGAAATTGGACCGGTTTTTCTGCAGCAAGCCGGCGAATTGCTCCCCGCCGAACCCCGCCACCTGGCAATTGCCCTCACCGGTCTGCGCCGCCCGCCCACCTGGGACACGCGCGACAGCCAGACGTTGGATTTCTACGACCTGAAGGGCGTGATGGAAGGCATCCTGGGCGAGCTGCACGTTAGCGGCGCAGTCTTCGCGCCCGACCGCCACCCCAGCTTCCACCCCGGTCGCTGCGCCAAACTGATCCTCGGCGAAACCGTCATCGGTCACCTGGGCGAGCTGCACCCGCTGGTCAAAGAGCACTACGACCTGGGCACCGCCCCCGTGCTGGCGGCGGAACTGGACCTGGACGCCCTGCTGGGCGCAGTGCCCGCCCGCTACGAAGTGAGCGGCGTGCCGGTCTTCCCGCCCGTGCTGGAGGACATTGCCGTGGTGGTCGATGAAAGCACCCCCGCCGACCAGGTGGCAGCAACCATCCGCGAAGGCGGCGGCAAGCTGCTGACCGCTGTGCAGTTGTTCGACATCTACCGCGGCGCACAGCTCGGCGCGGGCAAGAAGAGCCTGGCGTACAGCCTCACCTACCAGGCGCCCGACCGCACCCTCACCGACGAGGAAGCTACCAAAATCCGCCAGCGCATCATCCGCAGATTGGAAGAAGCCCTGGGCGCAAAGTTGAGAAGTTAGCAGGTTGGTTAAAGTCAGCCCGGCATGGGAGTTCGCTCTCCTGCCGGGTTTTTTTATCTCATCGATAGACCTAACAGGTTTTTCGAAACCTGTTAGGTCTTTTGCAATTCAGCCGTAGGGTGGGTGCAGGGGCGGCAAAAACTTTGCGCTAGGAATTTCCATTGCGTCGCCCCGCAACCCACCAAAACCATAGTATGAAATTGGATTTTTCGTAGTTGCGGCTTTAGCCGCGTTTTTCCTGAGCCGGGAACCCTTCTCGCCCGTGGCAAACGGCTGAAGCCGTTACTACAACCCCCATGTTGTAATTGTAAGGTGGGTGCAGGGGCGGCAAGAACTTTACGTCGGAAATTCCCTTCGCACCGCCCCGCAACCCACCGAAAACCGGAGCCTTTCGTCTTTGCGAATGCTATGACTTTGTCAAGGCCATCTTTAGGATGCCAGGATTGACGGAACGGTAATTGGGGATGAAATCCGTATTGGAACGGATCACCGCGACGATGATTTTGAGCAGTTTGTTGGCAGCGTTGTTGATGACCAATTGTTTAGGTTTGCCCTCCTGGACTTTTCGAAGGAAATAGGTGCGGAATTGTAGGTTATGGGTACAAATCGAAAGAGCAGCCAGGAACAAAAGCTTGCGCAGGGCAGGTGGGCCATAATGGCGCGAGGTGGCGGCATGGTGGATCGAGGAGCCACTCTGGTTCTCATAAGGGCAGATGCCGATAAAAGCAGCCAGGCTCTTAGGCGAGAGGGGATGGGAAACCGACTCGAAAATGACGAGCAAATGGGCAGCAAGGAGAAACCCCACACCAGGAATGCTGATGAGCCGTTTGACCATGTTGCGAAAATCCGGATCCTGATCAATCAGACGTTGGATTTCTGCTTCGACTTCCTGAATGTGAGCTCTCAGTTCCTCGATCGCCTTGTCGTGGACCTTCTCAGCCAGAGGAGTGCGAACTGCCTTCCGTTTCAAGGCCGTCAGGGCATTCCGATGCCCGGTGCGCCCCACCACGAGCTGTTCGCGCACGGTCAGGAGGGTGCGGATTTGCTCCACAATCTCATCTCGCGGCTTCCAGAGGGTCAATTCGTCCCAGAAACGATAGCCATACTCGGCGATCTGAGTGCTGTCGACTGGGTCGCTCTTGTGTCCTTCTGGTTTGAATGCCCGTTTGACCTTCAAGGGCGGTTCGATCGCAACTCGATAGCCGTTGGCAATCAGAAAGTGGGCCAGGACTTCGTTGTACACACCGGTGGCTTCCATGCAGATCACACTGTTCTCCGCTTTGATCTCATGCTCCTGGAGCCATTTCAGATACTTCGCAAAGCTGTCGTACTCATTGTCAAAGGTCGCTGGCCGTACACCGACCTGCCATTTCTCGCCCATCACCCCCACCGCGCTGGTGAAGGTTGCTGAGGCGATGTCGATACCCACAAAAAAGCGAGGTTTGTCCATGTGTTTTTCTCCAGATTGGGGGATGATGGTAACCGAACGCGGTGGATACGACTTTCTCCATCGTAGTAGCCTTCGGGAGGCGTCAATGCTATTTAGCCTGTTCCACACAGAGATTGGGTCTTCTTCGCAAAATAAGCTGCTGACTTTCGAGGAGTATAGACTTTTTCAATCTCTGTTCGATTACCTTCATCTTACCCTAAGTCTAATGGAGGAGGGCGCCAGCCCGGACGCGGCAATCTCATTCCATAATCTATAGCAGTAGGGTGCGGTCGCCTTTCAGACCGCACCATTGATGTCGATGCACGAAAACGGTGCAGTCAAAAGACGACTGCACCCTACATTCCGTACAAGATAGAAAGAAACCCACCAACGCCAGAATCTAAAAAATGATTTTTCGTAGTTGCGGCTTTAGCCGCGTTTTTCCTGAGCCGGAAACCCTTCTCGCCCGTGGCAAACGGCTGAAGCCGTCACTACAACCCCCATCCGATGTTGTAGGTGGGCGCAGGGGCGGCAAAAACTTTACGTCGGAAATTCCCTTCGCACCGCCCCGCAACCCACCGACACCAACCAGATCGAGAAGTTTTTTAGGTTTTGGAGGGAATTGATTGGTCATGGATGTTTGACATTTCAAAGCCGGGTATATATAATATTTTATGATTTGTTCGCAACTAATTGTTTGGGGTAATCAAGCAGAATTATGGCCTAGCTCATTTCTTTCAGCTGACCATACAGCATAATCTCAGCGTATCATAATGATTCCGCATAATTAATAGTTGTGCCGCTTAATTCCGCACTATTTCACCAAAAATTGGAGTTCACCGAATGACGATACAAAATGACGCAAAAACCGAAGATGAAAGCAAGAAAGTTGCGAACACACTCCAAAGCAAACTTGCTGAAAAAATGATGGGGGTGTTTGATTTGGTAGTTTCTGACCGTAGTGGGCATTTTGCCAAACACCCTGAAGAAATCCCAGACAAAAAATTAGTTCCATCTATCATCAATTCGTATTCTGTAACCAATGCCGCTATTTCGGGCGGCGCAAGCCTTGTGCCGGGTCCTTGGGGCATGGTTGCTGTTATTCCTGAAATTGCCGCTGTCATTCGAAATCAGTTAGCAATGATTTATGATATAGGAATGGCGTATGGAAAAAGCAAAGTTCTGAACAAAGAACTATTAGCAGGTATTCTTATAACTGCGATGGGGTCAAGTGCAGGCTCATTGCTGGTTATGCAGGGTAGCAAAGTTTTGGTAAAGCGTGTTGCCTTACGGGCATTTCAGCAAATTATCGCGCTGTTAGCGGGAAAGGTTACACAACAAGCCCTAAAATCTGCTATCAGCAAATGGCTTCCTGGTGTTGGTGCGGCGGCAATGGCAGTTTGGTCAAACTACTTGACACAACAAGTTGGCAAAAAAGCCATTGAGATTTTTAAAAAAGATATTGTGATTTCGGAAGAAGTTATTGAAGAACTGCCGCTGGAAACTGAAGCCGTATATGTCCGAACTGCTACCATTAACCATGCGTCTACTCCAAGCATTAGCCCTGATATGCCAAAGGTACAAACGCTTGCAAATCTAATGAAAGTTGATGGCATAATCAAAGCGGAAGAACGTGAGTATATGGAAACCATCATAGCAAATGCGGACTTAACAGAAAGCGAAAAGGCAGACCTGACGCAGGCAATAGATAAAAGCGGAAAGTTAGTCGTTGATTATTCAGCGTTTGCCAGTTCGCTTGATGACGCGATTGGTTTGTTAGTGGATATGGTGACGCTTGCAAAACGCGACGGCACTTTCCACATTACCGAAAAGATTTTTATAAAGCAGGTCGGAAAATTGTTAGGCTTTTCGGATGATGATATTGATGAAACAATGGCAACTACTGGTTAATTCCAGCGGCGGCACAACTTAGCGTGAACCCTGGCGTGTGGGATTCTGCACGATTTACAAACATATTCCAAGCTTCATGTTTTTCCTGCGCCTAAACCGAGTCCACGCACCCACCTCAACACTCTGACTGCCGCTTTGTGACGTGCGGTATTATCAAGGAGCAAGGTGGGTTACGGGGCGAAAAACGGATTTCAATAACAAATTCCATTCTCGCCCCTCCACCCACCCTACAGTCATACCAAAATTCTTCGCGTCCTTCGCGCCTTTGCGGTAAATTTAAACTCCCCCGAAACCAAACCCCCTCCTGTGTGTTTGTATAGGTATGCAACCAGACTTGCAGCACAGGAGTAGAATATGACCTCAACCCAGGCAATTGCCATTGTCGGCATGGGCGCCATTTTGCCCGATGCAACCGATGCCTCCACCTTCTGGCAGAATATCCTCGAGCGGCGCTATTCGATTCACGAGGTGCCGCCCGCCCGCTGGAACCCCGCCCTTTACTTTGACTCCGATCCCGCCGCCCCCGACAAGACTTATACCAAAATCGGCGGCTGGGTGAACAACTTTCATTTCGATCCCTTCAAGCTCAAATTAGCCATCCCGCCCAAATTGTTAACCAGCATGGATGAAGCCCAGCAGTGGGGTTTAGCCGCCGCCCACCAGGCGCTGACCGATTACGGCTATCCGCAGCGCCCGCTGGACAACACCCGCGTGGCGGTCATTTTGGGCAACGCCCTGGCGGGTGAAGGGCACTACAACTCCAGCATGCGCATCCGCCTGCCGGAATACCTGGAGGCGCTCTCCAACCTGCCGGACTTCCAGTCACTGCCGCGCGAGCTGCAAACCCGCCTGCTGGACGGCATGAGCGACGGCATTCGCGGGCGCGTGGCGGCTATCAGTGAAGACACCATGCCCGGCGAACTGGCCAACATCATTGCCGGGCGCATTGCCAACCTGTTCAACTTTGCCGGTCCCAACTTCGTCACTGATGCGGCCTGCGCCTCATCGCTGGCTGCGGTGGAAAGCGCCGTGCACGGCTTGCTGGCGCACCGCTTCGACGCTGCCCTGGCGGGCGGCGTGGACCGCAGCATGGGTCCCGAAAGCTTTGTCAAGTTCAGCAAGATCGGCGCGCTCAGCCCCGACGGCTCGCGCCCCTACGCCGAAGGCGCCAACGGCTTTGTGATGGGCGAAGGCGCCGCCCTGTTCCTGCTCAAACGCCTGGAAGACGCTGAAATAGACGGCGACAACATCTATGCCGTCATCCGCGCCCTGGGCAGCAGTTCTGATGGCAAAGGCAAGGGCATCACCGCCCCCAACCCGCTCGGTCAGCAGCGCGCCGTAGAGCGCGCCTGGCAGAACGCCGGGTTGTCGCTTGCCGATGCCGGTCTGATTGAAGGTCACGGCACCTCCACCCGCGTGGGCGATGTGGCAGAAGTGAGCACGCTGATCAGCGTGTTCGGCAACCTGGGCTTGCCGGAGGGCAGCATCGGGCTGGGTTCGGTCAAATCCAACATCGGTCACCTGAAGAGCGCCGCCGGTGCAGCCGGCATCCTCAAAGCCGCCCTGGCGCTGCATCACAAAATCCTGCCGCCCACCGCCAATTTTGAGCGCCCCAACCCCGGCATTGACTTTGCCCATTCGCCCTTCACCATCCTCACCGCCGCGCGCCCCTGGGACGTAAAAGAGAGGCAGGTTCGCCGCGCCGGGGTCAGCGCGTTTGGTTTTGGCGGCGCCAATTTTCACGCCGTGTTGGAAGAATACCGTCCCGGTGTTTTGACGGCAGAAAACAAATCCTATCCCGCGGTAACGCTGCAGCCGGCTGCGGCTGAGATACCCGCGCCTGCCCAACCGGCAGTGGAAAGCGCCGCGGCTCCCGCCGCATCCGTTGACCGCGCCGCCATCCAAGCCGCCGTGCTGAACATGGTCAGCGAGAAAACCGGCTACCCGGTGGAAATGCTCGACCTGGAGCTGGACCTGGAAGCCGACCTGGGCATCGACACGGTCAAACAGGCTGAATTGTTCGCCGCCATCCGCGAGCAATACGGCATTCCGCGCCGCGAAGATCTACGCCTGGCGGATTACAACACCCTCAGCAAGGTCATTCAATTTGTGGAAGAGGGACTTGCTCAATCTACCACCTTGCCTCAACCTGTAGGGGTCGACCTGCGTGTCGACCCTGCTGCACCGGTTGCCTCACCGGTCGAAACCGACGCCGCTCCCAAACCCTACCACGGCCTGTTGTTCCTGGGCGCTGCCAATGAAAACGAACTGATCAACCAGCTCAATGCTGTGTTGGAGAACGCCCGTCGGGGCATTCTTCCCGCCAACCGCCTGCCCGACGCAGCCCAACTGGCGCAGCCCGAACGCCTCACCATCGACTACGGCGACGCCGCCGAGCTGCTCAAACGCGGCGAAAAAGCCCTCAAAGCCTTGCAGGAGGGCGGCGCCAACTGGCAAATGCTCACCTCGCAAAGCGTTTACCGCGGCAACGGAACGCCCGGCAAAGTGGCTTTCATGTTCCCCGGTCAGGGCTCGCAATACCTCAACATGCTGCGCGACCTGGGCGAGGTGGAGCCGCTGGTGGCGGAAACCTTCCGTGAAGCCGATGCGGTGATGACGCCCATCCTGGGCAAACCGCTCACCGGCTACATCTTCGTCGACGGCGATGAAGCCGCCCAGGCGCAGGCTGAAAAAGAACTGCGTAACACCGCCATCACCCAGCCCGCCATGCTGACCGTCAACGTGGCGCTGATGCGCGTGCTCAACAAATTCGGCATCCAGCCCGACATGGTCATTGGTCACAGCCTGGGCGAATATGCCGCCCTGGTGGCTGCCGGTGTGCTGACCTTTGCCGAAGCCCTGCAGGTGGTCAGCGCGCGCGGTCGAGAGATGACGCGCATCAGCCTGGACGACAACGGCTGCATGGCAGCCGTCTCGGCGCGCCTGGAAGCCGTGCAGGATATCTTAAAAACCATTGAAGGCTATGTGGTCATCGCCAACCTGAACAGCCCGCTGCAGTGCGTCATTGGCGGGTCAACCCCGGCGGTGGATGCCGCCCTGCAAGCCTTTGCCGCCGCCAACATTCAGGCTACCAAAATCCCGGTGTCGCACGCCTTCCACACGCAAATTGTGGCGCCCGCCAGCGTGCCGCTGCGCGGCGTGATCGACCGTATGAATGTGCAGGCGCCCTGCCTGCCCATCATGGCGAACGTCACCGGCGAGCTTTACCCCACCCAACGCGAAGAAATTCTCGACATTCTGGCGGTGCAGGTCGCCTCGCCGGTGCAGTTCATCAAGGGCATCGAAGCGCTGTATGCTCTGGGGGCGCGCGTGTTTGTCGAGGTGGGTCCCAAGCGTGTATTGTGCGCCCTCGCCACCGACATCCTCAAAGGTCGCGAAGATGCCGCCATGCTCTCCACCAACCACCCGCGCAAAGGCGGGCTGGTGAGCTTCAACGAAGCCCTGTGCGCCCTGCTGGCAGCCGGTTTGCCCGCCGCAGTGGTTGAAGTGCAGCCCCAGGCGCCCTGTTTGATTTCACCGGAAATGATCCCGGTCATGGTGCAGTCTTCGCCCACTGCCTCCCCAATCATCAGCGACGGACGCCTGCCGCTGACCGGCTCGGTGGTGATCAGCGGCGCCGGTCTGGGACTGCCCGGGCGGGATGGGCACGTTTTCGATGACGAAAATGTACCAAGCCTGCTGCGCGGCGACAACCGCATTGAGCCGTTTGACGAAAGCGTGCGCCGGGCGATGCTGCAAAAGCGTGTCACCCGCCTGTTGAAAAGCGATGCCGGCGCCGTGATGCAGGTGATTGACGACCCCGAACTGACCGTCAAACTGGCTGGGCAGACCGGCGCGTTCGACCCGGCTGAAGAATTCGGCATCCCGGCTGACCGCCTGGAAGCCACCGACATTGCCACACAACTGGCCATTGCCGCCGGCATCGAAGCCCTGCGCGACGCGGGCATTCCACTGGTGATGGCATATAAAAAGACTTCCACCGGCAGCCTGCTGCCCGACCGCTGGCGCCTGCCCGCCGCCCTGGCGGATGAAACCGGCGTGATCTTTGCCTCCGCTTTTCCGGGGCTGGACCGCATGGCGAACGAAGCCGAGAGCTATTCGCAATACCTTTCGCTGAGCAAACAGTTGGAGCAGCTTCAATCACTTCGGGCGCTTGTCCCGGCTGACCAGATCAACCTGTCCACCGAATTGGATGGACGCATCCTCTCCCTGCAAGATCAACTGGCTGAACTCAATTACAGCTTTGACCGGCGCTTTATCTTCCGCGTGCTGGCCATGGGGCATTCGCAATTTGCCGAGCACATCGGCGCGCGCGGACCCAACACGCACGTCAACGCCGCCTGCGCCTCCACCACGCACGCCGTGGCCGTGGCCGAGGATTGGATTCGCGCCGGGCGCGCCCGCCGGGTGGTGATCGTCTCCGGCGATGACGTGACCGACGGCAGCCTGTCGCACTGGATTCCGACCGCCATGCTGGCCAGCGGCGCCGCCACCACCGAAGGCGACCCACGCCAGGCCATTTTGCCCTTTGACCGCCGCCGCAACGGCATGATCATGGGCATGGGCGCCGCCGCCCTGGTGGTTGAATCAGAAAACGCGCTGCGCGAGCGGGGCATGCGCGCCATTTGCGAGGTGCTGTCAACGCAAATTGCCAACAGCGCCTTCCACGGCACCCGATTGGACGTGAGCCATGTCAGCCAGGTGATGGAACGCCTGGTGCAAACCGCCGAACAGCGCTTTGACATTCAACGCAGCCAGATCGCCAGGCAAACCGTGTTCGTCTCGCATGAAACCTACACCCCGGCGCGCGGCGGCAGCGCGGCGGCAGAGATTCATGCCCTGCGCAATGTGTTTGGCGAACAGGCTAACCGCGTGATCATTGCCAACACCAAGGGTTACACCGGTCACACCATGGGGGTGGGTGTGGAAGATGTGCTGGCGGTCAAGGCGCTGCAATTCGGTGTGGTGCCGCCCATCGCCAACATTCAGGACGGTTTTGAACCCGACCCCGAACTGGGCGACCTGAACCTGTCGCAAGGCGGCGAATACAATCCAGATTATGCCCTGCGCCTGGGAGCCGGTTTCGGTTCACAAATTGCCATGACCCTGCTGCGCCGCATTCCCGGCGTTGGCGAGCGCGTCCAGCAGCCGGTTTATAACCGCTGGCTGGGGCAAATCGCCGGTTACGCCCAGGCAGATCTGGAGGTCGTCCAGCGTACCCTGCGCATTCGTCACAGCGGCGCACCCGTCAGCGCTCCGCTGCCATCCAACTGGCAGTACGGGCAGGGTCCCACCCTGTGGGCAACCGCACCGCAAGCCGCCGTTGAAAAACCCGCCGCAACCCTGCCACAGGCTGCCGCCAAACCGGCGGCCAGCCCTGAACCAGCACCGGTGCAGGCGCCCATCAGCATTCCTGAACCGGTCTTGCAGACCTCTGACGAGGATGTAAAAACCTATGTTCTGCAAGCCGTCAGCGAAAAAACCGGCTACCCGGTGGAGATGCTCGATCTGGAACTTGATCTGGAAGCCGACCTGGGCATTGACACGGTCAAACAGGCTGAACTGTTTGCCGCCCTGCGCGAGCATTACGGCATCCCGCGCCGCGAAGACCTGCGCCTGTCGGACTACAACACGCTGACGAAAGTGATCGGTTTCATGCACCAGGCCGTCCAGCCGCAGGATGCGGTTGTTGAACAATCGGCGGCTGTTGAAACGGTTGTCGAAACCAGCCCCGCCCCGCAGCCGCAGCCGGTCGTGGAAGCGGCTTCCATTGCAGCAACCGATGAAGATGTGAAAGCCTATGTTCTGCAAGCCGTCAGCGAAAAGACCGGCTACCCGGTTGAGATGTTAGACCTGGAGCTTGATCTGGAAGCCGACCTGGGCATCGACACGGTCAAGCAGGCTGAACTGTTTGCCGCCCTGCGCGAGCACTTCGGCATCCCGCGCCGTGAAGACCTGCGCCTGTCGGACTACAATACGCTGGCGAAAGTGATCGGTTTCATGCACCAAACCGTCCAGCCGCAAGAAGCGGTCGTTGAACAACCGGCGGTGGACGAAGCAGCCCCTGCTCTGCCGGTTGCCCAGGCAGCGATGCCCGCTGCGCCAACCATTCACATCCCGCGGCGCGTGCCGGTGCCAAGTTTGCGCCCGCGCCTGGCATTGAGCCAGCCCACCGGCATTCAACTGGACGAAAACAGCCGCGTGCTGATCATCGCCGGTCAGGATGAGGTTGGCATAAGCCTGGAGAATCAATTAAAAACCAGAAAGGTGCAGGTTAGCTCTCTATCGGTATATACCCCTGATCTGGTGGAAAAAGTACAGGCATTAGTCCATGATGGCCCCCTTCAGGGCGTCTATTTCCTGCCTGCCTTGACCCCGGTTGAGGATTTGTTCAACCAGACCCCCGATCAATGGCAAACGGTCTTTGAAACCCGGCTGCACGCCCTGGTGTCTGTGGTGCGCGTTTTACCCGGTCAACCGTTTGTGGTGGGCGCCACCCGCATGGGCGGTTTGCACGGTTACGGCGGTCAGCCCGCCAGTGCGCCCGAAGGCGGCGCGCTCAGCGGCTTCCTCAAAGCCCTGGGGCGCGAACGCTCCGAAGTGTTGATCAAGGTGGTCGATTTTGAAACCAACGCCTCTCCGGCAGCCGTGGCTGATGCCCTTCTGGGTGAAACGCTCTCCGACCCTGCCGTGGTGGAAGTTGGCTGGCGGGACGGCCTGCGCTTCGGCGTTGCCCTGGCTGAACAGCCCATCGACGCAGCACAAAATGAAATCACCCTCCAACCCGGCACGGTTTACCTGGTGACCGGTGGAACAGCGGGCATCCTGTCGCCCATCCTGCTCGACCTGGCTCAGGCAGCCCCCTCCCAATTCTTCCTGTTGGGCCGCTCGGCCTTGCCAACCGCCGAAGACCCCGACCTGGCGCTGCTGAAAACCGACCGTGAAGCGCTCAAACGCACTCTAATGGAGCGCCTTACAGCCCAGGGTGAAAAAGCCACCCCTGCCCTCATCGAACAGCAGCTTGCCGCCCTGGAACGCGCTGACGCCGCCCTGAAAACCATCGACCGCCTGACCCAACTGGGCAGCCAGGTGAGCTACCTGGCATGTGACGTGACCCAACCTGAAGCGGTGGATCACGCAGTTGCCCGGGTGGTGCAGCTGGCTGGCAAAGTGGACATCCTCATTCACGCCGCCGGGCAGGAACGCAGCCGCAAGCTGGACAGCAAACCCGAAGCCGAGTTTCGCCAGGTGTTTTCCGTCAAAACCGATGGATTCTTCCATACCTTCAAAGCCCTGCAAGAACGCAACGTCTTGCCGCACAGCATGATGCTGTTCTCATCAGTAGCCGGGCGCTTTGGCAACAGCGGTCAAACCGACTATGCCGCTGCCAATGACCTGTTATGCAAACTCTCATCCGCACTGCGCAGCCAGTACCCATCCATCCGCACCATTGCCATTGACTGGGGCGCGTGGGGCGAGGTGGGCATGGCCAGCCGCGGGCACATCCCCGCGCTGATGGAGCGCGCCGGCATTGAAATGCTGCCGCCCGCCCAGGCTGCCGCCCTGCTGCGCGCCGAATTGCAAAATCCTGCCTCCACCGGAGAGGTGCTGCTGGCTGGTTCGCTGGGCATGATGGAAGCCGCTCATCAGGCCGGCGGTGGATTGGATGCTGATCGCGCCAACATCGCATTGCGCGCCGGCAATCCCATCCATCAAATGTTCAGCCAGGTCTCGCGCTACGACCCGCAGGACGGCATCATCCTGGAAGCCGACGTGGATCCCACCCTCGAACCTTATCTGCGCGACCACGCCCTCAACGGCATCCCGGTGCTGCCCGGTGTGATCGGCATCGAAGGCTTTTCGGTGGCTGCCCGCCACATTGCCTCGGTGCTCGCCTCTGACAAAAAGGGCTTCATTGTCTCGCAACTGGAAGATGTGCAATTCAAACTGCCCTTCAAGTTCTACCGCAATGAGACGCGCCGCATCACCTGGAAAGCGCGCGTTATCGCCGAGCAGCGCGGACTGGTGGTATATGCCTCGCTCGAATCAACCCACATGCGTCCCGATCAACGCATGGAAGTGTTGGAACATTTCACCGGCAGGGTAATCCTGGAACATGCCGGCGCCGAAGCACAGGCGCATGTGACTGCTGCGCCGCATTGGAACGGTAACGCCACCGTAGGATCAGACGATATCTACCGCCTGTACTTCCACGGACCCGCCTTCCAGGTGTTGGACGGTGTGCAATCGTCCGGCGGCACCGTGCTGGGACGGCTGAACCAAAACCTGCCGCCAGCCACATCCGATGGGCGCCATTTGTCCACCCCCACGCTGGTGGAGCTGTGTTTCCAAACCGCCGGCATCTGGGAAGCCGGTGCCACCGGTGTGCTGGCGCTGCCGCAGTCCATTGGCAATCTGCACATCTACCGGGATGATATCCGCGACACAGCCATCTTTGCCGAAGTCACCCCTCTGCGGACAACGGATGGCAACCTGAGTTTCAACGCACGGGTCATCGATGCAGACGGCAACATCTACCTGGAGATCAAGAACTATCACACCTCGCCGCTGCCCTATGCCGCCGAACCGGAATTGATCGCCCCGCTTAAGGTATTGCTGCAATAGTTTAACCGGAGGGGTTGTCCGTAGGGGCGCATGGCATGCGCCTTGAGCCGTACGGTTTACGTCCGGTTGCCGGACAATCCCTCCATTTTGGAAATCAATTTTGGATACACCCATCTACTGGTCTCTCACGGAAATATCTTCTGAATGGGCGGAGAAATCACTCCGGGGAATCCCTTCATTTCTCTCGCCGCCTGAAATTCAAAAGCTGGCTGGATTGCTGGTTCCCAAGCGGCGCAATGAATGGCTGCACGGGCGCCGGATTGCCAAACAATTGCTCTTCAAGCGCTTTCCGCAAATAGCCAGCAGCGATCCATCTCAGATCAGCGTGCTTAACACCTCGTCTGGCGCGCCCTATTTTGCGGATGCAAACGGAATGGCGTTGCCCCTGGCGCTGTCGTTCAGCCACCGCGCCGGCTGGGCTGCCTGCGCCGTTGCCGATCAGCCCGGTCTGTCCATCGGTATCGACCTGGAATGTATCGAACCGCGCGCTGACAGCTTCATGGAGACTTTTTTCACCGTAGAGGAAATTGCCTTCGCCAGGTCGGTGAACGGAAAACAGCGCAATCTGTGGATCACCCTGGTGTGGAGCCTGAAAGAAGCCGTGCTCAAAGCCCTGGGGCAGGGCTTGCGGCTCGACACGCGCACCGTGCAGGTGCAGCCGCCTGCCACCCTCACGCAGGTTGAGACGGAATGGCAGCCAATCCATGTGACCTGTGCGCAGTCCGCACCGTCGCATTGGTCAGCCTGGTTCATGCGCCGGGACAACTTGCTGATCACGCTGGCAATTCGGGAAGAAAGTCAAAAATCCGATTGGTCGATCATTCAATCCCCTATCGAGTAGGGTGAGTACAGGAGCGGCAATAATTCTACGCTGGGAAATGGACTCCGCGCCGCACCGCAACCCACCAAAACCAGAATCCATAAAAGGATTCTTCGTAGTTGCGGCTTTAGCCGCGATCTTCCTGAGCTAGAAACCCTTCCCGTCCGTGGCAAACGGCTGAAGCCGTTACTACAACCCCCATCGATAAGGATTTTTCGTAGTTGCGGTTTTAGCCGCGTTTTCCCTGAGCCAGAAACCCTTCTCGCCCGTGTCAAACGGCTGAAGCCGTCACTACAACTCCCATCTGATATTGTAGTTTTCTATAACGCTTCCGGTCGATACCTGCGCAACTCAGCCGGCATGTTAATCCCCTGCGCCTCCAGCGTGCGCACGCGCGCCAGGTAAGCCGCACCGGTGAGAATTTGCAAAGCGGCATCGGCCACATGCCGGTTTTCCATCTGTTCCAAATAAGTTCCGCGCGTCCAGTCGTTGAAAGCGCCCATCGCCGGACCACACCAGATCTGGTAATCCATCTCGCGCCCCTGCACCCCCTGCGCCGACCAGCGCGACGACAGCCCCAAATACCAGCGGAACACCAGCGCCATCCGGTCACGTGGATTCTTCTCCGCCCGTTCCAACACTTTGGGGTCGCGCTGGCTGAAAAAGGTTACGCAATCCGCCCAAATATCATCAAAGGTGCGCTGGAAGACACTGCTTTCCAATTTTTGCCTTTCCGTTTCCGGAATTTGTTCCCAGGCTTCATAGCGCGTATACAGTTCATACAGCTTTTGTGCGCGCATCGAGAACATGGTGCCGCGTTTGAGCACCTGCACACGCGCGCCCATCTCGAACATATCACCCGCCGGGGCCATGGCCACATCGGTCATTTCCACCTGCGCCAGCAGCTTGCGGGTATGTTCCGAAGCGCCCGCCTCAACGCATGCCTGGTTGATCGAACCGGTGACGACATATGCCGCGCCCATTTGAAAAGCCGCCCAAGTCGCCTCGGGGGTGGCAATGCCGCCCGCCGCGCCAATGCGAATTTCATGCGGGTATTGTCGCTGGCTTTGAATTTCATCGCGCAAACCCAGCATAGATGGAATCAAACTCACCAGCGGTCGGTTATCGGTGTGCCCACCCGAATCGGCTTCCACGGTGATGTCATCTGCCAACGGCACGCGAGCGGCAAGGTTAGCCTGTTCCTCCGTGATCAATCCTTCGTTCACCAGTTTGCGCAAAGTCTCTTCCGGCGCAGGCGCCATGAACTTGCGCGCCACCTCTTTGCGCGACAGTTTGGCAATCACCTTGTTGCCAATCTTCACGCCGCCGTCCGGCAGCGCCGACAGACCCGCCGCCCGGTAATACACCAGGCTTTTGGATGGGATTAAATAAGCGGACGCTTCCACCACGCACACACCGTGCTGAACATACAGCTCCGCTGTGCGCTGCTCAATAGCCGGTTCAAACGGGTTGGAGAGTAAATTGAAGGCATACGGCTGGTCTGGCAGGGCTGCCTGAATCTTGTGGATGGCTTCCTCCACGCGCTGCGGGCTCATCCCACCTGCGCCGTACGATCCCATCATTCCCGCTTTTCCCAGGGCAATCACCATTTCTTCCGAAGAGATACCGTTCGCCATGGCTCCGCCGTAACAGGCGTATTGCAAGCCGTAGGCGCGGCGGAAGCCCTCATCTCCCAGGTCGCCGAGCGGAAGCGCATTTACCATAGCGAGCACTTCGGGCATGTGGTCATCCGTTCGAAAAGCGGCCTGCCCCGAAGAGGCAAATTTAATTCCATCCTGTGTAAGCACCACCCAGGTGGTTTGATTCAAGTCCAGCAAAGCATTGCGGATATCGGGTATCGAACCGGCCAGTTGACTTTCATCACCCTGCCAGCCAAGTTTTAAGGGAAAATGATTGCGCGTTGAATTGAAAGAAATCGTCATGAATTGCTCCGTCATGGGGAGATGGGTTTACCGGATTTAACCCTTGCTCTGTTCAAAGGTTGCGCCTTGCTGCTGTTGAAATAATGGCCGCCTGTTGTAAAATGAATAAAAAGGTACGATTTGGTTTCAGAGAAGGAGGGTGTGACATGAGCACTTCTCTATCGCAGACCGCCTATCAGCACCTGGTTTACCTGGCGCAGACCATCGGTGCGCGCCCCATTGGCTCAGCCAACAACCGCAAAGCCGGCAGTTACATCCAGCAGTGTTTCAACCTGTGGGGCTTGCAGGTCAGGCTGCAAGAATATGCCTGCGCCGACTGGAAATCACACCACATTCATTTGAACCTGGACGGCGCCCATCTGCGCGCCGCGGTCAACCCGTTTTCGCCCTCCTGCGATGTGCAGGCGCCGCTGGCAGCCGTGGGCACCCTGGACGAGCTGCAGCAAACCGACTTGAGCGGCAAAATTGCCGTGCTGTACGGCGCGCTGGTCGGGCAAGAACAAACCCTGCCCGCCGAAGTGATTATCACTGAAGACGACACCCCCTCAACGGATGGAAAGCCGCCCGCTGTGACCATTCACATCGTGCAGCCTGTCTCCTTCGCCCAGTTGCTGCAAGACAAAGCCCCGGCGGCGGTCATCCTGGTGCACCCCCACCCGCGCACCTGCCAACCGTTGATCGAGAACTGGGAATTTCCCATCCCTTCCGCCACCGCGCCGGCTGAAAGCGGGCGCGCCCTGCTGCAAGCCAACGGTCAGACCGCCCACCTGCAAATCACCTCGCGCACCGAACACAGCACCACCTGCAACGTGATCGGCAGCCTGCCCGGTGAAAGGACAGAGCGCATGGTGCTGTGCGCCCACTACGACACCAAGCACAATACCCCCGGCGCCTATGACAACGCCAGCGGCACGGCTGTGCTGCTGACCCTGGCTGAGTTGTTTGCCGGTCTGCCGCACCGCTGTACTCTGGAATTTGCCGCCTTCAGCGGCGAAGAATCTGGGGGCACCGATGTGGCCGCCTACCTGGATGACTCACCCGACCTGGAGCACATCCTGGCGCTGATCAACATCGACGGCGTGGGGCAAATCACCGCCAGCAACAACGCCGCTGCCGTTTCGGGTTCCGAGCCGTTTAGCGCGCTGGTGCGCCAGGTGGTCGATCAATTTCCCGGGGTGGTATGGGCTGAACCCTGGGAATCGGGCGACCATTATGCCTTTGCCGTGCAAGGCGTACCCTGCATCCCGGTCAGCACATGCAGCCCGGCGGAGATCAAGCACACCCCGCAAGACACCGTCGATTGGATCAGCCCCGACGGGCTGGGTGAAGCCGCCCGCCTGGTGCAAAGCCTGGTGCAGGTGTTGGATGAGCGATCATTGGATTGGTGCAAGGAAGAATTACAATAAGTAATATGTGTCTGTATCACTTCGACGATGAAAAATAAATTCGCCAATCATAAGGACATGTCTCATTATCATCATTTTTAAAACCAACACCAGAGCACACAAATTCATGTGCATTCCCAAATCGTTGAATTTTTATTCTTCTACTTCCATTTGGAGTTGTTGATCTAAGACATTTTAGAGCTTTTTCGTATTCTATTACTACAATCCAAGTATTTAATAAGTTCTTTTCTGTACAGATAATTGCCAGACAGTTATTAACACCGTCTTTCTGGAAAGATTCAAATTTTTTATATTCATTTTCTGTAAATAGGACATTATGGTATTTTATTTCTTTACCTTTGGATCCTCTAGTTGAGTGATTTCTTTTTGTAGAGTATTTTACATAAACATTATATTTACCTAAATCAGACATAAACTCAATTTTTTTACTTTCATCTGTTTCGTCGAAGAGAGCAGGAACACTTTTTGCTGAATTCATAATTGAAGCCAAAAAAACGCCTACAAAGAAATCAAGCTTGCTGACTTGTGACATATATCACCCCTTTCTATTTTTTACGAGCAATTCTAGTCTCTACTAGCCATTGTGAGAACAGCATAGTCATTCTGCAAACCCATCCAAAAATCGGGGGAGGTACCCAGCACAGCCGCCAGGCGCAGCGCGGTTTCAGCCGTGATGCCGCGCTTTCCGTGCACAATTTCATTGATTTTCTGCGGCGCCACGCGCATGGAAAGCGCAAGTTGATTCTGACTCAAACTCATCGGTTTAAGGAATTCTTCCAGCAGCACTTCGCCGGGATGCAAGGGAGGAAAATCAAACTTGTCCATACCAGTATTGTACCCCCATTGTTGTCTTGTTGCGCTTTATTGAATCAGCCCATCCCGCACCAGCGCCACGCCGAACGAGCCGCTGTACACCTGGCGGTAGCCCGGCAGTTGATCGGCGCCCGCGGAGGCGTAAAAATCGTGCAAAGCCTGCATATCGCCCGGGTTGACTGCCTGCGCCACGGTCTCGTCTTTGGAGAACAGCGCCAGGTTTTCACGCTCCAGCACAATCACATCCGGGTTCAGGTCGCGCATGTAGGCTTCCGTTGCCAGGTCCCAGTTCATCTCCACCCGGCGCGCCGGCGAGGGCGGCAGATACACGCGCCAGTCGCGGTACACCACCAGTTGGCGGCTCAACACAATTTTTGAAAATACATGTTCTTCCAGCTTTTCGGCAAAGGCAATGCTGGGCGAGGTTTGCTCGCGTGTCAGGGTGCGGGTATAGATATCGACATCGGTGCGCAAGAACAGCACCGCCTGCCCCAGCACAATCACGGCAGCCAGGCCGGTCAGCATGCGCCGCGCCCACAGCGCCGCCCGTTCAGCACTGCCGGCAAACCAGCCCTGCTCGGGGAACCATTCCAGCAGACTCGAGAACAGCGGCAGCAGCACCGGCAAAAAGTAGTGTGTGCGGCGTGTACCCGAAGTGAGGATGATCGCCGTCATGGGGATCATCCACGCCAGGATGAGGGCGTGCAGGCGGCGCTTTTGCGGGTTGCGCAATCCCAGCGCCAGCCCGCCGAAGCCCAGCAGCATAAAGGCCAGCTCACCATAATGCACGCGCAGGTCGGCCGGGTAGCCCTGGTCAAAAAAGCCTTCCTGGTTGGCAATGAAAATGCCCGTTCCGGTTTGAATCACCTGCCGTTGCTGCACGGCAATGATCTCAGCGCGCTCCTGCGGCAGCAGCAGCAGCGGGTTGGAAGCCACCACCGCGGCAACCATCACCGCCACAAACAGCGCCCCCTTGCCCAGCGCCTTGCCCCAGGTCAGGCGTTTTTCCAGCACGCCCCACAGCAAATAGATCGGAATTGCCAGCACGAAGAACAGCCCCAGGTGCTTGGTGCCGGTTGCAAGCCCGCAGGCGGCGGCTGCCAGGGTGAAATTCCATCCAAATTGCAGGTTATCGCGGTCTAAAAAGAAGAAGGTTAACACAATGAAGAAGAACACCAGGCTGTCGGTGTGCCACCACAGGTTGTTGAGCGTGACCGCCGGGGTGACCACCAGCAGGGCAAACAAACCCGCCGACCGCCAGGCAGATTTGAATTTGGTCTGGATATACACCAGCAGCCCCAGCCCCGCCAGCATGGGCAGCACATTAATCAACTGGCGCAGCGTGACCATGATCAGCGGCACGTGCGCCGTCCAGTCTGCCCCCAACAGCAGCTTCACCGGCAGCAGCGCCAGCGCCGAGAAGAAATAGAACGGGTAGCCGTAGAAATAGTGCAGGTAGATCAGGAAGTTGCGCAGCGATTGATAAAAACCGTCGCCAGGGGTCAGCATACGAATCACATGCGGAAACTGGGCATATTCATCCACCTCGAATAATGCCAGCATCCCGGCGTCTTTTGCCCCGCTCAGGTTTGCCGGAATAAGCGCCGCAAAGAAAACCACCCCCAGCGCCAGCAGGAGGGTTAGAGTCTTTTTTTGTTGTGGCTGCATGGTCTGATTATACCCGTCCGTACGGTCCCGCTTTACGGTGCGTTACCCATGATCTCGTCAATTTTGGAAAGAACTTCGTCCGTCAATTTATCGGTCAATTCGGCGGCGGCCAGGTTTTCATCCAACTGCTCCGGTCGAGTGGCGCCGATGATGACCGAGCTGATCTCTTTGCGGCGCAGGCACCAGGCAATGGCTAGCTGCGCCGTGGTGCCGCCCAGGTCAGCCGCGATGCTGGTCAAGTCACGCACCCGGTCGATCTTCTCAGGCACAATGCGGTCGCGCACCCAACCCATGTCCGACAGGGTGGCGCGGCTGCCTTCCGGTATGCTTTCATTATATTTGCCCGATAGGACGCCGCTGTACAGCGGACTCCAGGTGGTCAGCCCCAGCCCCAGTTCTTTGCAAACCGGCGATAATTCCACTTCAAGCCGTTCGCGGTGAAACAGGTTGTACTGCGGCTGCTCCACAGCGGGCGGAGTCCAGCCGTTCTCACGCGCCACGCCGTGCGCCAGGGCGATCTGCGCCGGGGTCCATTCCGAGGTACCCCAGTACATCACCTTTCCCTGCCGGATGATAATATCCATGGTTTGCACCACTTCATCAATGGGGGTGTCCGGGTCAAAGCGGTGGCAATAATACAAATCCAGGTAGTCGGTGCCCATCTTCTTTAAAGACTTGTGCAGCGACTCCATGATATGTTTGCGCGACAGCCCGCGCCCATTGGGACCCGCCGAGGTGGGCCAGAACACCTTGCTGGAAAGCACCAGTTCTTCGCGCGGCAAATCTTTGATGGCTTTGCCCATGATCTCTTCTGCCTTGCCGTTAGCATACACATCGGCATTGTCGAAAGAATTCACACCCTGTTCATAGGCGGCATGCATCAGCGATGAAGCCATTTTTTGATCCAACTGCTTGCCAAAAGTCACCCACGAACCGAAGGATATTTCGCTAATCTTCAAGCCCGATCTGCCCATTCGTCTGTAATGCATAAGCACCTCCTGTGCTGTTTTATCTCTCCTGTAATTGTATGGAGAAATGCCGGGTTGGTCAATCGATAGATAATCCCAATTATTAAACCTTTATCAGAACCGGCCAGGGAAACTTGACGCGCACTTTCAGGCATGGTATCATCATTAGCAACATTTTAGCACTCTCGATGCGAGAGTGCTAAAAAAGAAGAGGATGAATGATTGACCTGAGTGAACGTCAAAAGCTGATTCTGTCGCTGGTAGTGCGCGACTATGTAGAATCTGCCGAACCGGTCAGTTCGAAGCAGTTGGTCGAACATTTTAACCTCGATTTCAGCACCGCCACCGTGCGCAACGAACTGGCCGCCCTGACCGAAATGGGCTACCTGCGCCAGCCGCACACCTCAGCCGGGCGCGTGCCCACCGAAAATGGCTACCGCTATTTCGTGGAACGCCTGCTGGGCAAGGCCAACCTGCCCAGCGACGCGCGCAGTATGATCCGGCACCAGTTCTACCAGATGCGCCACGACATGGAAGAATGGATGCGCCTGGCAGCCTCGCTGCTGGCGCAGTATTCGCAGTCTGCCTCGCTGGTCACGGCGCCGCATTCAGAGCGCGCCCGCCTCAAACACCTCGAGTTGATCTCGACCCACGGGCGGCAGGTGCTGGTGGTGATGGTGTTAACCGGCGGTGAACTTCATCAGCGCCTGGTGACGCTGGACGAACCCCTGCCGCAGGAAACTTTGTCAGCCACGGCGGCGCAGCTCACTGCCCTGCTGCACAGCCTGACGGTGGAAGATGTACTACGGATGCAGCAGCAATTCAGCGGATTGGATCACGTGGTGGTCGGTTGGATCATCAGCGAAATGACCCAGGCCGATTCGCTGGCAGCCGGCGAGGTTTACCTGGACGGCATCACCAACATCATTAACCAGCCCGAGTTTTCCACTTCTGAAGAAGCCCGCCGAGGCCTGCGCCTGCTGGAAGAACGCTCGCTGCTGCAAGACCTGATCTCGCGCACGCTGGTGAACAGCTCCGTGGGCGGCGTGCAGGTGCTGATTGGCGGCGAGGGCGCACATGAAGAACTGCGCCAGTGTTCCATCATCCTTTCGCGCTACGGCGTTCCCGGCCTGGCCACCGGCACCCTGGGCGTGCTGGGCCCCATGCGCATGTCCTACGGCAGGTCCATTTCAGCCGTGCGCTTCATCTCTGGATTGTTGAGCGACATGGTGGTGGAAACACTGGGCGAATAAAACATTCTCGTGAGGGATTGTTATGAGCAAGACAAAAGAGCATTCCAAAAAAACCGAAGAACAGAAAATACCGGTAAACCAGGAGGAAAAAGCGGCTTCCACAAACAATTCAACGGTCACCCCGACCGGCGAACCGGCGTCCGCTGATAAGAACATGACAGAACAAGAACAGACCACCGCAGAAGAATTTGTTACCATTCCCAGCAAAGAATTTGCGCTGTACCAGGAGGAAATGGACAAAGCCCAGAAGCAAGCCAAAGAGCATTTTGAAGGATGGCAGCGAGAACGCGCCGATTTTTTGAACTACAAAAAGCGCATCGAGCGCGAAAATTCACTGGCAACCCAGTCCATCAAGGGCGATATCATCAAGAAATATTTGCCCGTTTTGGACGATCTCGCGCGCGCCATCAAATCGCGCCCCGAACAGGGCGACGGCGCCTCCTGGGCGGAAGGTATCGAGTTAATTTTCCGAAAATTTCAAAAAATCGTTGAAACGGAGGGCGTAACGCGCATACCGGCAGAAAGCCAGACTTTTGACCCCAATATACACGAAGCAATATCACACGAAGATCATCCCGATCTCAGCAGTGGTGCAATTATTGAAGTGGTTCAAGATGGATATATGTTAGGCGAACGGGTGTTGCGCCCGGCGCTAGTCAGAGTAGCAAAATAGGAGAAAACACTATGGGAAAAATCATTGGAATCGATCTGGGTACAACCAATTCAGTCGTCGCAGTGATGACCGGCGGCGAACCCACCGTCATTTCAACCGCTGAAGGTGAACGACTGTGCCCTTCAGTGGTGGCAGTCAACAAAAATCACGAGCGCCTGGTAGGCCGCGTCGCGCGCAATCAGGCCATCGTTAACCCCGACAACACCATTTTTTCGATCAAACGCTTCATGGGACGCAAATTCGACGATCCCGAAGTGCAGCGTTCCATCAGCCGCGTGCCCTACAAAGTGGCCAAAGCCCCCAATGGCGATGTGCGCGTGGTATTGGACGGCAAAGAATATTCGCCGCCGGAAGTTTCAGCCATGATCCTGGCGAAATTAAAAGCCGACGCCGAAGCCTACCTGGGTGAACCTGTTACCCAGGCAGTCATCACCGTACCGGCTTACTTTAATGATGCCCAGCGCAACGCCACCAAAGACGCCGGCCGCATTGCCGGCCTGGAAGTGCTGCGCATCATCAATGAACCCACCGCCTCCTCCCTTTCATATGGTTTGGACAAGAAAAAGAACGAAGTGATCGCTGTGTATGACCTGGGCGGCGGCACCTTCGATATTTCCATCCTGGATGTGGGCGAAGGCGTGTTTCAGGTGCGCTCCACATCAGGCGACACCTTCCTGGGCGGCGATGACTTCGACCAGCGCGTGATGGATTACCTGATTGACGAATTCAAGAAAGCCAACGGCATTGACCTGCGCAACGACCGCCAGTCACTGCAGCGCCTCAAAGAAGCTGCCGAAAAAGCCAAAATTGAGCTTTCCACCACCATGCAGGCTGAAATCAACTTGCCGTATATTACCGCTGACGCCAGCGGCCCCAAGCACCTGGTGATGACCCTGACCCGCGCCAAGCTAGAGCAGCTCACCGATGACCTGGTGAAACGCTCACTCGACCCCGTGCGCAAAGCCATTTCCGATGCCGGCATCAAACCCTCTGAGATTAACGAGGTGGTGCTGGTGGGCGGCATGACCCGCATGCCAGCCGTGCAGGAAGCTGTGCGCAAAGAATTTGGCAAAGAACCAAACAAAGGCGTCAACCCCGACGAAGTGGTTGCGGTGGGCGCAGCCATCCAGGCCGGTGTGCTGGGCGGTGAAGTGAAAGACATCCTGCTGCTGGACGTGACCCCGCTCACCCTTTCAGTGGAAACCCTGGGCAACGTGGCCACCCCCATCATCGAACGCAACACCACCATTCCCACCCGCAAGAGCCAGATCTTCTCCACCGCAGCCGACAGCCAGACCCAGGTTGAGATTCACGTGCTGCAGGGCGAACGCCCCATGGCTGCTGACAACAAATCGCTCGGCCGCTTCATCCTGGACGGCATCCCCCCATCACCGCGCGGCATCCCGCAAATTGAGGTCACCTTCGACATTGACGCCAACGGCATTTTGAACGTCACCGCGGTTGACAAAGCCACCAACCGCAGCCAGAAGATTACCATCACGGCTTCCTCCGGCCTGTCTGAGACGGAAATTGAAAAGATGAAACACGATGCCGAAGCGCACGCCGACGAAGACCGCAAACGCAAAGAGCTGATCGAAGTGCGCAACCACGCCGACAATCTCATCTACACCACAGAAAAATCGCTGCGCGACCTGGGCGACAAGGTGCCAGCTGACGAAAAAACCAAGGCTGAAGACGCCGTTAAAACCCTGCGTGATGTGATGTCCCGCGACGATGTGGACGCCATCCGCAAAGCCAGCGACGACCTGGGGCAGGTGATCCAGCAACTGGGCGCCAGCATGTACCAGCAGCCCGGCGCTGCTCCATCCGGTGAAGAAGGCGCCGCCCCCGGTGCTGCTCCCGAAGACACCACCCCGCCCTCCGGCGACGATGTGGTTGACGGCGAGTTCAAAACCACCTAAAAATTCAACCGTTCCGGTTTGGGCAGTCAATGTGACTGCCCAAACCGCTGTATCTCATTTTTAGAAAAACTGGTATCATTCATTTTATTTTTTATCTGTCAAATCAAATTCCCCGCACATTAATCGGTGCGGGTTTTCACAGGATAAGCACTTTTGATGACACAACGTGACTATTATGAAATACTCGGCGTGAACCGCTCTGCCACACCCGATGAGTTAAAGTCAGCTTTTCGCAACCTGGCGCGCAAGTACCATCCCGATGTGAGCAAAGAGCCGGACGCTGAAGAAAAATTTAAGGAAATTAACGAAGCCTACGCTGTGCTGTCTGACCCCGAAAAGCGCTCGGTTTACGACCGCTACGGTCATGCCGGCATCAACGGCATGGGCGGCGCCCCCGATTTCAGTACCATCGACTTCTCCGATATTTTTGAAGAACTGTTCGGTTTTGGCATGGGCATGGGCATGGGCGGCGGGCGCCGGCGCAGCGGCAAAGCCCCGCGCCGCGGAGCCGACCTGTCATACGCGCTGAACCTGACCTTTGAAGAAGCTGCGTTTGGCGCAGAAAAAGAAATTGAAATCACCCGCGACGAAGTGTGCTCCACTTGCGGCGGCAGCGGGGCTGAACCCGGCACCACCCCCACGCGCTGCCCCACCTGTGGAGGCACCGGCGAGGTGCGCCAGATGCGCCAGACCCTGCTGGGTTCCATGGTCACCGTTACCACCTGCCCCACCTGCGGCGGTAAAGGCGAGGTCATTTCCACACCCTGCCACACCTGCCACGGGCGCGGGCTTGTACGCCGCACCTCGCGCAAGGTCGTCAACATCCCGGCCGGCGTCGATAACGGCAACCAGGTGCGCCTGGCTGGCGAGGGTATGCCCGGCGTCAACGGCGGCCCCAACGGCAATCTCTACATCGACATCCGCGTGCAGGCGCACAAATTTTTCCGCCGCCGCGATGATGATATCCTGCTTGATTTAAACATCAATGTTGTGCAGGCTGTGCTGGGGGCAGATATTGAAGTGCCCACCCTGCGTGGACAGGAAAAAGTTCACATCCCGGCCGGCACCCAGCCCGGCAAGGTCATCACCCTGAAAGGCATGGGGGTGCCGCATGTGCGCGGCAACGGCGTGGGCAGCCAGCACATCATCGTCAATGTTGAAATTCCCGGCCGCCTCACCGCAGAGCAGCGCCAGTTGTTTGAGCAGCTTGCCCAAACCATGGGCAGTGAAGTTCACCCACAGGAGCGCGGTTTTTTTGAAAGCATAAAGGACTTCCTCGGTGGACAATAAAGCAGCCTGGTTGGAAATAGCACTCACCATTAACGGCGAGCTGGCTGAAGCCGTATCGGATGTTTTGGCCCGCTACATGCCCAACGGCGTGGTGGTGGAAGGCTCTTACGCCTATCTCAACGCAGAGGATGAAGGTCAACTCGCCAGGCAGGTGCGGGTTTACGGTTACCTGCCCGTTGATGATAACCTGGAAGAAAACCGCCAGCGCATCCTGGAAGCCCTGTGGCATCTCGGGCAAATTCAACCCCTGCCCGAACCCACCTTCACCTTCATCGAAAACCAGGACTGGATGGCCGCCTGGAAAAAGAATTACCGCCCCATTCCCATTGGCAAGAAGCTGCTCATTTTGCCCGCCTGGCTGGAGCCAGCCGACCCATCACGCACGGTGGTGCGCCTGGACCCCAGCATGGCTTTTGGCACCGGCACCCACCCCACCACCCAGTTGTGCCTCGAGGCGGTGGAAAACTATGTGCAGCCCGGCCAGCCTGTCATCGATGTGGGCTGCGGTTCGGGCATTCTTTCCATTGCCGCGCTCAAGCTGGGCGCCAGTCATGCCCTGGCAGTGGATATTGACGCCGATTCGGTGCGCGTCAGCCGCGAAAACGCGGAAGACAATGCTGTTCTTTCTAATATGGAAATCGGCTCCGGCTCGGTGGATGAAGTGCTGGAGGGAAAATTCTCCATCCAAACCGCGCCGCTGGTGCTGGCCAACATCCTGGCGCCCATCATCCTGCGTCTGCTGGACGCCGGCCTGGCAAAGTTGGTGGCTCCCGGCGGAACACTGGTGCTCTCCGGCATCCTCGATGAGCAAGCCCGGGGTGTCATCGAAAAAGCGCAGTCTTGCGGACTGCGCCTGGTTGAAACCCGTCAGATCAACGACTGGGTGGCGTTAATCTTCGCCTGAACCTACCACACCCGTTCCAGGTCAGGGTTATCCAGCGGGGCGCGCCCCACCTTGGCCATGTCAATCCATTCGTCGCCGGCTTTCACCCGCACCACATCGGCGGTGTAATCGGTCACGGTTTCGATGTGATTATCAAATAACGCTGAACCCACTGCGTAGATATCCACCGGCACTTTCAGTTTCTCAAAGCGGCGAATTTTCTCCGGGGTAAAACCGCCCGAAACCACCATTTGCACTTCCTGGCAATATTGGCGGGCGCGTTCGTGCCATTCTTCGGGCAAATTCCACTGCTGCCAGGCTGAATCCATAGCCTGGCGCACCAAAAACACCAGCCGCGGGTTGACGCCCAGGTCCAATTCGGGGTCGCCCAGGGGCGGCACTGAAACATCGCGCAAAGAGCCGCTGGTATCCATACGCACACCGTACAGTTTATAACGTTTGGCTTCTTCTTCCCGACCAGCATCCATCAGTTCGCGATATTTCTGGAACATAACCTCACAAACACGCAGCGAATCGTTCACACAATCGTTGTTAAAATCCACCAGGGCAATGCGCGGAATGGTGACCGGTAAAACCTGCGCGAAAGCGCGCATGGCTTCAGCCGTATCGCCCATGAAACAGGCAATGGCGGCATGCGCCACCGTGCCCCCGCCGTAACCGCCCCACCAGTCGCCCTGGGCATCAGTGGACACAAATGGCCCCAGCTCTCCGGCATAGTCCAGGTTGAAACGCTGCACGGCAATGTTATAGGCATAACCATCAGCCGCCTGCACTTCATGCGCATCGAAGCGCGCCGGGAAAAACAGCATGGGTTTGCCGTGCGCGGCAATCAGGGTGTCATAAACATTGGTCGCCACACGGCTGGCGCGGGTGAGAATTCCCAGGGTGGGGGTTTCCAGCATGGCAAAGTCGCGGTACCGCCCGCGCACTTTCATTACCGGCCGAATATTCATGGGGTCGCCGTCGCTGGACACTTTGCATCCGTCATGCACTGCCCACACAGCCAGCCTGTCTGCTGTGCTGACAAATTCGTCGCCCTCCCAGTAGCCGGTGCACAGGCGCAGCATGGTGAGCGCCTTGTCAATGCCCACCACAATGGTCTCACCGGGGCGGCGGGTAAACCACTGCATTTCCACTTCCAAATCTCCCGACCGAATTCCGGTATGCTTCAAATGAGCAGGCAGCCGATCTGAGCCGCCCTGGTAATCATAGTCTTGACTGGAAAGTTCTGTCAGCATCTGGCCGATGTTCACAAAATATTTATCGGTGTACCAACCGCGGCGCATGCGCTCCACATCCAGTTTGAAGGTGGTATTGTCCAGACGTTTACGGTTAAAAACACTCATCACTTTGCTCCTTGTTCAAATCGGTCACAAAAGTATTCTATCCCATATTTGCTTTCCCTACACGGAACCCGGCGGGAATTTTTTAGTTTAAATAATGTGAGTACGGGATCATGAAGGACGTCATTGCCAGTGAGCGCGGCTAGCGCAAAGACAGATCACCCCACCCCGAATTTACGTTGGAAAGAAAGTGCGGATTTCAAATAAATCACGTGATTATATGCACAAAATCGTGACAAATGTATGACATTTTTCCCCTATTCGTATTTGTCATTCAGCGCTATGATTATAGATGGAGAGGCAAGGCAGCTTCACTGTAATACATGATCTCCTCCTTTGGCGAACGCCTCCACTGAGATCGCGGAAGGTTCTCAGTGGAGGCATTTTTTTAATTCTTGCGCGCAAGGGGAAACATGACGGACACAACGGTTCCCTGGCCGGGTTGCGATTCCACCCAGATGCGCCCGTCGTGATTCTCGACCACCGATTTGGCAATGGATAATCCCAGCCCGGTGCCCGAAATTTCACTGGCGACATTGCTGCCTCTAAAGAACTTGTTAAACACATACGGCAAATCTTGCGGCAAAATACCCACCCCCTGATCGATAAACTGCAAAACCACCGAACCATCATCCTGGCTGCCCAGCACTTTAATCTCCCCGCCCGACTGTGTATAGCGCAGGGCATTATCGAGCAGGTTTAAAACCATGTTTTTAAACTGCACCGGGTTGGCCTGCAAAACCTGCAGCGAATCGGGGATGTCGATGGTCAATTGAAAAAGGCTCTTGTCAACAGGAGTTTTCAAATCCGTCCAGGCCTGCTGAATCAGACCAGGCAAGGTCACAGGTTCGCGCCGTGCATCCAGGCCTGCTTCCACCCGCCCCAGCATCAACAGGTCATCCACCAGGTTGGTGATGTTGCGCACGCTGTCTTGCACCTTTCCCATGAATTGACGCTGCATATCATTAACCGGCCCCACCCTGCCGATCAAATCCACATAGCCCATAATGGAAGTCAGCGGAGAACGCAAATCGTGCGAAACCGTGCTGACAAATTCGTTCTTGATGCGGTCCAGGCGCTTCAGATAGGTGATATCGGTCAGCGTAACCGCCGTGCCAACCCCCGGAACCTCGGCCGACTGGGCGCGGTATTCCTGCCCATCCGAGGCTTCCAACTCAACCCACATGTCAGGGTGTTCGACGGAATTCTCAAGCAGCTCATGCAGTTGCTCTGAGGCAATCGCCTGCTCAACCGGTTCGCCCTGCACTTCTTTTCCTTCCAGAGAGAACACCCTGCGCGCCGCCTGGTTGATGAAACGCAACTTCTTGTCTTCATCCAGGACGATCACGCCGTCCTGGATACGGCTCAAGATGCTTTCCAACCGTCCGCTCTGCTCCAGCGCTTCGGCATACGACCAAACGTTGCGAATGGCAATCACCGCGTATTCAGCCAGCACCATCAACAATTGCAAATCACGCTGTGAAAAATATCGGGTGTGTTGGCGGTGGTCAACCCCCAGCACGCCGATCACTTTATCCTTGCCAGTCAAAGGCACATACACCAGGCTGTGAACAAAATAAGAAGTCTTGATCTTTTGCGGATTGTCTTTTTCCAACAAAACCGGTTTCCCGGTTTTCACCACCTTACCTGCCAGTGAATCAGAAACCGGCAAGCGCATGGTTTTAATCTGCTCGTCATTCAAATTGCGGGCTGCCCGAACATACAGTTCTCCGCTGGTTTCATCCAGCAGCATCAGGCTGCCCTCTTCAGCCCCGGTCAATTGCACGGCTGCATCCACTACAGCCAGCAGCACCCGGTCCTGTTCCAGCGAAATGTTAATGGACCTGCCCAGGTCCGACAGCATGGTCAATTCGTTCAATTTCTGACGCAAGCTGGCAGTGTTGGCGCGCTCCTGGCGCAAAAACCATTCGCGCTGCCGCGCCGATGTCTTTAAAATGCTTTCAACCAGTTTTTGAATGGCAGCATCATCAATCGACAACGGGATGATCGCCCGCAGCCCCAGGTTCAAAGCCTTTTGATAATTGGAACATTCCATGTCTTCCACCAGCAAAACCACCGGGAAAGCCGGATATTTATGCAATAATCCTTCTGCAACATCCCAGCCGCGACTTTTCTCAAATGACGCCGCCACCAGCACCAGCGACGGTGATTCAAATGAAAACGCAGGTTGAATTTCAGCGCCGGTTTGAATGATGCGGGTCGCCACTCCATCCGAACCAACCGCCGATTCAATTCGTTTTGCCAGTGAGGGATCAGAAATTAACAGGAGAATTTTTTCGGTGGATGTTTTCATGGTCATCTACTCAATGGAAGTTGAATATGCAGTGTACTCCCTTTTCCCAGCTTGCTCTCTGCTCGAATCTCGCCCCCCAGGTTTTGGATGATCTCTTTGACCAGGCTCAGGCTGATCCCCAGCCCTCCAAACCTTTTGCCAAAGGATATGGAATCCCGGACAATTTCCGCCGGTTCAAAGAGATGTTTCAACTGGTGGGCATCCATACCGCTGCCGGTGTCTTTAACCAGGATATGCACATTTTCCTGTTTAAGCACTTCCATGCCAATTGTAACAACCCCGCCGGGCGGCGAAAAACGAATGGCATTACTTAACAGGCCGTCCATCACATACGAAAGTTGAACAGCATCGACTTTCATTAATAACGGATCGTCAGGCAGCTCAACGCTGATGGTTAAATCATTCTTCCGGGAGTAAGCCTCGTGCCGATGAACCGATTCCCATATCAGTTCATTCAAGTTGGTCTTGTTTTTGTTGCGCCGCGCCGTCGAGAGCGGCAGCGGGCTGATCGAATCGGTCACTTGCGCGAGCAAACTGGTTTTCTCTTCAATGGACGCCAGCGCCCGCCAGACACTGGCATCCACTTTCACCGCCTGTGATTTGGAGATTCGTTCCAGGTTGGATTTCATCTGATCGAGGGGTGGAATGATCTCTGCTTTAACCGCCTGCAAAATGGCATTGGCAATCTTTTCCCGCGCCTGCGATTCTTCAGCCATGGTTTGCAGCGACAAGGCTCTTTCTTCCACTGCCCGAAACAGGCGCGCGTTCACG
>CAZOKH010000034.1:0-36353 GCA_964580315.1 uncultured Anaerolineaceae bacterium | reverse complement strand
AGTTGGTGATCAGGCAAAGCATTTTTGTGGCGCCGGTCTTCAAGCAGGCCCTGGAGCTGCTGGATGACATCGCCCTGTCGCCGGCGCCGGTTCTGGATGCCACGCCTGTTGGGCCAGAGGTATCGCAACTTGAAGTAAAACCCGAAGGAAATCCAGCCCCTACTCTGGAAACCGTTGATGAAACCGCATTGGAAAAACAGCCGGAGCTGGCGCCGTTGGAAGTGCAGCCAGCCCCTGCTGTGGAAACCGTTGATGAACCCGCATGGGAAAATCAGCCGGAGCCGACGCCGTTGGAGGTGCAGCCAGCCCCTGTCGTGGAGACAGCGTATGAGCCTGCCCGGGAAATTCAACAGGAACTTGTACTGAAAGAAGAGCAGCCAACACCTGCTGCTGAAACTGCCGATAACCCTGTGGAGGAAAACCTCCGGGATGAGGAACAACAATTTTTCCCTGCTGCTGAAGCGGAGCATGGCGTTGCGCCGGAACCGGCCGCTGTTTCTTCGGAACCTGTGAAGCCGCCCAAACCCTCCGGGACGGTACTGACAGTGAAGCATGATGCTTTGAATGAGTTGTGGCCGGATGAGACACCGCAAGAATCTTCTCCATCACCCGATGTTCAAGACCTTGACATTTCCAGGGTGAAAGTGGTGCGTCATCATACTGAGAATTACTGGGACGAAAACTAAGAGGAAAGCGCAAGGCAATGCAGAATTTGCTTCAAAACGTCTGGTTTCAATTAGCCCTCAAAATCGCACTAACAGGCGGGATTGTTTTATTTGTGATTGGATTGTGTGGGCTGATCATTGCCGGATTGCAGCGCCTGTTTCGCGTTACAGTACAGCGGGTGCACACCCTGTATCTAAAAAACCTGGGGAATGTGGCCAGTGTTTATCACTTGACTGCCGAATCGCTGGAGCCAAATTTGAAGTTTCAATTTCTCCAGAATGATATTCCCTTAACCGAAGTCGAAGTGAATATTGAACCGCAAGTTGTTGCCACTGTCGTTCAAAGGCCAATGGTTGTGCCAGAGAACAACAAACCTGCTGCAACCAGCGCGGCACCCGTAAAGACCCTGGCTGCTGCAAACAATGCCCAGCCGAAAATGACCGTGCAAGGCGCGGGGGGGGCGCCGGGCGTGGGAAAGGCCGCTGAAAAAGTTGTGGCAAAAAGCGGCGCCCTGGCGAGTCTGCTGGGCACCGTGGGCGGTTTGCTGCCCGGCAGCCTGGGAAAATCGCTGAAAGAGCAGGGCGCAATGGTGCGCGAAGCTCAGTCAAAGACCAAAGATATTGCCCAAAAACCGCAGGAAATGCAGCGCAAACTGGACCAGATGCAAAAGGACTCGGGCAGGTTGGGAGTTAAGACCCCCAATGCTGATTTGCCGCAAGCTGGTCAGGCGGCCATGCCTGAGCCTACGCAAACGTTCTCAACAGGGCAGGTTCAAACCGCGGCTGTGCAGCCGGGTGCCGGTGGGCAGCCCCAGGTCGTTGCCTCAGCGCCGGTGCGATCAGCCGCAGTGCAGGTAAAAAAGTTTTATCGCACCGGTGAAGTTGGCCCTGAAGAAACCATCCAATTGACTCTGCAGATCACCCCCAAAAGCAGGATTATTCCTGAAGGCAGTTTCCTTTATACAATCAAGTCGCAGCAGGTTCCATTGGAAAAATTTGAAAAAGAAATTGCCCCGATTTCCAAACAGGGCGTTGTCTATCTTAACCAGATTGCCAGATGGCATTACTGGTTGCCCAACCTGATCAGTGTTTTCCTGGTTTTTGCAGGTTTGGCAACAATTGGTTATTCCATCTACCGCATCTGGCTTTAAACGAGAAGAATTATGGCTGAAACGACCAACACCCCGCCTGAAAACAGCGCAACACCAGCGGTCAGAGAATTTAACTTTGACCAGCCTGTTGTGAATGTTGGCAGTCACCCGGATAATGATTTAACTATTGCCGGCGGTGGTGTCATGCCTTTCCATGCTTCATTCGTCAGGAAGAATGGTCTGATCGATGTCGTTGCGTTGGCTCCTGAAGCAAATATCCTGTTGGAAGGTGATCCAATTCAGGCGACATCTGCCAGCCTGAAAGAGAATCAACGCATAGACCTGGGGGAATACGCCATCTATGTTCAAGTGGGGGCTACCCCCCTGGGGATGCACCTGACGGTCTACAAGGGAACACAGACCGGGATCGATACACAGATTGATTCTCCTCAGGCAGCCGCCAGCAGTGATGGCGAACAATCCATCCTGGTCAATGTCCTTTCCCAGCAGTCGGAAGTGGAAGTTGAGCAAAGCGCCCTGTATGAATTTGAAATTGTCAATGCCGGTCAAATTGTGGCTGGTTTTCACGTCGCCATCCAGGGAGTACCCAACGACTGGGTGACCATCACCCCGCGCCTGGTCAACCTGAATGAAGGGCAGCGTGCCATTGTGCGCGCCAGCATTACTCCCCCGCGGGCGCCAACCAGCACGGCGGGCAAACATGCCCTCAACCTGGTGGTAACATCGCCCAATTACCCGCGTTCGCGTAGTGTGACGCAGATCGATTTGACCATTGCGCCGTTTTATGATTTTCAAGTGGGCAACCTGGACCCACGCCAGCAGCACATTCACTGGCGTGACTCAAAAGGAAATGTCTCTCTACCGATTAAGAACCAGGGCAACAACACCACCAATTTCAGCGTTATGGCTCTGGATGAGGAAAACGGCTGCACGTTTGATTTTGTGGTTGGTGAAGACTCACGTCTGACGCGGCAGGCCGCGGTGAATATTGAAGCGGGTGAGTCGCACAACCTGCCGATTGAAATTATTCCCAACCGCAAGCCGGTGATTGCCTTCCGCAGCCGGCGGTATCATTATTCCACCACTTTGCAGGTGGCAGGGCAGGCCGTTGCGCCGCAAACTGTGAGCGGTTCAGTGGTCAGTCATCCCCTGTTGGGCTGGTGGGCAATCCTGTTATCCGCCTTTATGGTGGTTTTGGGCATCTTCTTCTTAATTCAGCCGCGTATCAATTCCTACCAGGTGGCTGCCGGCAAAGATTTGATCGAACTGGGCGACAGCACTGCGTTGGAATGGTCAGTTTCGCCTTTTGCCACACGTTTAAGTATCTCAAACATCGACAAAGAAGTTAACCGCAGTATGAAGCACATCACGGTGGCGCCTACCCAGTCAACCACTTATGAACTGGTGGCGGGAAATTGGATTTCGGGACTGCTGGGGATGGACCGCAGGCAGTCCATTACTGTGCTGGTGGTGCCGCCCACACCGAAAATTGCGGTTTTCGATGTGGATAAAACCGCCGTGGATAAGGGCATCCCGGTCAATATCCGCTGGTCGGTAACCAAAGCCGACAAGGTGCTTTTGACCATCGATGACGTGGTTACAGAGCTGCCCGAAGACCAGTTTAGCGGACAGCAGGAAGTGAACCTGGAAGAAGATGCCATTGTGACACTTGAGGCCAGCAACCTGAGTGGAACCGAAATGCGCAGCTTCTTTGTGAATGTTGTGCCGCCCCATATTGATGTGAAGAAGTTCACGGTGTGGGTTAAGACGAATGAGGGAAGTTCCACGTCCACTTCAACAACAACTGCTGCCGTCACACCTCAAACCTCAAGTGGAGCAGCGCACACAGCGGCGATTGTGTCTGCCGGTCCGCAGCCCAGGCCTGCAGCACAGGGTAACGATTTTCCATATAAATTTGTCGAACTAACTGAGGACAAGAACAGCGAAACCGGTTACCGGGTGCAGTTCTATCAATCGAATCGTGAACTGGACAAAGGCGAACAGGTGATGCTGGAGTGGGAGATTGACGGCGTTGAGAATGTGGCCATTGCTCCCTTCACTGAAACCCTGCCGGCTAAAGGAAAACAACCCTACTTTCCCCAGGAGTCGATGAATTTTGTACTGACAGCCAAGAGCGGCGAGTTGGAGCAAATATTTATGCTGCCGGTGAATGTGTTTACCGGAGAGCCGCCCACAGCCCCCACCATCGACTTCTTTAAAGCTGTGCCTGCCAAAATGGTGGGCAGCGGCGATGTGCAATTCTCCTGGTCAGTATCCAAAGCCTGGACGCATATTCAGCTTGCCAAAGGCGGCGATGAAGGCGAAGAAGTTGTGGCAGACTGGATCAATCCGCAGGGTTTTAAAACCGTGACGGTGGAAGAAAGCGGTACCTTTTTGTTGAAAGCCTGGAATGGTGAGCTTTCAACCGCTTCACCGGTAGATATCACCGTGGATCCCGATCTAATCAAGATCGCTCTGAATATTGTGGATGTTTATACGGATGCCGGGCGTTTTATGGTGGGACAAAAAGTCACGGTCACCATTGGCTTTGATAAAGTCCCGTCTGATAAACCAAAGCCAACCGGAAAAGTGACCGTGACAGATGGTTATTCAAGCTGTTCCATCACACTCCCGGCGCTTTCTTGCGATTTGACATTTAACACACCGGGTGATAAGGAAATTACTGCCAGTTATGAGGGTGATACGATTTACTTACAGGATGATTCGCCCCCTTATGCACAAACCATCACAGTTCAAAGCGCCGAAGTTGAAATGGTTCCGCGCTACTATGAACTGGAGAGCGGAAGTGACATCACCGATATTACTGATCCGGCCACCGATCTGGACATGGATGAAGGGTTGCGCATCATGGTTGAGGTGCGCCCCAAGAATGTCAGTATTCCGGATGACGGCAAGAGTAAGGTGAATGTCAGTATTTGCGATCAGGATGCTGCCGGAGAACTGATCGACGGCACGTGTAGTTTCATTGGCGGCGCAACCGCAACAGTTGCCACTGAGGAGACATTTAGCAGGACAATCGGCTCATTTTATGCCGATATCAGTGTTACGCGTTTTAATGTCTCTGGCAAACACCTGTTGCTGTTCGATTATTTCCATGACGACGGTGAAATAGATCCGACCAGTTATGAGCAGCCCAATGTAACCATCGGCCTGGTGAAATTTTTCCTGAATTCGTCCATGTGTGAAACTGACCCCGACACACTATCAGGTTGCAAGCTGGGCACTCAAGACCCGGCAAGTGCCCAGGTGACGCTTGGTTTTCGTGTTGTCGATCCAAATGATGATTTGCAATCCACTTTACCCTTACCTCCAGCATCTGCGTTTACTTTCAATGCAGTTGGACAACCAGGGGCGGGCGCCACCACATGGAGTTGCGATGTGAAAACGGTGAGCGGGGTTTATAAACTGGTGTGCGACGTAACCGGTTTGGACCCGCTCTATAACCCGTGGGATGTGACCTATACCTTTGACAATTCCATCGGCGGTTCTTATTACATGGAAAATCAGGAAGCGCCGGATATTAAAACAAAAACATTCCAAATGGATGTTCTTCAAAACACAAAGATCATCTTTGATGATGTAAGTGCAATAAAGGTTGGGCAGGTGATTAATTTAACCGGTCCCAGCGGCATTGCCAGCCTGCAAGATGCTACCGGCACAGAAATCAGCGGTTCCATTATCTTGGAAGAAAAAGAGGGGAACAGCCTGTCAGTTTTTACCTGCTCATCGTCTGTCAATTGTCAGCAGAACTCCAGCACCGGCGCAATCACCATTGTGGATGGCACAGCAGACAGCTCGGTGGTATTTAAGAAGGCAGGCAGTATTACCGTTAAGGCAACTTATGAAGGTAGTGCAGGAACTTACGTGGAAACCAGTTCTGAGAAGACCCTGGTAATCACAAAACAAGACGAAATCACTGCGGCCTGGTTTTCAGAGTATGGATCGACTGCCTGGCCTACTTCACTGGTGGTTAACCGGCAGTTGGACGGCAGGATCGTGCTGGATATTCCCACCTCAGGCTATGATGATAAATCTCTGGTTGGGCGTGATTTGCTGGTCAAATTCCTGGGTACTTCCGGCATATCCAACTGTTCAATTGGCGCCCCCGGCACCGGCACAGCCGGAGAATACCTGGTGACGATTGAATGGGACGCAGCCACCAGCAGCCCGATTGCCGATTTTGCCATGACATGCAGCAGCGCCAGCGGCACACTACCTTATGATGTGGAAATGGAACTGGGTTTCACCAATGTTGGCGAAGATATGACCGGCGATGATCTGGCATTCACTTCAAGCGCCACCACCATTGAAGATTTGACAATCCAGGAGAATAGCTCGACTTACATGACGGTGGTGATCAAACGCATGCCCGATTCAGCGGCCGGGCATGACAACATGGTACATACTTCTCCCAACACGATTGACTGGTTCCATGTGGGTGAAAAATATATGGTGCAGGTTACCATTTCCAGGATCTATGAGTATTACAACTCCTGGGGAGCGACATATACATCAAACGGCCAGATCATCAATGACTACACGGCCAATAATATTGTAAAGATCATCTTGCCGGCATCGGTGGAGAGCGCCATTGATTGGAGCCAGAGCACCTGTGGTGCTCAAAATGATGTCAAGGTCAGACTAAACCGGGCGATTAATGTTGATCTGTATGATGACTGGGACCGAAAATGGAATTGGCTGGGCGTACATTGGGACTACTACTACTGGGGCGGATCATTCTTTGATCTCACCAGTGATCCGTGTTACCTGGTGTTCAAACCGGATGTCACCGTCAATCAGAATACCACTTTCAGTTTCACCTCGCATAATTCCATTTATAAAGCGACGGGCGCGTACACAACCCCCGGTATAGCCAAGCAAGATGTGAGTATGACCTTCACGCCGACCGGTCCATACAGCGGTTATGTGGGCATGCCGCAGATCATAACCATAAACCTGGCGTCTATTACAAACACTGATACAACCCTGAAGCCGATTGCATCGTCCGTTACAGACTTTAATACACAGTTTACAGCCAGCACTACCTGCGGCACGATAACGGACAAGAAAATCAACTCATCCAACCAGGCGCAACTGACCCTGTCGTCTGATACCGAATGCACCGATAAGAAACTAACGGTCAGTTACATCCAGAACGATTACTTTAATCCGCTGACTAACCAGGAATACACTTTCACGCTTGCCAAACATACGCCAAGCGCTACTTTGCAGTACGATGGCGGAACAGGATGGGTCTCGTTTCCATTCAGCGCCACCAATAAGATGCCTACCAAAAAGGATCACAATTTACGGGTGAAGTTAACCGATAGCCTGGGACACAGTTTTATCCCCCAGGGTAATGTAGGGATTAAACCCAGCATCGGGACATACTTCATCAAGGATTCTATTGGCAACACGGTTGCGCCAAGTGCGGATGGGTATTGTTACATCTCGCTGGATTCAAATGGTTACGGAGAATTTTTCATCAATTTCGATGGCGCGGTTACAGGCACCAGGATTCAATATTCTTACCCCGGGAGTCAGACGTTTCTCGCGTTGTCATCGGAATCGCCAATATTTGATGTCGTTGCACCGTGATTTGAATTATTTATTACACTGATCAGAAAAATTAGGAGTAAACCTTGTCAACGAAGCTGCATCACGGATTATGGATTATTACGGGATTGCTGGTTGTTTGCTGTGCGGCAGGATGTGCGAAAAAAGCTGCCGACATGCAGGCTGTTGGTGTGCTTTCCAGCGATCCGGGCGGCCAGGAAAATCCTGATGCAAATCCGGTGGCATTGGAACAACAGGCAGGTTATGAGCTCAGTTTGCAAGAGGGGGCTGGCGGATACCGGCTGGTTCAAACCGCTGAAGGCAACCGGCAGGGCGATGTGCAAACTGCCATTCGCTCGATGGTTGAAGAGGAAAGTGTGGTGGCTGTGGTTGGCGCAACCACCAATGAAGCCACTGTGCGGGCTGCCACCCTGGTGAATTTCTTCAATGTGCCCATGTTAGTGCCAACCACTGGCGGTGAAAACCTTTTACCGTCCAATAATCTATGGGTTTTTCGGCTCAGCCCTCCCAGCTCTGAGTATGCCGGTTACATTTTTGGTTCTGTTTTACAGCAACTGGCATCCGTCAGCGACAAGGGTGATGAAGAAACAACAGCTGAGAACACGGGTCTAAAGCTGGCTATTGTGTATGAGCAAGATACCTTTGGTGAGAGCGCCGCCGTGGAGACCGCCCGGGCTGCCATGAAGCTGTCAATGGAAATTGCCCTCTATGAAGCATTCCCGTCCAGCGGTTTTGAACCTGAACAACTGGCCGCCCTGGCGAAGGATGTGAAAACGAGCGGCGCACACCTGGTTTATTTGATTTGTGATGACCCGGTTGACTCAAAAATTCTGGTGGCTGCCCTGCGGGAAGCATTTGGGGCGGGAGTGGCTCCAGTTTTGATTGGGCAGGAAGGCGGCTTTGCCAGCCAGTCATTTTTGAGCACGGCAGAAGCCAGCGGCGTATATGTGGTTCGTCAGGCTATCGATTCGACCGAATGTCCGGCAGAAGTAGATTCGATCTATGAAGCTCAAACCTATGCCAGTATGTATTTGCTGCAGGAAGCCATCAGGCAGGCTGAAGAAAGCCAGCCGGCGAAAACATGGTTGTCTTCGTTGCTCAAAACAAAAGCTGATCCAATTACCACCCGCCGAGAAAGGCTGCGCGACACATTAAAACAAATCAATGTCACTGCACCCTGCATTGGCAGTGTGTCTTTTGATAACAGTGGTGCGAATAAGCAGCTCAACTTTGAATTGCTGCTGGTGGAAGATGGCAAACCTGTTGTAGTTAGTGCTGATCACTTTAGAGCTTCTGTGGAGAAAGTTTTCTCCGGTGGAGCGCAGGATACAACCGAATAACGATGAAAAATAAGATGGGAACGGTTGAAATGGAAGAAATCCAGCGCGAGTACTTGAAAGCGGTGCTTTCGTGGCTGGATGCACGCCTTGAACGCGAGGTGTTCCGCTGGCAATTAGCCGGGCAGGATCCCTCTGACCGTTTCCGTGGACTGCGAATTTCTGACCCCGAGGCGCTAGCGCTTACCCGCCGTGCCCCCGGTGAGCACTGGGGCAGCAGCGTGACCCTGTCTGCCGAAGACGCCAGCCGTTTTAAAGATGCATTAGACCGGGCGGATCAAAAGATTCGGTCGCTGGAAGAACAGGCTCAAAAACAGGGCGTGCTGCTGCGCTTGAAAAGCCTGGCAGAGATTTTTGGCTTGAGCGAATTTGAATGGTGGGCATTTATCGTTTGCCTGGCGCCGGCCATGGATTTGCGCTATGAACGTATTTACGGCTATTTGCAGGATGACGTGACCCGCGTACAGCCCGGCACTGACCTGATCCTGGCTTTGCTGTTACCCGAAGGACTTGGACGGCTGGATTATTTGCATCTTTTTGAGCAGCATGCCCCACTGCGCCTTTTTAGACTTTTGCTGCCCCTGGAAGAAAATGGCCGCCAGCCCAACAGTCTCAGGCAGGCATTCCAGGTATCTCCTGCTGTGGTTTCCTGGTTACTGGGCGCTTATTCATCCCGGGCAGGAAGCTCTGGTCTTGAATATACTCCCCTGAATGGAGATATCCCGGAAGAACTGGCGGCTGCGGTTTTTGATCTGGAAAATATGCCGTCGGCAGATGTTTTCAATTCGATACATCCGCTGGTTTGTCTATACGGCGAAGACCTCATGCAGCAAGATGTCGTGGTTCGTCAACTGAGCACGGCATTGCATAAATCGCTGCTGAAATTGAAAATACCGCCGGAATGTAAGCTCGATTTTGCCCTGGAGCAGCTTTATCCTGCCGTGCGCGATGCGCGTATGCTGGGCGCATTGCTGAATATCCAGGGAGCGGATGTTTTTATCGACCGAGACGGCTGTCTGATATCAGAGGCGTTTGAGATCTTGCGATTGCTGGATGACAGCATTGTGTTGATCAGCAAACAACCGTTCAGGCTTTCCGATGAAATGATGGGGAACGATTATCCCCTGATGCGGATTCATATCAAGAGGCTTTCCACCAGTGATCGAATTAATCTTTGGGACACAATGCTGGAAGGTGTGACAGATGAACTGCCGCCCCAGATGATTGAAGCCCTGGCGGGGCAATTTGTGTTGACCACCGGGCAAATTGTGGCAGCTGCCAGCGCCGCCATGACGCAGGCGCTGCAAGAAGGACGACTTCTGCAAAGCGACGACTTGTTTGAGGCCGCTCGTTTTCATTCAGGGCATCACCTGGCCGGCCTGGCGCACAAAATTGAGCCGCGATACTCGTGGGGAGACCTGGTGCTGCCCGAGACACCCATTACCATGCTAAACGAATTGGTGAGTATGGTCAAATCGCGGCCGCGTGTTCTGGAAGAGTGGGGTCTGGGGCGCAAACTGACATCCAGCCTGGGAGTATCGGCGTTGTTCACCGGCCCGCCTGGAACCGGTAAAACCCTGGCTGCACAGATCATTGCCAATGAACTGGGCATTGACCTGTACCGCATTGATCTTTCCACCATCGTCAGCAAGTACATTGGCGAAACTGAAAAGAACCTGGAGCAAATTTTCAATGAGGCGCAAACCAGCAATGCCATCCTGTTCTTTGACGAAGCCGATGCCATTTTTGGCAAGCGCTCCGAGGTGAAAGATGCGCATGATCGTTACGCCAATATTGAGGTGGGTTATCTCTTACAGCGCATGGAGGCTTATGACGGCGTGGCGATCCTGGCGACCAACTTGCGCGCCAATCTGGACGAGGCTTTCACCCGCCGCTTGCAATTTATCATTAACTTCCCATTCCCGGAAGAAGAATACCGACTGCGTATTTGGGATGTGTTGATACCTCCGGAACTACCCCGCGCCGATGATTTGGACTTGAAATTGATGGCCAAACGTTTCAAGCTGGCGGGCGGCAGTATTCGCAATAGTATTGTCAGTGCAGCTTTTGCCGCTGCTGAGGAGAGTCAACCTCAGGGAGGAAGCGGCTGCCTAAAAATGAGCCATCTGATGCATGGGGTGCAGCGCGAGTTGCAGAAGATGGGTAAATTGGTTCAAGAAACGGATTTTGTTCTTTCACATGAAGAGAAGGGAGTGTGAACATGTCAACCTATCAGAGAACGAAACACCAACCTGAAGCGGCTAAACAGTCCAGGACAAACAAATCGGAACATGCCGCCAGTCAGAAGGTGAATCCACAACAAATGCTGGCAGCGCCAGATACCTTACGTCCTGCGGATGTGCTGGCAGCGCAGCAGCAGCTTGGCAACCAGGTGGTGCAGCGTGCCCTGGATGATGATGACCAACGCCGGGGTTTGACTGACACTCAGGGAAACCTGCGTGACGATATCTCTAATTCCATTCAGCAATCGCGCGGCAGCGGTTCATCGCTTCCCAAAGATTTGCAAAATGAAATCGGTCATAAACTCGGGCACGATTTTGGTAATGTGCGCCTGCACACCGATGAAAAGGCCGATAAATTGAGCCGCACCATTAATGCCCGGGCGTTCACCATTGGCTCTGACATCTATTTCAAGGGTGGGGTCTTTGCGCCATCAACACAGGAAGGGCGTGAAACTTTGATTCATGAGCTGACGCATGTGGTTCAACAATCACACAGCTCTGCCTCCAGTGGAAGTTTGAAACTGGGGTCTCCCAATTCAGCCATGGAAAAAGAAGCTGACCAAAAAGGAAAACAGGGCAGCAAATCCACAATGAGCGCATCTGTTGGCGCGGTGCAGCGGGCTGCGGAAGACGAAGAGGAAATTCAGATGCAATCTGAAGAAGATGAAGAAATGCTTCAGATGCAGGCTGAAGACGAAGAAGAAATCCAGATGCAATCCGAAGAAGATGAAGAAATGCTTCAGGCGCAGCCGGAAGAGGAAGAAGAAATGCTTCAGGCGCAGCCGGAAGAGGAAGAAGAAATACTTCAGGCGCAGCCGGAAGAGGAAGAAGAAATACTTCAGATGCAGGCGGAAGACGAAGAAGAAATTCAGATGCAGCCGGATGCTGGCGGCGTGGTGCAGCGCGGGCTGTTTGACTGGTTTAAGAAAAAACCGCTTTCTGCTCCAGGAAATTCGCCAACACCACCACCCTTGCCCCAGCAATCCTCTAATCCAAATCCAGTCGAGCCGGTGCGCAGCGAAGGCAGTTTTGCAGACCAACTGGCCGCAAAAAGAAAATCGATGGGGTTGGCTGAAGATAGTTCCGACGAATCAAAAGCAAAGCTAAAAGGAAGTCTTAATGCAATTGAAGAAGAGCAGACGCATCGTTTTAAACGCGATACATCCTCTGGTGTTAATTCCAAAGCGTTGGCTCAAGCATCGGTTCAGACAAACGAGCGGACAAAGCTGATTCAGACGCTCAAAAACCCCGATTCAACACCGGAACAATTGCAAGAAGCTGAAGAAAAATTGCGAACCTTCCACAAAAGTGGAACATTCAAGAAGAACCCGGCGACGATCGCCCTGGAAGAGCGGAAGAAGTCATTAAAAAAGGCTGCCCGCGGTGGTGATCAAAAAGCTGCCGAATTATATAAGAAAGAAAATCCTTCTTTCCTTACAAAATTAGGAAATTTTGCCGGAAAAGCAAGTGACTTTTACGGCAAACATAAAGATACCATTGGAACAGTGATGGGAGTTTTGGGCATTGGCGGCGGTAAAAAAGAAGAACCTAAAGCCACGGGGAGCGGCGGAGGAGACGGCGGTGGTTATGCAGTCATCATCTCCCAGTTGATGCAGGAAAACAAGACGTTGAAAGAACAACTGGCCAAGAAGTAATTGCAAAATATCAATGAGAACCGCACTGTACGAGAAGAAGGTGACCTGTGATCGCTGAAGTGGATGAAGTTTTACGCAAACTGCTGACTCGCGAAATTGATATCCAAAAGAATGAAGTGGAGATCACGTTTGACCAGCCCAGGCGGGAGTGGTCATCCCGCCTGAGTAAGCCAACCATCAACCTGTTCTTGTTTGATATTCGCGAGAATTTGCGATTGCGGGTAGCCGAGCAATACACGACCATTACACGGCCAGATGGCAATGCTGAAGTGCGGCGCAACCCGGTGCGCATAGATTTGCGCTATCTGATGACCGCCTGGGTGAAAGACGCTGAAGACGAACATTTGCTGCTCTCATCCGCTTTGATGGGTCTGCTGCGCAATCCGTTTTTACCTGAAGATTTGCTTACGGAAAATTTTAAAAAACAACCTGTCTCCATACCGGTGGATATTGCCAACTTCCAGCCGGAAATTGGGCCGGTGGATAAATTCACCGAGTTGTGGGGTGTGCTGGATAATGAAATGCGGCCGGGTATCCTGGTCACGGTCACACTCTCAGTCGATCCGTATAAGCCGCAAATCTTCCCGTCGGTACGCACGCGTGAAGCGCGTGTGCTGCAAGACACCACTTTCGCGATTCCTACCAAAACTGAAGTGAAAAAGAAAGTTGACAAAACCTTTATATCTGTTGGTGGAACAGTACGAAGTGACAAATATGATCCATCGACCCTGATGCTGGTATTGGTGGAAAAGCAAACTTCGTTTCCACTTGACAGTGAAGGGCGTTTCACCATCCATAATGTTTTGGAAGGTGAATACCATTTAGATATCCTGTTCAATCAAAAAGTGCTTAAACGGCAGAAAATTGTTGTGCCTGCTCCACATTATGACATTCTTGTCTAAGTGAAAACTGGTCACACGAGCTAAACAGAAAGGAGCGGTCTGGGAAAAGAGAACTAAAACTGGTATTTCGATGCAGTTGTTCATCATATAAGGTTATTAATTCATTCGATGTGGAGGAAAATCATGCCAGAATATCTATCACCCGGTGTTTATGTTGAAGAAGTTGACCGGGGGCCAAAACCAATCGAAGGCGTTGGGACAGCAATGGCGGCTTTTGTTGGTTTCACCGAAAAGGCCGAATATGTCCGGGAAATTGATGGTGAGCTGGTTGTGGAAAACTTGCTTAATAGACCGCAACTGGTTACCAACTGGACCCAGTTTCTCGAACGCTTTGGCGGATTTGTGCCTGGAATTCAACTCCCCAATGCCGTTTATGGCTATTTCTCGAACGGCGGGTCGCGCTGCTATGTGGTCAGTGTGCGCACGTTCCCCAAGGCTGAAGCTGTGTTGATGAATACCCAGGGTAAACCGGCCTTAACTGTGCGGGCTCGCCAGGCGGGCGTTGAGGGAATGAAAATGCGGGTTCGCATTGAGAATTTGGCGCTGCCTGCTCCCACTGCAAAAAAAGGGCCTGCCAAAGAAGGTGAAGAAGAACCCGAAGCTGAAGCCCCCGAAGCCGGCGGCGATTATGGCTTCACGATCAGCGTTGAAAAAGAAGCGGTTACTGGTGGTTGGAAGCCTCTCGAGTCGTTGACCGAAGTGAAATTGCAAACTGCAGTAGTCGATGGAAAGAAACAGGTGGCTGTTGCTTACAAGAACAATAAACTGCCCAAATACATCGAACTGTTTGTGATGGAAACCGGTGCACTCGACCGAGCCATGCCGCGAGAGCAGGAACAAACCCTATCCATCGAGAAGAAACTGCTTTCAGCTCCTCAGGCCAACGAATTCCGTGGTGATGTGAGCGAACGTTCTGGTGTGGAAGGTTTGGAAGTGTTGGATGATGTCACCATGGTGAGCATCCCCGACTTGATGACCACCATGCCCGGTGAAAAACTCAACCTCGACATGGTAAAAGCTGTGCAGGCTATGATGATTACGCACTGCGAACGCATGGGTGATCGTGTAGCCATCCTGGATGCACCGCCCGACATGACCCCGCAGGAGATCAAGAAGTGGCGCATGAATGTGACCGGGTTTGATTCCAGCTATGCGGCCATGTATTATCCCTGGATCAAGATTATGGACCCCGCCACCGATACCATCGTCAATATCCCGCCCTCGGGTCATATTGCCGGAATCTGGGCGCGCAGCGACAATACCCGCGGCGTGCACAAAGCCCCCGCCAACGAAGTTGTGCTGGGTTCAGTAGGACTGGCTTATCAAACCACCAAAGGGGAACAGGACACCCTCAACCCGATTGGTGTGAACTGTGTTCGCGCATTCCCCGGCCGCGGCATCCGCGTGTGGGGCGCCCGCACGCTCTCCAGCGATCCTGCCTGGCGCTATATTAATGTGCGCCGCCTGTTCAATTATGTTGAAAAATCAATTGAAAACGGCACCCAGTGGGTGGTGTTTGAGCCCAATGACCGCAAGCTGTGGGCCAGGGTTTCACGCGATGTGTCGGCTTTCCTGCGCATGGTTTGGCGCGACGGCGCCCTGTTTGGTTCTGCTCCATCTGAGGCATTCTATGTGAAATGCGACGACGAGTTGAACCCGCCCGAGTCGCGCGACCTGGGTCGCTTGATTATTGAGATTGGTCTTGCACCGGTTAAACCGGCCGAGTTTGTCATCTTCCGCATCAGCCAGTGGGCTGGTCCGGGTGCTGAGTAATCGAATTAACTACACTACTATAAGGAGGCGATTATGCCAGAGCGAGAAGATCCGCTTGTTGCTTTTAAGTTTGGACTTGAAATTGAGGGCAAGTTATCGGGAATGTTCAATTCGGTGAGCGGCATTGGTTCAGAGACCGAGGTTGTTTCGCAAAAAGTGGTCAATTCTGAAACCGGTGAAACCATCATCCGCCAGTTGCCCGGTCGTTTAACCTGGACTCCCATCACCATGAAACGTGGTGTGACCGGTAATATGGACATTTGGAAGTGGCGCCAGTCAGTTGTTCAGGGAAAAATTGACGAAGCCCGCACCAACTGTTCGATCATCGCCTATTCACAGGACAATAAAGAAATTGCCCGCTGGAACCTTGAAAATGCCTGGCCCAGCAAGGTGGTTGGTCCTGAAATGGATGCGGCTTCAACCAACTATATGATCGAAGATGTGACCATTGTGCATGAGGGTGTTGAGCGCGTAAGCTAGGCGCAAGAATCATCCAAAAAATCCGGAGTTATCTGAAAGACGCCTTTCAGATAACTCCGGAAAGGAGCTACGAATGGGCAGTGAAGCGAATCCTTCATATCTATATACTGTTTACGATGTACCGGCCAAGAAAACGATTGCCGATTTCGAAGAGTTAACAGGCGGCGAAATGAAGGTTGCCATGATGCCATATACCAGTGTGGATAACAATGGCATAGCGGTTACCAAATTTGTACCGGGTGCCACCAGCTATTCGCCAATCACACTGGTGCATGCCCTAAATGTTGAGGGGCAGGCTTTGAATGATTGGTTTGTGCTGGCATCTCAGGGAAAGACAAAAGACGCTCGCAAGAATATCAATATCTCAATGCTTGACTATAAGACAAGAAAACCCATGATTGTGTGGGATATAACCAACGCGCTTCCGGTCAGCATTACAGGTTTTTCGTTTAACCAGCACACGAAAGGTGGACTCTATTACGTTTGCCAGGAGTTAACCATTCAGGCGGAAAATATTGAAATGCATTTTAAATAACAGGTAAGGTGATGGCATGAGTTTACAAACTGAATTTGATTTTGAACTACCGATGGGTTACGTTGATAAAGACGGCAATTTGCATAAGAAAGGCACCATGCGCCTTGCAACAGCCATTGATGAGATTACCATTCTCAACGATATGCGCGTGCAGAGTAATGAAGCCTATATCGTGATTGTGCTGCTGGCGCGGGTGATCACCAGCCTGGGCTCGCTGCCTGCTGTTAATACCAATGTGATCGAAAACCTCTTCACTGCTGATCTTACCTACCTGCAAGAGTTCTACCGGCAGATAAATGAAAGCGGCCATACCCGCAAGGAATTTATTTGCCCGCATTGCAAAAAACCCTTCGAGATGGACCTGTCAACCTTGGGGGGGGAATGATAGGCTATCCGCTTGATCAGTTGCATCAAGAGATAGCCTATATCGCCTATTATTTTCATTGGCCGCCGGAGTCAATCATGACCTTTGACCACCGCTTCCGGAGACGCTGGGTCAAAGAAATTGCCGAAATCAATAAGAGACTGAATATTGGAGCCTGATCAGAATGAACATCGATGGTTTGGACATCGGGCATTCCGATAATCGTGATAACTTGGCACAGGTTGATCAAACTGGCAGTCAGTCAGATGTTGATCTGCAAAGACTGGCTGAGAAGATTTATGAGAAATTGATCCGAGAACTAGAGCTTGAGAATGAACGTTTGGGGCAGGCTTAAAAGTATTTGAATTAACCAGAAGATGCACCCATTCTGGACGACAGAAGAATTGTATTGTTGAAATGGGTATTCGTTTGCAGAGAGGAAGGACATTATGGGAGGTTTGCTCCTGAGTAAAGAAAAGCCAGCCAAGCCGGTTTATGCAGCACCCATGAAGCCTCTGACTGACTTTGAAGAAATGCCAATACCGGCGTATCAGTTTTCAATTGAGTTCGGTACCGATACAATGGCGATTTTTCAGAACATCAGTGAACTGGAGGTTAAAAGGGAAACCGAAACGGTCATTGAAGGTGGATTAAATGCCTATGCTTATGAGTTTCCAGGCCATATTTCTTACAGTCATATCACTCTGGAAACCGGGCTCACCTCATCTGATTTCTTCTGGAAATGGATGATGGATGGTCAGTTGGGCGGGTGGATTCAACCGATGAATTTCACCCTGGTTCAACGCAGGCCTTCGCCCAACAAATACGAGATTGTGCGCAAATGGAATTTCGTAAATGCCTATCCGGTCAAGTGGAAAATTTCAGACTTAAGCGCAGAGTCTCAAAAAATCACGTTTGAAAAACTGGAATTGACTTTCGACTATTTTGAAATGGGTAAGATCTAGCTCATAAAGGACAAAGAGATTGGCAGAGCAAAACCTGATTGTTGAACGATTGAAGGAGCAAAGGCAAAGCTCAACAGGTATGCTGACCGGTTGGCTGCGTGATCTGGTTTCACGCCATGCGTCGCCGGGAGCAGCGTATGTCCCTTATGTTCCTTTTCGAACTCCTTTTCGCCCTCTGACGCAAAATGCTGCTTCCTCAGGTGAACAAAGTTCCAATCTTGTTCACCGTCAAATGTTTGAGGGATTTGCCAAAAGCGTTACGCAGAAATTCGAGGATGTAAAAGAATTAGTTCCCTATGTTTCAAAGTTCACAGGCGAAGAAACCGAAACATGGGACGATGTTGAGCGTGTTTTCCCGAGCACGAAATCTGGCAGCAGCCGGCGAGAAGAGCCTTTGCAGCCCGGTGAGATGAGGAGCGGAACGGTCATACAAAAATTTGATATGTTCCCCAAACCCGGACAACCCATTGAATCCTTCAAAGCCCAGTCGCCCCAATCTACCAGCCGAACGCGCACCAAAGAGACTGCTCCTCAAAAGAGGGTGTTGACTCCCGGCCAGCGGTTGTTTTCAAGAGTGACTGAGATAACGCCGAATAAACCCTCTGAGCCGCAATTTGATACAACTGAAGAAACTGAAGAACCAGAGAATTCTACGCTGCAAGCGGTTGCACAACCAGAAGCGCAGCCCGTTTTTCCTGAACCGGTGCATTTCGATGCGGAACCTGAACCTCTAACAGAAAAAGAAACCGAGCTTCAGATGCCCGATGAACTGCTTCAACAGCCACTGGCTGAAGAAGAAGCGACAGAGAATTTGCCGGAAATCCCTCCCCAGAGACCTTCAGAAACACCTGTTGAAATGCCTCTGCATCAAACGCCAGGGCTTGAAGAACCGGCGAAGTCGGAAATGGCAGAAGCAAACCAAGAAGAAACCAGGGAGGTTCTCCCGGTTGCCCTTCCAAAAGCGCAGCCGGTTGCGCCCCCTGCCGGTGAGAAGCTGCCCAAAGCCCTGCCGGTAAGCAAAGAAAGTGAACACCAGGAAAAAGTTCACAGGGCGTTACCTGCAACGACAAAACCACCGCAGGCCCACCAAAGTCCAGTGACCAGCCGGGTGGTGCAGCGTTCTGCTGACCTGCCGATCTCTCCTGATCAAAATGAATCGCCGCTGCCTGAGACTGAAGAAGAAAAAACGGTTCTTGCACAGCAAATTGTGCCGCCGCTGTCCGAAACGGATGTCTCTTTTTCTTCGATGCCCCGGCCTCAAATGGATCAAGAAGGTAATGAACAGGAATCCGGCTCAGGTTTAACCGAAGTGGAAATGCCCCTGCGCAGGGTTGTTCAGCAGCGGCAACAGGCATCCAGGGGGGTGGTTCAATCGACAAAGGGCGTGCAATTGAAGCCGGCTGCACAACAACCCCCGCTTGTGCAGCAACCTCAATCTCCGCTCATCTCCACGCAAAAATACAAGATGGAGTTGAACACCAGCAGGTTTGATGCCCAGGGAGAAGATACAACCCAATCCAGTGTATCAGCTCTTCCGCTACCCTTTAACTTTCCCCGTGATCTATCCGCCAGTTCGCAAGAGCGCATAACGCCTGCCTATCCAACGACGCTGGAGCACGAAGCGGATAACCGGTTAATACCATCCATGATGCAAAATGATCTGGCTGTTTTGCAACCGTCACAAATGCAACCGCAGCCAATGCTCCCGGAATCATTTGTGGCGTTGAATCAAAAACGACAACCACAAATTTCGGCTTCCAGAGATTCGCAGCGCGGTGCAACAGGCGCCAGCGCTCAATCGCAAAATGTTGTTCAAAGATCCGGAGCATCTCCTGAACAACCCGCGGCGCCCTCTCCTGCCATGCCAACCGATCTGGGTAAACTGGCTGATGATGTGCTGCCCTATGTGAAACGGCTGCTGGAGATTGAACGCGAAAGAACCCGTGGCTATATACGATAAGTTGGATTGTGAGGTGAAAAATGGCTCTTGATGTGCAGCTTACCAAAGCAAAATTAAAATGGTCAACACTAATCCCCCCAAATTTTGGGGAGATTGAATGTCAGTTCAATCCCCAGAATTTTTCAATCTCGAAGGAAAACACTTTTACCTATGAGAAAATGCCGAATTTCAACTCACCGAGCTTGAAATTCTCCGGTGGTGAACCTGCCACCTACAAGTTGGATTTATTTTTTGACTCCTATGCAACCTGCCCGGGCAAAGATCCCATTGATGTCAGGGAGTATACAAACAAACTGTTGAAATTAACCCTGCGCGGCGCAGGTTTGTCCATGTTCAAAATACCCTATGCCACGCCGCCAACGGTGAAGTTTGTGTGGGGGAAAATTACGCTCTTCACCGCAGTTGTGACCAGAGTGAACATCTCTTTTACCATGTTCGCCCAGGATGGCACGCCGATCCGCGCGAAAGCTGAAGTGGAATTTAAACAGAGCGAATTCCTGTTTGGCGACGATATGATCCCGGCGCTCAACCCCACCAGCCGAACCGATTCACGCAAGACGCGAATTGTGAATTCACAACAGCGCCTGGATCAAATTGCCTACGAAGAGTATGGCGATGCCCGTTACTGGCGCGTGCTGGCTGAAGCCAATCATATTGACGATCCATTTTGCCTGCAGGATGGTCAATTGCTGGCAATTCCTCAAGATATTCGATAAGAGGGATGGTTATGTATGCCTGATTTCTTTGTCGATAAATTCAAGCTCAAAATTGTGATGTTGGAAGATGTAATGCTATCTGCCGATGTGGTGGAGGTAGTGGTAGATACCAATGTGTTCATGCCCGCCATGTTCACCGTGATAATTCAGGATGACCCCGATCCATATGTGGGGATTATGAAGTATGTGGATATTGACCCACGCTTTAAGATTGGTGCGCCTGTTTCAATTGGATTTGAAACCACCGATACATATACCGGGGTGATTCCCATCTCCAATACAATCATTGAGGGAGAAATAACCTCGATTGAGCCGATATTTTTTGACGGTCGGGCGCAGTTACGCATTCGGGGATATGACCGGTTGCACCGTCTGATGCGCGGCAAACAAACCCGCGCATTCCAGATGATGAATGACATGATGATCATCTCGAAAATTGCCGGAGAAGTTGGCATGACGCCGGTTGTGGCTGGCGCTCCCACCAGCATTGAAGATTACGTCCTGCAATACAACCAGACCAACTGGGATTTTTTGACCGAGCGTGCACAACTTTACGGCTATCAAATGTATGCTGACGGCCGACAATTGATGGTGACGCCCATGGAAACCCCCCGGTCATTAATACCGGTGGAGCTTAAAGTGGGAGAAAATCTGAGCCGGTTTGAGCCCCGCCTGGTTTCAATGGGACAGGCAACCAAAACCTCAGTCACAGGTTGGGATCCTGAAAAGCAGATGGGTGTGAAATCGTTTTCGGCAATGAGCAAACCCAAAACAACCACCGGTGAGTTGATGACTGGCAGCGCCACTGCCATGATGGCTTTTGGGAAGGCTGAGGATAATTTTGTTCCTGAAAAGACCGTCCGCTCGGTGGGTGAAGCCACAACCATAGCCAAAGCCCGGTTTGACGATATCCAGAGTCAATTTGTGAAAGCCAGCGGTGAAGTGAAACCCGGCGCACCAAACCTTGTGGCTGGTTCGATGGGGGTTGTAATCGGTGCAGGCACTCGCTTCAGCGGCACCTATTACATTACTGAAGCCAGGCATATCTGGCGTCAGGGTGAATATTCGGTGCAGTTCCAGGCGACAGGCAGGAATCCATACACGATTCGCCATTTATTGTTGGGAGAAGAGGCAAACAAGCCCGAAAAGATTAATGGTGTGGTTTTGGCAAAAGTCACCAGTAACCTCGACCCGCAAAACCTCGGCCGGGTGAAGGTGAAATTCCCCTGGATGCCTTCGTCTTTGACTGATGTGGAAAGCTCGTGGGCGCGCCTGGCGGCGCCCGGCGCCGGCGGCGACCAGGGATTGTTGTTTACCCCGGAAGTAAACGATGAGGTGCTGGTGGCATTTGAGAACGGTGATTTGAATAGTCCGTATGTTGTGGGCGGGCTGTGGAGCAAATTAAATAAACCGCCCAATGGCAAGGGCGTGGTGGTGGCCGCCGGCAAAGTTAACCAGCGCGTTGTGCGGTCGCGAAGCGGCCATGTGGTCATTTTGGATGATACCCAGGGCAAAGAGCAGATCATTATTGAAGATAAAACCGGAAATAACAGCATTGTGATTGATTCGAAAACCAATGCGATGACGATTAAAACGATGGGCGATTTGACTCTTGATGCCGGCGGAAAGCTGACCATAACCAGCAAAGGCGACTTTAGCATTAAATCTCAGACCAAAGGCGCCATTGAAGCCAACACCGGAGCAAATATCAAAGCGGGTGGTTCTCAGTTGGATTTGCAGACCGCGTCGGCTGCCTTGAAGAGCACAAGTATTGACGTGCAGGCAAATGCCCAGGTTTCAGTGAAGGGCAATGCCATGGTGCAGGTGCAGGGCGGCATGGTCAAAATCAACTAGGAGAGAAAATATGTTTCCTGCAGCGCGTTTGGGAGATATGACGGCCACCGGCGATCCGATTACCGGCCCGGGTGTGCCCAATGTATTGATCGAAAATATGCCAGCCTCGGTGGTTGGCGACATGGTGAGCGGCGCCGCCTGCCAGGGATCGATAACCCAGGGCAGTCCCACCGTTTTGATTGGTGGAAGACCAGCAGCGCGCGTCACCAGCGTGGTGGCAGGTGTCAACCCTGCCAGTGGTGTGCCAGTGAGCACCACGGTGGCAAAGGGCGCTGTGAAAACATTGATTGCATAGCAGAAGGAGTGATGGGATGCAGCGAGATGCAAAAGCATATTTAGGAACCGGATTAAATTTTCCGATCAAAATGAATGGACGCGGAGAATTTTCATTGGTGTCGGGAAATGTGGATATTGAGCAATCCATTCGCATCATTCTCGGCACACGCCCGGGCGAGCGCGTTATGCGCCCGACATTTGGTTGCCGCGCCTATGAATTGATTTTTGATCCAATTTCGGCCACAACCATCAGCCTGCTGCAGGAATATGTCTATGATGCACTGCGTATGTGGGAACCACGCATCGATGTGCTCAGTGTGGACGTGACCCCGGATAATGGAAATAAAGGCGCTTTAATGGCGGAGATCGAATACGAGGTTAAAGCCACTCACGATACCCGCAGCATTGTCTATCCGTTCTATATCGAGGCAGAAGAGGAAATCGTATGACGCAGAGAAAAAACAGGAGTGAACTATGACATTACCTGCACCCAACCTGGATGACCTCCGTTTTCAAAGAGACCTGGTGGATGAAGCGCGTAAGCGCATTATTCACTATTGCCCGGAGTGGACTGAATATAACCTGAGCGATCCCGGCATTACCCTGATTGAATTGTTTGCCTGGATGACGGAATTAATGGTGTATCGTCTAAACCGAGTGCCGGAGAAAAACTACATCAAGTTCCTGGAGATGCTAGGCCTTCAACGCAAACCGGCCAGCAGCGCACGCACCGAATTGACTTTCTGGACATCTGTGCCGCTGCCCATCACGCCGGGAAATGAGCAGACTGTGATCATCCCGCAGGGGATGGAGGTTCGGTCGGAGTTTACAGAAACGGAAGTGCTGTTCACCACCGACTACGAAGCGAAAATAGTTCCTCCTTTATTGACCCATGTCCGAAAGGAAGACGAATTCAATAAAAATCATTTTTCCCGGATGGGTATTGAAATTTTTCATCCTTTCAGCCAGGTACCCAAAGTAGGCGATACATTTTACCTGGGATTTGATCCGAAAAACAGCCTCAGCGGGCACATTCTGCAGCTTAGCTTCATCTGCGACCCCACGGAAGCAGTCGGTATCAGGCGCGAAGATCCGCCCTGGGTGTGGGAATGTTTAACCCGCGACGGCAAATGGACTCCCCTGATGCTGAGCACCATGGACGGTGAAAAAGATACCACCGGCGGTTTGAACAATGAAGAGGGAAAACTGGTGTTGTACCTTCCTCTTAATCTGGTAAACAGCACCATGTATGGTTTAAATGCCCAGTGGCTGCGCTGCCGCATTGAACAGCGCAATGCATTGCAGGGCATGTATTCGGAAACCCCACGCATTAAGATGATTGATGCCTCCAGCCTCGGCGTCACCATCCCGGCAATGCATTCCATCAATGTAGATGGCGAGCAACTGGGAACCAGCACTGGCGAGCCGGGACAATCTTTTACCCTTCAACATTCACCGGTGCTTACCCTGCAGGAAGGTGAAACCCTCGAGGTGGAAGAGATGCGCGGCGGCGAGAGCGTTTTTGTGCCCTGGATTCCGGTTGATAACTTTTCCAACTCCACCCGTTATGACCGCCATTATTTTCTGGATATGGCTTCGGGGGTGGTGCAATTTGGACCGTCTGTAAGGCAGCAAGATGGAACCGTAGTGCAATACGGGCGAATTCCTGAAAGCGGGCGCAAAATTCGTTTTTCACGCTACCGCTACGGCGGGGGAGTGGCGGGCAATTTGCCGGCCGGCAGCCTGAACACCATGACTCTCTCACTGGCTTATGTTTCCCGCGTTACCAACCTGGTGCGCGCCGACGGCGGACGTGACCAGGAGACTATTGATGAATTGAAACTGCGCGCCCAGCGCGAATTGCAGGCACAGCACCGCGCAGTGACCGCGCAGGATTATGAACAATTTACCAGGAGCTGTTCTCGTTCGGTGGCGCGTGCTCGCTGCCTGATGCCGGGCGAACTTACTGACGGCTCGGCTGGAACCGTGACTGTGCTGGTGGTGCCGTCGGTGCCCGATGCCTTGCGGGCGGGTGATCTGTCATCGCTGCGCCTGGATGATTCGCTGCAGGCTGAAATTCGCTCGTACCTCGATAAATACCGTCTGTTGACCACTTCACTGCATGTGCGCGAACCAAAATATACGGGTGTCAAAGTAAAGGCTCGCATTGTGCCGCAGGATTATTTCCAGCCTTCCGAGGTGCAGCAGCGCGTGATGGATGAACTAAAACGCTACATCACGCCGCTGCCGGTGGATGAAAAAGCTCCGCTGCTCAAAGCAGATGAAACCTGGGAAGGATGGCAGTTTGGCAGAGACCTCTTTGCAGCGGAGATCATTTCTCTCATTCAACAAATTCCACTGGTGAAATATGTTTTGGACGTGGAGATTCACCAACGGCTGGTGGCGCCTGTAGAAGAAAAGTGGACCTACGACGAGACGCCCAAGCCAGAACTGGCTAATGTGGAAAATGTGCTCATGGTACCGGATGACGGTTTGCTGTGCTCGCTGGATCATGAGGTTGAGATTGTCAACATTCAGGACCTCTATAAGAAAGGATAGCTATGATTGATAGTTATCCGAGTACGCTTGAACCATCCAATAACCTGTCACTGGCAACCGATCGCTATAACTGCTATGTGAGCGAACTGGTGACCCTGTTTCTACGGTTTGTTGTGCCGCAATCGGCTGGCGCGTTTGTGCAGTTGAGACTGCCGAATGTGATGCAAATTGAAACCTATCAACTCCCGGAAGGGCTTTCTCCATCACAGCTTTCTTTAAGTGAGGTGAATGAGGAAGCGATTTTGCAAATTCCGCTGCGCGAACCCTTTAAAGCCGGCAAGAGTTATGAAATAAGCGTAAGTGTGCGGGTTAAAACATTTCAAATCGACCATTACCTGTTGAGTGAAGCCGAGTTGTTTGATGCGGATGCCCATCTGCTGGCTTATGAAGCGGTGCAAACAGCGGTCATCAGCAGGGGAAAATACATGCAGCATCTCCCTGAGATTTACGAGAGGGATGATTTCATCAACCGCTTCCTGATGCTGATTGAAAGCTTCTGGAATCCCATTAACCAGCAAATTGACCAGGTGGACTGCTATTTTGATCCACATTTGACTTCTTCTGCAATGCTCCCCTGGCTGGCTTCCTGGATGGGCATGTCGTTTGAAAAGACACTGCCGCTAAGCCGAATGCGCGCTTTGTTAAAATCAGCCATGGTTTTTTACCAGCAGCGCGGGACATTGCAGGCGCTGAAAACCTACCTGGAGATGTACACTGGCGGAGAAGCGTCCATATCGGAGCGGCGGGCAAGAAATTTTGTGCTGGGCGAGAAAGGCAGGCTGGGCGTCGAAGTTGCCCTGGGTAAAAACAACCAGCCCAATTCCTTGCAGGTTGATTTGCGTGTATCGGCCGGGGAACTGGAACAAACCGGATTTACTGCCGAGATGTATCAGCGCAAGATGAAAGAAACCATCCGTTCGCTGGTCCCAGCGCATTCGGTGTTCACGGTGCAGTGTGAGTTCATTGAAAATGATAACGTCGTAAAGGCGAAAGGGATTTGACCATGAAAGATAACAGCGTTTTAAATATTTTTCCCAAACTTCAAATCAAACCGTTTGACGGGATGCCCGTTACGGCTGAAACCTGGGCGCAGGCTCATGATGAACACCGTAAAAAACTTATGGCGCACGACCTGTTCTTTCATGGTTCGGGAATCATCAGCGGATTGGAAGTGGTTGCCAACGATCCGGCCGATCAGTATGTGTTCATTTCACCCGGCCTTGCTGTTGATTCGGCGGGGAATGTGATTGTTTTGACCGAGCCGGTGGCTTATGATTTTGGCAGCACCATGGAAGGTGAGTTGTACCTGATGCTGGGGCACGGCGAGCGCGAAGTTTCCGGAGACCAAAATGACATGCGCTTCGTTCAGAATGAATTCGTCATTGCGGCGCGCCCCAACATGCCCAAGCGGCCGGCTGTTGAACTGGCCCGTGTTACCCTGTCGCGGAAGGGAAATGCAATCAAGAATGCTGCCAACCCGGCTCACCCGGCCAAAGATGAAATTGACATGCGCTATCGCAATGTGATTGGGTTGGAAGTAAAACAAACGGTGAAGGTGGGCATTTGCCACCTGGGAGAAGAGGCTCCGGCGGGCGTGCTGGTGGGATGGGACTACCTGACCCGCGAATGCAAGCGTTCAATGCCCTACAACCTGGTGGTTGATGCTGATGTGCCCCTGTCGGCTGGATTGTTGGATTATGCGATTGTGTATCTAACCGGTTCTGGTTCGTTCAAGGTGGAAGCCGGCAAAATCAAAGAAGTGGCCGCCTATCTGGAACAGGGCAGGGCGCTTGTGGTTGAGGCGATGGATGATGCCGCTGACGAGTCGTTCAAAGCTTTCTTTGGGGGGCTGGGCGTCAGCCTGAAGCCGGTGGCGGAATACGATTCCATTCTCAAAACGCCGCACCTGTTTAACGCCCCACCCGAAGGCAACCAGGGCAGCCGGGTGCTGCTGGGCAAAAAGGTGATTTATTCCAATGCCAAATACGGCCTGGCCTGGAGCGGCAAGGTGTTGGGCGGCACGGGCTCACGCGCGGATATTCGTTCAGCCCTGGAGTGGGGCTTGAATATGATTCAGTATTGCTTGTAATCCAGTGGCTTATTGCTCAAAACGATCCATCTGAAGAGGTGGATTGTTTTTTAATTATTCATGTTTGATTTGGATAAGGAATTATCAAATTGCCATTTGCATTGTTGCCCGGTTTGCAATACAATGCTTATGATCCTCGATAACGGGGAACCAAACATGATCATTCATTTCGTTTAAGCCGCGAAGATACTCGATGTCTAATCAGTGATCTGGAGAAACCAGACGCTGATCTTTTCTTTAATTGCAATGATAACTGGAAGGATAATATTTTGAGCAAACGAACCCTGAAGCGGCAGCTTAGCCTTTTTCAAACCATCTTGCTGGGAACAGCCGGCACGTTGGGGTCGGGTATTTTTGTGCTGACTGGCCTGGCGGCTGAGGTGGCTGGACCGGCTACATTTTTAGCAATTTTAGTTGGAGGTTTTCTCAGTTTCAGCATTGCTTTAAATTATAGCGAGCTGGCAACGGTTTACCCGGAAACAGGCGGCGCCATGACCTATGTGCGCGAAGCCTGGGGTAATGGTTTATTATCTTTTTTGATTGGTTCAATGGACGGCATTTCCAGCACATTCTATTGCGCGTTGTCAGCCGTTGGATTTGCATATTCCCTGAGTGTTTTTTTTCCTGCCATTCCCATCATTCCCACAGCGATTGTAGTCATCATCATCTTTGTAATCTTGAATATTCTGGGGGTTACCAAGGTGGGAAATTTACAGGTTGTGATGGGAATTTCCTTACTTTTTGCTTTTGCCGTTTATATCATAGCCGGTTTTGTTTCCCCCAATGGTTTTAATACTGCCACACTGTTCCCCACTGGTAAGCTGTTTGAATCAGATAACATCTTCCAGAACACCGGCGTTCTCATGAAAACCATTGCTCTGATCTATGCTGCCTATGTGGGCTTTGAAGTGATTGCAGATGATGCTGAAGAAGTGAAAAACCCCAACAAAAATATCCCAATCGCAATCCTGGTCAGCCTGGGATTGGTTACCATTATTTATTCGTTAACAGTGGTAGTAACACTGGGAACTGTTCCCTGGCAATCAGTTGCCGGTTCAGAAACCGCACTTTCTGATGCTATCAAAGTATTCATGCCCGGACTGGGCGTGACCATCATCGCTATGGCTGGTATGGTGGGGGCTCTCACTTCCATCAATTCTTCCATGCTCAGCGCCACGCGTGAAACTTTCACGTTGGGGCGTGATGGTGCCTGGCCCTCCATTCTATCCCGGTTAAATCGAGTGCGAGTGCCCTATATGGCAATATTACTGATTGGGGCTGTTTCCATCCTGATCACGATCATCGGGGTGGTCGATTTCCTCAGTTATATTACCTCGGCGGGCTACCTGTTTGTGTTGTTCTTTTCCAACATGGCCATGATTACCCTGCATAAAAAGTACCCGAACATTCATCGCCCCTTCACCGCGCCTTTTTTTCCGCTGACACCCATTCTGGCATCACTGACCTGTGTGATCGTAATCTTTTACTCTGATTTGAGCGCCATCCTATTTACCGGGTTAATCATATTCATTTTCACAGTTTACTATTTTTCAAAAAAAGGAATGCAGTTGTGGCAGGATGCCCACAAACGCGACCTATCTCCGGGCCGCTGGAGAATTATGCTTCCCTTAACCAAGTCTCATGAGATGGATGGTTTGATGAAAGTCGGTTCACTGCTGGCAGAGGCAGAAAAGGATACCAACATGTGTTTGCTGACCGTGTTGCCCAGTTCGCTCCAGGGTGATGCAACCGATTCGGATGCCTACCTGGAGAAGCTCAAAGAGCAGCGGCATGACATTCTCAATCGCTTCATCCATTATGCTGTGGATCGTAATGTGCCCATGTACACAAAAATGATTTCGGATGCAACCATGACGGATGGCATCCTCCATGAAATTGATAATGATAATAATGTCAAACTGGTGTTGATGAAATGGCCGGGAAGCGGGAGCAATGGGTACAGGAAATCACTCAAACGCCTGGTAGAAGAAAGCAAAGTGAACCTGGGAGTTTTACATGATCGCGGAATCAAAGGCTTTCAAAATATCCTGGTTCCTGTAGGAACCGGTATAAACAGCCGATTGGCAGTCCATCTTGCAAATGATATTTCCAGGCAGGAAGGTTCGCATGTCAATTATGTGCGTGTCATTCCGAAGGCAACCGAAGACGAAGAGACCGAAGAAGATGTGGTCTCTTACCTGCAAGAGATTGTGATGACCCAGTTGGGGCAAATACCGCCCAATTCGACCCTGCAAACGATATACGCCAAAACAGTACAAGAGGCTGTTATTAAAGAGTGTGAAGATAATAATTATGAACTGCTCATCATCGGATCTGCTTATGATATTTCTGAAGAAACCTTGTTTGGCAAAGTGTGCGAAGATGTGGTGCAAAATGCGCCATGCTCTGTAATGGTGGTACGCCGCTTTGAAACGCCGACCGCATCCTGGCTGCACCACCAGGCAAAACGGTTGTGGGGAGATTAATGGTGATGGGCGGGCGGTAAATTCTGTCATAAACCTGGCTGAAAGTATGAGGTTCAAGCCAGGTTTTTTTTTGTCTTTTTTAAAGGATGTGTTTGTCAGTTAGGCTATAATTGAATTGTGACGGTTAATTAATAACCTTAGAAGCACTATTTGTTGAATGGGGAATATCCAAAAGTTTATTAGTTTCTTAATGGGAGTCGTATTGATGCAATTCCATCGAATTTGTATATTGGGTCTTGGTTATATCGGCCTCCCGACTGCCTGTATGTTTGCCAGCCAGGGGATCCATGTGGTGGGCGTTGATATCAATCTCGATGTAATTGCTAAATTAAGCCAGGGCAAAATTCATATCCACGAACCCGGGCTGGCTGATTTTTTTCATGACAACGTCATGCAAGCAACCATCACATTCAGCCAGAAACCGGAACCCGCTGATGCGTTTATTATCGCGGTTCCGACTCCTTTTTATACAGACAAGAAAGCTGACTTGACCGCGGTTAAAGCTGCCGCTGAAAGCATTGCGCCGGTTCTGGCAAAAAACAACCTGGTTGTGCTTGAATCAACGTCTCCACCTGAAACCACCGTCAAAATTGTCGCCCCCATTTTGGAAAAAACGGGTTTAGAAGCCGGGCAGGATTTCCACCTGGTTTACTCGCCGGAGCGGGTATTGCCCGGGAAGATTCTGCATGAGTTAATCCATAATGACCGGGTGATCGGGGGGATCACTCCTGCATCGGCTGAACAGGGAAAAGCATTGTATTCCAACTTTGTCAAAGGACAGATTTTCCTGACGGATGCTGTCACGGCGGAAATGGTGAAATTAATGGAGAACACCTACCGGGATGTTAACATTGCCCTGGCCAATGAGTTCTCCCGGTTGGCTGACCGCTTTGGGGTGGATGCCTGGGAAGCGATCCGGATTGCGAACCGTCATCCCAGGGTAAACATCCTGAATCCCGGGCCGGGGGTGGGCGGGCACTGCATCAGTGTTGACCCCTGGTTCCTGGTTGAGGCGGCCCCCGATATCACACCGTTAATTAAAACAGCCCGCCAGGTGAATGATTCGCAGCCGGGGTTTGCCGTGGAAACGGTGAAAAATGCAATTGGTTCTCTGGACGGAAAACAGGTTGCCTTGCTGGGGCTTGCCTATAAACCGGATGTGGATGACTTCCGGGAAAGCCCCTCCATGGAAATTGCCAGGTTGCTTGAAGAAGCCGGCGCAAGTGTGACATGCTTTGATCCATACCTGCAAAAGCCGTTGAATTCGGTGCGTACGGTTTCTGATCTGTCTGAAGCCGTGCGTGATTGTGATGTATTTATCCTGGCTGTGGCTCACCGCGAACTGCTTGCATTTAGTCCCCAGGCGGCGGCGGGGCTAACCTCATGCCGCCTGGCTGTTGACCTGGTGAACGGCTGGCCGCAGGAAAACTGGAAAGCTGCCGGCTTTCGCCTGGTATGCCTGGGTGTTGGAAAAAATGGCGGCGGGGAGGCGTGAAATGAAGATCTGGATTGATCTGGCCAATTCTCCCCAGGTTTTGTTCTTTGTGCCCATTATCAAAGAATTGGAACAGCGCGGGCATTCCGTGCATATCACCACCAAACAATACGCCCAGACGGTTGAACTGGCCAATTTGTACGGCCTGAAGCACGAACTGATTGGAAAGCACGGCGGAAAGAAACTTGGTAACATCTCTATGGAAGTGCTCAAACGGAGTGCGCAGTTATACGCTTATCAGCGTTCCAAGAAGTTTGACCTGTGCGTCAGCCACAATTCCTATTCACAGGTGTTGACAGCCAGGTTGGCGGGCATTCCCAGTGTCACAATTATGGATTATGAACACCAACCGGCGAATCACATTGCTTTCCGCCTGGCACAAAAAATTGTGGTGCCCCAGGTGTTCCCCGATTGGGCGTTAAAAAAATATGGCGCATACTGGCACAAAGTGGAAAAATATCATGGATTGAAAGAGCAGGTTTATCTGAATACTTTCTCACCACAGCCAGGTTATTTTCAGACGAAGGGCATCCCGGTCGAAAAACCCATTGCCATCATCCGCCCACCGGCATCCTGGACGCTTTACCAGCATTTTGAAAATCCGTTGTTTGATCAGTTGTTGGAATATATTTGCGCCATGCCTCATGTCACCATGCTGGTTTTGCCGCGGGTGATGTCACAGGCTGAGCCGTTGAAAAAATTGGCAGACAAGAATCTGATCATCCCGAGTGAGGTTCTAAGCGGCCCTGATGTTTTATTCCATGCTGATTTTGTGTTCAGCGGCGGGGGCACCATGAATCGCGAAGCGGCCATACTGGGAACACCGGCATATTCATTTTTCATGGGGAAAAGATCCGCGGTGGACAGCTACCTGGCTGATCTTGGGCGGCTTACATTCCTGTCCAACGAAGATGAGATCCGGAAAATCCAAATCGTCAAAAATGGCCGACACGAAATTTTACGGAGTCCAGATTTGGTAAATGAAATCATTCATCAGATTCTTGTCTGAAGCTGTGCTAACAGCGCACAATTCGTTAATAGGAAACCTGAGAGATTTTCAATGGGGGAAAGAGGGGATATTGAAAGAGGAGAAAAAAGTTGGTAATTCAACAAACCTGGATTGATCCGCAGGATGTTGTGAAACTGGACAAGGATTCAGTGCATATCTGGCGGGCTGATCTTGAGCGGAGTGACAGCGCAACGAAAAAATACCCGGGCCTGCTTTCACTCGACGAGCGCGAGCGGGCTGAAAGGTTTTACTTTGCTGTTGACCGGGATCGATTTATTGCCAGAAGAGCCATCCTGCGCTGCCTGTTAAGTGAATACCTTAATAACTGCGCTCCTGAACAAATTCAATTTGAGTATTCAGCCTATGGAAAACCCCGCCTGGTTGAACAATCCAACAGCGGGCGCGTCTATTTCAACCTGTCGCATTCCAACGGGAAGGCGTTGTTCGCTGTATCACGGCAGGATATGCTGGGGATTGATATCGAGTTCATGCGAGACGACCGGGATTTGTTGGCGATTGCCGCGACTGCTTTTTCGTCGTATGAATTGCAGCAGTTGCGGTCATTACCGGAGAACCTGCAAAAAGAGGCTTTTTTTAACGGTTGGACTCGCAAAGAAGCCTTTATTAAAGCAACTGGCAAAGGATTATCATTCCCATTAAAGAATTTTGATGTGTCTCTGGTCCCTGATGACAGCGTGAAAATCTTGCGGGTGGCAGGCGTTCCTGAAGAGACGTTTTCCTGGCAGTTGGAAGATTTGCCTGTCGAGGCAGGGTATAAGGCGGCTTTGGCGGTCCGAATTGAGAGGAGGGATATGCGTTTTTTTCTGTGGAATTTCCCCGGACTTCTGCATGGATGAACCCCTAGACCCATTCCTGTTTCATCGCCATATAAACCAAACATAAATTCATTAAACCCGTTTTGGCTTATTGTTTACAAAAACTGAACCTGCTACAATATGATTATCGAACAAACAGAAAATGGTTATAAAACAGCCTGTAAATAATCCCTTTTGTGTCCATCCAATTTTCTTACAGGGAGTAATTTTCCAAGCGGTTTTTGGAAAAAGCCTTACACACTGTATGGGGTAAAAATATGTTTCAAATTAATGACAATCGATTGATCTCATCTTTACAGTTGGGAATGTTATATGCGAGTTATCAATCGCCAGAAAACGGGCTGTACGTGCAGCAAGTGATTGCTGATCTGGATGAAATTGACCTGGATGTTTTTCTACAGGCGTGGAAAATCAGGGGGCAAAGCTACGACATTCTGCAAACCGCATTTCTCTGGGAAGATGGAGGCGAGCCGGCCAGGATTTTCGATCCTGCGGCAACGCTTCCTGTGCAGATTATGGACTGGAGAAGTGATGCGCTCGATCAGCAGCAGAGAAAATTTGAGATGTTTTTACATGCAGACCGCCGCAACGGGTTCAATTTGAGCAAAGCGCCGCTCAGCAGAATTGCGGTCATTAAAACCGGCCAAACCTGTTTTCGCTTCGTGTGGACGTTTCACCAGGCTTTGATGGATGAATTTACCCGTGATCAGCTTCTGCGCGATGTATTTCATACTTACGATGATTTGATCAAAAACGCCGGCGTACAGGACATGGATATTCCGCCAGTTCATACAGTTTTTTATTCACTGGATCACTTTGACCAGAAGAGCGCAGAAGTTTTTTGGCGCGCAGAACTGGGAGATTTTGAAGCCCGCACGCTTTTGCTGCATGATCCGTATCCCAAACAGCAGCAGCGTGGCGCCCCTTATCAATACGACTGGATGCGGCTGGGGAAGGACCTGTCGGAGCGGCTTCGCCGGCTGCAAGCAGAAAAAAATATTCACGTAGGTACTTTGATACAAAGCGCCTGGTCGGTTTTGTTGAGTTGCTATTCTGGCGATGATGATATCCTGTTCGGCGTATCCATTGGACGAAACGATTTATTGGACAAGGGGAAAGGTGAGCCTGGTTTTGCTGCCAATATTGTTCCTTTTCGGGTTATGGTTCCGCACACTCAAACGCTGCTGCCGTGGATGTTGGGCATTCAGGAGAAATGGGACAGCATGCGGCCCTATTACAACACTCCACTTTCCCTGGCAAAACAGTGGAGCGGTGTAAATGTCCATGAACCGCTATTTGAAAGTGTGCTTATTCTGGAAGATCGGCCTAATGATTTTGATATTGAAATCAATGCCGGGGCAAAGACTATTCGATTCTCTGCGCTTGACCTGTGGGACGTTCCGTTGACCGTTGGGGTTGCTGCCGAAGAAGATATGCTTTTGCAAATTCGGTATGATGGCAGCCAGTATTCTGCACAAGTTGCCCGACGAATGCTGGGGCATTTGAAAACACTCCTGAATGAATTTTCCCTGGATCCTTCGGGAGTTATTGACACCTATTCGATGCTGGATGAGGACGAGAAGCATCAAATTTTGGTGGAATGGAATGACACCACCCATCACTATGATAGTGATTTTCTTCTGCATCATATTTTTGCGGAAACGGTAAAACAACATCCAGACAAAATTGCCCTGACGTCGGAGGGAAAGCACCTGACTTACCGTGAGGTGGACATTCTCTCCAACCGGTTGGCTCACCATTTGCAGGCTCTTGGTGTGAAACCGGATACGCTGGTGGGGTTGTGCCTGGAGCGAACTGAAAATATCTATATATGCTGGCTGGCAATCTTGAAGGCGGGCGGCGCTTTTGTCTCTTTGGACCCAACCAGCCCGGCTGACCGGCTGGCATTCATGGCGGATGATGCGAAATTCCCGATCACCATCACAACCCGTTCGTTGCAGTCCCTGGTTTCTGGCTGGGATTCAAAGATTGTTTATCTGGATGATCTTGCAGGACAATTCCCTGAAGAATATGATCTGCCGGTTGAATCAGACGTAACCCCGGATAACCTGGCGTATGTGATTTATACTTCCGGGTCTACCGGCAAGCCAAAGGGCGCCATGCTCGATCACCGTGGAGTGGCAAATTACACATTGAATTTTGCCAAACACCTTCCTGTTGGTGAAACATGCAACATTCTGCAATTTTCTACGGTTCATTTTGACGCATCGGTTGCCGAGACATTTGTTGCCATTGGTCATGGCGGCACGCTGACGGTTGCCACTCATGAAGAGCAGCATTCCATTCCCGATCTGGTATCCATGATCAATCGGGAAAATGTGAACACACTGCTCATCACCCCTTCGTTGATTCGCCTCTTGCCTGAATCGGAATTGAAAGAAGTAAAGTTTGTTATCTCTGTTGGGGAAGCATGTTCTCAAGACCTGGTTAATACCTGGGAGCAGGGGAGAGCCTTCTACAATGGGTATGGGCCGACTGAAACATCAGTCATGGTGTCGCTCACCCGGCTCTTTCAAGTGGAAGCCCGTGAGATTCTGCCAATCGGCCGACCGTTGCCAAATTGTCGTTTCTATATTCTCAATTCCATGCTTCAACCTGTGCCTGTGGGCGCTCCCGGCGAATTGTTCATTGCCGGAATCAATGTGGGACAGGGATATCTCAATCGTCCCGAATTAACCGCTGAACGTTTTCTGGAATCTCCGTTTGTTCCACAGGAAAAAATGTACCGGTCGGGAGACCTGGTGCGTTACCTGCCCGACGGCAATGTCGAATACCTGGGGCGCATCGATTATCAGGTGAAAATCCGCGGTTTTCGAATTGAGTTGGGAGAGATTGAAACTGTTTTGAGAACCTATCCGATGATTGAACAGGCTGTGGTGTTGGCGAATACGAAGGATGACGGCGATAAGTACCTGGAAGCTTATGTTTTACCAGCGAAAGACTCTCCAGCGCCGGGCAAAATGGAATTGCAAGAATTCCTGTTAAAAACTTTACCCGATTATATGGTTCCATCCGTATTTATCACGATTGACCATGTGCCCTTGAATCAGAGCGGAAAAATTGACCGGCGCGCGTTAAGCAGGCTGGCAACAGAGCGCCTGGTTGAAGAAAAAGTACGAGAGTACATTGCTCCCGGCACAGAAACTGAAGTGATTGTTGCCGATGAGTGGAAGGCGATATTTGGAAAAGAACAAATTGGATTGACCGATAACTTCTTTGACCTGGGCGGTCATTCACTGCTGGTTATGAGATTGATGGCGTACCTGCGCGGGAAATTCCAGATTGAACTTCCCTTCAGGACAGTGTTTGAAGCTCCCACCGTCAAAGAACTGGCAGAGCGAGTTGAACAAATTCTGAAGGGACCTGAAGAAAATGAACAAATTGTATTAATGGTAGCCGAAAAGGCAGAAAGCTATCCATTAT
>CAZOKH010000033.1:0-36833 GCA_964580315.1 uncultured Anaerolineaceae bacterium | reverse complement strand
TGCAAACCATTTGCGTGATGAAACTCTATGCCCAGTTTCGCGGGGAATGGGATCCCCGCCGCCGTTCCTACCGCTATTTCAGCCTGGACGATGCCGGCAAACAGTGCGGCATTCCGCTGCCCAATTCTCACCGCGCGGCTGACGACTGCCAGCTCACCCGCGCCCTGCTGCAAGCCATGGCTGAAGCAAATTGATGTTTCGCGCCAGAAAACGCTAATCGGATATTAATACTCTTTTACATCTAATTATGGTACATTGTATGTGCCGTGTAATGGACGTTAAAGGAGTACCGCATGCAAAAAATTCCCTCATCAGAAATTACCCCGCCGCACATCTACTTCACCCGGCGGGAGATTTTGCGAAAAGCAGCCCTGCTTTCCGCTTCAGCCGGCATCGGGATGCTGGCTGCCTGCCTGCCCCGTTCTTCCCAGACATCCGCGCCAACCCCAACCGGTTCAACCGCCGCAGAACCATCGCCTGCTGCTTCAGCGCCCACTGACGAATTGGGAGATCCATTAGTCTCCCTCGACATAAAAAATGCCTATAACAATTACTACGAATTTTCACTGGACAAGCAAAGGGTCGCCAAAGAAGCAAAGGATTTACAGACATCTCCCTGGGTTGTTTCCATCGGCGGGCTGGTTAAGCATCCGCTGCAATTGGATGCAGCAGAATTCAAGCAGCGCTATCCCATTGAAGAACGCATCTACCGCGAACGCTGCGTGGAAGGGTATTCCATGGTGGTGCCCTGGAATGGGTTTCAACTTTCGCACTTACTGAAAGAAGTGGAACCCACCGCTGATGCAAAATTTGTGCGCTTTGAAACCCTGTACGATCCCAATCAAATGCCGGGACAAAATTCACCCATGTTCGATTTCCCCTACGTGGAAGGGCTGCGCCTCGATGAAGCCATGCACCCGCTGACCATACTGGCCACCGGGCTGTATGGAAAAGACCTGCTGCCACAAACCGGGGCTCCCTTGCGCCTGGTGGTGCCCTGGAAATATGCTTTCAAGAGCATCAAGGCAATTGTAAAAATTGACCTGGTGGCTGAAATGCCAACCTCGCTGTGGATGCGCGCCGCACCCAACGAGTATGGCTTCTATGCCAATGTCAATCCCAACGTGCCGCATCCGCGCTGGTCGCAGGAAACCGAACTGCGCCTGGGTGAGAGTGAACGCCGGCGGACTGTTTTGTTCAATGGTTACGAAGAAGAGGTCGCCGCGTTGTATGCCGGCATGGATTTATCAAAATGGTTTTAGACCGGGTTTCAAAACAGGTATGGAGAATCGCCCTTCACACCGCTGCGCTTTTGCCCCTGGCGTGGCTGGGGTGGGATGTTCTTATGGGCAATCTTTTTATCAATCCGTATGAAAACCTGATCCGGCGAACCGGCCAGGCTGCCGTCCTCGGAATTATCCTGACGCTGTCCTGCACTCCGCTTTCCCGCTGGTTGAACAGACCATCGATACTGGTTTTTCGCAAACCGCTTGGAATGTACACATTTTTCTACGCACTGCTGCATATTTCCATCTTCGTCATCATGGGATATGAAACTAACCTGGTGATGGCAGCCCGGGAGATCCTGGCGCGCACCCATCTCACATTGGGTCTGATTGCCTTTCTCATCTTGTTGGTTCTGGCTGCCACATCCAATCAGGTCTCACAAAAAATGCTCACAAAATATTGGAAACCCCTCCATCGTTTCATTTACCCCGCTGCATTGCTGATCGGCGTCCATTACCTGATGGCGCGAAAAATTTCCACGCCGGCATCACTGCTGGCAGCCGCTGTGATTGCAGGTTTGCTGCTGGTGCGCCTGAAAGGCATTTCTCGTCCGGATAATCGTTCTCTTAAAACAAATGCAGAAAATTTAAGCCCGGATTGAAAGCCCGCTCCAGAAAATTAGGCTAAAATGGAAAGGTATGAACCTTCCATTGCCGGGAGAATTCCCACCAAACCCAACCCCTCAACAATCTTTGTGCGTTTCTGCCCCCCTGCAAGGCGGCCTGTTTTTGCATGGGCCTGCCGGATGCGGAAAAACCACCGCGGCCGCCATGCGTTATGCCGCCATGCTCGAAGCCGGCATCCCGGCCGGGCAGATTCTCATTCTTGTGCCGCAGCGTTCCCTGGCCGCCGCCTATTACCACATCAGCCGGCGCCCTGACCTGCCGCCCGGCGGCACAACCCAGGTGCTGACCCTCAGCGGCCTGGCACGTCGTTCCATTGACCTGTTCTGGCCGCTCATCGCGGCGGATGCCGGTTTCAGCCAGCCTTCCAAACCGCCGGTTTTCCTCACCCTCGAAACCGCCCAGTTTTTCATGGCGCGCCTGGTGACGCCGCTGCTCGAACAGGGCTACTTCGGTTCACTGACCATCGACCCCAATCGTCTCTTCAGTCAAATACTGGACAATTTAAACAAAGCTGCCGCCGTTGGTATGCCGTATCAATCAATTGGTGAGCAGCTAAAAAGCGCCTGGAGCGGCGAACCCGCCCAGCTAACGGTTTACGATCAGGCGCAGGAATGCGCCGAAAAATTTCGGCAATTCTGCCTTGAGAACAATCTGCTCGATTTTTCGCTGCAAATCGAGGTCTTCAGCCGGCATGTCTGGCAGGCCGACCTGTTCCAGCGGTATTTGAACAGCAACTACAGCCATCTGATCTATGACAACATGGAAGAAGATATCCCTGTGACGCACGACCTGGTGCGCAGTTGGCTGCCCAACCTGCAATCAGCGCTGCTGATATGCGACCAGCAGGGCGGTTACCGTTCCTTCCTGGGCGCCGACCCCGCTTCAGCAGCGGCATTGCAGGCCAACTGCCAGGCGAGTTTGCTTTTCCCCGATTCGCTGGTCAACCAGCCGGCACACGCTGCCTTTTCCAGCGCCATGACCCATGTCATTCATTACGAGAAAACCCAACCGCCAGATGAAATTCACGCTGTTTTTGAAATTCTACCCAACCAGTTTTACACCGACATGGTAGTCAGCGTTGCGCAGCGCATTGCCAGCCTGGTCGAATCTGACGAAGCAACGCCAGGAGAGATTGCTGTGCTTTCCCCCTTTCTTTCCGATTCACTGCGTTTCACGCTGTCGCAGGCGCTTCAACAGCGCGGCGTTCCCTGCCGCACACACCGCCCGTCGCGCAGCCTGCGCGATGAACCGGCCGCCGCCTGCCTGTTGGCGCTGGCAAAAGTTGCCCATCCCATCTGGCAAATTCCGGCCACGCGTTCCGAGGTGCGCAGCGCCCTGCTGCAATCCATTACCGGCATTGACCTGGTGCGCGCCGACTTGCTGGCGCAAACCACCTACCACGAACGCAAAGCTGCTGCCGGGTTGGGCGCCTTTTCTGCGCTGAATGCTGAAATGCAGCAGCGCATCACCTTCAACATCGGTAATCGTTTCGATGCCCTGCGCGCCTGGTTGAATGCCTATCAGGAAGAGCCGCCGCTGCCGCTGGATATCTTCATCAGCCGCCTGTTTGGAGAAGTGCTTTCGCAGCCTGGTTTCGGTTTTCATCAAAACTTCGATGCAGCCGCGGCAGCCGCCCGCCTGGCCGAATCGGCGCGCAAATTTCGGCAGGTTGCCACCCCCCTCATGAGCCTGGCAGCAGATGAAATTTCCAAAGAATATGTAAATATGGCAGACGCAGGTCTATTGTCAGCCCTCTACCTGCTCGATCAGGAGAATGAGAACCAGGATGCTGTTTTCATTGCTCCCGCTCACACCTTCCTCATGCACAACACGCCGGTCAGATTCCAGTTCTGGCTGGATATCGGCAGCCAGGGCTGGTGGGAACGGTTGTACCAGCCCCTCACGCAGCCCTATGTTTTGCAGCGCGGTTGGGAACCTGGTTCCATCTGGAGCGATGCGTTGGAAGTCGAGAGGAATCAGTTCAACATGGCGCGCATGGTCACCGGCCTGGTGCGGCGCTGCTCGGGCAGGTTTTTCCTGTGCTTTACGGCCGTCAATGAACAGGGCATTGATCAGCGCGGCCCGCTGCTAACCGCCGTGCAGCGCCTGCTGCGCGCCTGCCCGCCGCCGGAGGTCGAACATGCTTAGACCGCGCCCCAAGCAAGCCGAAGTGCTGCGTTTTCGCGGCGGGAAAATGGGCGTCTCAGCCGTGCCCGGCAGCGGGAAGACCCACACCCTTTCAATGCTGGCCGCACAACTGGTTGAGCAGGCCGACCTGGCAGATGACCAGGAAGTGCTGATTGTCACCCTGGTCAATTCGGCGGTGGACAACTTCGCCCAGCGTATCCAGCTTTTCCTGAAAGGCAGCGGCCTGCTGCCTGGCATGAATTACCGCGTACGCACCCTGCACGGCCTGGCGCATGACATTGTGCGCGAACGCCCCGACCTGGTCGGTCTTTCCGATCGCTTTGAGATCATTGATGAACGCGAAGCCAACCGCATTCTGGATGATGCGGCTGAAGCCTGGCTGCGCAACAACCCGTTGTTCTACGAACTGTACGCGGCTGATTTCTCCAACCCGCACGACCAGCCCAAATATTACAAAAAGTGGCATGAAACAGTCATATCGGTGGCCGGCAGTTTTATTCGTCTCTCCAAAGACCTGCATGTGCTGCCCGAAGATTTGAAACCCCTGCTGGATAGACTACAAGAGCCTCCCGTCATCCTGCAAATGGGTTACGAAATCTACCGCGATTATCAGCGCGCCTTGCAATACCGCAGCGCAGTCGATTTTGATGATCTTATCCGCCTGGCCTTGCGCGCCTTGCAAACAGACGCCGGCTTTCTCAACCGCCTGCGCCGCCGCTGGCCTTTCATTCTGGAAGATGAAGCTCAGGACAGCAGCCGTTTGCAGGAAGAAATATTGCGGCTGCTGATCGGTGAGCAAGGCAACTGGGTACGCGTGGGAGATCCCAACCAGGCCATCTACGAAACCTTCACCACCGCCAATCCCAAATATTTACGCAACTTCCTGACCGAACCAGGTGTGATCAGCAAAGAATTGCCCAATTCAGGCCGTTCCACGCACAGCATCATCTGGTTGGCTAACACGCTCATCGACTGGGCGCGTCAGGAACACCCCGTTCCTGCGCTGAGAGATACGCTGACCCTGCCGCACATTCAACCCACACCGCCCGGCGACCCGCAGCCCAACCCGCAGGACCTCCCGCAATTCATCCACCTTTCGGATAAAGCCTTATCGCCTGAACAGGAAATTCGCTCTGTCGTTCAATCCGTCAAAAAATGGCTGGAAGAAAAACCTGGCCAGACGGCTGCCATTTTGGTTCCGCGCAACGAACGCGGCGCCAAAATGGTGGATGCCCTGCGAGAAGCGCAAATTGACTATGTCGAGCTTCTGCGCAGCAGTCTGCCCACCCGGCGTACCGCCAACATTTTGGCCTGTGCGCTGTTTGCCCTGTCAGAACCGGCTGATGCCCCCCGTCTATCCAATCTCTACCAGGCGTTAAACGAGGATGTCAATGCCTCCAAAGAGATCAAGGCGCAAGTGCGCGCAGAAGCCGAAATCTTGCGCAGTTGCCGCCAGGTTGAGCAATTCTTATATCCCCTGCCTGGTGAAGATTGGCTGGATATGCTGCGCCAGCAGGGAATCATCGAAGACACAATTTCCGGCCTGGAAAAATTGCGCTCGTTGCTGCAGCACTGGCAGCCAGCCAGCATCCTGCCGGTTGACCAGTTGATTATCACCATGGCCCAAAATGTTTTTGACCAGCCCAATGACCTGGCCCTGGCCTATAAACTGGCGCTGCTTTTGGAACGCAACCAGACCGCCCATCCCACCTGGAGCCTGCGCGATTTTGCCCAAGAACTGCACGCTATTGCCAACAACGAGCGCCGCTTTGATGGTTTCTCACGCGAAGACAATGGCTTCGATCCCGACCTTTACAAGGGCAAAGTGGTGGTTGCCACCGTGCACAAAGCCAAAGGGCTCGAATGGGACCGCATCTATCTCTTGTCGGTAAATAACTATGATTACCCCTCCGCGCTGGAAGGCGACTCGTTTATCGCTGAACGCTGGTTTGTGCGTAGCAAGCTCAATTTGCAGGCTGAATGCCTGGAAAAATTGACAGCTTTGATCGAAAACGATATTCCGGGGGTGTACCTCGAAGAGGGAACTGCCACCAACCAGGCGCGCCTCGACTACGCCGCCGAACGGCTGCGCCTGTTCTTTGTCGGCATCACCCGCGCCCGGCAAGAGCTGGTGGTCACCTGGAACACCGGGCGCGAAAACGCCGGCTCGCAAGCCTGCCAGGCTGCTTTGCCCCTGCAAGAACTGGCGAAAAAATGGGAGGAACACCGCCATGCCTCTGCCTGACAATTTCCAATTCAGCGCATCCAGCCTGCAAGACTACCATGATTGCCCGCGCCGGTTTGAATTGCGGTACCTGCTGCGCCTGAGCTGGCCTGCCCTGGAAACCGAACCGGTGCTGGAACGTGAGCATCACCAGGAACAGGGCCGCCGTTTCCATCAAATGGTGCAGCAGCATCTCATCGGATTCCCCCCCGATCAGCTTGCCGGCCTGGCCGACACCCCCGAATTGCAGCGCTGGTGGCAAAATTACCTCAACAACACCGTTCTGGAGGAGTTACCCCCTCAGCGCCGGGTGGAATACCCATTGTCCATCTCACTGAACGGCTTCCGTGTCACTGCGCAGTTTGACCTGCTGGCGGTGCAGCCCGGTGAACGGGCTGTCATCGTGGACTGGAAAACCAGCGCGCACATCACGCCGCGTTCCACGCTGATCCGGCGCATTCAAACCCGCCTCTATCCCCTGGTTCTGTGCCTGTCAGGGCAGCAGGTTCACATGGGCGCCCCCCTGTCGCCTGAACAGGTGGAGATGATCTACTGGTTCACCGACTATCCCAATGACCCGCAGCGCTTTCCCTACACGGCTGCCCGGATGTCAGCCGACCAAAAGGAAATAGAGCGTTTGATCGACGACATCACCAGCCGCCAGCCGGGTGATTTTCCATTGACGGCGAATGAACAGCGCTGCCAGTTTTGTCGTTACCGCTCACTTTGCCAGCGCGGCGTGCAGGCTGGCAAATGGCAAAATCAAGAAGCCGCTGACGAGCAAACCTCCGGCGGCGGCTTTGACCTGGACTTTGACCAGGTTGCGGAGATTGATTTTTAATGCAGCGCGCTTTTCAATGGAATGAACCTCCCGAAATCTTCATTCCAGCCGAATTGTTCGATGCGGTTGAACATCCCCTCATAGCCGAACTGCTGGTTCGCCGCGGCATAACCGCTGCGCAAACAGCCCGCGCCTTTCTGGACCCGCAGGCATACACCCCCTCCAATCCAATGGATTTTGCCGACCTGCCCAGAGCAGCCGAACGCATCCAGACAGCCATTCAGAAGCACGAATGCATCGGCGTATGGGGCGACTTTGACGTGGACGGGCAGACCGCCACCGCTGTGTTGGTATCAGCGCTCAAACGACTGGGGGCAAGTGTAAAATATCACCTGCCGGTGCGCAGCCTGGAATCGCACGGCATGCGCCGACCGGCGCTCAGCCGTTTTCTCGATTCGGGCGTCCAACTGCTCATCACCTGCGATACAGGTATTCATGAGGCAGCAGCCATTGACTACGCGAAATTAAAAGGCGTCGATTGCATCATTACCGACCACCACCTGCCGCCTGCTGAAATTCCAGCGGCGCTGGCGGTCATCAACCCGCACTTGCTCCCTCCCAACCATCCAGCCGCCTCGCTACCCGGCGTCGGTGTAGCTCATTTCTTCGCCCAGGGTGTGATTAACTGCCTGAAAGCCACCGTGAAGCTGGACGATTTGCTTGACCTGGTTGCATTGGGCAGCATCGCCGATGTGGCTGCCCTGACCGCCGACACCCGCTATTACACACAGCTTGGGCTCCTGCACATGCGCGCCGATCCGCGGCCAGCCCTGCGCGCCCTGTTTGAAAAAGCCGATGTTGATCCGCTCACGCTTGACGAGGATGACATCAGCCGGCAGATTGCGCCGCGCCTCAATGCAGTCGGGCGCGTGAAAGACGCCAATGAACTGGTTGAATTTCTGCTGTGCGAGAATCTGGAAGAAGCCCGCATTGCGGCAGCCCGCTATGAACAAATTTACCTCGAACGAAAATTAAAAATCGACCAGTGCGCCCAGGCGGTTGAAAAGCAAATTGACAGCGACCGCTCCCTGGCTCACAGCCCGGTGCTGGTGCTTTCCAATCCGGCCTGGGATGCCAGTGTGCTCAGTACGGTAGCCAGCCGCATCAGCGACCAGTACAACCGCCCGGTGATCATTCTTTCCTTACCGCCTGACGGCATTGCCCGCGGTTCTGCCCGCGCCTCATCGGGGATCGACCTGATCCAAATGTTAAACGAACACAGCCAATTGATAACCAACATTTTCGGGCACCCATCTGCCGCCGGGGTTGCCCTGCCGCAGGAGAATATCGCTACCCTGCGCGCGGCATTGAACAAATCAGCCGCCAGGTTCATCGGCGCCGAACCCACCCCCACACCCCTGTTCATTGATTCCGAACAGCCGCTGTCGAAGTTCGACCTGGACCTGGTGCAGCACATCCATCAACTGGCGCCGTTTGGCAAGGGGAATCCCGCGCCGGTTTTCCTCGCCAGGAATTGCAAAATCACAGGCGCAAAGAAAATCGGCAAGCAGGATGAACACCTCAGTTTGCAACTGCAAGATGAGAACAATGATGAGTTCACTGTTTTAAGGTGGAACAGCAGCAGCGATGATTTACCGCCGGAATCCTTCGACCTGGCATATACCGTACGCATCCATCGCTTCCGGGAAGAAATCGGCGTGCAGTATTCTTGGCTGGATGCCAGGGCAAATCCTGAATCAGTCATCGATACTGGCGCTGCACCAGCCTCACTGGAGATACTGGATTTCCGCGGCGCTCCCGATCCACAGGCCGTCCTTGATTCGCTCCCCCCGGGCGAATTTGAGGTCTGGGCTGAAGGGAAAATCTCAAGAGCATCTACTACTGTCCATCGTTTGCAAGTTTCCCCGGCAAAAACGCTGGTGATCTGGTCGATACCACCGGGAGCGAGTGAATTACAGCAGGTCATCCAAAGAGTCAAGCCCAGGCGCGTGCTGCTGTTGGCCGAACAAACCTCCCCGGCAGATTTACAATCCTTCCTGGTCATGCTCACAGGATTGGTAAAAACGGTACTCAACAAGAAAAGAGGCATACTTTCCATCTTTGAACTGGCTGCCCTGTGCGGACACCGTCCAACCACCCTGAAAGCTGGCTTGCAATGGCTGCAGAGCGCCGGAAAAATCACAGTCATCCGGCAGGATGAAGATGAGTGGTTCATCACTTCGGGCGGCAATCCCAAAATCTCGGTATCTGAGGATGAAAAAAGCCTGCGGATTTTATTGGACGAAACTGCGGCATACCGCCAGTGGTACCGCACCGCTGAACCGGGTCAAATCATACAATCCAACTGGCTGCAATCGGAAGGAAAGAAACGGGGATGACACCATGACCGATCTAATCCAATGGGGCATTCTGGGCGCCGCCCGCATCAATCATTCCTTAATACCATCATTGCTGCGTTCCAGGCAGGCGCGTCTGGCTGCCATTGCCAGCCGCAGCATTGACCGCGCCCGTGAGCAGGCAGCCCAGTGGAAAATTCCCCGGGTCTATCCATCTTATGAAGAACTGCTGGCTGATCCAGCCATCGACGCCGTTTACGTTCCCCTTCCCAACCACTTACACAAAGAATGGGCTGTGCGCGCGGCGCTGGCCGGCAAGCATGTTCTCGTCGAAAAACCCCTGGCGCTCTCAGTGCAGGAGGTGGATGAAATTAAAAATGCAGCCTCACAGGCCAATGTTTTTGTGGCTGAAGGCATGATGCATTTGCACCACCGCAAAACCGCCGCTGTGCTCCAAATGCTCGAACAGGGAGCCATCGGCGACCCGCTCTATTTCGACGGAGAATTCACCTTCCCGCTCACCCGTCCCGATGACTACCGCTGGGAAAAACAATTTGGCGGCGGCAGCCTGTGGGATGTGGGCTGCTACCTGGTCAGTTACGCCCGCATCTTGTTCGGTGATTTGCCTCAATTTGTGCAGGGATACCAGATCAAGGCGCCAACCGGGGTTGACCGCACTTTCTCCGGCATCCTGCATTTTGATACCGGTCAAATTGCCCACATTTTCACCAGTTTTGACCTTCCGCGCCGCCGCTGCATTGAAATTCGCGGGACACAGGGCAGCCTGCTCATCACCGAACCCTTCCGCAGCGAAAACGCCACCCAGGTCATCCTCAAAACCGAACAGGGAGAAAAGCCGTTTCACTTTCCCGCCCAGGATCGCTACCTGGGAGAAATTGAGGATTTGCAGCATGCCATCCTCACAGGTGAACCTCCGTACGCCAGTTTGGAGGAAAGTCGGCGAAATATTCAAACCATTACCCGCCTGTTACAATCTGCCGATGAAGGTATCATTCAAAAAATGGGGGCATAATCGCCCAAAAACCTTGTTTATTCTTGAATTTTTATGCTATACTACAGCATTGTGGCAAATAGCATATCTGCATTTGCCTTTCCGCTCTCAACATGCTTACGGCATTGATTGAGGGCAATCCCGAGGAAAGGAGGTTCCCAAACCATGCGCGATTATGAAGTCGTGATTATTCTGCAACCCGACCTGGATGAAACTGCGGTTGGCGAAGCCATCGAGCGCGTCAAGAGCTGGATTACTGACGCTGGCGGATCCATCGAGAAAGTTGACCTGTGGGGCAAACGCAGACTGGCTTACCGCATTCGCAAACAGCGTGACGGTATCTACGTCTTGATTCAAGCCAAGATCGAAACCCGTTTCACTGCTGAACTCGAACGCAACCTGCAATTATTAGAAACCGTGATGCGCTTTATGATCACTCGGATGGATGAGTAATCCATTCCTGTTAACAGAAGCAACAAGGTCATCGCATTTACAAGGAGCATGACATGAGCCGAGGATTGAACAAAGCAATGATCATTGGGCATCTAGGACGCGATCCCGAGATGCGTTATACGCCTTCAGGCAAGCCGGTTACCACATTCACTGTGGCCGCCAGCCGCACCTGGACATCATCTGATGGTGAACGGCACACCGACACCGAATGGTTCAACATTGTCACCTGGGGCAACCTGGCAGAGATCTGTAAACAGTATCTCAATAAAGGGCAACAGGTGTACGTGGAAGGGCGCTTGCAGTCCCGACGCTGGGAAGACTCAAACGGCGCCAAACACACCAGCATCGAGATTGTTGCCAACGAGATGATGATCCTGGGAGACCGCCATGAGTCATCCGACGCCCAGTCTGATGATAGCGACCTGGACGAAAGTGATTCACTCGGTCATGCTGAAAACGAAGAAGCTGATCAAGGCTTCCCGTATTGAGTTTTGGAGTAAAGAAAATGGAAGATCAGGAATTCAACGGCGCACCGCAAGGTGGGAGACGTTATATCGCCCGCCCCAAAATTTGCCAGTTCTGCGCTGATAAAAACATCAAAATTGATTACAAAAACGTGGACATGTTGTCCCGCTTTGTCACCGACACCGGCAAAATTCGCCCCCGTCGGCAAACTGGAACCTGCGCCCGTCACCAACGCGCAGTCGCGAGCGCTGTCAAACGCGCCCGCCACATTGCCCTGCTCCCCTTCGTGGGCGAGCCCTGGGAAGACGTTATTCGATAATTGGTATGCTTCTTAAACAGGCATGGGTAAAAATACCCATGCCTGCATACCATTAAATTGAGGGTTTCATGCCTAACAATCAACCCCCCCGAGAATTAACCAAAAAACACATAGCCCGGCAGGAACGTGAAAGAAATCAGACACGCATGCTGCGGAATGCTGCCTTTGTTGTTGTTGCTCTTGTCATTCTGGTTTTGGCATATGGTATTCTGGATCAGACCTACCTGAAAAACCAACGGCCGGTTGCAAAAGTGGGCGACAAGACCATCACACTGACCGATTTCCAGAAAGAAGTGCGCTATAAGCGCTGGGACCTGGTGCGCAGTTATCAACAGGCAGCCCAGCTTGCCCAGGCTTTCGCTTCCAGCCCTGAGTTAGCCCAATCTTTCCAGAATAACCTGGATCAGATTTCGCAGCAATTGGACCCCACCTATGCATCTGTGCTGGGTTCCCAGGCTGTGGAAGAACTAATTCAATTTGCGGTCATTGAACGTGAAGCGAAAAATCAGGGCATCACCGTCAGCGACGACGACGTGACAAAAGCCCTGCAGGAAGCCTTTGGTTATTATCCCAAAGGCACGCCGACTTCAGCCCCCACTTCCACGCCGGTGGTTTATTCCACCCTGTCTCCAGCACAACTGGCGCTGGTAACCGTTACGCCCACTGTGGCTGAACCCACGCCCTTCCCCACCGCCACTCCCGATGCGGCTGCCGCCCCAACGGTTGAAGCCTCTCCCTTTCCCACTGCGACCCCCTACACTGAAGAAGGGTACAAGAGCAATCTAAAGACCATTGTTGACGAGCTGGCAACCATTCAATTCACTGAAGCCGATCTGCGTGCGCGATTCCGCAACTACTTGCTCATGCAGAAATTGAGTGAAAAAATGTCAGCCGATGTTCCCACCACGCAAGAACAGGTCTGGGCGCGCCACATTCTGGTGAAAGAAGAAGCCCAGGCAAAAGATGTGCTCAAACGGTTGGAGCAAGGCGAAGACTGGTCTGCCATTGCTGCCGAAGTATCCCAGGATACCGGCAATAAAGACAAAGGCGGCGACCTGGGTTGGTTTGGCAAAGGCGCCATGGTGGCCGAATTTGAACAATCGGCCTTCAGTATGAAAGTCGGTGAAACCTCCCAGCCGGTTAAAACCAGCTTTGGCTATCATATCATCCAGGTACTCGGTCACGAAGAACGCCCGTTGAGCGCTGCTGAGATGGATACAGCCATGCAAAATGCATTCGACGAGTGGCTCACCACCGCGTCGGCTGCCGAGGATATTCAACGGTTTGATGAGAACTGGGCTGATTTCATCCCCACCGACCCAGATTTAACCACACAGTTCTAAGCAGCACAAAATTTCAACCAGTAAGAAAAAGCGGCGCCTGAAAAAATCAGGCGCCGTAGTATATACCTGTTACATACTCAAATGAAATTAATCAATGTGAGTTTGTAATAATTATGATGTCATTGCGAATGAATGCAGCGAGCGAAACAATCTCATCATTTTCACCTTGCTATGAGATTGCTTCGTCGGTTGAAATAAAAAAACAATTTCAACTTCCTCACAATGACAGAGCCCATTATCTCAAATTGACGTTATTTCACCATATCTTCGCTGACCTCATCCAGGCGCAGGCTGATCACCTGGCTGGTCGAGTCGCGTCCCATGGTTACCCCGTAAATCACATCGGCAGTCTGCACCGTGTTACGGTTGTGCGTGATGACGATGAACTGGGTGGTCTGGCTCAGGTCTTTCAACAAATCGCAAAAACGACCCACATTGGCTTCATCCAGCATGGCATCCACTTCATCCATCACGCAGAACGGTGTGGGCGAAACGCGCAGCAGCGAGAAAATCAATGCCACAGCGGTCAGGCTGCGCTCCCCCCCCGACAACAGCGAAAGGTCCTGTTCGCGCCTTCCGGGCAGGCGCGCCTGAATGTCGATGCCCGCCTCGGTGGGGTTCTCCTCGTTGGTCAACAGCAAACGCGCCGAACCACCGCCAAACAGCCGGGTGAACATTTTCTTGAATTCGCTCGCCACGGCGTCGAACGTCTTTTTAAATTCGATGCGCATCAACTCATCCAGTTCAGCAATCACAGAGCGCAAATCAGCATCGGCTTTCTGCAAATCATCCACCTGGTTGGTCAAAAATTCAAAACGCTCCTGCACTGATGCATATTCACTCTTGGCATCGGTATTCACCGCACCCAGTCGGCGCAGCAGGCTGCGCTGCTGGCGGATGTTTTCTTCCAGGTCGGGCGATAATTCTTCCACCATGGGCAGTTGTTTCACAAAATCCAACGGCAGCGGGGTTGGGCCTGACACATTCTTGTCATATTCAAATGCCACCAGGCCAAAATCATCTTCAATGCGGCTGCGCAGGTTATCCAGCGCTTCACGCTGGCGGGTTAATTCCAGTTGGGCATGCGTGTGATTGCGCTCAGCCAGCGAAAGCGCCTGCTGCCCGTTCAATTGCTTCTGCTGCATCAGCGAGTAGTCGCTCTCCTGCTGCTCCAACGCCTGGTCAGCCGGCGTGATTTTCTCTTGCAGGGTTTCAATTGAACGGCTCAATGCTTCATCTTGCTCCCGTTCCAGTTTCTGATCCGCTTCCATCTGCGTCAATGACTGGGTCAATTCAGTCATGCGCTGCGACAAATTTTTCTGCCGCTGCTGCGCCTGCGTCACCGACTGACGATGTTCCACAATGCGGCGTTCCGCTTCTTGCTTGGCGCGCGTCGCCACAGCCGAATTGGTTTCCCAGTGCGCCAGTTGAGCACGCATCTCATCCATTGGAATTTGCGCCAGGCTGCGCACCTGGGTCTTAATTTCCGATTCCAACTGGGTAATTTTCTTATCGTTTTCCTGCTGCTCGTTTTTCTTTTTCCTGTTCTCTTCGCGGGCAGCCTGAAGCTGCTTTTGCAGTTTGTCCAATTGCTCTCGCTGCCAGGCATGGCGCTGGCGTGCTTGCTCAAATGCCAGGTGCGCCTGCTGCCATTGTTGGTTGACATTTTTCAAAGCCGCGCTGATCTCGCCAGCTTTTTTCTGCTGCTCTTTTTCACGGTAACGCAGTTCTTCCAGGTCTTGTTCCACCTTTTGCTGCTCGTCACCAATTGCAGCCAATTCTTTCACAATGCTTTCCATGGCTTCGGTCAATTCGCGTTTCTGGCGCGGGCGGGCAATCATCGCCGAGCGGTTATCCTGCCCGGCCGAAACCATGCCGTTGCCCCAGAATACCTCACCGCGCAGGGTAACCATGCGGGCGTTTTCCGGCAGGCTGCTTTCCAAACGAATGGCGGCACTGCGATCGCGCACCACCAGCACGTTGCCCAGCAACTTTTTCATCAACGGCTGCAATTCGTCACCGGTGCGAATCAATTCAGCAGCCACTCCCAGCACATCGGCATCTTTGGTCAGTTTCACCCGCTCATCACCGCGGATGGAATCCAACGGCAGCAAAATGGCGCGCCCCTCTTTTCCTTTTTCCAGCAGCGCCAGCGCCTCTTCCAGGTTCTCGCGCGCCGGCAGCACCACGCCGTCCAGCAGGTCGCCGAACACGGCTGCCATGGCAGCTTCATATTCAGCCGGCACCTCGATGGATGGGCTGAGCGCCTTGTAACTGCCGCGCAGCTGCCCTTTTTTAGCTGCTTCCAGAATGAAGCGTGCCCCCTGGTTCAATCCACTGAAAGATTGTTCCGCCTGTTCCAAAACCTGGATCTGTGCCTGCAAGCGCGAGTTCTCAGCTTTAAGTTGCGCCGCGTGTTCCATGATCTTCTTACGCTTTGTATCCAGGTTTTCCATTTCCTGGCGCAGGGCTTTATGCGCCTCTTCCATCTGCTGGTTTTCCAGGTTCAGGCGCTCGATTTCAGTTTGCCATTTTTCCTGCGTTTCCTGGGCGGTTTGCAAAGCCTGGTTTTCTTTTTCAATCAAACCCTGGCTTGATTCTATGGATGTAGAAAGCGTTTGTGCGCGGTTGTGCAGCTCTTGCAGTTGGGCATTGATTTCAGCCTGCCGGGTTTGCGCCGACACTTGCGAGCGCCGCAGGCGGTTTAAAGTCTCATCAATCTGGCTGCGTTGAGCCTGGCGTTCACGCAAATCTTTGCGCGCTTTTTCAGCGGCTGCCTGGGCTTCAGCCAGTTCTTCTTCCAGCCGCGCCAGTTCATCCAGCAAGACCTGGAAACGTTCCTGGGCGGCTTTAATTTCTTCTTCCACGCGCACGCGCTCGGCTTCCAGCCCTTTTTGCTGCTCGAGCATGGCGCGTTTGCGTTCATCGCTCACCGCCAGGTTCTTGCTCACCTGCTCGCGCCTGTGATGCAGTTCAGCCGACTCGGAATGCCACAGGTTCAATTGCTGGCGCATTTCCTGTAAACGGCTGCGCACACCGCTGATCTGGGATTCGATGTCTTGCTGTTCCTGCCGCACTTTCAGCAAGTCTTCTTCCTGCAAGCGCGAAAACTTGAGAGCCTCACGCAATTCTCTCTGCGTGGCGTGCCATTTAAATCCGTACCATTCGCGCAGCAAAACCTGCAAATCGGCTTTAATCCGGTCATATTCATCAACACGCTTCGCCTGCCGTTCCAGGCTGTGCAAACGTGGTTCCAGCTCGCTCAAGATGTCTTTCACGCGTTCCAGGTTGCGCTGGGTGTTATTCAGCCGGGTCAGGGCTTCTTCACGCCGCGAGCGATACAGGCCAATACCGGCAGCCTCTTCAAAGAAACGGCGCCGCTCATCGGGTTTAAGCGACAGAGCCGCATCCACCAGCCCCTGCCCGATGATGGTGTAGGTTCGTTCAGCCAGCCCGGCTTTGGCAAGCAATTCAGAGATTTCTCTCAGGCGCACCTTTTGCCCGTTGAGATAATATTCGTTCTGCCCGTCACGGTAAGCCCGCCGGGTGATCGATACATGGCTGAAATCGATGGGCAGCCAGCCGTCTTCGTTGTCAAATTCAATGGTGGCGCTTGCCATGCTGGCTTTGGGACGCTGTTCCGATCCGGCAAATATCATATCCTCGGTTTTTTTGCCGCGCAGCAATGAATAAGTTTGCTCTCCCAAAACCCAGCGCAGCGAATCAGCCACATTCGATTTTCCCGCGCCGTTCGGTCCAACAATAGCAGTAATATTTGCCGGGTATTCAAAATGCGTTTTACTGGCAAATGTTTTATATCCCTGTAACTCCAGTGACTTTAATCTGGGCGACATTCATTAATCCTGACAATAAATTTTTTTTAAAAAACGGGAATCCGTTCAATCGATCAATCCCAGGCGGTCGAGCGCATCTTGCGCGGCAGCCTTGGTGGCTGCCTGTTTTCCATGCCCGCTGCCTGAACCATACACCTGCCCGCTGACCACGACATCCACCGTGAACGTCTTGGAATGATCCGGCCCGGAGGTTCCGCGGGTCACATATTGAGGCGCCGGCATGCCCTGCGCCTGAACCCATTCTTGAAATTGCGACTTGGGATCTTCCGTCTTGTGATTTTCAAGGATGTCGTCAGCAGCATCTTCAAGAAATGGCGAAATGAATTCCCATACCGCCTCAATACCCATATCCAGGTAAATGGCGCCAATGATGGCTTCAAATGTGTCGCACAATAATGCCGGGCGTAACCTGCCTCCAGCCTGGTCTTCTCCGCGCCCCAGGCGCAAAGCGTTGCCCAGTTGAATCATACTGGCAAATTCAGCCAGTTGCTCGGTGTATACCAGTGCTGAGCGCATGCGCGTCAGGTCGCCTTCCGGCATTTCAGGGTACCGGTTATACAACCAGGCACCCACCACAAAATCCAACACCGCGTCTCCCAAAAATTCGAGACGCTCATTGTCTTCTATGGCTTCCGGGTGTTCATTAATATAAGAGCGATGTGTCAGAGCACGACTGAGCAGCAATCCATCATGAAAAGTCAAACCCAATCGCTCTGCCAGTTCCCGGGGTGTTTCTTTCCCCACAGGTGCGGCTTGCGTATTCAATTATGCCTCCCGAGAACTCAGGGCGCGTCAGCCTCCTCGTCACGCGAAGTGGCTCACCAGCCATCAGTTCTCAAAAGAAAATGTATGGTTACTGATATTTTAACCCCGACCCGCTCATTATGAGCAAAATTGGTTCGGGGAGTTTTTCAATCCATTGCCTGGCGGCATGCCACACCACCGCCGATGTGGGTTCTACCGATATACCCTGCTGAGCCAGCTCATTTCGCGCCGGGAGGATATCCTGCTCATCAATTCCCGTGAAAGCGCCCAGTCCGCGATGGAATAAAGTCAACAGTTCAACACCGTGGCTTGGGTTGCGCACGCGAATGCCCTCAGCCACTGTGTGCCCTTCTTCAACGCCGCAGGGTTCAACATCACCCCGAGAATAAGCACAGGCAATCGGTGCGCAAGGGTTCGCCTGCACACCCAGGAAAAAAGGCATGGTCTGTGTAACACCGCTGTCATGCAGTAGTTGAAAACCTCTCACCAGGCCGGTCATCAAACCGCCGTGCCCCACCGGCGCAATGATCGATCCGGGAACCGCCTGCATCTCTTCCCAGATTTCAAAAGCCAGTGAGGTCAACCCCGCCAGCCAGAATGGCGAATAGGCATGACTGGCATACACCGCACCGCGCTGAACTTCTTGCTGCACGGCCAGGCTGGCTGCCGATCGGGGACCATCCACCGCAACCAGTTCAGCCCCATAGTCTTCAATTTGTTTTCGCTTGGGTCCCGATGCAGATGCCGGGATAAATATGCGGGCTCGCAAACCCGTCCTGGCAGCATAAGCCGCAAAGGAAGCGCCCGCGTTACCCGATGAATCTTCCACCGCTTCTTTCACTTCACAATTCTTCAGGTGGCTCACCATCACAGCCGTTCCCCGGTCTTTGTATGAGCCGGTGGGATTCTGGCTTTCCATCTTCAAGCCAATTGACCGGGATGCCATTTGCGTCCAGATCAGCGGTGTGCCGCCTTCGCCCAGCGTCACCCGTTGGGTCTCAGCCGGAAGCGGATAAACATGCGCATAGCGCCAGACTCCGCTCTGTGCTTGTTCAATCTGAGCGGGGTCAAAAGGCGCAGATGGTCTATAGTCCAGCATCCCGCCGCAGTCCTTACAATGCACTGCAAGCGTCTTGCCTGAATAAGATTTGCCGCATTTTGAACAGGTCAGTTCAATTGGCACAGTTCTAATCGCCTCGTTTGGGTTGATAATCGCCGTCCAACCACTCTTCGCCCTGCGGCGTGATTTCTTTTTTCCAGACCGGCACAATTTCTTTCAACCGGTCAATGCCGTAACGGGCGGCTTCAAACGCCCCTGCGTCGCGGTGAGAAGTGGAACACGCCACCACCACCGACGGCGTTCCCGTCTCCATCCAGCCGATGCGCTGCACAATGGCAATGCCAATCACCTGCGGGTAACGCTGTCGAATTTCATCAGCAATTTGTTGCAGCTTGGCTTCCGCCATGGGTTGATAGGCTTCATATTCCAGGGCTGATGTCTCATGCGCCTCGCCGCGCGTGGTCACCCCGCGCACCGTGCCGGTGAATGAGCAAATCGCGCCGCAGCGTTCAGTGGTAATCTGTTGAACAAGTTGATCGACCGATATGGGTTGATCAGTAATCGCTGTAATGGTGGGCAAATCGCTGCTGCCGCCGCTCACCGGCGGGAAGAAGCCCACTTCAGCATTATCAGGCACCAAATCCTCATCAAACGCAAATTGCTGATTAATTGAAACCACGCACGAATGCAGCGCCGGCGCCAGGGCATTGTAACGTTCTGCCAACCACTGTTTAAGGTCATGCACCGAGCATTCCTTTTCATAAGGGAGATCGAGGCTCTTAATTCCGGCTTTGCTTCTTAAACTGGCAAAAAAAAGGATATGGATTTGACCCATTTTTTCATCACTCGTTGATTACATCGCCGCTGGTTCCGCCGTGCTTTTCAACCAGCCGCACATTCTGGATACGGCCGGTTTTTTCAACAGCTTTCACCATATCATAGATGGTCAATGCCGCCACACTTACGGCGGTAAGCGCTTCCATTTCAACACCAGTTTTTCCGGTGGTGCGTGCGGTGGCTTCAATTTGAATTCCCGGCAGCGATTCATCAATTGCCAGTTGCACATCAACCTGGTGCAGCGGGATGGAATGACACAGCGGGATCAGTTCCCAGGTGCGTTTTGCTGCTGTAATTCCGGCAATGCGCGCCACTGCAAATACATCACCCTTTTTCATGGAACCCGCACGGATTAAATCAATGGTTGCCGGCTGCAAATGAACTTCACCCCGCGCCACAGCCGTTCGTTCACTGTCGGGCTTGTGCCCAACATTCACCATGTGGGCATTGCCCTGTTCGTCCAAATGGGTAAGGTTCGATTTCATATTTCAAGATTATAACGTAATCGGTGTCGATATGAAAATCAATTTCCAGAGAAAGCATCTGATATAATGCTGCACATGAGTTTTCAAGTTGCCGCCCATCAAACCGAAGGTTACCTGGTGCAAACCAATGTCTATGCTGGCCCGTTGGACCTGTTGCTGGACCTGATCGAACGCACCGAGCTGGACATCACCACACTGGCGCTGGCACAGGTAACCGATCAATACCTGGCCTATCTCAAGCAAATTGAAGACCGCGACCCGGAAGAGGTTTCCGCTTTCCTGGTCATTGCCGCTCGTCTGCTGCAAATTAAATCCAGCGCCCTGCTTCCGCGCCCCACCGTGAACCTGGAAGGCCCGGCTGAAGAAGACCCCGGTGAAGCGCTTGCCCGGCAACTGATCCAATACCGCCGCTTCAAACAAATTTCAGAATGGCTGGCACAGCGCGAAGAAGGTGGTCTGCACACTTTCTTACGACTGGCGCCTCCGCCCATCAAGGTGGAACCCAAACTTGATTTGAGCAACCTGACCCTTGAAGAATTGGTCAGCACTGCCGCAGATATTTTCTTTGCAGAACCCGATGCGGTCAACCTGAGCGAAGTGGTCAATATGCCGCGCGTGACCATCCGTGAGAAAATTCACACCATTCTTGAAACCGCCAAACTGATTTCATCCCCATCATTTCGCAGCATCCTGACCGGCTGGAATCGCGTTGAAGTGGTAGTTACCTTCCTGGCACTGCTGGAATTGATCAAACGCCATATCATCGAAGCCAACCAGGACAATTTATTTGGCGAGATCCATTTTCAATCCAGGCAAGAATGGAGCGAAGACGAATTGCTTGAAATCGATTTTGACGAATAAAAAAACAACCGCTGGACAACAGTCAGCGGTTGTTTTTCAGAAACGAATGGTCTACTCACCCGGGATGATGATCCACATCAACACATAAATCAAGATGCCGGGAAGCCCGCCGGGCAGGAACAACAGGAAGAACCCCAGGCGAAACCAAAAAGCGCTAATCCCAAAAAAGTCTGCCAAACCGCCGCACACACCTGCCAGCACACGATTGTGGCGTGACCGTCGCAAAGCATGAGTTGTTGAAGTATTCATTTTTGCACTCCTTTTAGCCTTCATTTACTTTCATTACAATATACGTAAAAGGCATTCAAGGGTTGCGGTTTTTTACCCCATTCTTTCAACCTGGTCGCTGGCTTCGTCCAACTCGGCAATTTCTTCTTCATTCAAACGCCAGCTTAAACAGTCCATATTTTCCAGCGCCTGGTCTCGATTTTTCACCCCCGGAATAGGCAGCGCCCCTTTGCAAATCACCCAGTTCAACGCCACCTGCGCCGGGGTCTTTCCAGCACGGGCCGCCCCAATGCGCCTCAACTGCAAAATCAGCGGTTCGATTTTCTTTAAATATACCCGGTCAAATTTACCGCCGCGAATCCCCTGCGGCGGATTATCCGCGCTGTATTTTCCGCTTAACACCCCCATCGCCATTGGGCTATACGCAATGAGCGTCACTCCCATTTCTTTGCACAGCGCCAGCAAACCACTTTTTTCAACGGTTCGATTCAACAGGTTATATTCCACCTGGTTGGATGCCAGACGGGCGCCCTGCCGCACCAGTGTCTCATAGGCACGCTGCATTTGCTCGCGGTTGCAGTTGGAAATGCCCACAGCCCGCGTCATGCCAGCCTGCACCGCTTCAGCCATAGCCCCCATCCATGATTCAATGGTCAATGGCGGCAGTGGGAAATGAATCTGGTATAAATCAACCGAGTTTAGCCCCAGCCGTTTCAGGCTGGCGCGCAGGGCTTTCAAAAGGCTGCGTTTGGTCAGCCGCCAGGGATACGGCATGAACTTGGTTGCTGTCACAACACTCCGACCCGATTCGCGGATAAACTCTCCCAGCAGCGTTTCGGCGCGCCCCTGGCCGTAAACTTCGGCCGTGTCAAACAGTTGAATGCCCGCATCCAGGCAAATCTGAAAGGCCTCAAATAAATCGGTGTCATCGTAACCATTTCCATATCCCCAGTAAAGGCGGTCTCCCCACGCCCAGGTTCCAACTCCCATCGTCTGTTCACGCAATACATCAGGATGTTCGGAATATGGTTCGGTCATCGATTAGCTCCCGCGATTGGTTAAGGGTAACCTTGTCCTTCGGTTTTCCCCATCCCAAAGATTCTATTTTGGATATCATGATTGTATAATTTTAACATTGTTTTCCAGGTGATAATCAGCGGGGAGCATGAGCAATCTCGCCACCTGATGACAAATCCAATTTCAACCAGGTGCGTATGAATAAAAACATTTCACCCTTCCCCTTGCCCAATCTTGAATTGGATACAGTCTTGCAGGCATTAAAAAGCCTCGCCGATCCGGCTGCCATTGCGGAAATGGAACGATTTGGCATCAATTCAGAAAAAGCGCTGGGGATTCATTACACACGTTTATACGAGATCGTTAAAACGATCGGGAAGAATCACACGCTTGCCCTTCAACTCTGGCAAACCGGCATCCATGAAGCCCGTATCCTGGCGGGTTATATCGAAGATGTATCCATGATTGATGAAAAACAAATGGATGAATGGACACAGGGATTTAATTCGTGGGATGTGTGCGACCTAATCACATCCGAATTGTTTGACCGCACTCCTTTTGCCTATGACAAAGTGTTTGAATACAGCCAGGCGCAGCCTGTATTTGTGAAGCGCACAGATTTTGTGCTCATCGCGGCCCTGTGTATGCACGATAAATCAGCCCCTGATGAAAAGTTCATTCAATTCCTCCCCATCATTCAACGCGAAGCGGTTGATGAGCGCAATTTTGTCAAAAAAGCCGTCAACTGGGCATTAAGATCAATTGGTAAAAGAAACCCGGCGCTAAATGAGAAAGCCATCGAAACCGCCCGGCTCATTCAGGCAATGGACAGCCGTTCAGCGCGTTGGATTGCATCCGACGCCCTGAGAGAATTGACCAGTGAAAAAATTCAACAGCGGCTGCTCAAGCAGGCAGCCCGTCGGAAGTAACATGGCGAGAATATTCAAAATCCTTTGGGTATGCCTGGTCATCTCGTTTGCCGCCGCGGGTTGTGCTGACGCCCCCGGCCAGCGTACACCCACATCAGCAGCCACAAACACCCTTGCAGCCGTGCTGACAACACCAACCCCGCATTCGCTGGCAACCCCCACCCTGCCGCAAACCGCTCAAACCTGCCCGCCTGCATCCCATCATTCAATCGAGATCATCAACCGCCTGCCGCACAACGCTTCCGCCTATACCCAGGGTTTATTATTCCATGACGATTTTTTCTATGAGAGCACAGGCCTGTTGGGAAAGTCGAGCCTCCGCAAGGTCGATCCTGCCACCGGTGAAGTGCTACAAATCCAGTCACTGCCATCCAACCTGTTCGGTGAAGGCCTGGCGTTGGTGAATACCCACCTCATCCAATTGACCTGGAAAAATAACCTGGCGCTGGTGTACCAGGTAGACAATCTAAACCAGGTCGCCGAATTTTCTTATCCAGGCGAAGGCTGGGGATTAACATTCGATGGTCAGCAGATCATCATGAGTGATGGAAGCGCTTCGCTTCGATTTCTGGATCCGGTCTCCTTTGAAGAACAACATCGCTTAACCGTTTTCGACGGCACCACCCCTGTCGAACGCATCAACGAGTTGGAAATGTTTAATGCAAAAATTCTGGCAAATATCTGGCAAACCAACCAGATCATTGCCATCGACCCGCATTCCGGCTGTATAACCGCCTGGATCAATCTTGATCCACTGGTTCGTGAAGCCGCCCTCCAACCCGATGCCGAGGTCTTGAACGGCATTGCCCATGATCCTGCTACAGGCCGTTTGTGGGTAACCGGCAAACGTTGGGACACCGTATATGAGATCAAAATTCAACCAGAGTTGAATTAGCGCTGCCGCTGTGCTGGTCGTGCCCCCCATTGCTGCTGAAATATTTCAAACCCGGGAAGATGATACAATAAACGGAAATGGTTATTCAACATACCGCCTCCTTGAGGAGTGAAAATGGCCGCTACTGACAAAATCACCAAATTTCTGTCCCCCGATACACAGGGTATGTTTCACGTCCTCTGGGAATCGCTTTCACCCTCCGAACAAAAATCGGTGCAAAGCCTGTTAACCGGTGTCCCTTCCGACGCCAACATGGTACGGCTGCTCATACGCCTTTCCACCTCGCAGCTCCGCCTCACCTTTGGGCAAAAGAAACGCGTGGCCATTGTGGGGCCTGCCAATGTCGGCAAATCGACCCTCTATAATCAACTCATCAACAGCCGGCAAGATCAAGCCCAGGTTGGCCCCATTCCCGGCACAACCCGCGTCAACCAGACGGCAGACGCTGGCATTTTCGCCGTCATCGACACCCCCGGCGCTGATGCAGTTGGCGATGTGGGCGAAAAAGAGAAACTGGAAGCCATGCAAGCCGCACAGGGCGCCGATTTTCTCATCATTGTATTCGATGCCATCCAGGGCATTAAAAAGAGCGAATTGGAGCTCTACGAAGATCTGCTGGCGCTTGGCAAGCCCTTTATCATCGTATTGAACAAAATTGACCTGGTGGCAAAAAGCGCCTCACAGGTCGTAAAAAAAGCCGCTGTTAATTTGCGTGTGGAAGAAGACAGGATCATCCCGGTAGTCGCCACCAAAGGGAAAAACCTGGATAAGATTCTGGTGGGCATTGCCGTTCAGGAACCCGGTATCATTGTGGCGTTGGGGAAAGCCCTGCCGCAGTACCGCTGGAAACTCTCCTGGCGCAACATCGTCAGCGCCACGTCCATATCAGCCGTCATCGCGCTTTCGCCACTGCCGGTGATTGATTTCGTTCCATTACTCATGACCCAGTCTGCCATGGTTTTGGGCATTGCCCGAATTCATAACTATGAAATAACCGTCAAACGCGCCAAAGAACTGATTGCCACCTTTGGGCTGGGATTGATCGGCCGTTCCCTGTTTCAACAACTCAGCAAGCTGGGCGGCCTGCCCGGTTGGCTGCTTTCTGCCGCAATAGCTGCATCCACCACAATGGTGATGGGTTACGCAGCCACGGTCTGGTTCCAGAGAGGTGAAAAAATCTCCCAGGATTCATTGAAAAACCTCACCAAAGAAATGACGCAATACTTCATCAATCTGTTGCGTACCTTCACAGGTAATAAGCCATCTAAAGAGAGTATATTAAAACACATAGAAGATTCACTCGAAAGTTCTCCTTTGGCTGAAGAATTGGAAGCTTTTGAGAACTATGCAGCGCAATCGCAAGCGCCCAATAACGCAGAGAAATGACATCAACAGGTTTAAATTTTCAGGTTCGTCGCAGTGGGATTAATTGCCTTTAACCAATAAAATGGCTATAATCTTTTTAACCAAAGATGTATGGATGATCAGGTATTAAAAATAATAAATCGCCGTTTTGAAAGGAGCAATTGGGTATGGCAAAGATAATCGATGTGGAAGGCATTGGTGTTGAATATGCCAAAAAATTAAAAGCAGTTGGAATTGCGACCACCGATGGCTTATTGAAAGCCGGTTCCACGCCAAAAGGAAGAGAAGAACTGGCCGAGAAAACCGGCATTGGTGCCAAACAGATCCTCGAATGGGTTAACCACGCTGATTTATACCGTATCAAGGGCGTTGGTTCTGAATATTCAGACTTGTTGGAAGAAGCCGGCGTCGATACCATCCCCGAATTGGCACAACGCAAACCTGAAAACCTCTTGGAAAAAATGGTTGAAGCCAACGCGGCCAAAAAGCTGGTGCGCAAATTGCCTGCTCTCAAACAGGTTTTAGACTGGGTTGAACAGGCCAAAAAATTACCCCGGATCATCAATTACTGATCAATAATCTTTAAACCTATTGCCGCCCGAGTCAAATCCGGGCGGTTTTTTTAATATTTCAACGCCATGGCCAAAAATCAGGCGCGAAAATTGCAACGCATACTTCACTTCATGTTATAAAATGGTACTGTTCAAAAATTCATGAAACCACGCCAGGCATTCACTCTGATTTCACTTTTTTCACTGTTGGTGTATGCCGTTTTTGCCAATATCTTTCGGCTAAACGGTTACACAACGGGTGAGATTTTTGCACTCCTCCCCCTTCTCATTACCCCCGCACAATATGTGTACTTCTTCTGGGGTGTGATTTGCATCTCCCTGATTATGCATGGTTTTTACCAGGCAATGGCCGCCCAGTCTGATAACACCGTCCTGAAAGCTGTGGGAAACTGGATTGCGCTCGGCTGCCTTATCAGCATTCTCTGGGTCTTTTTCTGGCACAATGGCGAGTTCCTGGTAGCATCCATCCTGGCGGTTTTGATATTGATCTGCTTTTCGCTCGCCTATCGCGGCGTCCACAGCCAGGCCGCATCCTTAAGCCGCATGGACGTGGTGTGCGTCAAAATCCCGGTAACGCTCAGCCTGTCATGGTTCAGCTACATCACACTGCTCAACATCGCCACGGTGATGTATCAATACAGCCTGGACAGCTATCTTTTCCCTGTTGAGGCCTGGGCAGCCATCCTCATCACAATCAGCGCCCTGTGGGCGGTCTTCTTCATCCTAAAGTTCAAAGATTATTACTTCCCGATCGTTTTCCTGTGGATATACTTCGGTATCCTGGTACATCAACAAACACAAATTATCCCCTCATCTGCTGCCGGGGTAAATGCGCTCCTGCTCATCATCGTCATGGTGCTGGCGCGGTTTCGTAAAACCGAATTGGACGATAGCCAGGTTTTGGCCCGCCGCAAATTATTAAACGTTGTCACCTTTTTCACAAGCCTGATCATCACCATCTACGTTCTGTTTTTCATGACAAATGGAATTCCAGTCTGGCAGGTTTTTCTATCCAACAGTCAAATTGCCCCTTCCAGTTTTGTGTTCATCGCCTGGGTTCCATTTTTTGCTTCCAATCTTGCCGTCGTTATCAGCCAATACCTGTCTGTTCCGCAAGACAAACAGTACATCGAGAAAACAAACCTGTGGTATTTCTTCGGCAGCGCAGCCTATGTCATCTGGCTGCTTTTCTGGCTGCTGCGAGCCTACCCCCTCAGCCTGCTCGCCGTCACCGCCTGGGCAGGTTGCCAGGTAATGGTTTATCGCTCCTTGAAAAATGAGGATCGCGAACCCAACAAAACAGAACGTTGGCTGGTTTATTACCCCACCAGTTTACACATGGGGTGGGTTGGCTTTTTGTTCCTGCTGAATTTTGCAGTCGTTCTGGAAAGCGTGCTGCTCCCCTTCAATCCTCTTGCGCCCTACATTTCATCTGTCATCCTGCTAACCATCAGTTCAGTGGTTGTTCTGGCGCTGGCTTTCACCCGCAAAGAAACCGTGATCCCCCTGACTGCCATCTGGGGATTGCTGGGAATCATTATTGGTCACTTTGGCGAGCATCATCTCACCATCATCGCTGCTTTTGATGCCGTTGCCCTCTTGCTTTCTGCGGGGCAAATCCGGTTTAAGGGCATTCCCAACTCCGCCGAAGAATCCTCCAGCCAACGACGCCAAATATTAAACCTGGTGGCCGTCATCCTGGTCATTTTTGTGAATGTGGTTGCCAACTTCTGGCAGCTTAACGGCGTTTCTACGGTTGAACTTTTTGTCGCCAATCCAAATCTCATCACCCCCATTCCTTTCACATTTGGGGCATGGGTGTTCGTTTATGCCGGGCTGCTGGCGTACGCCATCTTCCAGGTTCTGCCCGATCAACGCACACAGGAATACCAGGAACGTATCAGTTATTGGCTGGCAACCAGTTCTATTCTAAACATGTTGTGGGTGTATGCCTGGCATCAGGGCAACAAGACCGTTTCCTTTTTCTTGCTGCTGTTGCAGCTAGCCTGCCTGGGATGGATTTATTACCGCCTTGAAATTGGCAAGCGAGATGCAGTCGCCATTGAGCGCCTGCTGGTACATTTACCCATCAGCGCACACTCTGCCTGGACCTTGATCGTCACAGCCCTGTCGCTCTTCTATTTTGTTGATCCGCTCAAATGGAACAATCCCAACCTGCCGCTGCCGGTGTTTGCCTCGCTCATCATCTGGGGTGTGGCTGTAGTGGGCATCTACCTGGTGCTGCGGCGCAGCGAACTGGCTTTCCCGGTCTTAATCATCTGGACGATGGCAGGCATTGCAATTCAACAACTTGCCACACCGCTGGTTTTCGTTTCAGCCATTATGGCGCTTTTAACCAATGCCGGCGTATTATTCTTCTTTAAAATCCGCAAGCTGCCGTCAATTTAATTCCCCACAGGAAATACTATTCCTTTTTATTCTTAGCCGGCAATTGAATGAAGAAGCCGTTCTTCTTTTTTTGCTTTGAATCATACATGAGGGCATCAGCCTGGTTGATTCCCTCGCGCAACTGTTCACGCTGCAGGCAGGTGATTCCGCCCAGCGAAAGGCTGACCTCAAAGGGATTCATCCCCTTTTCATTTTCTGAGCGCACATTTTCATGAATACGTTTGATCACGTTCTCCAGCACTTCTTCAGGTGTTTCAGGCAGCAGGATGGCAAATTCATCCCCGCCCAGCCGCGCCACAATATCGCCACCGCGCAATGAACGTTGCAAGAGCTGCGCTACACGAATGAGAAGCTGGTCGCCAAAAGCATGCCCCAGCCGGTCATTGACGGTTTTCAAGCCATCCACATCGATCATGATTATGCTCACCGGCAATTGGCTTCCGTCCTCCAGTCGGGCAAGCTCTTCGTCGAAAAACGCCCGGTTGTGAAGCCCTGTGAGCGCATCATGCAGGCTGATGTAACGCAGGCGGTCTTCCGTCTGCTTGCGCTGGGTGATATCACGGAAGATGATAATCGTCCCCAGGAACTGTCCATTCACATCAAAACGAGGCGTTGCCGTCACCAGCAAATTGCGCTTTTGTTTGTCGGTACGCACTATGGGAATTTCAAAAGAAATTTCAACGCCCTGGCGGCGCAAACTGGATTGCCCCTGGAAGAAAGACAGATGCTCTTCATCCAGGAACTCATTCAAGTTGTGCCCCGAAAGCGTGCCGCGCGCCGCGCCAAAAATATCCTCCCCTGCCGGGTTGATATATACAATTGTTTCATTGGGATCAATAATGCCAACCCCTCCGCCCTGCTGCTCGATTAAATCCTTGTAGCGCTTTTCGCTGTCCTTAAGCGCCGTTTCAGCTTTCTTCCGTTCAGTGATATCTTCAGCCACACCCGCAATCCGGTAAAACTTGTTCTCGTCATTGTGAATCGGATAGGCCCGCACCCACACCCAGCGAATGGCGCCGTCGGGATGAACGATGCGGTATTCCTCGTTAAAGGTCTTCTCCGACTCAACCAGTTCTTTCTGGGCATGGAAAATCCGACCCAGGTCGTCGCGGTGAATGCTGCCAAAGAATGAATTTGGCGCCTGGTAAAGACTCTGGCATGATCTTCCCCAGATATGCTCATATGCCGGATTGACGTAGATGAAATCCCCTGAATCCCGATCGCGCAGCCAGAAAACCTCACGCATATTCTCGGCTAACTGCCTGAACTTGGTTTCAGACTCGCTCAGCGCCATCTCAACCTTTTTTCGGTCTGTGATATCGACATGCGTACCAACCATGCGCAGGGGTTTCCCGCTGCGATCACGTTGAATGACTTTTCCGCGATCCAAAATCCAGCGCCATTCCCCGTTGCGCGTCATCACCCGGTATTCGGTGCGGTAGGCAGGATTCTTTCCCTGGAGATGCCGCCTGAATTCTTCCATAACCCGCGGCAAGTCATCCGGGTGAATCAAGGCATGCAAATCCTTCAATTTCAACCCTTTTTCAGGAGCCAATCCCAGCGTTCGCGCATAATTGGGGCTGAAGTAGGTATTTCCCTGCACCAGGTCTGCATCCCACACGCCATCTTCAGTGCCCTCCAGCGCCCATGCCAGCCTCTCTGCACTGTTGCGAAAAGTATCTTCGTTGTTTTTGCGATTGGTAATATCGATAATGCTGGCGCGTTTTCCCAGGTATTCGCCATCTTCGCCAAATATTTTCTGGCAGGAATGTTCCAACCAGCGCTGCTGTCCATTGCGATGGGTAATGCGCAATTCCACGGTGTCACTCTGTTGAGAAGCCTGGCCGACCCTGTCGCATGATTCAACAAGCTTGCGGCGATCCATTGGCAAAACAATGTCGAACAGCAGTCGCGAATTATCCATAAACTCTTGCGAACTGTATCCCGTGATGGCTTCGCACGCCGGCGACACGTAGGCATAACTGCCGTCGGCTTTTTGCCAGTATTCAAAATGGTGCGTCAAATCGGCTGTGATATGAAATTGCTGACGGGTTTGCTCTTGCATGGAGCGGATATGACAGATGGTATAAGCCGCCGCCACTACCGGCCCCAGGCTTACCAGCACAAACAAACCCTGCGTGCTAATTGCCTGACGGTTGGCGAAACCCACCGCAAGCAAACAAACAACCAGGATCCCAGTCAGAATATGAAGTGTTTTTCGTGAATAATGAACTGCCGCCCACACCAGCGGAACTCCCGCCACAACCAGGCCTGCCAGGGGAATATGTTTCATCAACACCAGGGCAGTCAATAGCATGCACAGCAGCACAAATCCAGCTATCATATAAGGCAGCTTGATTTCGCCCTTGTCATCAATCAAGGCAAATTTCTTGTGATCTTCACTGCCAGGTGCCATGCGGTTACCTTAACTTCTGAGGAATGTCCCAATTCCCCATTTTCCCTGAAAAATTGCATCCCTGAGTGTGCAGTTCTAAAAATTGAAAGCCAGGAATTATTTCCACGATTATCAGGTATTGAATCCGATTTATCTGATTCTTTCGTTTTTCGCTTTCGTTGTCAAGACCCAGTTGAAAGATTTTACTTGTTATTAAGATTATCCTTAGGCATTATTAATCTCCCAACCAAAGGCTGATCAAAAAACCGGCGAGCACCCGGGGGCTCCCGGCCGGCGTGGTTTTGATTTAAGTGGGATGATCACGCAGCTTTGTGCGTTAAATGCTGGTCAATGGCGGCAGTCAAATTTGCTCCCAGCAAAAAAATCATGTTGGTGAGGAAAAAATAGAACATCAAAACCACAATCGCCCCCAGTGATCCATACACCAGTTCATAATTAGCCACTCCGCTTCCAATGTACCAGGTAAACACCTTGGTTAGCAATTCCCAGGCCGCCGTAGAGAAAAGCGCCCCCGCCACCGCTGCGCGTTTTTTCACCTTGCGGTTGGGCACCCAGTCATACATCAACCAAAACATGGCAAAGCGAACCACAAACGGCAGATAGTTTACCGACAATTTCCACAGCGGCGATTGGTACAGACTCAAACCGCCAAACAATGGCACGCGAAATTGAGAAAAAAGCCGCAGGACAGTTGAAAAAATGATCGAAATGACCAGTGCAGCAATTGTTCCCACCACAATTCCAAACGCCCCCAGCCGCGTACGCACATAGCTGGGCATACGCGATTTAGCCCAGGCGCGGTTAATATTGTTAATTAAAGTATGAAAATAAGCCGTAGCCGACCATGCCAGTGACAATAAACCAAGCACACTGATTGATCCCCGGCTGCTTAGAACCTGGGTAACATTGCGGCGGATCATATCCTGGGCTACCGGGAAGATTGTCACAACCGCTTCAATCAACTGCTCCTGTCCCATGCGTTTTTCAAGAATGTGTCCACCGGCAGCAATGACCAGTAGTATCAATGGGAATATGGAAAATAGTGCGTAATACGATAAGGTTGCCGATGCTTCAGCGCCGCGCACATTGCCAAAATGTTTCAAGAATGTGTTGATGTGCGACAGGCATACCCGCACCGTTCGCCAGGGGCTTTTTATGAAGAGCGTGATCTCTTTAACCGCTTTTTCGCTTATTCGATGGCTTTTTATCATGGATGAGATTTCCAGGAAATGTCTTTAAAAGATAACACATCCAATAAAAACATCAACGGATTAGCGGGTTTTAAAATACCCCAGACAATAATCCTCATCACCCGACAGTGGAAAAATCTGAATTCGATCATAGCCTGATTTTGCCGCTTTTTGTGGAACCTGGAATAACCGTGTGGAAATGCCGCCAGGTTCAGGTAAATAGGCCGTTGCAATGGCTTGAGAAGCGATTTTGGTCTCACCCTGGTAATATTCGATGAGATAACGATCATCATCGTCCAGACCCATTTCCAACCATGCAGCGTTTTTGGTTGAATCCAATTGAATTTCCAGGCCGCTGTCAGTCATTTTAATCGCAGCAGCAGCGCTGCACGTATCATTATCTGTGCCTGGTTTTGCCGGCGCATCAGCCTGGCTGATTTTCACCATATCCGGGTAACGGTAGGCTTCGTAATCGATCAAATGATTATACTGCCCGGTATTCATCTTCCAGATTTCCATCAGGCGCTGGGATGAAAACAATGCGCCGCGCGTAATCACCAGCAGCTTATCATAATATTCAGCCAGGTTTTCATCCTGGATGCGGTTGCCCTTTAATTTCAAAGAATCGACATATCCACCGGGTACTTTTCGCATCATGTGACCAATACGCCAGTCCACCGCACGCATGGCAGGCAGGCGCGCCAGCAGCGGATCAGCCAGCGCCAACCGATCCAGCACATAAACCTGCGGGCCGGCAAAATAGCCAAACAACCCCACTCCATATTGATCAACGACATCCAATTGCTGCGTGCGCACGCGTTCGCCATCAACGCCCCAGTAAAAGTACGGCGGGGGTTGATTGCGTTTCACATTCAACAACCCTGTTCCACCATAATACAACATGCGCTCATCCAGGATGCCGTTTTCACCCACATGGATTGGGCCTGAATCAATCGCGCCCAGTTCGTTGATCTCAAGGGTATTGTTCTTTCCAGTTAATCCCAAAATCAGCACAGAGGCGAATATCACCATCAGGCTGGTTGAGGCCAATTTTTCAAATTCAATTTGCGACAACAGCATCACCGCGCACATCAAAGGCACAGTCAAGAACCTGCCGCTCATGAAATCTCCCCCCACCTTAATCACATAGAAGACATAGAGCCCCATCCCCACCAGCAGTGGGTAATACTTGCGTTTCCTGTTGAAAAGGATCAATGCGCTGCTGGCAAGGATCGCCGTCAGGGTGACAGGGTCAAACTGAATGGAATTGAGCAAATAGAGAAAACCCTGTTGAATATACTCCCCGTTGGGAATACCCGTATTCAATTTTGCATAAGCTGTGTTGGGAAATGGAAAACCATAATACAGGGTGGCAAAGATTTCCCACAGGATAAAGGGAACCTGCCCCAGCGCCAACCATTTGACAGTTTGCCAGTTTCTCGTCTGCCACAACACCATCAGCAGGGCGGGCGCAAAAACCAGCGCCAGGTCCATGCGGTTAAGCAATCCCAGCGAAGCGATGAACGACAACCAGAAAATCTGTTTTGGGCTTTTTACCCCCTGGAAGAACAAAAAGTAGAACGCCAAAATCAGCAGATGACTTAAACCATTTTCCAATCCGGCGGTTGAATAATCCACAAAAGCCCTGGAAAGGATCAAAATGAGAACAGCCACAGCCGCCGATGCCTCTGACCTTGAGAAGCGGTATCCTAAAAAGAACACCACACCAAGCACAATGACAATCGACAAACCCAGGCTGGTGTAATACAAATCACGTGTGATGAAAGCAAAGAGGGTCAATAGCATCATCCATAGAGGATGGGTGTAAGCCTGCACACGTTCGGTGATGTTCCAGGTCAGGCGATAACCGTGCAGAAAATTATCGACGGTTCTAAAAGTAATGTAAGCATCATCACACAACCATGCGCGCCGAATGACCACCACGGCAAAAATGGCGCTGAGCAGCAGCATAACCGCCAGTTTTACCTGTCTGCCCTGCTGTGACATAACCTCGCTTGATTTCAATTCAGGTTGAGAATCGGGAATTGACATGCTTTGTCCAATGAATTTGTTAGATGATGTGACTGGCGGAATTATACTACACGGCCATACCGGCTATTGAATTGACCAAAACCAGGTAAAAACACGAATAATTCTTATCTCAGGTTATTTCGCAACCAGAACAAACAGCCCCATGCCTTGCACATCGATCTGCACTGGCAGAAAATCTGAACCATTAGCCCCCTGCAACAGGTAAACCGGCGCATTATCCATTTCCCGCCAACCGCCAATGCCTTCGTTCATTGAAGTGTCCCAAAACAAAATTGCCAGTTCACTGCCGCTGCCTAAAGCCGGGATGTTCATCAACAGGCTGGCCTGTATATCGCCGCTGACATTTGCATTTTGTGTGCTGTTGACGGACTGCACGTTGAAATTGACGGCGGCAAGGAAACTCATTCCTGCAAGGAGGTTTTCGGGCAACTGCCCCTCACCCAGAGCCTGGAATTCAGCCTCTTGGCCGCACAGATCACATAATTCAATCTGTTCGCCGCCGGGTAAGGTCAAAACAGTGCAGCGGCTTTCGCAGCTCAATGCCACCGGCTGCCCACCCGTAACCGGTATGACCGCCGGTGTAAAACCGGTTTGCAATGCAAGTTCGTCAGCCGGTGGAACAGCCCCGGGGATAGAGTCGGTTGTGGAATCAGGGAATATTTTCAACCAGTTTGAATAATCCAATATACCAATCACCCAGTCGCCGCACTGGTCTCCCACGCAATGGTCGTCCCCCACGCTATCCAGCCGCGACGGTCCCAGGTTGCTGCCCCACCAATTCTGCCGGGCATTGATCAGTGTGTCAGCCGACAGGGTGGCATTTTCAACAGCCGCATTGTTCTGCGTGAAACGGTTATCGTGAATCTGAATGTCCTGGCTTTCAACACCGCTCACATACACGCCCCAGTGATTACTGGTAAACGTGTTGTGACTGATGTTCACATGATTCGCGTTGGATATCTTGATTGCCTGGTCATTCCCTTTGAACACAAAACCCTCAATACTGACATGGTCAGCATCAATTTCGATGCCCACATTTCCGTCTGTCATGCCGCTTTGAATGACGGGCGCATTACCGCCGGCGCCCGATGCCGGTGAAGTGGAATTTGTGCCGCTAATTTTTACACCCGATTTCTTGATTTTGAATCCCTGGTATTCACCAGGCGCCACCGTCACGGTTCCGCCCGCTTCAACCAGATCAACTGCTTGCTGCAAGCTTACGCCGTCATTTGCAACCAGCACCTCATCCAATACCGACATTCCCGTGAAGCTGCTCAACTCATACATCAGGGTCATGCGGTTCACAGCCGCGCTGCCTTCGCCCGGAGACCAAACATCCTCATCAAAAAACGAATGCACTGTTCCTACCATCAAGGATAGTTGCGGCTTGTTAATCACCACATCCGTTTCATAATGCTGGGCCGCGACAAAAATGGTTGTAGATTTTCCTTCAGGCGCCGAATCAATTGCCGCCTGAAAGGGATTCTCGTCACTGTTGTGGCATACATCGATGAAGGTTGGGCAGCTTTCGCCTGGTTTTACAAACCCGTGTTTCACACCATCCTCTTCAAACCAAGGATCACTTCCCAGCGCCTCAACGGCAGCTTCAGAAGAAAGGGCAACGGGTTGATCATTCATGTCAGTCAGTTGAATTTCTTCTTCTGCCAGTGTGTCAACAATGTTTAAAATTTCTTCTTCCAAAGGGGGTTCTACTTCAGAAGTTGTAGATGGTTCAACCGTTTCAGAAGAGGCAGTTTCTTCGGCTGGAACTTCAATTTCAGGATCGGGAACTGACGGTTTTTCAAGGATGGGGGTCGAATTTTGCTCCTGCGGCAGGTCTGGAACAGGTGGTGCTTCTTGAGTCTCAGCAACTGGCACGCAGGCTTCTTCTGGTTGATCTGATGGCTGTGTGGATGGAAGATCGTCCGCTGTTGATTCTTCAACAACTGGCTCATTCTCGCTGGCATTTGCATCATCGGTCGAATCGCTGGCTTCATCCCCGGTCAACGGGTCATCAGATTCTTGATTCACACCGATTACCCGTGATGATTGTGCCAGAACAACCCCGGCAGGCAGCGAACCAGACAGGATAATTCCCAGAAGGATGGCCCTTAGGATGTTGCCTGCCAGACGAGAAGAATGCTTCATGCTTTCATCTTTCTCATTAATCGGAGATAATTTTATAACCCAGGCGCCCCGCAGTTTGAATAATTTCAACATCGGGATTAATTTCAGCCAATTTTTTCCGTATGGAGAAAACCAGGTACTTAATTCTCTTACGGATCAGTTCATGGTCTTCACCCCATATTGTATTCGAAATCACCTGATAGGGAACCAGTTTCGGGGCCGACTGCGCCAGGATGATCAGTAATGAAAACTCTTTATCCGTCAAACTGGCTTGTTGTTTTTGAAAAACCACTTCACGGCTTGGCACATCGATTAAAAGGTCGATGCCCGTTAGATAAATCCGATTCTCAGTTGAGGACGGCCTGTTTATCGTTCGACGCAAAATTGCCCGCGCCCTTTCCACCACTTCAGCATTGGTGAATGGTTTGGTCACATAATCGTCCACACCCATTTTTAAAGCCGCTACAATTCTTTCCTTATCGCTTATGGCTGAAACCACCATCACCGGGACATTGGAGAAAACGCGCAAATGCTTGTACGTTTCCCAGCCATCCATTTCTGGCATCATTAAATCAATAATCAGCAAGTCAGGGTTTAATTCTTTTACTTTTTTCAGGGCTTCAATTCCTGTAGCTGCGCCAGATACATGGAAACCCGATTTCAAAAACAGGTTTTTCAGTAAGGATAATGTATCCGGCTCATCCTCGAGAATCAGAACCGTGTAATATTGCCCCTCCTGTACTAAATCGAGGTCAA